>CAWFGH010000005.1:0-522466 GCA_963815255.1 uncultured delta proteobacterium | reverse complement strand
CGCTCTACCAACTGAGCTACACCCGCCCCCAGGCTTTGTCGTCGCGCGGCCGGATAGATCGATTTATCCGCCCGCGCGCGGCTTGTCAAACCGCTGCCCGCCGCGCCGGCGGCTTCATCCGCGGGCTAAGCACCGCCCGCGCACTTAAGTAGTACTCCACGCCGGACCAAACGGTCACCACCATCGCGATCCACAGCACGAACATCCCGGCCGCGAAAAAATCCACGTGAAAGTAAACGTAGTTGATCAGCAGCCCCTGGATCGCGATCGACTGCAGCACCATCTTGTATTTGCCCAGTTCCTCGGCGGCCATCACCTGCCCCTCCACCGCCGCCATCGCGCGCAACCCCGTGACCGCGATCTCGCGCGTCACCAGCACCACCACCATCCAGGCCGGCACTCGCGGAAACCGCGGCATCGCAGCCAGCATGATCAGCGCCGAGGTGATAACCAGCTTGTCTGCGAGCGGATCGAGAAACTTGCCGAGCGTGGTGCCCGAGCCGTAGCTGCGCGCGATATATCCGTCGAAGAAGTCGCTGAGCGTGGCGATGAAAAAAATGCCCGCCGCCATCGCCGATGGCCCCGGCGCCGGATACATCAGCAGCACCACCAGAACCGGCACCAGCGCGATGCGCATCAAGGTCAGCAGATTGGGTGCGGTGAGCTCCATGATGCGGCCCCGGGGGGCCTTCCCTGCTGCCTCTATTGTGCCCTCGAAGCCTCGATACAACGATACAAGCCTTCTGTAACAAGGATATGGCAATCCACTATGGGGGGCAATCGAGGCCCGGTTTGATGCGCAAACAACCCGCGCGCGCTCCAACTTGACGCGCCGCGCCGGCCTCGCATACGGTCAGACATGAGAGGCTTGACCCACTGCGGCAGTCTTTTTTTGCTGCTCGTTTCGCTACCCGCCGCATCATCGGCGGCGCCAACTACCGCGCGCATCGGACTCGCGCTCGATAATTCCGCCGGCGGTCTTATGCCATGACTGATGCCGTGACTCATACGACGACTGATGCGTCGCCAGGACCTGCGAGCGCCACCTTCGAGAGCGACTACCTGGTCATCGGCGGCGGGATCGCGGGACTGGTCTTCGCGATCAAGGCGGCCGAGACCGGCACCGTCACGGTGCTGACCAAGGCCGCAAGCAACGAAGCCAACACTGCCTACGCGCAGGGCGGAATCGCCAGCGTGTGGAGCGTCGACGACTCGTTCGAGTCGCACATCGACGATACGCTGCGCGCCGGCGCCGGCCTGTGCAACCGGCACGCGGTTGAAACGATCGTGCGCGACGGCCCCGAGGCGGTGCGCGAGCTGATCGCGCTTGGCACGCGCTTTACCCGGGTCGAGGAAGGCGGCGAGGACGAGTACGACCTGGGCCGCGAGGGCGGCCACAGCCATCGCCGCGTGCTCCATGCACAGGATCTGACCGGGCGCGAAATCATGCGCGCGCTGGGCGAGGCCGCCGCCGCGCGGCGCAACATCCACGTGCTCGAAAACAAGATCGCGGTCAACCTGCTGGTCGAGCGCGGCATCGCCCGCGACGGCGCTAGCGGCGCGCGATGCTGGGGCGCGTACGTGCTCGACCGCGCGAGCGGCACGGTCGACAAATTCATCGCGCGCGCGACGCTGCTCGCCACCGGCGGCGCCGGCAAGGTCTATCTGTACACGACGAATCCCGACATCGCTTCGGGCGACGGCGTTGCGATGGGCTATCGGGCGGGCGCGCCGGTCGCCAACATGGAATTCATCCAATTCCATCCGACCTGCCTCTACCATCCGGCCGCCAAGTCGTTTCTCATCTCCGAAGCGCTGCGCGGCGAGGGCGCGATCCTGCGGCTGCCCGACGGCACGCCGTTCATGAAGAGCTACCATCCCGACGGCGAACTCGCGCCGCGCGACGTCGTCGCCCGCGCGATCGATTCCGAGATGAAGCGCCACGGGCTGGACTACGTGCTGCTCGACATCAGCCATCGGCCCGCTGATTTCGTGCGCGGCCGCTTTCCGAATATCTTCAACCGATGCTTGAGCTTTGGTTTTGACCTGACCCGCGCGCCGATTCCGGTGGTACCGGCGGCGCATTACATGTGCGGAGGGCTGGTGACCGACCTCGACGCGCGCACCGCGCTTGCGCAGCTATACGCGGCTGGTGAGACCGCGATGACCGGGCTTCACGGCGCTAATCGGCTCGCGTCGAACTCGCTGCTTGAGGCGGCCGTGATGGGCCGGCGCGCGGCAGCCGCGGCGCGCGAGGACGCGACCGCCGCGGGAGAGCGGCGTCCGCCGGACTTTCCCGGATGGGATCCCGGACGCGCGATGCGCAACGAGGAGCGCGTGCTGATAACTCAGAGCTGGGACGAGATTCGCCGCCTGATGTGGAACTACGTCGGCATCGTGCGGAGCGACGCGCGCCTCGCGCGCGCGATGCGCCGCCTGCAGCTAATCAAGCAGGAGGTTTACGGCTATTACTGGGACCACCTGATCGACTCCGACCTGATCGAGCTGCGCAACCTGGTCGAAGTTGCCGAGCTGGTGGTGCGCTCGGCGACGGCGCGCAAGGAGTCGCGCGGGCTCCACTATACTATCGACTATCCCGAGCGCGACGACGCAAAGTGGCTGCACGACACGCTGATCGCAAAGGGCGCGTAGCATGCACTTCGCGCGCTTAGCTTACCGGCCTGACCGGCGTGATAATCTGGAGCGCGAGCCCGCTGCACCCGAGAGTAAAATGAAAATCCCGGTTTATATGGCGCTGTTCGGCATTCTGATCGCGGTGCTGATAGTGGGATGCGGCGCTGGCGGGTCGCAGGAAAACGCTTCTCCGAGCACCTCGCCGGCGGTAACGGTTTCTGCCGATTCTTCAAAGGCGCCGACTTCAGACGGGGTCGTTGGAACGTGGCAGGGAACGACCGTTGCTCGCTGCCCTGGCTCGGCTCCTGGCCGGTGCAACGCGCAGCAGAAAATTTCGATAACCCTGCGGGAGGGCAACAACTCGACCATCGCCGGTTCCTACACTTGCGCTTATGGCAACCAGAACTGCCTTAGACAGAATGACTCCGGCACGGTCACCGATGTGAGGCTGGCGGATTCGCGGATAACCTTTCGCGTGATAATGCCTGACGGGACCTCATGCATCTTCAATGGAAGCGTCGCGAGCAACACGATCACTGGCGGATATTCGTGTTATAGCGGCGGCTCGTTGCTGGAGCAGGGTGGGTGGGCCGCTCATCGGGCATCCTAGTAGCAAGCTTACGGCTGAATCTATTTCGGTCGTCGCGGCGCGATGTGGTTGAACGCTTCTCGCCTCCTCCCCCAGTCGTTTTGGGGGAGGATGGAGGTGGGGGTCGAGCGAGGAAGCGCCGGATGACTGCTTTCCTCGGCGCTTCCTCGTTCTGATTTTTTTGCGTTTAGCTGACGGGCTCGACAGGTGCCGCGGGCGCTGCGGCCTTGGGCGCATTCGCCGCGAAGCTATACACCAGCTTGTCATCTGCGAGATCGACCTTCGCCACGCCGCCCTTGCTGAGCGTGCCGAACAGCACCTGGTCGGCGAGCGCCCGCGCGACCTCCGACTCGATAAGCCGCCCCAGTGGCCGCGCGCCGAAGCGCGGGTCGTAACCCTTTTGCGCAAGCCACTTTCGCGCCGCCTCCGAGACCTCCAGCTTCACCTTCTGCGCCGCCAGCCGCTCGGCCAGCTCGCCCACGAACTTGTCGACCACGCGAGCGATAATCTCGGGACCGAGTCCCGCGAACTCGATTATGGCGGAGAGCCGGTTGCGGAACTCGGGGCTGAACATCCGGTCGATCGCGCTACGCGGATTGCCGGTCGCGACATCGGTGCCGAATCCGATCATCGTGCGCGCCAGCTCCTGTGCGCCGGCGTTGGTGGTCATCACGATGATCACGTTGCGGAAATCCGCCTTGCGTCCGTTGTTGTCGGTCAGTGTCGCATGGTCCATCACCTGCAACAGGATGCTGAACAGGTCGGGATGCGCCTTCTCGATTTCGTCGAGCAACAACACGCAGTGCGGGTTCTTGTTGATCGCGTCGGTCAGCAGGCCGCCCTGGTCGAAACCGACGTAACCCGGCGGCGCGCCGATGAGCCGCGAGACGGTGTGGCGCTCCATGTACTCGCTCATGTCGAAGCGCAGAAATTCCACGCCCATCACCTTCGCGAGCTGGCGGGCGACCTCGGTTTTGCCGACGCCGGTGGGGCCGGCGAAGAGGAACGCGCCCACCGGACGGTCTGGATGCGCGAGGCCCGATCGCGCGAGCTTGATTGCGCGAGCCACCGCCCCAATCGCCGGATCCTGTCCGAACACCGCCTGCTTCAACTCGTCCTCGAGATTTTGCAGGCGCGCCCGATCGCTGGAGGACACCGTGCGCTCCGGAATCCGCGCCATCCGCGCCACCGTCCGCTCGGAGTCGCGCGCGCCCACCGTCACCGCGTCGGGACCGCTCGCGCGGAGCCGTGCCGCGACGCCCGCCTCGTCCATCACGTCGATCGCCTTGTCAGGCAGGTAGCGGTCATTGATGTAGCGCGAAGAAAGATCGACCGCGGCGCGAATCGCCGGCCCGGTGTAACGCACGTTATGATGCTTTTCGTAATAGCTCTTGAGCCCGTTGAGAATCTGCACGGCCTCTTCCACGGTCGGCTCGGGCACGTCTATGCGCTGAAACCGCCGGCCCAGAGCCTTGTCGCGATCGAATGAGCGCTTGTACTCCTGGTAGGTGGTCGATCCGATACATCGCAGTTCGCCCGATGCGAGTGCGGGCTTCAGCAGGTTGGAGGCGTCCATCGTGGAGCCCGACGCCGAGCCGGCGCCCACGATCGTGTGGATCTCGTCGATGAAGAGCACGATTTTCGGATTGCCCGACGCGGCCTTGATCACGGCCTTCAGCCGCTGCTCGAAATCGCCGCGAAAGCGCGTGCCCGCGAGCAGCGCGCCCATGTCCAGCGCGTAGATCTCGACGCCCTTGAGCGCCTCCGGCACGCGCCCGTCATGGATCGCGAGCGCCAGGCCCTCGGCCAGCGCAGTTTTGCCCACGCCGGCTTCGCCGACGAAGACCGGGTTGTTCTTGCGCCGGCGGAGCAGGATATGAACCGCGCGCTCGATTTCATTCTTGCGCCCGATCAGCGGATCGATCTTGCCCTTGGCGGCGCGCTCGGCCAGGTTTATCGCGTAGCGCTTGAGCGCGCGTGCCGGAGAAAGTTTCGGCGTGCCCTCCTCGTCCTCGTCGCCCTCGCCTTCTTCGTGATCGTGCTCGTCCTCGCTCTCGCCCTGGCCTTCATTGGCGCCGCGCACTTGCCGATCGTCGTCCGCACCGACCTTGGAAACGCCGTGCGAAACGAAGTTAATCACGTCGAAGCGGGTGACGCCTTCCTCCTGCAGGAAGTAGAGCGCGTACGACTCGGCCTCCTGGAACATCGCGATGAGCACCGCCGGACCGTTTATCTCCTGGCGGCCCGCCGACTGCGCGTGCAATGCCGCGCGCTGCAATGCGCGCTGCACGCCAGTCGCGTAGCGCGGAGTGGCGTCGGCCCCGCGGCCAAGCCGCTCGACGCCGTCGTCGAGGTAGCCTTGCAGTTTGCGGCGCAGCGAATCGATATTCGCGCCGCAATGCTTGAGCACGTTGCTGGTGGTGAAATCATGGAGCATCGCGTAGAGCACGTGCTCCAGACAGACGTATTCATGGCGCCGGCTCTGCGCCTCGGTCATCGCCAACTGCAGCGTGACCTGCAACTCGCGGCTAAGCATCACGCCTTGCGACGCCATCCGCCGGCTCCTCTTCGCTGACCGTTGCGGTCAGAATCTTTTGTACTGTGCATAACTCCAAACTAATCATTAAGATCAAATTAATCACTAAAAATTGTTCGTGCCGCTCAGGCTTTTTCCATCACGCATTTCAAAGGGAATTCGCTCTGGCGCGCCAGTTCCTCCACCGTGCGCACCTTGGTCTCGGCGATTTCGTACGGGAACACGCCCGCCACGCCCATCCCGTTCTGATGCACGTGCAGCATGATCCTGGTCGCCTCGGCGTGCTGCTTGTGGAAAACCACCTTCAATATCTCGACCACGAACTCCATCGGCGTGTAGTCGTCGTTGAGCAGGATGACCTTGTACATCGGCGGCTTCTTGGTGCGGGTCTCGGGCCGCGTCCGCCGCTCGACGACCGTGCCGCCATCGGAGGGACGTCCGTTGCCGGCGCCATCATCATCGCGCTTGCGCGCCCGCATTTCTCGCTGCCAAAGCTCGTCGTTCATCGTTCTTCGTTCTGCTTCACTCGCCAGTCAGCCACCCGTCATTCGAAATCGTCGGAGCGAGATCGTCCGAGCGAGTTCGTCCGGAGCCGTCACCCTGCTTGCTCATATAGAATAGCAAATCGGTGCATGGTCGTGGGAGCACCGGCCGCTAGCCCTTTGCGGCGGCGTCCGGCACGGCTAAGCTCGCCCATAGATTATGGCCCCATAGATTATGGCGAGGAACGACAATAAGAACACGACCGCCCGTGTCACGGGCGCGGATGCGGCGACGATCGAAGTCAGCGTCATCGAGGGCATCGACCGCATCGCGCGCGAGGATTGGAACGCGCTGCTCGCCGAGGACGACACCCCGTTCGTCGATTGGGACTGGCTGTTCGCGATGGAGAATTCCAAGAGCGCGGTGCGGGCGAGCGGATGGGGCCCGTGCCATCTGACGATCCATCGCGGCAAAACTCTCATCGCTGCCTGCCCGCTCTACCTCAAGGGCCACAGCATGGGCGAGTTCGTCTTCGACCAGGGATGGGCTGACGCGGCCGAGCGCAGCGGCATCCGCTACTATCCCAAGCTGCTGGCCGGCGTGCCATTTACGCCGCATAGCGGACGGCGCTTTCTCACCGCGCCCGGCGTCGCGCGGCGGCCGTTGGTCACGGCCTTGGGACGCGCCCTGACGCAGCTCTGCGCGGACAACAAGCTCTCCTCAGCGCATGTAAACTTCTGCCTGGCCGACGAGGCGGCGGCGCTGCGCGAACTCGGTTTCCTCGAGCGCCTCGGCTACCAGTACCATTGGCGCAACACCGGCTTCACCGCTTTCGAGGACTACCTGGGCGCGCTCAAGAGCAAACGCCGCTACGCGGTCCGCCATGAGCGCGCCGCGCTCGTCGCCCAGGGCGTGACCATCAAGGTGCACGCGGGCGACGACATCCCCGACTCGATCTTCGGCCCGATGTTCGATCTCTACCTCTCCACGATCGAGAAACTCTACTGGGGCCGCCGTTACCTGACGCGCGAGTTCTTTACCGAGATGCGCGAGCGCTTCAAGCGCTACGTCTGCCTGGTCTGCGCGTATCGCGGGCGCAAGCTGGTCGCCGGGACCTTCAACCTGCAGAAGTCGGGCGTGCTCTACGGGCGTTACTGGGGATGTTTTGAAGACCTGAAGTATCTGCACTTCAACGTCTGCTACTACGCCGCGATCGAGCATTGCATCACCAACGGAATCGCGCGCTTCGAGCCCGGCGCCGGCGGCGAATACAAGTGGCTGCGCGGCTTCGATCCCGCGCTCACGCATAGCGCCCACTATGTCGCGCATGACGGCCTGCGCCGCGCGATCGGCAACTTCCTCGCGCGCGAGCGGCGCGAAGTCGAGGCCTGGATCGCCGAAGGCCACGAGCGCAGCCAGCTCAAACCGCCCTCGCCTTCCAACGTGGAACAGCCTTAGCCGGCGCGTGCCGCGCTACTTCGGCGCGGCCACCTCGGGCCGTTCCTCCAGGGCGGACGCCGGTTCGCGCGGCACGACGTCGATCTTCTCGAGCTCGCCCAATTCTTTTTTGCCGACCACTCCAAGCTCGCGGAAGCGGCGCGCCCACGGCATCACGCGGCCCTCGAACGAACCGACCGCTTCGTTGAACGCGCCCACCGACGACTTCAGCGAGGTCCCGACGCGCCGCAGATGTTCGACCATCGTGGCGAACCGGTCCGCAAGTTCGCGCGCCATCTCGCTGATACGTTGCGCGTTTTCCGCCAACTGCTCCTGACGCCATCCGTAGGAGACCGCGCGCAGCAGCGAGATCAACGTCGTTGGCGTGGCGAGAATCACGCGTTGCGCCACACCCTGCTCGATCAGCGAAGGGTCCTGCTCCAGGGCGGCGCTGAAGAACGGCTCACCCGGCAAAAACAGGATTACGAACTCGGGGTTGGGCTGGAACTGATCCCAGTACATTTTGGAGCCGAGCGCGACCATGTGTGCGCGCACCTGCTGCGCGTGCTGTTTGAGCTTTTCCTGGCGCGCATCCTCGCTCGTCGCTTCGAGCGCTTCGAGATAGGCCTGCAGCGGCACCTTGGCGTCGACGATGATGTTCTTGCCGCCGGGCAACTGCACGCGCAGGTCGGGACGCAATTTGCCGTCGTCGTTCGCCGCGCTGTCCTGCTGGAAAAAATCGCAGCGCTCGAGCATCCCGGCCATCTCGACCACCCGCTTGAGCTGAATCTCACCCCAGCGGCCGCGCACCGACGGCGCCCGTAGCGCGCGCGAAAGATTGGATGCTTCCGAGCGCAACTCCTTCTGCGCGGTGATGAGGGAACTTATCTGCTCGCCGAGAGCGCCATAGGCCTGGCGGCGCGCTCCTTCAATCTCGCGGATCTCGCGGTCGAGCTTGCCCAGCGATTCGTTGACCGGACCGACCACCGAGCCGAGCTTCTGATCGGCGAGCGTCAGGAAACTGTGGTTGGCGGCTTCCAACGCGTCGGCCGCGAGCGACTTGAAAGTATCGGCGAGTTTGCGCTCCGAGCTTTCGAGCAGCGCCTTCTGCGCGGAGAAGCCGCGCTCGCGTTCCTCCATCCGCACCTCGGCCTCGCGCACCTTGCCTTCCCAGCGGCGGGCGGCGGCCAGCCAGGCGACTATCGCACCCACCGCCAACGCCACGATCACAGCCGCCGGCAATACCATCTTGCGACCTCCCCAGCGCTGCGCCCCCACATCGGCGCAGCCCTCAAAATAGTATCCGCCGCACTGCGCCTGCGTCCAATTGCGCCTCAAGCGCAATCCACAGCTTCGTGCAAGCACTATCAATCCCCCTGACCGCCATCTTTCGCTTACCAGTTCTGCTATTTTGGCGCGTGACGTCCGCGGCGCTTGGCGGACGCTCCGTAACCGTGAAGGATTTGCTCAAGCCGCGCTCTGTCCTTGTCGTCCTGGGTTCCGGCGGAGTCGGCAAAACCACCATCGCCGCGGCCCTCGGTATCGCCGCCGCGACCGCTCGTCTGCGCACCGCAGTCATCACGGTCGATCCCGCTCGGCGGCTTCGCGAAGCGCTTGGATTGCCGCGCCTGGGCGGCAAGCCGACGCGGATTGACGCGCGACGATTGCGCGCCGCCGGTCTCGACCCCGCGCTCAAGCTCAGTGCGATGATGCTCGACGTCAAAGGCGAATGGGACGCGATGGTGACCGCGCATGTGACCGACCCAGCCGTTCGCCGACGCATCCTCGACAACGCCTTCTATCAAAGCCTCAGCACGCGGTTCGCCGGCTCCGACGCTTACGCCGCGCTGGAGGCGCTCCACGATCTTCACGAGACGGGCAAGTTCGACCTGGAGGTCGTCGATACTCCTCCCGCCGCACACGCGTTCGAGTTCGTGCAAGCGCCGGCGCGCCTGATACGGCTGCTCGATTCGCAGGCCGCGCGATGGCTGATCAAGCCGGCCGGGCAATCGGCCTCGTTGGCGCTAAGGCTGGCCGCACGCATCACGAGCTATGTCGCGCGCGAGTTGGAGCGCTTCGCGGGCGGCGGCACGCTCTCTTCCATCGCCGACTTCTTCGCCGACGCCGCCGGCGCCGCCGAGCGAATCACGGCGCGGATGCAAACGGTCGCCGCGCTGCTGCGCTCACCGGCCGTGCGATTTGTGCTGGTCACCACCGCCGAGCCCGATCGCCTGCGCCAGGCGCGCAAGCTTATCGACAAGATGGAATCCGAGGGGCTGCACCTCGGCGCGATCGTGATCAACCGCTTCCTTGACGAAACGATCTATCGCGGCTTCACACATGATCACGCGCTCGATGACATTCCGCGGCTTCGGGCCGCGCTGGATGTGGATGACGCCGGCGATGCCGGAGTGGCTGAAACGCTAACCTACCTGGAGAGCTATCGGGCGCGCGCCGAGGAAGACATCCGTCGCGTCAAACGCTTCGTTGACGGATTGCCGGCGCGCGTGAAGATAGCGCTCGCGCCGGAAATCCGGCCCGGCACTCCCAGCCTCGCGGCGCTGGCGCGCCTCGCGAATTTTCTGATCACCCCGCAAGCAATCTTGGAGCGGCCGGCGCGCGGCGGGAACGCGGCCACGCCGCCCAAGGCACGCGCGCAGCTCAAAAGCGGCCGGCGCGCCGAAAAAAAATCAGAAACGAAATCAGACGGCGGAGTTGGTCGAATGCCGGAGTGAGCCTGTAAGCCGGGTTCTGTGCCCTTGCGGGCGGCGATCATTCATCTTGGCCGGACGATTGCTCGCCGGCTCCAGCGACCGAACCCGAGGGATCATGAGCGGGCCACTCACCCTCCTATTTGGTCTTGCTCCGGGTGGGGTTTAGCATGCGCGCGCGATCACTCGCGCGCCGGTGGGCTCTTACCCCGCCATTTCACCCTTACCCTCGCGGGCGGTGTATTTTCTGTGCCACTTTCCGCGGGTCGCCCCGCGCCGTCGTTAGCGGCCACCCTGCCCTATGGAGCCCGGACTTTCCTCCCCTTTACGGGGCGATCGCCCGGCCCACTCCGGCAGCGCCGATCCTAGCACGGTCGCGCGACGCGCGTATCAGCCCTCGTAGTAGAGAATACGCTGACAGTTGGGACAGAAGTGGATTTGAAGGTGCTTCTGAATCTCATTGTAGAGCTGTGGCGGCAGGCGCATCCGGCATCCCTGGCAGGTGCCTGACTTTGCCAGTGCGACCGCCAGTCCGCCGCGCCGGCTGAAGATCATCTGGTAGCGTTGCAGCAGCACGTCGTCGATCGAAGAGGCCGCGCGGTCGCGCTCGACGCGCTGGCGCTGAATCGACATCTTCAGCTCCTCGACCTCGGCCGCGATCTCTTTCTCGGCCGCCTTGAGCTCCGTGCGCTTGCCGGCGATGAGTTCGGTGAGTTCCTTGATTCGCGGGGCGCGCGGCTCAGCCGCCTGCATCGAGGCCAGCACTTCACTTTCCAGGCGCTGGTTGTTTTCCTTGAGCGACTCGACCTCGTGGCCGAGCGCTTGCAACTCTTTGTCGTTGCGCACCAGGTTCAGCCGCATCCGTTTGTTGCGGATTTGTGCCTCGCCGTCGGCGAGTTCACGTTCGAGATGGCGGCGCGCCGTGGCCGCCTGCTGGTCTTCCTCGGTGAGTCGATCCAGCTCGGCCTGAGAGGTTTCGATTTCGCCGCGAAGCTGCTCAACGCGCTCCGCGACTGAAGACAATGATTGCCCGAGCTCGTGTAACTGCCGGTCGATGGTTTGCAGACTCATTAACCGGGCTATCTCTTCACGCAATTCTGCCTCCGTTTGGTGCAGGCCGATTCATGCGCCGCAATGCGCGCGGTCGATCACGATCGCGCGCACTGCTGACATCGGCCAAAAAAATCTTTCCATCTGTTGATGATATGGGCCCACCAGGATTTGAACCTGGGACCAGCCGGTTATGAGCCGGCAGCTCTAAACCGGACTGAGCTATGGGCCCTTGCGAGCGCATTGTGCAACCACCATCGTACCAAGTTTCACCCTACAAATTAAAGGGTGTCTCCGACACGATTTAACTTGACTGTCACGATCCGATGCAGTCCATCGCGCCGCACCCGTTCAACCGCCGCGCCTTCTCAGCGCAATCATCTCCTGCGCCGCGGCCATCGCCTCATCATCGCTGCCCGCGCTGGCCGCGGCCCGCCGCGTCGTCTCCATCGCGCGCTGCTGGCGGCGCCGCGCAAGCGCCTCGGCGAAGTCGCGTGCGAGCGCGCGCGCCTGCGCCGCCGTCTCGATCAACGGCCCGACCGCGAGCGCGCTCAGGCGCGAGCGCTGCACGTCGCCGAGCCGCTCGGCGACGCGCACTTCGAGCATCGCCGCCGGCTCCTCCGAGGCGCACACGTCGGCGAGCGCCGCGGCCACGCCCGCATCCTCGAGCATCGCTGAGTGCGCGGCGATCTCGCCGCGCAACTCCGGATGCAACAGCGCGACGGCGAGCAGGCCGACTTCGGCGGCCGTCGCGCCGTCGCCCGCGCGCGGCCGCCGAGGGCGGCCGCGCCGATGCCGGCCCGCGCGCGGCGGCGCCATAGGCGCCACCGCGCGCGGGCCGGCGCGCCTCGGCGCGCAGCACCTCCTCGCCGACGCCCAACGCGTCGGCGGCTTTGCGCGCCAGCAAATCGAACTCAAACGCGTTGTGCACGGCCTTCAGCACTTCGGCCACCGAGGCGGCCGCCCGCGCACGCGCCTCCAGCGAGCCGCGCGCCGACGCCGCATGCTCGGCGAGGAAATAGTCGACGAGCAAATCCGCCGACGCGATAAGCTCGGCGAACGCCTGCGCTCCGCGCTCCTTGATGAAGGTGTCGGGATCGAACCCGGGCGGGATAAAAATTCCCCGCCCGAGCAGCCCGGCAGCGAGAAATATCTCGAGCGCCCGCAGCGAGGCCTTGCGTCCCGCCGCGTCGCCATCGAAGCAGGCCAGCACGTTGCGCGTTTGCCGTCCGACCAACCGCAACTGATCGACCGTCAGCGCCGTGCCGAGACTCGCGACCGTCTCCTTGAAGCCCGCCTGCCACACTGCGATCGCGTCGAGGTAACCCTCGACCACGATCGCGCGGTCGGCGCTGGCGATCGCCGCGCGCGCCTCATACAAACCGTAGACATTGCGCGACTTCGAGTAGAGCGGCGATTCGGGCGAGTTGATGTACTTCGGCAGGCGCTGGTCGAGCACCCGGCCGCCAAACGCGAGCACTCGCCCCTGGCCGTCGCGAATCGGGAACATCAGCCGTCCGCGAAACATGTCGCGCGTCCCGGCGCTGTCCTGCTTGACCAGGCCCAGGCGCACCGCCGCGGCCAATAGTCCGCGCCGGTCCAGCGCGCCTGCCAGGTTAGCGGGGCGCTCGGGCGCGAATCCAAGCCCGAACGTGCGCGCGGTCTCGGCCGCGACGCCGCGCGCGGAGAGGTACTCGCGCGCCGCGGCGCCGTCGGGCGTCTTCCACAACACGTGGACGAAAAAATCGGCGGCGATCTGATTGGCGCGTAGCGCGGCGTCGCGCTCGCCCGCGCCCGGTCCAGCCTCGGCGCCGCGCTCGGGAAGCGTCACGCCGTAGCGGCGCGCGAGCGACTCGATCGCTTCGGGAAAACTCAGCCCCTCGGTCCGCATCACGAAGTTGAACACCGTGCCGCCCGCGCCGCATCCGAAGCAGTGGAAAAACCCGCGCTCCGCGTTGACCGAAAACGACGGCGTCTTTTCGTTGTGAAACGGGCAGAGCCCGACGAAGTTGCGGCCGGCGCGCTTGAGGCGGACATGCGCGCCGATCACCTCGACGATATCCGCGCGCGTGCGGACCTCTTCGAGCTTGTCGTCGGAAAAACGCGCCATCAGCTTGCCGCCAGCTCGCGAAGGCGTTTTGGATTATTGGTCATGATTCCATCAACGCCGGCTGCGATGAGCCGGCCCATCGTCGCCGCGTCATCGACGGTCCATACGTAGACTGCGAGGCCGCGGCGATGCGCCTCGGCGCACAGCGCGGCGTCCGCGATATCGAACCGCGGCGCGATCGCGAACGCATGCATCGCTGCCGCCGCATCCAGCAGCGCGGCGGAAGCTTTCTCGCCGAGCAGGGCGAGACGCAACCGGGGCTCCTGCTGAGCCACGATCTTCAACTGATCCCAATCGAAGCTCGAGACGATCGCGCGTTCCATCGCACCGCATCCGCGAAGAATGTCGCATACCCGCGCTTCGAGGCCGGGCGCCTTGAGTTCGACGTCCATCCCGCAACGTCCGCCGCATCGCGCGCCGAGCGCCTGCGCGACTTCCGCGAGCGTTGGAATGCGCTCGCCGCGAAATTCCGCGCCGAACCGCGCTCCGGCGTCCAGCCGCTTGATCGCCGCCGCACTCATCGCGGCGACCCTCCCGCGACCGTCGGTAGTGCGGTTGACGGTCGCATCATGAATCACCACGACCTCGCCATCGCGAGTCATCCGCACGTCGAACTCACACATATCGGCGCCAAGCTCGGCGGCCTCGATGAATGCGCGCAAGGTGTTTTCAGGATAAAGAGCGCTGGCGCCCCGATGGGCAATCGTCAGCATCGAAGAAGCCACCAGAGAACCAGCCGAACCGCTCTCATTGCAAGCGAGTTTACCCGCCGCCTATCGCAACGGGCAAATCCGGCGGCGCCTCCTCTCCACAGGCAGTTCGCCTTGCCCCACTCGTCAAGCCGCGCCACGACCCTTATGCTTGGTATAAGGACGATGACCCGAATCGCTTTACGCGCCGCCCGCAATTACGTGCGGATTGCTTTCGAGGTTCCGGCCGCGATGGTTGACGATGCGGCCGGGATGCTGGTCGCCGAGGGGGCGATGGGATGCGCGGTCGGCGGAGACCATCGGAGCGCCCATCGCCACGCGACGCTGGAACTCCAGGCGTATTTCGATCGGCTCGGCGGCTCGCGGCTTGCGGCGATTCGGCGAGCGATGACCGCGGCCGGGATGCTCGCGCGTCCGGGCCGGACGCCGCGTCACCAGTTTATCGCGGATCCAGGCTGGGCGACGGCATGGATGGATCGTTTCGAGCCGCTGCGGATTGGCCGCCGCCTGCTGATCGTTCCGCCATGGAACTCGGACGTTGCCACGCGGCGGCTCAAGTTGGTAATCAATCCTGGACAGGCCTTCGGCACGGGGCATCATCCGACCACCTACGGCGCGCTCGCGACGATCGAGAAGCTTTGCGCAGCCGAGCGGTTCGAGCACGCGCTCGACGTCGGCACAGGATCGGGCGTGCTCGCGATTGCGATGCGCCTGATGGGCGTCGCGGAGGTACGCGCGATCGATATCGACGCGCTCGCGCTGGAGAACGCACGCGAGAACGCGGCGCTCAATTCGCTCGCGAGGAAAATCCGCTTCGCCACCACGCCGCTTGCGCGCCTCGGCCGCCGCTTCGACCTGATCACGGCCAACATCCTTAGCTCAACTTTGATCGCGATGGCGACCACGCTGACGCGGCTGCTGGCGCGACGCGGCCGCCTGGTGCTCGGCGGAATTCTCAACCGCGAGGCGCCGGCGGTGCTCCGTAGCTACGGACCGCGCCTGCGATGCCTCGGCGTGCGGCGCGATCGCGGATGGAGCACGCTGGTGATGGCGCGATGAAGCGGGCGGCCAAGATTGCGATGAGATTTGCGATATCTTCGTCGGCCGTCGACGGCGCGGTTGCGCTGGTCGGCGGCGCGGAACTCCATCATATGCGCGACGTGTTGCGGCTCGCGCCCGGCGCCGAGGTCGCGCTGTTCGATGAGCGCGGCGCGGAGTACGCGGGCACGATTCGCAGTTTCCAGGCGCGCCACGCGGTCGTCGAAATCGCCGCAGCAACGCACGCGCGCGCGGAAGCCACCGCCGGCCTTGTCCTGGCAGCGGCCGTGATCAAGGGCCCGCGGATGGACTTCCTGGTCGAAAAGGCCGCCGAACTCGGCGCGGCCGAGTTATGGCCGGTGTTGTGTACGCGCGGGGTCGTGCGCGAGGTCGGCGATGAGCGGCTCGCGCGATGGCGCCGGCTCGCGACCGCGGCGGCCAAGCAGAGCCTTGCGCCGCGCGCGACCGAGGTCATCGCGCCGCTTAAGCTAGGAGACTTGATCCGGCGGCTTAACGGGGGCAGGCTCTGCGTGGTCCTGAGCGCGGGCGCGCCACCGCTGGGCGCGATACTGCGCAAGGCCGGCGACCGCGCGCCGCTGCTGCTCTGCGGACCGGAGGGCGATTTCACGGACGAGGAACTGGCGGCAGTGCGAGCGGCCGGCTTCCTCGCCGCGGGATTGGGCGGGCGGCGCCTTCGCAGCGAGACCGCGGCGCTAGCCGCGCTCAGCATCGCGGCCGGCGCGCTCGACGAATTTGATGGAGCGCGTGCTTGATGGAGTGCTTGCGGCAGAGTGATTCGCGGAGAAGACTGATCGGTGGCTTACAAATTCGCCTTCGTGATGGACCCGCTGGAGAAGGTGCTGCCCGACAAGGACACCACCTTCGCCTTCATGCTCGAGGCGATCGGCCGCGGACATCAGGCTTACTTCGTCGCCCTGCACGACCTCTATGCGATCGGCGCGCACGCGTTTGCCGGGGCGCGGCGATGCGAGGTGATGCGCGGGACGCCGCATTACCGCTTTCTCGACGACGGCGCCGACTATCCGCTCGAGGCGTTTCGACGCGATCTTCATGCGCAAGGACCCGCCCGCCGACGACGCTTACCTGTTCGCCACGATGCTGCTGAGCCTGGCCGATCGCCGCCGCACTTTCGTGCTTAACGAGCCCGCGGGCCTGCGTGAGGCCAACGAAAAGCTCTACGCGCTGAATTTCCCCGGCGCGATTCCGCCGACGATGGTGAGCTACGAAATCGCGCGCCTGAAGCAATTCATGGAGGAGCAAGGCGGCGAGATGATCGTCAAGCCGCTCGACGGCCATGGCGGCGAAAGCGTATTTCTGGCCGCGCGCGGACGACCGCAACTTGAACGCGATCCTCGAAGCGGTGACCCGTTTCGAGTCACGGCCGATCATGGCCCAACGCTATATTCCGGAAATCCGCAACGGCGACAAGCGGCTGATCGTGCTCGACGGCGAGCCGCTGGGATGCACGCTGCGAGTGCCGCGCGACGACGAGCACCGCGGCAATATCCATGTCGGCGGCAATTGCGTCAAGGCCGAAGTCACCGCGCGCGACCGCGAAATCTGCCGATGCTGCGGCCGCGCCTGAAGCGCGACGGGCTCTATTTCGTCGGCCTCGACATCATCGGCAACTACCTGACCGAGGTCAACGTGACCAGTCCCACGGGAATCCAGGAGATCGATCGGCTGGATGGGGCCAACCTCGAGGCCAAGGTGATCGATTTCGTCGAGGCGCGGGTCGCGGCACTCAAGCAGTAGCGCGACGCCGCTCGAGGCCGTCCGATGGACAGCGCTGGCGCGGCCTGATGGCTGTTGCAAGGGCGAGTCGGGACAGGTACGAATTAAGACCGCCGCGAAGGCCCCGACGCGCAGAATCCCGGTGGGCAGGTAGCTCAGTCGGTAGAGCAGAAGACTGAAAATCTTCGTGTCGAGAGTTCGATTCAGCCCCTGCCCACCAAAAAACCTTTAATAATCAAGCTTTTTCTGACCTCGGTTTGACGTCTCTAGGATTTTAGGTGCAAAATTAGGTGCCAGCGAGCACACTTCGATGCTTAAATTCGTTGTCACTTCGCTACTCGGCTGAGCTGGCCGATGATCATTCCACCCCACGGCCGCAGTGACTTAGCGACTTCGTGACAAGCTTTTGATCGCGATTCCGAAGTGATTCCGCGGGCTTACGATGCACGAAACGAGGCACTAAGTTACTCGGTAACTCCGCGATTTCGTTGCGGAATCTCGCAGTAACCCATTTAGTAACCGTCGCTCTCTTGCCTGCGGACGGAGCGAAAAGAGGGTGCCGGGTAGGGGGGGTCGATGTTCCGTTTGGAGTCGATGAAGAGGCGCGCGCTGCGCTGACGCGAATTTTTTTGTCGAAAAGTCCGGGTACAACAGTTGTGCAACTCCGCGACTTAGCAGCTCCATCCTGAGCCAGTGAGTGACCCCGCAACCCAGCGACGGAGCGACAACGGCCAACGTCCGTCGCACTCCTTGGCTGAGTTGGCCCCGTGGCGTGCCAGATTCGCGAAGCGCCCGCGCGGTCGTAACCCGCTTTTACGGGGCCGTCGTCTGGACGATTTTCTCACGCATCGGGTGCGCCTCTCAAATCATGAACGCTCGGGCGATTCGCTCTGAGCCAGCCAGTCCGCGTGTCGGTCGCATAGCTCGCGCTGCCTGAGCGGCCGGCCTTGGCCATCGGTGTACCTGGCGAGCCTGGTAGCTCGGACGCGGCAGCCGCGGACGGTGCACTGCGCCGAGTATCCGCAGGCGATTCTGGATCTCAGCGACCACTGCGAGACGCGAGGAAATATCCTGCGGGAACGAAAGCGAGACCGAGAATAGCGGCGCTGAGGTCGAGATAATGGCCGAGGCTGTTCCTCAGCCCCCAGCCCATCACGGGAAACAGATGAAGTCTTTCGCAGACATGAGTAAGCACGACGATGACCAGACATCCAGCGCCAAGCAACATCAGATACCTAGCGATAACGACGTGGCCGGGTCTGATGGCTTCCATGCAGCAGAGATGACCAGCAAACCGAAGGGGCGGCAACCCAGCCCCGCCGGGCTAACAAGCCGAGGAACGCCTTATCGCTCTCTTTGCCTTGAGCATCTTTTGAATAGGGGTCGGCGCGCACCTGCGCATGAGTTAGAGTACTCTCTTCCCGACCGTGACCAACCAAAGGCTCCCAGTGTTCGGTCTCTTGAACTCGAAATGGAAATTGATCACAAATGGCATTCTATTAGCTCCTGGAGCAGTCGTTGTAGAATCAAAGTAAGTAGCCGACCCATCAAGCGAAGCAGCGGTCTCAGTATCGGAGTCCGCTGGGGTTTCGGTGATCGTTGGTAAACTAGGCCAAAATCGAGGCAAAAGTCTTGGTTGCGTCTCCCCCAAGTACTTTATGATATGGTCGCGTCCGGTGTGTTTGTGATGCGGCGGATCAACTTCACGGAGTTCGGCGTGGGGGTCATAGTATTTCTCCAAATGTTGATAGTCGCCCTTGGTCCGACAAGCATTAAAATCATGAACGGCCGCAAAAAATTGGGTCAGCAACTGCGACATCATATCGAATCCTCCTTGTGCTTTGCCCCACCATTACACTTTGCCGCCGCTCATCAAAGCCCGGCGCGGGCTTCGCTGCGCTTAAATCCGGCGCTGAGAATTCGTAAGGCGTGACCGGACTGCCGTCTGCCTGTCCGCCGTCCCTGCGCTCGACGGCCTCGTCGCCTCCCTCATAATCGAGTCGCGCGGCCGCCTCGCGCATCGTTGCTGGCTTACCTTCGTGCTATGGAGAGGGCGTCGTTTGACTGCTTACAGATTTGGCTTGCTGGTCTTGCATTGCGACGAATCCGCCGGCCGCACAAATGCACAGAATCAACATGAGGATTCCGATAGTTATGATGCCGTCTCGCTTCTCGCGATTCGACGCCAACGCGATCTGCAAGATCTCCACACCCTTTACCACCAAGTAGAACGCGAGCATGTAAGTGAGAATTTGAAGCATTCCGACCATCAACCCCTCCTCCTTAATCCAAGCCCAACATCATGGATTCGGTAGGTACTGGCTCCTTCATTCCTACCAGGTCGGCGGCACTTCCACTGTCGGTGCAAATACGCGCGAGACAAAAGTCGATATGAACTGTGGAGGGGCGACAGGGTGCGCCCCGAAGAGCTAGGCGTCTTTACTCTCTTCTCACCCGGTTTGGCCGGTTTTCCCGCCGCCCCCTGCGACCGGCACTCTGGGCCGGGAGACCCTGTGGGCAAGCCTGAGGATATCCTGTTGGGGGCTTGTTGAGAACGACTCTTCGGCTTGCGGCCCACCCTTTATGAACAAACACCTCTGCCTGTGGATAACCTCTGCCGTCGGTCTTTCGTTGTCCGCAAGTCGAGCACTACAATATGGCTTGAAACGCTACTTAGAGTCTTGGAGGTACTGGAAATGAAGCAGACGGAATCGATTGCCTATCAATCCGTGATGGCTATCAAAGATCAGCATCTGCTAGCACCCGTCGCGGCCTGTGTCGAATTGGCGGATGAGCTTGGGCCTGCGACAGACTTGGCCGGTTCCTGGATTCTCGACCGTGCCCGAACAAAGATACCTGGCCTTTGGTTGCCAAACTTCAAGCCGTTCGTGACGCATGGCATCTTGATCCGTGTCGGCGGGAGCCGCGGGGGCCGACGGGCCTACTATAGGCTGGTGGATCCGGAGGGTACGAAGCGCGCCCTCATAGAACTTGGAGTACCGTGCCGAGCCCGGACTGCGGCGGCTGCCAGCTGAACAAGCGCCTATCCGCGGCGCTCGCGCTCGAAAGAGTGGAAGGATCTTCTCAAGAGCGCATCGCCCAGCGCCGTGGGTGCGCGTTCCGATTCCTACTGAGGCAGGACGCCGCCTCGTACCGAGCCGCGCGGTCGCTTCGTCGCATCGTCACTGTGGTTACCTCGTCGGGTCGCCGAGCGGTGTGGATATCCGGAGCGCACGGCTTAGTCAATGAGCAGAGGCGCGATTAACCAGCCACGCGTTTCGGCGTAACCCCATGGCCGGGTCTATAGCGGGCACAGATGAAAAGATCACGCGGCGCGCGCCAGCCTTCTGAGGAACCGTTCACCATCACGTTTCGCAACGAAGAGGACGTGGTCGAGTTCGACGAACGCTGCCGAGTGCCGCCGCATGATGAAAGAGAGTCGCTCGACACGGAATTGTGGATGTTGGGCAGATATCTGCGCGCACTAGCGGTCGCAGGCTCCCTGGCGTATCCGTTGACCGTCGTCCACGCCAAGCAATCAGAATCGCCGGACTTCACGCTGAGTACGCCGGAAGGCACTAAAATCGGCCTTGAGACGACTGAGGCAAGTACATCAGAAGCTCATCGCTTGTTCATCGAGAGTGAACGATCTGAGGGGAAAGTCGTTCTCGCCGGAAGTGAGCCCGCAGTAGGTGACACGCCAGAGTACGATTGGGCGGCTAACGTTTGCGAAAGGATACGTGTAAAAGCCAACGGGCTGGCGAGCGGACGTTGGACTTCCGCCACCGCCTACGATCTTGTTCTCTACGAGAACGCTCCTACCAATATTATTGTGAATTTACCCAAAGCGCTTTCTATCTTGCGCCCGCTTCTTGCTGCCATGCCCCGTAGCAGGTTCAGATCCGTCTCGATAATCGCCGCCAGCTCTTCACGCTTGATATACCTGGAAGGCGATAGGCACACGTTGTCGATTCCTTTGAAACGAGCTTAGGTTGAATCGGAGCCGCCGGCCGTCCGGATCGGCTCCGTCGCGATGCTAAGCGGCCGCGACTCAATTCCCGAGCCCGCGGTCGCCTCGTCGCATCGTCGCTTCGGTTGCTTCGCGAGCGTGAAGACTCCGGACCGGCTAGCGCTGTCGCTGAGTCGCCCTGGACGCAGAGCTAGGTCACCTCGTGAGCGTCCGGGGCGAGGGGTTCGGCTGCCGGGGCGATCAAATCGGGAACTTGGAATCCGGGCAATCAGTCGCCTAAAATTTTGGGGATTATGCCGCTGAGACTACGCCTTCAGGCGCTTCGCCTTGCGGCGCTTCATGGCGCGGTAGTGCGGAGGCGTCTTTTCGTGGTACTCGCCGCAGGGCGACAGAAGAAAAACAGAATCGGCTGAGCGTAAGGACTGCTCATGCCGCCAGTTTCCGCCGCTGGTCGGTAGTCGTCAAGCGCAGTACCGTGTCCCTTCGGGGGGCTTCCCACTGAAGGGGGCTGTATGGACTGGTATCAAGCATTGGCCCGCTCTGCGGTGGATATCGCGAGCTATTGGTTTGGTTGGCAGATTCTCGACTGGCTTAGGCCGGTCGCTTTAGGGGCGGTTGTGGCATCCGCAGGATGGTTCATAACCCGTTGGCGACAGTGGCCTTGGCAACGAGAACTGAGGGGGGCGGCCGTCGCCCTTATCGCGTTACTGATGGCGATGGCTTTAATGCCGAGACCGAAATCCGATAGCGCGTCGCCACGATCACTTTCAGCGTCCGCAAAAGATACCACGCTCCCTGACGACAAAGCCGGAGCCTGCGTATCCGCCCCAGCGCCGACGCCATTGCCGATGTGGTTTGATAACGATGGACTACAATGGCGGATGGCTAAAGAACTTCGTACTCAGATCCAGGCCCGCTTGCACGAGCCCAACGCAGATTCGTGCCTCGCGCTGGTCATTCACTATCCGACGCCCTACTCGCAGCACATTGCAAACGAACTCAATACACTCCTTGCGTTTTCGGGATGCGAAACAAGCGACATTTTGGCCGATAGAACTTTGGACGATGGGCTTGAAGTAAGAACGGCTCGAACGGGGTCAAATCCAGCCTATGCTGAGTTTTTGCGTAGTGTATTAAACGAGAAAGCTGGCGTGAACGTCCGCTATAACTTTACGGATACGCAGGGGAAGAGCGTTCCTGAGATGAATCCTTACTGGAATGAAAGAATTAAAGGTTGGTCGTGCTTCGCTGTATTTGTGGGCAATGAAGGCGCGTCAGATTAGGGGATCATTTTTGAGTATTCTTCATGAGTTCCGATCCAATCCCAAACGACTTCATCGGCTTTCGTCATATGGCCAAGCGCCCGATAGTCGAAAGTGACTCGAATGGAATATAGATCGGAAGTACCTTTCACCTTTTTAAAATAAAGTGCAGGGTCGTACGGATTATGTCGAAATGTACGGTAGGCTTGCTGCGCCAAACGCTGGACATGCTTTGGCAGTCTGGCGAAAGCCGACCAAAATCGCGAAGTGGCGCGCGAGTTCAGAGTTTTTCGGGATCTAAGAGTTTAGTTTCGCCTTTGAGGTGGGCTTGTCGAATTTCCTCTCTCAAGCGAACCAGTTTCTCGGGCGATGCTGCAAAGGCCGCTTCCCACGCCGTGTCATCTTCTGCGAATTGGTCCAGCAGGAGCTGGCCGAGCGCTTCCTGCTCGTATTCGGGCAGTAGTTCGAGCGCCCTTTTCAGCTTCGCGTTCATTGTGTTTCCCCCTGCTTACGTGCGAAGACACCTTACATCCCCATTCTATCGGAATGATTTGAGCGAAGCAGCCCAGTTTGTCAAGGACGGTTGCGTCCGGCTGACTTCGCCGTCCTTCCGCCCGACAAGGGCCATAAATCAAGCTGGATTGGTTGGCTGGCGTCGTCTTCAGTCCACTGAAGGCGCCCGCCAGTCGGTGCGCCTCAGCCTTAGGCCCCCGCTATCGCCTTTGCCGAAGATATCGGCTTCGCGGGAGTGACTATCTGCCCTGAAAATAGCGCGGCTGGCAGAGATACAACTCCCAACGAACTGACGGCGCTTGCTTGTGTGTCGCACCGCAGATTCCAACGCCTCGCGCTCGGGCTCGTCATCGGCGACCCGTGCCTTGCCGGACACCACGAGCTTTACAGCTTGGTCAGACGGGAGCGCGGCAGCTTTGTGACACGCGACGAGCCATAAGCTGTTTGATATCGAGGCCGATGGTAGAGCAGTCTCACATTCAGAACCCCGAGAGCCAAGAGAGTGGTGGCATTCTGGCCGCGCGTGCGATCTCGCCCGCATCGAGCGAGCCGCGCTTGTCGAGCGCTTCTGACAGTCGAACCACCTCGGTCCACAGGTTGTAAATGCGCAGCCGCGTCTTCGCCACAATCGCGTTGAGATCCAGGCCACGCGCGAGCTTCGCAGCTTCTCGTGCGTCCGTGTTCGCGACCTCGATATCCGTACGAGGCGCAATGAGGCGCTCGCCGAGCACGCCGGCAACGAACACGGATACAATCTGCTCCGGAGTCGCGCGTGGATGGCGGAACGTGCAGACGCCCGTGGAGACCGTCCGCTCTAATCGACAGTCGGTTGTCAACGCCGATTGAATGTTGACCCACCCATGCTCGGATCGCCGAAGTAAAACTGACCCACTTGGAGCGGTCTGATCAGGGGGAGTGCGAGGGGATCTCCCCCTCGCCGTTCCGTCTAATGCTTACTGGCTTTGAGCGGAACGGCCAGCAGCCCGGCCTTGCGCTTATCCTTGAGTCTGAAGCTATCCCCGTTGATGCTGACGATAGTCGAGTGGTGCAGGATGCGATCGAGCATCGCAGCGGTCAGCACGCTGTCGCCGGCGAAAGCGCTGTCCCAACTGCCGAAGGTGAGATTCGAGGTAAGAATCATCGCGCCGCGTTCGTAGCGTCGTTCGACGATCTGGAAGAACAGGTTGGCCTGCTCGCGGCTGAGCGGCAGATAGCCGATCTCATCAACGATCAGCAGCTTGTAGGCATTGACCGCGCGATGCATGACCTCGCGATAGCGGCCCTGGCGCTGCGCGGCCTCCAGCATCAGCACCAGATCGGCCGCCGTGAAGAAGCGGGTCTTGTAGCCCTTCTGAGTGGCGAGGTAGCCGAGCGCGATCGCGAGATGAGTCTTGCCCACGCCCGAAGGTCCGAGGAAGACCACGTTCTCGGCACGCTCGACGAAGGCAAGGCTGGCCAGTTCCATGATCTGCTTGCGTGGGGCGCCGGTGGCGAAGCCGAAGTCGTACTGGTCAAGCGTCTTGATCGCCGGGAAGCCGGCCACCCGCGCGAACATCTCGCGCGCCCGTGCCCGGCGTGATTCGCGCTCGGCGACCAGCAGCTCCTCCAGGAAGTCGGTAAACGAGGTGCGCTTTTCGGCCGCGGTCTGGGCCAGCGCCGGATACTGCGCCGCGATCCCGCCCAGCCGCAGCTCGTTGCACAGCTCGATCAGTCGTTCGTGCTGTACGCTCATCCCGCTCCCACCGCGGTGATCAGTTCTTCATAGACCCGCAGCGGATGCTGATACCCGCGCGGTGGCGCCGCCGGACGCTTCGGAGCAGCAGGCTGGAGCGTTCCTGGCCACGACGCTGGGATCGGTTGCAGGCGCTCACGCTCCTGCTCGAGCCGCACCAAAGGGATCTCCCCGGTGGTCGCGTGCACGCGAGCGTTGGCGACCTCCCGTAGCCAGGTGCCGACCCGTGCATTGGCGGTTTCGCGATCGACCTTGAGTCCTTCGGGGCTGAGCTGGCTCGCCAGTGGCACGTAGAAGCTCGCGCGCAGGTAGCGGATGAAGCGTTCAACCTTGCCCTTGGTCCGGGGCCGATAAGGCTGGCACAGCCGCGGCACGAAGCCATGATGATGCGCGAAGTCGAGGAAGGTGCGGTTGTAGCGATGCAGCCCCGGTCCGTAGCGATCCCGATCGGTCACCACCGTCCGCATGTTGTCGTAGAGCACCTCGCGGGGGATGCCGCCGAAGAAGTAAAACGCCCGCTCATGACAGCCGAGCAGCGTCTCCATCCGCTCGTCGGTGACGAACTCGACGAAAGTCGCCCGGCTCCAACCCAGCGTCGCGATGAACACCGCCAGCCGATCCTTGCCGCGCCGAATGGTCGCGAAGTCGGCCTGCATCTGGCGCCCCGGTTCGGTCTCGAACCGAATCAGCGGCTCCGGCCTCGCCACCGGCTTCAGCGTCGCGAGGTGATCCTTCAGAATGCTGACGCCGCCCGCATAGCCGAGCGCCTTCAGTTCGCGCAGCAGCACCGTCGCCGGAATCCATTCCGGCGCGGCGGCCCTTACCGTTCAGCGATGTACTGCTTGTAGTCATCGAGCTTGCTCGGCCGCGCCCTGCGCTCGTACCGCGGCAGTCCTTCACCCCGTATGTAGCGCCGCACCGTGTTGCGCGAGACCTTCAGCAATCGCGCGATGTCGCGAATGCTCTTGCCCTGCCTGCTCAAAACCCGGATCTCCACCGCTTCCTCCGCCACCAGCATGAGGTCCTCCGCTGCGGAGTATCCCACGCCGGGGTCGGTCAGTTTTCAATCGGCGACCCGGGTCAGTTTTGCATCGGCGGCTACATCGTGACAGAAGTGGGCCACCGGGTAGCGTAGAAACCGAATAACGGATCCACCGCCCGCCCGCGGCTGTCGGTGTCAGCGTCGCCGCTCGCGCTCCGCTGCCGTCAGCTGGCGCAGCTTGTCATCCACGTTGGCCAACTTGCGGCGCATCTCGGCGAACTGTGCGCTCGTCAGTAGGCGGCGCTTGCTGATGGAGCTGCCGGTTGCGCCCCGCCGAAAGCGCGAGCGGCCGGTCGGCGAATAACGGGGAACTTTCGATACTTTTTCAGAGTTGACCCTTGGAACTTGCACCCATAGGGCCTAGAGGAGGAATAGTTATGAAGGGTTTAATCAAGTACGGATTGGCGGCGACGATGGTGTTCGCGACCGCGATGCCCGCGATGGCGCGGACGGCGCGGAGCTTTGACATCTGCGCCGGCGTATCGGACCTCGCCACCCAGGATGACCTTACCAAGGCTGGCGCATCCTTCACTGTGGCAGCGAATATTTTTCCCAAAGGAACGATTCCCATGGGTGGGGTAAAACAATGCTCCGATATTAACACCCCGGTGATCGGCACCTTCTATGCCAATGTGAGTCTCCAAGCAGGATTGGGATCACCTAAGGGTTTGCCTGCGGCGCCTGATGTCCAGGGCTTTGTGACCTGGCAGTTCGACTTCAGTCCGAACGGGACTTTTGCAACGATCGGAATCGTCCCGATATCTACGGGAGTGGGCCAGACCTACATCCAGACGCTCGTGGGTTCAAGCGGCAAGTTTCCCGGTAACGGACAGGTTACCGTGACAAGCTTAGATCCAACCGGCTTCCAGTTCCGCATAACGCTCCCGAGGTCGGGGCGCGACGACGACTAATAGCGCATCCCGGATTCCGGGTGAGATCATGGCGCTTGGGGATGATACGGACGGTGTGTTGAACTCTGCCGGATGATCCGGCGCTACGCGCTGCGACCATGCGCTTCGCTCGGTTTGTGCCGTCTGCGGAACCTACTCGCGCGCCGATGGGAGGCCGCGGCTCGCATTGAGCGCTAATGCGGCCCGCGCTTCCTCTCTTGCCGCACCTGCCGCAGCCGGTTCTTTGGGCTGTTTGCCAACTCGAACGAGGAGGTAACGAGAATGCTTTTCAAGTCGGCGGGTGCTGTCTGACACTTTCTGCGGGCCTGTTGCTGGCGACGGTGGCTCAGGCGAAAACCATCGAGTGCACGGTTACTAACAGGGGGACGGCTGTGAGCATTGGTGGGTCTTTCAGTTTCGATGGCAGTACGACTTCGATTGCGGCCCTGAACACTTTTGCGGAAGCATCGAGTGCGAACACAAGCGCTCTTTTAGTGGTGACTTTCACGGTCAAGGCGTGAATGAGTACAGCACCGGCACTACCCCCTGCAAATTCACCGGCATCTTCGGTGAGAGCGAGAATGGGTTCGATACAAAGCTAGTGGGCATTGTGTATGCGATTGACCAGGAGAACGGATCTATCTTTTGGCTCGGCAAGTCGGAAAGCGGCTGCTTCAGTCCGTCAACCGGGACTTTCTCCGCTACCGAAACGGACGACATGGTTGCCGGCACCGGCGTCTTTGAAGACGTGACCGGGACCACCACTTACACGATGACAGGTTTCGTTCTGGGACCACCTCCAGCAACGGGCGCGCTAGGCCTTTTTGAATGGTTTCAAATCAAAGGTACCAACACGTTGACGATTCCATGATGCGTATTGCGTGATTCGCTCGACACCTCGAAGCGGGGCCGCATTCATAGCGGTCCCGCTTCGGGTTTCGAGCCAGTCGGTAGAGAACCCTCCGGCGAGTGGCTTCGAAGCAACCCGGCTCTGCGCTCGACGCCTCGCCCGGATGGGCACGCCGAGCAACGAAGCAACCCCGCCATCATGCATTGCGGCATCGGCTTCGCGTCGTCGCCGGGTGACCTCGACTTTGTGAGCGAACTTTACAGCCGCCCAGTTAGCGCCAACATGCTCGTCCGCTGCTTTCGGGCGCGACATTGTGACAGCGGCATCCGCACACGCTGTTGGCGCATCGTCCATGTCCGCCCGTGGCGCATTCGATCACTTTGGTGATGCTGTTCAACAGTGCCCGGACTTCCGAGGCCAGCGGCTCCTCGGGCAGGAGCGCCACTGACCTGGCCATCTCGCTCGAAAAGAAAGTGCTATTCAAACCACATCCCCCCACCACCACCTCTGAACGCCAAAGAGAAGAATGCAGAGAGTTGGGAAGCGGCCGGCCCCCGGCCACAAACCCAACCGTATTAGAAGGTCTTCTCTAGGGGAACCAATCCCCTACACATCAGAATATGTGCACATAAGGGATAGTGTCAAGAAAATGGCCTAGCCTTCTTTTGTCGATACTAGCCTCAAAAAGAAAAGTTTAGACTTCAGCTGGAATGTCTGTTCGATCCCATCGTTGTGCGAGCCGCTTTCGTCCGGCCGCGGTGGCGCGGTTGCCCAGTTGCGCAGCTACGAGGGCATGAGCAGCTCGTCCAGGGCCGCATCATCGACTCGGCGATATCACTGAGACGCTCAAGAGACGCCAATGCGTGATCGACGTCCGGCTCTGTCGGCACGCCGCGCTGAGCGACTAGGGGGCAAGAGTCTCACCAAAAGGTGGTCGCATCTGCGAAACTGTGTAGCCTTGGGAACTTTTCCGGGCCCGACTTCCGTTCCCCCCAGCAAGCGCTTGGTTTCGTTCGATCAGACAAAGTGTCTGACTGTTTCCACACCAGAAGCATGGCAAGTAAAAGCGGAAATATTCGCGACATTTTAATTTTCCCTCTTCTAGACTTAGGTGTCAGCTCCAAACCGCTCCTGGCGTTCGATCTCCTCGAGTTGCTACTCAATCTGAGCAGCTTCTCGCGCAAGCCTTCAAAATCCTCGGTTTTGTCGCTTTCCTTTTCTAGTCAGCGATATCTCATTCTGGACGGAATCCTAGGCAGTCTCAGCGCCTTCGCTGGACGACTCCTATGAGAGCCAGGCCCGCAATTGTTGTACCGGAAAGGTCCCGAGTTTAATGAGCCTTCGTCCCTGGCTCTGTCCTTTGCTAGCAATATTTTCCGACCCTCCCCCAACTGGCCGACCGCCCGCAATTTTGGCGCAAGGACGTCCTCGCCAGTATTATAACTGCTCGAAATTTTCGCGGCACGGTTGATGCTGTTCAGTTAGATCTGGGTAGGCGCGCGATCTGTAATTCAGGCAACCCTCGTCACCTCGTCAGATGAAGCATTTGATCTATGAAAGCGAACAGTATCCGCAACATTGCTCGCGCCACGATTGTGGGAGCCGTGTTGTCCCTGATGAGCGGCTGCACAATAGCTCCTTCTCACAGTCTTGAATCGGTAACGCCTCAGCAGAACCAGGTGTCGGCTAATGATTACGCGAATCGGTGCCGCGAGCAGACCGCGCTCTTGAAACACGAGATCGCCTTGTGCCGGGCGGTACCACTGACCATGGTGCCGCTGCAGTAATGACCGTCAAATGATTCGGTCAATCCGAGAAAGGGCGCGGTAGAGGTGTAAAAACCATGGACTTCGAAAGTATCGTTCTCAAGGCAAGCGTCGCGCTAATCGCCGGCGCTTATGCGTTGGTTGTCGGAGTTGCCTCTGTGGCCCAGGCTCAGACGCGGGTGATTACGGGACCGCCGGCAGCCGGATCCGGAACACCCCATGTCGCTACCGCAGAGCGAATCGTATTGCACGGAGTCCGTTTTCGAGCTCGAAGCGACAAGATCGACAAAGACTCGATGCCGCTCCTGGATTACGCAGCACTGGCCATCAAGCAGAATCCAGAATCATTGATCTATGTCAAAGTCCGTTCCGCTCAGAATACGAGCAAAGATTACACCGGTCGCAACTCTGTCTTGGTCAATCGACGCAGCCAAGCGGTGGCGAGCTATTTCGAGCATAAAGGAATCTCGGCTAACAAATTAATTTTGCTTAGTTCGGGCAGTGCTCCACGTGCCTCTGACCAAAGCGCTGACATAGCTCATAATACAAACAGAACGTCGAAGTAGTCCAGTTGGATCTCGCAAATGGGTTGGACTGAGCAGTTGGTGCGTTTGGGTCGGCCCTTCTCAGTGCTATGCGGCTGGCAACGCTGGACACAACTAAACATTGGCGGCATTCTCGAAAATTGATACGCGCTGACCTGTGCATGCAGACACTCAGATCTATACGTAGTGGTGGTCCCAAGCAACTAATCGCGAGCTACTCAACAGAGGAAAAGTAATCGTCACAGACAATTTTGCAGAATCAAACACGCATGAATGCATGGTTATCTCATGAAAGGCGCTGGTCCCTGCTAGTCTTTCGTGTCAAAAAAGCTATTTTCGGAGAACGATTCAAGGAAGTCACGCCCGTGACTCGGTACTTAGTGTGTCGTTTCGTTCTCTCGGCGGCAATGGTCCCAGTCGCTGTATCGCACGACCCCGAGGAAAGCAAACCGCACATGCCGGAGCGGGCGACATGGCTGCACCGTGTACGAGAGGGCTCGCCGGCGCACTCAGCGCGAAACTCACGCCAAGCCCACCAACAAATATCTACCAAAGCGCCAGAGCAGAAAAGATTGCATTGTCCAGGTAGGGCGCAAACTAGGCGTCGCCTGACGGTATAAAACCGATCAGCCCTGCCTCTGAGTGTGACTCTGTGAGGCCGAGTGAGCTGACCGAGTGCAATTTCAGACTCGCCAACGTAACTACACGAGGCCTTTGAGCTTGCCCCACCTAACGAGATTGTGTTGAGCAAAGAAAGTGGGTTTTTTCGCGGTGATCACGTAATCGCGAATTTCCTGCTCCCATGGTTTCAGAGCAACCGGTCCGGTTTAACGCAGAGACTGGTCAACTTGGATGCCAGATTCCAAAGCTTAGTAGGGCTAACACCTTTCATCATATGAGCCTCGACCAGCCGATGCGCTGAATCGTTACGCATCCTCATTTGCTGAGTCGTCTGACTGTATCTACAAAGGGTCTTAGATCGACTGGTTTCCTCAAGACCTCGTCCGCACCGTCTAGCGAATCCGGTGCGACCGCTGAAAGCACAACCACGGGGATATCTGCTATGTCGGCCGCGCTTCTCTTTCGGCGTAAAACCTCCCACCCGTCCATCACTGGCATCCAGAGATCCAGCAGAACCAGAGAAATGTGATCAGCAGTCCTCATCTTTTTGAGAGCGTCCAGGCCGTTTTGTGCGGTGAGAACGGAGAATCCTTCAAACTTCAGTAACTCTGACATAGCCCGCAATGCGTGCGCATTGTCGTCGACCACCAGAATCCTGCCGTTTGGCGCATCCATGTTGGAAGAACTCGCAATAAGGCTAGCAACTACAATCTGTAATGCAATTGTGATTCCGTAATTTTGAACCCTTAGAGCAGAGGCCCAGATAGGACGGAGTTTGCTTGCAGGATCGTATGACGAGCTTTTTAATAGGAAACCAAGTGTGTGGTCTCAGATGCCCGTGGAAATATACGAAAGAGATCGCGTGGTAATGCCGAGAACCTCGGACGCGACGAGTTCCCGAGTCTTAGTCAGTGAGCCGCGAAGCAGCCCCCGCCACTATGCTCGAGGTTGCCGCTAGTCTCGCGGGCTAGAATGCAAAGTAGATGAGAATAGCGCCGAGTAGAATGCCAAGCGCGATGATCGGTAACGGGTTCGTTTTCATTCGTTTATGCCCAGCATTTTCAACCAGGGGTCGTGTTCCTCGGCAACATGCAGGATGATGTCCCTACCTTCAACACCGATTGCCCTCGCTGAGATCGATCAAACGCGCGCACTCAGCGCAAAGCACATACATACGGAGGCGCAGAGCCTTAGCTTGGCATTATCGTCCACAGCTAAATTGACCCGCGGTTAAGCGATTACGACCGATAGATAGCACAATTTGCGACGCGTGTCGCGCTCTACGCTACCGCAGGCTGGGGGAGTTGCTGAATGCTTGGTCGGCTGCAATCACTGAGCCGCGAAGTACCCAGCCAACTGCGGTCGACGTGTCGCCACACCCCGTCACCCGGTAATCCAGCCACCCGCCCGCACCGCGGCGCCGCGCTCGTTGCTTCGTGGCCCAAGCCGCGGCCGCGGAGGTTCTCGACGACCGCGAGGCTTCGAGCCTCGGTCGCCACGGCTGTGCGGATGGGGGTAGGGGGTGCGATTTCTGATCGGAGAGTCGTGGAAACGGGCGGCTGACCGCTCGCACAAAATTCTTTCGAAGAGTCTGGCCGGCTCTATTTTAGAGAAGTTTTGAGACGTAATTTATCGTAACGTTCTCTCTAGACAGCATTAGACGAAAAATATAGACTCGACCGACGTCCAATAGGGCAATGAGATGTAGGGGGATGTTGGGAGATGGGAATAATAACAAAGATATTCATCTGCGCACGCGAGTCGGTGGTTCGCAACTCCCGCGGCCAGACGATGACGGAATACGCGCTCATCCTGGCGGCCATCGCGGTGGTGGTGTACGGCACTTACAAGGCGCTGGGCAACAACATCGGTTCACTCGCCAAGGGGGTCGATTCCGCTCTGACCAATGCGTAAGAACGCCCCATGATTCGCAATCTGGTGCAAACCGGGTCCGGAGCCCACAGGGGTGACTCGGGTGTTTTCCTTTTCTCACCCACCCTCGCACTCCTTCACTGAGCGCTTCCGGAGCTGTGCGCCAGGTCGGCGGCCGATCCGGATTCTCCAATAAAATTTCTCTGCGGGCCGCGGGAGCTGAGCGTAGAGTAACTAAGCATCCCCGCTCGAAGCCGGCAAACCGCATCGAGAAATCGCTGAATCGAGAAGTCTTCGGCCGTAAATTTTGAAATGGAAAAGTCCGGACGGAGCCCCATGCGCATTTAAATTGCCATCGGCAATCGGTCCAAAGTAGAGTGACCAGCCTCACATTCAATGGATGGTTCACGAGGATGCGTTTTCCGCCTCGCTGCTATTATTGCCGGCGTCCAATGCGGTGGCCCTTTTGGTTTGACGGTCTTTCAAGGGTCAGTCGATTGGCACGTCGCGCATCGCGCATGTCTGGCTAAGAAGCGAGCCCACCCATATGCGCACCTGTGGCCACGCGCACGCACGAAGCAGAAGCCAACGCCGAGCCTGTAGGCAAAGTGGTCCGTAGCTAAGCGGCGCGCCATCGCCAAGTAGCGCTAAAAACATTGCTGTTGTTCCATCTAAAACATTGCTGTTGTTCCATCAGTGACCGCTCATGGAGATTTTGACTAAGGAGACAGACAGCTCTTGAATTCGACATTTCGGTTATTAAAATACCTGAAACTTTATCTAGCAGGCTGTTGACGAAAGGGTTTGATTAGTCAGTTTCACGTTAGTTTGTGGCAGACACACCGGGATTTAGTTGTGTTGGGCGAAAGCTTCGAACACCAGGGGTCGGTGAAGCAGGGTTGTAGGAGTCGGTGTCATGCCGGCGCCGCACTGAGTCTGGCGATTCTCAGTAGGTTGTAGGAGGCGGCGACCAGATAGGCATGCATCTGCACCCGCTGGCGCCCGCGATAGCGGGTGCGCCGCAGCCCGCCGATGGTCTTCATCCAACCGAAGGTCTCTTCGACCCGTTTGCGGATCCATTGACTGACCGCGTAACCCGGATGGCGCAGGGTGCGGGCGTCGAGCGCCGAACCACCCGGCCGTGCCAGGTTCTGTGCCACGTGGGGCGTGACGTTGAGCGCGCGGCAGGACGCGACGAAGTCACGGGTGTCGTAGCCCTTGTCGCCGCCCACCGTGATGCGGCGACTGCCGGGCAGGCGCGCGGCGACCATCGCGAGCGCGGCACGCCGCTCGGCATGTCCATCGGCTGGCTCGACCTGAAAGTCGATCAAAATGGTGTTGCGGTTCTCCATCAATGCGTGGGCCGAGTAACAGAGCTTCGCTTCCTTGCCCGCGCCCTTCTTGGCCAGCAGGGACTCGCGGTCGGTGGTCGACTGGTGGGTCGCGTTGCCGCGCCGCTCGCCATGGAAGTCCACACTCGGATTGCCGGGGTCGTCGGGAGTAGTGCGATCGGAAGGCTTTTCGCCCTTGGGGCGCAGGCTCTTGAGCGACGCCCAGGCCTCGATCAGGGTGCCGTCCACCGTAAAGTGCTCATCGCTGGTCAGCTTCAACTCACGAGCTTCCGCCACCACCGTGCGGAAAAACTCGCCTGCCACGTCGTGTTCCAGCAAGCGCGCGCGGTTGCGGCTAAAGGTCGAGTGGTCGAAGCTCGGCTCGTCCCAATTCATATCCAGGAACCAGCGGAACAAAAGGTTGTAGTCCAACTGTTCACAGAACATCCGCTCGCTGCGCACCGTATACAGCGCCATCAACAGCGAGGCTTTCAACAACCGCTCCGGCGGGATTGAGGGCCGGCCCACTTCGCTGTACATCTGCTCGAACAGCGGCGAGAGTTCTTTGAGGGCGACTTCAGCCAGCGCCTTGATCAGTCTTATCGGATGGTTCGCAGGGACCCTCTTCTCGGGGTTCACCAACGTCAACATCGTCGTCTGTGGCCGATCATGTCCCCGCATCTTCCGCTTCCTCCGCAACCCCACTGGCCTATTTCAACTATACCCATGCAAATTCATCGGTCGATCACATCGCAGAGAAATTTTCTCAACAGCCTGCTAGGAAGACGAGGCGACTTATGGCTGCCCACACATCCAACCGGATCTCGGGTGAACATCAGTGGCTCGAAAGGAAGGAACCTCATCTGAAGTTAGAATCCGGCGAGGGCGTGGTGCACTACCAGTGCGGCAGTTGTGATCGAGACATTGTGACCGTTCTCTCGTCAGGCGCTGTTTATGCCGTGTATACTTCGGCGGTTTATTTTTGCCGGCTCGATGACGAAGTGACGGCGCGCTGGTTGAGCGAGCGCTGCCCTGGCAAGCGCTTACCCAGCGATGACGACGACCGAAAGAAACTGCTGAGTCCGCCCCGGCTGCGCAGCCGAAACGCCGCCTGATTTCGAAAATCGGTTATCTGTGACGTCGTGCGCCGCGCTCTTCTATTGGTGCCGCCGTCGGTCAGTGTCGCCGCTCGCGCTCGGTCGTCGTCATCTGCCACAGCTTCGCGTTCAGGTCGGCCCGCTTCTCAGCATACTGCGCACTGGTCAACGTGCGGCGTCGGCAGTTTGGGTCGCCTGTTGCGCCCCAGACGCTGAGTCGAGGCGCCGGAGGCTTGGACGGTTGCCTAGCCATAAAACACGACTAACACAGGGCGATCCGTTCAACCTAACCCGCCGCATCCGCGTTCCGCCTTCTTAGCCGAGCGTGAAGGCGATTCGATTAGCCGTTGTCCAAGTCAAACCAAATCGCCTCTCCCTTGATGCCGGCCGGGAGTGTGAAATCATAATTGGGAGCGTATTTTATTCTCTTAGGATGACCCATCAGTTCCTGCCAGAGCGCTGCTTGGTCCGGAGCGACGACGTGTCCGAGAGGTTGGTGGGCTTTATCAAGGGCCAGGGGATCGGCGGACTGCTCCGTTCTCACGACGACATGCACGCCGGAGTTCGATTTGCTGCTGAACAGGGAGAGCTTCTTCGTTGTCCCCTTACCATCGATGATGTTTAGCTGTGTTCGCATGGATCACCTGGAGCGGGACCGTGGTTTTCTTTCTGCTAAGTCTTGCCTGAGAAACTCTCTCGCGGCGGGCGCGTCGACTTCGCGAGTGAGCCCTACAGCCGCCCAGTGAGCGCCAACACGAGCAGAATGATGAGGACGATGCCTCCGATTCCGATTCCGCCATATGGGCCGTAAGCGTAGTAGCCGCCGCCACCGCCAAACAGCAAAATCAAGATCAGAATCAGTAAGAGAGGTGACATAAGAGACCTCCTCAGGTGGAAGACAAGAACATGCGTCACCGGGGTCCAAACGCATCATAAATAACAATGCGGCCAAAAAGCTACCCAGCCACACCACGGTTACGTCAAATGAAATGCAGGACGGTCGGCGACCGAGCGCGAGGTGACCCCAGCCGCTGCGCTCGACGCCTCGCCGCAATCCCATAACCCGGTGACCCAGTAACGCCGGTCGGCGCAACCTCGCCCTCTCACGCCACCCGAGCGGGCAGCTCGGTGAACGCCGCGCTCTTGTCCAGGCCCGACAAGCAAGTCCTCAACAATGTCCGGCTGTGGGCGTCACACCGGAAACAGCGGGATGGTCCCTCCGGGGTTGAGATGATAAATGAAGGGGCGACTCGCCGAGCCTGGAAGGAAGTAAATGCGCTGTTCCAAGTGCGGGAGCGACAATCGTGAGGGGCGGAAGTTCTGTGTCCAGTGCGGCCAGGCGCTGAAGCTGGCGTGTCCTTCCTGTGGTGCATCGAGCGAGCCGGGCGAAAGATTCTGTGGTGACTGCGGTGCCCCTCTCTCGCAACCCACGGCTACTGTTGGATCAGGCGAGCACGAAGCCGCACTCAGCACCGTTGAGCAAGAAGACCCACGCCAAAGACTCGAAGGCGCGCGGCGGCATCTCACGGTACTGTTCTGCGATCTTGTCGGCTCGACCGAGATAGCCAGCCAGCTCGATCCTGAGGAGTGGCGGGAAGTCGTCCGCGGCTACCATCGTGCGGCGGCCGAGGCCATCGAGCGCTTCGGCGGAAGCGTTGCGCAGTATCTCGGCGACGGCGTGATGGCATACTTCGGCTATCCCGCGGCGCATGACAACGATGCCGAGTGTGCCGTGCATGCTGGCCTTGCGATTCTCGACGCTATATCCAAACTCAACGAGCAACCGGAACGGCCCAGGCTCGCCGCGCGGGTCGGTATCGATTCAGGCGCGGTCGTGATTGGCGCCGGTGCGGGAAAGGAGGCAGACGTGTTCGGCGGCACTCCCAATATCGCCGCGCGCGTGCAGGCGGTGGCGGAAGCGGGCACCGTGCTGATCACCGATGCATCGCATCTACTTGTCTCGGGCCACTTCGTGCTCGAAGATCGCGGCAGCCCAGCGCTCAAGGGCGTCGATCGGTCGGTAAGACTGTACCGCGTTATTCAACCCAGCGGAGTGCACGGAAGGCTCGAAGCTGCCGCAGCGGCGCGCGGACTCACTCCGTTCGTCGGCCGCGAGGATGAGCTGAGCCTGCTGATGAATCGTTGGGAACGTGTTCTCGATGGCGAAGGTCAAGTGGTAGTAATCGTCGGCGAAGCTGGGATTGGCAAATCTCGACTAGTGCGACGGTTCCATGAACAGATCGCAGCCGAACGACACACTTGGGTGGACACGGCAACCGCGCCATTGTTCCAGAACACGCCTTTTTATCCCTTCGTGGAAAATGTTCGCAACATTATTGCGGGGCGCGGCGAGGGCTCTGCAGAGCACCCACTCGTGCAACTGGAGCCCAGGCTGAAGCTGGCCGGACTCAACCTCTCAGAAGCTCTGCCGCTCTTTGCTTCTCTCTTGGGTCTGCCGCCGCCCGCGAAATATCCATCATTGCGGCTCTCACCCGAGCAACAGCGCCGTCGCCTGCTGGCGACGCTGGTCGAGTGGGCCGTAGGCCATGCCCGAGTGCAGCCTCTAGTACTCGCGATCGAGGATTTGCATTGGGCTGACCCGTCGACCATAGAGATGCTTCAAGTTCTAGTCGAGCAAGTGGCGACCGCGCGGTTGCTCCTGCTAACAACCGCGCGACCCGAGTTCCGGGTTCCATGGCCAACCCGCGCTCACCATACCCAAATCACGCTCAACCGGCTGAGACGGCGCAACGCCAGGAAATTGATTGCGCAGGTAGCAGCGCAAAGGGTGTTGCCTCAGGAGACACTAGAGTTGCTGGTCGAACGTAGCGGCGGGGTGCCGCTCTTCATCGAGGAGCTGACGCGGGCGGTGCTCGAGAGTGACAATCCCAAGCTAACCCGACTCGAAATCCCGGTGACGCTACACGACTCGTTGATGGCGCGGCTGGATCGAATGGGGCCGGCCAAGGAGGTCGCGCAACTCGGCGCCGTCATAGGCAGTGAATTTTCGTACGAGTTGCTGCATGCGATCCATCCAATCGCCGAAGACGACCTGGAGCGCGCGCTCCGCAATCTGGCCGACGCAGAGATGCTCTACGTGCGTGGCAGCGCTTCGGAGGCTAACTACCTGTTCAAACACGCGCTCATCCGAGACGCGGCTTACGAAGCCCTGCTCAAAAGCCGCCGTAAAGAGCTTCATCGGCTAGTAGCATCTACCATCGAGGAAAAATTCGCCGCTCTTAAAGAATCCCGTCCCGAGATCCTCGCGCGCCACTGGACCGAAGCGGGCGAGACTGAGCGAGCGATTGTTGAATGGTCGAGGGCGGGCAAGGCAGCGGAGACGCGCTACGCGTTTATGGAAGCGTTAGAAAGTTACCAACAGGCTTTGGCGCTACTCAGCCTGTCGCCGAAATCACCCGAACGCGACCGTCGCGAATCGGAACTAAGGGGCTATGAATACTACATCAAGGGCCGATCGAAGTTCTTCGAAAGCTGGGGCAGCACCTCTACGATGAAAGCGGCGCGCGAACTGTTCACCAAAGCTGTGGAGATCGACCCGACGTATGCGAGGGCCTACACCGGCCTGGCAGATTGCGACGCCTTCCTCTGGATCAACGGAGACTCCGCAATCTCGTACACGGACCTGCTCGCCATCAGCAGCAAGGCTCTTGGGCTGGCGCCGGACATGGCCGAAGCTCACTCTACCCGAGGAATCGCCCTTTTTGTGGGCGGCCGTGCCGACGAAGCGGAGGCCGCATTCGAGCGCGCCATCAAACTAGATCCACTGCTGTTCGACGCGCATTTCTTCTCTGGCATCAATTGCCGAAACCGGGGCGATTTCGACCGCGCCGCATCTTTGTTAGAACGTGCCGCGGAACTTCGGTCCGACGATTTTGCGTCTCTGACGCTGCTCGCCAATGTATACGAGTTGCAAGGTCGCGCTGAGCTGAGCAGGCAGACTGCTCGTCGCTCTCTAATTCGCATAGAGTCAACTCTGAAACAGCGACCTGATGCGCCTGAAGTCCTGGGTGTTGGTGCGGCAACTTTGGTCTACCAGGGTGAGAACGCACGTGCCATGGAATGGGCCAGACGTGCAGTCTCACTGGAACCCAGCAATCACACCGTCCGTTATAATGCAGCCTGCACGTATGCGGTCATCGGTGAGGTTGATGCCGCGCTGGAACAGCTCGAGTACATATTTTCGCAAGTGCCGAGAGCTAGGCCGTGGCTCTTGAAGATCATCAAGAACGACCCACAATTTGACTCTTTGCGCAGCCGCGTTGAGTTCCAAAGCTTCATGAGGCGTCTGGAGGAGGATGCTGACCTGAAACCGTAACGCGTTTTGCACAACGACGGAACATTTCTGGCGTGGCTGATGGTAAGGAGGGCCACAACGACGAGGCGCGCACGATGCTCGCCGACATCTACGGCTGGTTCACCGAGGGCTTCGACACCGCCGACCTGAAAGACGCCAAGGCGCTGCTCGATGAATTGGACAGGTAAATGCGTTTTCTGCGCGGGTGACTCGTATTCTTCGGGCGCGCGTCTCTGCCCCGACGCTTATTTGACAATCATTCCACCCGACAGGATGATGCAATGACAGGTGGGTGTGGAACGCAAGCTCACCGCTATCCTTTGCGCCGACGCCCACGGCTTCAGCCGCCTCATGGGGGGAGATGAGGAAGGCGACCCTCGTTACCCTCACTGCTCACCGCAAGATCATCGACAGCTTAATCGCGCAGCACCACGGCCGCTTCGTGAATGTGAGAGGCTTCCCGCGTAAGTCCGGATCTGCGCACTAATCAAAGAGGAAGCTGCTTCAAAAGGATTTCGAGGATCGGGGGGCGAAACTGATATGCAGAACCTCGCCAAATTGATTCGCATCGAACCGGCGTTCGACGACCCGGATGCTGTCAGGGAGCTCTTCGCACGCCATGCACCATACCGCACCATAGTCGAGTACATTCCAGCGACACCTGGGCAACCGGTTCTCCCTTATTTTCGCGGCAACTGGGCGGTGGGCGGTGAGCCGCTGGTAGCAGGTGCGGAAGCAATTCTGCACAACCAGCGGTTCCTTAACGCGGCGCGCGCGCTATTTGGTAGCTCAAGTATCCGTCCCAAGCTCGTCGTCGTGAACTTGAATGCGCCGATGCCCGCCGGTCCGACGCACGTTGACGTCCCGACCTTTCGCGGCGTGACGCGCGAGCATTATCCCATCGCATGGCTGGTCGCCATGGGTCGGTCCGAGCTTTTTGAGAGCTGGCGTGTCATCCAGGCGGGCGCAGTTTCCTGGTTCTACGACGGACGGGGTGGCAACTTTGAATACTGGCCCGAAGGGCTTGATGGACCAATGCTCACCGAGCGACCGCCGTTCCACAATGTTGCGATCATGGCCGATAACGACCGTATGTATCATCGCATCGGTAGGGTGGGCACGCCCGAGGCAAAGCTTCCACAAATCACAGCCGCGGCCGAGCTCCGCGCTATGGGTGATGACATCTGGGCGATCGTAGTGAACGGCGAGATTCGAGCGACTTATCCGTTTAGCGCGGTACGTCTCTCCCTCGTCTGGAAAGCCGAGCTCGAAGGCGAAGCTAGTTCCGAATTACTAAGCCTTGATCGGGTGATGAGCATTTTTATCGCCGACCTGCGCAAACGAAAAATTGATTTTCGTGTGCCAGCGGACCCGTTGTTCGATAAGACATGGATCGCGACCTTGGACAGCATCTACGGCACGGTTCCTGGCTTCGAACCCGCGAAGGAACGAAACGAGGATTAAACTCGGATAATTTGTATCTTAGGATTCGCGCGATCGCCGTCGCAATAATTGGGTCGAAAGAACTTATCCCAGCCAATGATTCGCGCAACCCAAATAGAGCAGTTTTGACTTAAACGCGCGTCGGTGAGAGCGTAAACATCGCCAGAGTTACTCTTCCGTCCAACCCGGACAGGCGAGTGCACAGTCTCAAGGAGTAGGCGACATTAAGAATTTGGAGATCTGAACATGGCGAAGATAATCGACGCAGACGGGCATATCGTTGAACCGCGCACGTTCTGGAACGACTACGTCGAAGCCAAGTTTCGCGATCAGCTCCCCCGCATCATAAAAGATGAACATGGGATCGATCGTATCGCGCTCGGCAGCAGAGTCCTCGCAGCCGGCGTCTATTCGCCTGCCGCAATGTGCATTCCGGGCGGGCTCACCTCAGCGGAGTCGATGAGCAAACTAACATGGGAGGATCTGCGTCCTGGCAGCTTCGATCCGCATGCGCGACTCAAAGACATGGATGCGGAGGGGATCGACGTCTCTGTACTGTTTCCCTCAATGGGGCTGATGTTTGTCGGTCTAAAGGATCCGGCGGTGTCAGAGGCCGGGTGCCGCGCCTACAACAACTGGATGGCGGACTTCTGCAGAGTCGCGCCAGCTCGCCTGCTCAACGTTGCGCCGGTCCCGCTGGTCGACGTCGACCTCGCAGTTGCAGAGATGCGCCGGGTGACCAAGGAGCACGGGGTCCACGCCGTGCTGGTGCGTTCGAATCCCTATAACGATCGGTTGCTCAGCGATCCGGCGTACGATCGGTTCTGGGCGGCAGCGCAGGAGCTCGACTGTACAATTGCGCTGCACGCTGCGGTGATGGGCGATATGCCGACGGCAGGATTTGATCGCTACCGCGACTTCTTTCAGCGCATGATCATTTCCCATCCGCTCGAACAGCAGATGGCCTGCATGAACCTGATTTGCGGCGGCGTGCTCGACCGCTTTCCGCGTCTGCGCGTGGCGTTTCTCGAAGCGGGCGGGCTTTGGGTTCCCTTTTGGCTCGCGCGGATGGATGAGTTCTTTGCCAAGATCGGCCATATGGTTCCTGAAGACGAAGCTTCCGCCGAGCGAGTACTTCCGTCGACAATGTTTTTGCTCTTGCGAACCCGACGATATTTCCTTGAAGGCGGCTGCCACTCTGGGAATCGAGGACTACCTTATGTGGGCCTCGGACTATCCGCATTATGACTGCGTCTTTCCTGGCGCGGTCGCGGAACTGCATGAACACTGCGCGCCGTTGACGCCAACGGGTCGAGAAAAAGTGATGGGAGGCAATGCTGCGCGCTGTTATGGTCTTAACTGAGCCGCGTCAGATCGGCTTTGCCTGCTAGGTGCCGATTGAAATCCCACGCGACGCCGCGGAGGAACCATGGCGGAAGCGACGAGAGGCGGAGCAGGCTGTTGCCTTTGTGGGGCGGTCCGCTGCGATACGAAGGCGAGCCTACCGCCATTGGATTATGCCAGTGCGAGTGATGCCAGCGGCACTCCGGGTCGGCGTTTCTCATCGGCGTGGTCTTTCCAAAAAAGGCAGTGACGATCGAGGGCAGGTTGGCTTGCTACGAGGCAATGGTGAGGAGCTAGACCCTAGTTATGCTGACGCCTATAGATCATTGACCCTTTCGTATTTTGTAGGCTACCTCTGGCAATTTGATAAAGATCCAGGCGTGCTGGATCATGCTGCCAAATTGGTCGAAAAGGCGTCTCTTTTCAGATAGATGGGAAGAATCGGGTTGAACAGTATCGCGATTCCGACGAAGACCCACATCCACCGAGTTTTATCCCATTCTGACTATCGCGAAGCCCACGAAGTCGATGGTCACCCAACTGCTCGGGCCAGCGGCGCCCTAAGCGACTGAGCAGCGAAGCAACCCGTCCCTGCGCTCAACGCCTCGCCGCAACCCCGTAACCCACTCACCCCAGTCACGCCGCCCGGGCGCGACCTCGCCTGCTCGGGTATCACGCGTGCGTTTGCATCCAGAGACCCAAGATTCGGCGCTCCGACCCGGGGCGGCGCGGTGGCGCAATGGCGCGGCTGCCAAGGCCGCCCGACCCGCGCTGCCCGCACTCGGTTGCGTCGAGGCCCTGGGACGTGTCTTGACGACGCGGGGGTATGGGGGTCGAAGTCTGGTTGGATCTGCGCGGAAACAGGTGGCTACCCGCTCGCGAAATTTCTGTCAAAAAGTCCGGAACAACTAGACCACCGGCAGTCCCGGTCGCTTCAGGCACAACTCTATTGGCGGCGGTCAAAAATTACGCTAACAAACTTCGTACGCGTACAGCACGCCTGCCGACGACGAAAAGGAGGCTCTCCAAATGGTGAAACGCGTGATAATTTGCTTGGTGACAATTCTGATGTGTGCTCGGTCGGCAATGGCCGATCCGGCCGCAGCTGTCAAAGCTCATTCGGACGCCTTCGCAAAGGCCTTCAACTCGTGCGACGTTCCTGCGGCGCTCGAACTGTACGAAGATAACGCGATCCTCATTTGGCCTGGCGAAGGCGAGGTTGCGAACGGCAAGGCGGCAATCGCAAAGGTGATCAAAACAGAATGCTCAAGCGCCGCGAAATCATCACTGAAGCAGGTCAGCTCCGATTCAAATGCAATCGGAAAGGACTACATCATCAACGTCGGGATGTGGGACGACACGATGCCCGGCCCTGACGGCAAGCCAATGACTGCGCGCGTGCGAACCACTGAACTGCTGCACAGGTCCAATGGCAAGTGGCGCTACGTGGTCGATCACGCGTCAATCGGCTTGCCGCCGCCTCCCGCGAAGCAATGACCGAGGCTGCGAGGCATCGAAAGCGGTAGGTTCCAATTACACAGATTGAAAAATCGCTGAATCAAAAGCCGTCGCCGCCAAATTTGGAGTCAAAAAGTACGGGGCCATCGAGAGGCCGAGCGCGCAGAGACGCCGCCGCCCGGTCGCGTCGTCAGTGAGATTGGCTCGCCAGACTTGCCTCAGTCACTGAGCCACTGAGGCGCCTTGCACAATAGCCTGAGGATCGGGGATCCGTCGAGCAATTCCTTAGCTCGCGCGTACTTCCTCGAAGCATCTTGGCGAGGTCGCAGATGACCGGCGGCTCGGAGGGCCTAGTTGCTGAGGAGCTGAGCAACCGAGTGACCCCGCGACTGAGCGCCAACGATCAACGTGTCGTCGCACTCCTTGGCTGAGTTACTCCGAACGGCCAAGTTGGCTGATCCACGCGATCCGACTTCCCCGCGGATCAAAAACCGATCTCCACAAAATTTTTGTTCAAGAAGTCCGGTACGGCGTGGCGTGCGGCTGGCTAGACGCGCTTCATTGCATTCGGACCAGAGGGCGAGACTCATAGCGCTCGGCCGCGGCCTGCGCATCTAAACCTCCGCGAGAAAGACATTGGGGGGAGAACCTCGCCTTCCCTCCGGTCCTGACGGGGATCATCGGCGTCGAGCCAGGAGCGTCAAGGCAGCGCCTTTGGGTCGCCGGGGTTAGTTCGGCTCGTGGGCAGCCGGGAAGGTCTCGAGGATCTTCTCCGCCAGTTGGATAAGGGTCCGGCGCGCGCCGGCGACTATGTCAGGGTGAGCCTTGTGCTCCGGGTCGCGCTCGACCAGCACGGCATCGGCGAGCATCGCGGCCGTGACTGACGCGGGATGCTTCTCGCCGTCGTAGGCGTTTAGCAGCGCCAGCATGAGGGCCTCGAAATCTTCTCGGCACTCGGCGTAGGCGGCGATCCAGGCCGCGTCATAGGCGCGCTGGGCAGGATCTCGCGCGCCCTCGAAGTCATCGCCGTGTTCTCGCCGGACCACTTCGGCGGCGAAGGCACCGTCTTCGTGGGCTTCGGCGCGCGCGGCCTCGTCGGCCAGCTTGCGCGCCTTCTGTTTGCGGGCGTCATCGTCCATTGTCGTGTTTCCTTCCTTCGGGTAGAACCAACAAGCCGAGCAGAAGCTTGCTCTGCTTTTTAGCATCGGGGCTTGAGGTCCTTGTTCTCGCCTCACTAAATCTTGCCGCCTGTTTCTCCAGTTCCGCCTCGATCCGTTCCTTCACGATGTTGAGCGCGGTGGGGGGTCGGGACTACCTTCTACCCGCGCGCGCCCTTGCTCCAGCCTGGCCATCAGGTCGGCTATCACAAACTTGGCTTCTGGGTCTCCATAACTCCACTTCTTGGACCAGCGCAGCGCGTGTTGCGACTTCAACACCGAGAGCCCGGCGCCGCACTCCTTGGTCGTCAGGTGTCTCCGCTCCTTCGCCGGCCAAGTGAGCGGCCCGGTCCCGTCCTCCCCTATTCCGGCGAGTCGGAACGCGAGCTTGCGGGCACGGTCGCTCAGCAGTAGTGGGCCCGCCTCGCCCTGGCGACCGCTCGGCCGTCGCGCGTTGGCGAGCATCCGAAATACCTGCCGTTGCTCATGCGTCAGCTTCATTCCCGCCGACTTTGGGCTCGTCCTTCCGCCCGGCTAAGTGCTTCTCGCACAGCGGAGCACGGCCTTTGACGCGCACACGACAACCGCGCTGTTGGCGCAGCCCGCGCTTCCACTTCGGTTTAGGAAACTTTCGCTTCGGTGGCATCGGTTTTCTTAGGCTCCGGGACTTCGCCGGGTCGCTTTTTGCGCACTGTGACGGTCCGCCTCCCCCTGGCCGCGAACGGACGTCGCGACGGGTCTATCCAGTTCCAAGCAATTCGCGCAATACCGACACGTGCGCACACCGCGCGCAAGGAGGCGAGCTTCGCGTTTTTTCCAGTCGGCGCTACCGCGATAGCCGAGACCGTACTTAGCAACCCCAGCGCCGCACAACGCGATGTCGCTACTAAGCGCGATGTCCGCGCCTTGGCGTTCGACACGGAAACAGTGTAGGCGCTCGCCCGTAAGCCCATGAAGCCAGACGGGTGCGGACATAGGTCTTTCTCCCTGCGGCGAGTTTCCGGCCAATGCCGATGATTTGATCTCCGCCGGGTGAGTTCAAACGGCGCGGATGGCGTAAATCCACAGATCGGCTGTGGACGCATCAGCGCGCATCAGGGCGACACGCCTTCTGCGCGAAGCAGTTTGATGCTGTGGATAAGGTTGAAACCCTGCGGACGGTCAGCGGTCTTAAGAGCCTCGCGCCAGGCGCAGGGGGAACCGGCTTCTTTCAGTGTGGAGCAGAACCAACGGGAAGGGAACGATCACATTAGCGTCATCCGCGTTGCGTGATGCGCTGGACGCCTCGAAGCGGAATCGCGTTCATAGCGGCCCCGCTTTTTCGATCCGCTCGATAGATCGCTCCCCGGCCCGGCGGCTTCGACGCTACCGATCCACTGAGCGCGAAGCAACCTGACCCTGCGCTCGACGCCTCGCCGTTTACCTCATAGCCGAGCCATGCGTTCTATCGTGTGGAACTCTTAGGCCTGCGGGCCAAGAAGCGCCAACGTCGCCGCCCGGATCGCGCCTGGCAGCGCTTCGATCGCCTTTACGCCGTAGAGGCGGCAGACATCGCGCATGGCTCCGTCTCGATCGTCGTGCGCCTTTTGGATGGGGCGGCGCAGCTTGCGGAACTCGTTGGACTCGCCGAGCACCCGGCCCCTGTCACCTTTCTGCTGGAAGGTCTTGTTCGCGCCCATCGCTCGCAACCATCCTATTGCCTATCGTTGCCGCTCGCTCAAGAGCATAGACTATGCGGTCAATGATAGCCTCACGATGCTGTACAGTTTCGCGAGCACTATGACTATGGTCCAGCACCGTCCACCGAGCATCAGTGAATTTGTACGCGTCAGTGCCCACGAATGGTTCACGTTGATGGCCGGAGTTTTGACCGTCCCGTTTGCATTCCTGGCGTACATATTTCCCAACGTGCGATGGTTCTTCGTGCCGCTGGCGGTATGTGCATTCGCATTCACCGTTTATCGCATCTGGGCTTACGAACGCCGACAGCTTGTTGACTTGGAGGCCCATCTAGCCCCGCGATTGAGACTAGAGTTCGACCCGCTACAACCGAAATTCGTGTTGTTAACTCCGGTTGTTGGCAGCCTCGAGCTGCTCTATGTGCGAGTACTCGCGCGCGCGATCTCGCCAGTGGTCAAGAACTGCCGTGCCTATTTGATACGAATTTCACAGTTGAACGGCGAACGGTATGTTCCTCTGTTCGAAGACCCACTCCTGTTGCCGTGGTCGTATGAGAATCCTAAATCAGTCCAACCAAGGATCTTAATCATAGCGTTGACGCTTTTTTGGATGTAGCCTGGTTTACCGACCCAGGGTCCGGACGGTTTCATTTCGGCATACTAAATGCCGACTCAGTTCTTCCTAATCGCCTTATCGACATCGTACAAAATCAGCTACTCCCGCAACCTCAATGCAATATCAGGCTCGACCTACTTCTCACAGGAGAAAATAGCGAGGATGCAACCCTGTCGTTGAATATCCATCGAGGCCAACAGCGATGGAATGAGCCACAGATCGGATGGATGGATTCCATTGGAATGATTCGCAGGGAAAGCAATATCGATCCTCGCCAGCCGATTTGAATGAAAGCCGCCTCTCCAAACCCTGGCGCGAAAGACTAGAAACTGTCAGATGGCTTTCTGTACAAAGTACGGGCCGCCGAACGAACAGCGCGGCGCGCTCTCCGGCGCGGGCGGAGTAGTCGGGCTCGGTTCCATCTTCCTGCTTATTCGCGTTGGGCTGTGGATCTTCGGCGTTGGGATGTGGATCTTCGGCATGGTGGATGCTCACCTCCACAGCGGGGGCAGACGAACCAGCAAGCGCCGCTTATTTGAAGATCGGAAGGATTTTCTTCAAGAGGCATCGCCAGCGCCGTAGTGCGCGTTCCGATTCCTACTGAGCAAGGGCGCCGCCTCGTACGCGTGCCGCGCGGTCGCCTCGTCGCATCGTCGCTGTGGTTACCTCGTGGGGTCGCCGAGCGGTGTGGATATCCGGAGCGCTCGGCATTATCAATGAGCAGAGGCGCGATTAACCGGCCACGCGTCTCGGCGTAAGCTCATGGGCGGGTCTATAGTGGGCACAGATGAAAAAATCACGCGGCACGCGTCGGCCTTCCGAGGAACCGTTCACCATCATGTTTCGCAACGAGGAGGACGTGGTCGAGTTCGACGAACGCTGCCAAGTGCCGCCGCATGATGAAAGAGAGTCGCTCGACACGGAATTGTGGATGTTGGGCAGATACCTGCGCGCACTAGCGGTCGCAGGCTCCCTGGCGTATCCGTTGACCGTTATCCATGCCAAGCAATCAGAATCGCCGGACTTCACGCTTGGCATGCCGGGAGGCGCTCAAATCGGTCTCGAGGCGACCGAGGCGAGCACACCGGAGGCGCATCGCTTGTTCATCAAGAGTGAGCGGTCTGAGGGGGAACCTGTTTTCGGAGGCGATCCCGTGGTAGGTGACGCGCCAGAGCACGATTGGGCAGCTAAGGTCTGCGCAAGAATACGCACAAAAGGCGACGGGCTGGCGACTGGACGTTGGACCCGGGCCGACGCCTACGATCTTGTTCTCTACGAGAACGCTCCCACCAGCGTTGTTGTGTGTTTACCTAAGGCGCTTTCTATCTTGCGCCCGCTTCTTGCCGCCCTGCCCCGTAGCGGGTTCAGGACCGTCTCGATAATCGCTGCCAGTTTTTCGCGCCTGATATACCTAGAAGGCGATAGCCGCACGCTGTCGATTCCTTCGAAGCGATCGGAATGCTGAACGCCTACCACACGGCAGAGCGGACGAATCAGCAAGCGATGGTCGCGATGCCGCGGTCGCCTCGCACATCGTCCCTGGGTCGTTCTCCCTAAGCGCGCCACAGGCCAGTCATCCTTCCATAGCATAGGGGTATGGGCGCTGTATATTGGACGGGAGGTGACCGCCCATGTCTTTTGCGGATTGGCTCGTCCAAGCATCCATATATTTTCCGAGATTCGATTATCGTCGGCGCTCTTGCCCTGTGCGGGGTTTGGTGGACGCTGTCGGGTCAGCTGAAAATGCAGCGCGATGAGTGAGATCGCAGAGAGGCCACCTTCCAGAAGCAGTTGCAAGTGCGAGAGCAGACAGATCGCGAGGCACAGGAGAGGCGGTTCATAGCAGCAATGCGCGCTGTCGGTATCGAAGCGGTCAACAACGCAGTAGTTCTGTTATCGTTTGTAAAGCAGAATCTTTTCGTGCCGTTCCGCATAGCTCTAACGCGCGAGCAGTTCGAGAGCCAACTGCCGCTGATCGCTGAGCGTCTTTCGCCGGCTCACCTACAACAGACCGCGACCGTGTATATGGAAGCCTTCAGGTACAAGGTATTGGTGGATGAAATGGTCGCGAAGCCGGTGCACCTGTCGCAGCAGCAAATCAAGGATACCTCAAATCTAAGCCTTAGCTTTTCTGTCGTCTTTCGGACTCTTGCGCCTTCGGTATTCGCCCGGTAGCAAACAGACGCTTTTGAGAACATCCTTCGGGTAGCGGAACTACCTCCCTCATAAAGGTACGGTTTGCGCTCGTCGCTGATAGGACCACACGCGAACATAATAGGACCAATATGAGAAAATTGTCCCTACCCGCTATTCTTGGTTCTTCCATACTCGGAAATCTTTTCTGCGGGGTCGCGGCGTTCTATGCAGTTGCGGCCTATTATGGCTGGAACGTGCGGCCAGAGTCCTACACACACTCGAGACCGGCAGTTGATGAAGCGGGACATCCTTTTGTCCTTTTCGGTCTGCTTCTGATCGTTGGATTAGTCTTTTTGTTGCCTAGCTGGATCGCGATCTATAAGGCCTTTCATCCGCAGCAGAAGCAATACCAATCACAAAAACAGGGGACCGAGAACACTGAGTCGTTCCTAAAGGCCGCGGATTTTTACAAGACATTCGATAATCCTCTGTTGACCGATCTTGAAAAGGCTGTCCGCACGGAATCAGAGAAGTACGAACCTGGCAATGAACGTGAAAGGTATCTTGTCCGAGTAATCGCTTCTGTGATCGCAGTTGCTGCGTTTGAGATGACCTACCTCAATATATTCGGAAGTCAATTGCGGGCGCTGAATGATCTAAACAAATCGCACGCTGTCACTTGACGAACTGCGACACTATTTCGATGAAGGCCTCTTGACGGTGCCGGAATCCTTTCGAAACCGCACGTTCGATCAATGGTTTCTATTTTTAGCCGGCAACAACAAACTGGTGCTGCAAGAAGGAAATGTCGTTACAATCACAGTGTTAGGCCGCGAATTTTTAAAATATCTCGTGCAGCAGGGAAAAGATATGAGCCGTCTTGGATAGTGCAAGCGAAACATTCCTACAGTAATAGCCTATTCTTTGGTTTTCGGACGGAGCCGCCAGCCATCCGGTCGGCTCCGTCGCGACGTGTCTAAGCCACGGCATATCGAACTCGAACCTTCTTCGACCCTCGCGCTCTTCATCCCAGACTGAGAGTTTGTAGGTGGAAAGGAACGCCACGAAGGCAGGCGCTGCGACCAATGAGCGCGGCGGAGCAATTCAAAGCCGTGACAAGCAAGCGGTCCCGACTTAGCATGTCGCGGTTGCCCCATGAGCCTGAATCGAGATCTTTGGCCGAGGCGAGGATATCAGACCGAACCGGCTATGCGTTTAGTTGGTCGAGCAGCGCCTTTGCGTCTTTCAGGTCGGCGGTGTCGAAACCCTCGGTGAACCAGCCGTAGATTTCGGCGAGCATCGCGCGCGCTTCGTCGCAGCGCCCCTGCTTTGCGAGCAGCCGCGCGAGACTCGTAGTGGCACGCAAATTCCACAATCTATTGCTCTGGTCTCGCGTAATCCGGATGGCTTGGCGGAAGCACCGCTCGGCCTCCGCAGCTTTAGGCGCGCCCTGCAGCAATAACAGGTCCCCTTTAATCTGATACAGTTCCGGCTCGAGACCTCCTGACCCGGTCTTCTGCGCTAGCGCCAGCCCGTTAGCGACTGCATCGAGCCCTTCGTCGGAGCGTCGGCCCCACAGATAGACCTCCGCCAACATATGCAGCACCATGAGCAGGACAAGGGCCGCTTCCGCCGAGGCCGCGCGGGCACGCTGCAGCGCCGTGATTCCTTCCTCAACCCGTCCGTGAGCCGCCAACGCCCAGCCGCGCCAACAAGATCCAATCAGCATCAAAAACGGCATGTCGTGCTCGGCGCTCAGCGCAAGCAATTCTTCCGCGGTTCCCAGCGCCATCCGAGGGTCCCCAAGCACCCAAATGAGGGTGGCGTGGGTATGTAGAGCAACGCCAATAGAATCAGGATCAGACGAGCGCCTCGCGGCGGATAACGCTTCGCGGCTTCGTTTGAGCGCCGTGTCCGGATACCCGCTAACAGCTGCAACTAAAACCAAGTAGTAAGCGTTCCATCTCGCATACCACGCATCAAAGAAATTTCGATACGGTCCAGGGCCGAAGAGTTCATGTGCCTGTTCTAAATGCTCGCGCGAAGCAGCGTATGCGCCCTGGTAGAAAAATACCTGGCCCAACTGGTAATGAGCTCTGGCCACTATCCCAGGATTTTCTACGAGCTCTGCCATGGCAACGGCCTGCTCGGCCAGATCTCTCGCCGGGTGTAGTTCCGCCCGGTTTACGCGAACATTGGAGAGAAAAGTGAGCGCCTCGATCAATTTCGCCTTATCCCCCAGCCGTTCGCTTAACTCCCTTGCTCGAACATAGGCGGTCTCTCGCTCGGATCCGCCAGGGGCTCCCATCGCGAATAACAACCAAGCCAGAGCGGTCTGCAAGTCGATCTCTTCGCGCACGCGTTGCGTGTCGTCGGGCAGTTCCTTGAGCAGTTCGAGCCCCCTGCTCAGCAGGATTCGGCCTTCCGAGAAGGCTGAGCGCTCCAAAGCTTGGTTTCCGGCCCGCCCCAAGTAATGCACCGCCTTGCGGAGATTTGCGCTGCGGCCGTAATGATGAGCCAGCTCGGCCAGGTGGTCGTCGAGCGCTCGCGAAGTACAGCTCCTCGATGGCTCGCCGGCGCGCTCGTGCAGATCCCGGCGCCGTTCGATCAAGCATCGAGTTGTAAGCCACCTCCTGCGTCAGTGCATGTTTGAAGGTGTACTCGGCGTCGCCCACCGCCGGTTGCTCGTAGATGAACTCGGCCAGCTGCAGCTCGCGAGAGCATCCGCTTCAGCTCGTCGTCGGCTTGCGCGTCACGCGTTGGACCAGGCCGAGCGGAACTTCTCGCCCATCACCGCCAGCGTCTGCAGCAACTCCTTCTGATCGGCCGGCAAACGGTCGATGCGCGCAGCGAGGATCGCTTGCACGGTGGGCGGGATCTTCAGCTGCTTCAGCGACTTGGTGAGTTTCACCGCGGCCGTTGCGCACCAGCGCGCCCTCCTCGATCAGCACCTGGAAGGTCTCTTCCATGAAGAAGGGATTGCCTTCCGTGCGCTCGATGATCAGGCGCTTGAGCGGCGCGCATTTCCGCACCGTCGCCCAGCAGCGCGGTCAGCATCTCCTCGGCGCTTTCCTTGCCAAGCGGATCGAGCCGCAACTGCGTGTAGTAGGTCTTGCTATTCCATTGATGCGAGTATTCGGGACGGTAGTTGACCAGCAGCAACATCTTCGCGGTGCCGATAGAATCTGCGAGCAGATTGAGAAACGCCTGGGTCTCCTCGTCGATCCAGTGCAGGTCCTCGAAGATCACTATCAGCGGCTGATTGAGCGATTCGCGCAACAGGATTCGCTTGATCGCGTCCAGCGTGCGCCGTTTCTGATCTGCAGGTCCATCTGGCCAGCGGATCCTCGCCTTCGACGATTCCGAGCAGCGCGAACAGGTAGGGCAGCGTGTCTTCGAGCGTTCGATCCAGCATCGAGCACCTTGCCGCGCGACCTTTTCGCGCCGGGTACGCTCGTCATCTTCCGCCGACGATCCTGAAATAGCTGTGCAGCAAATCGATGACGGGCAGGTAGGCGCTGGCCTTGCCGTGCGAGACTGAGAACGCTTCCAGCACCATCCAGCCCGACGCGATGGTGGCCTTGAACTCGAAGAACAGCCGCGACTTTCCGATGCCCGGCTCCGCCATCGCCGCGACGATCTGTCCGCGCCCGCCCTGCGCCATGCTCCGCGGCATGCCTGCATCGCCTCCATCTCGCGCTCGCGCCCGACGAACTTGGTCAGCCCTCGTCCGGCCGCGCGCTGCAGGCGGGTACGCAGCGGCCCCAGCCCGATCACCTCGTAAACGCTGAACCGGCTCGCTGACACCCTTGACCCGTGCGGGCCCGAGCGCCTTGAACGCGAAGTATCCGTCGCAGAGCTTCGCAGTGCTCTCGGTGACTGCGATCGAGCCGGTCGGCGCCAGCGTCTGCATCCGCGACGCCAGGCTGGTCGAATGGCCAATCGGCGTGTACTCGGTATGCGCGTCGCCGGTCTTGATCGAACGCACCACGACTTCGCCGGTATTGACGCCAACGCGAACCTCGAGTGGCGGCTTGCCCGCCTCGCGCAACTTCGCCGGAGTAGCGGCTCATCTCCTCCTGCATACGGAGTGCGGCATAGAGCGCGCGCTGCGGATGATCCTCGTGCGCGACCGGCGCACCGAACAGCGCGAAGATGCCATCGCCGGTGGATTGCACGACGTAACCGTCGTAGCGATGCACCGCGTCGATCATCAGCTTCAGCGCCGGATCGACGATCGCGCGCGCTTCCTCAGGGTCGAGGTCCTCCATCAACTCCATCGAGCCCTTGATATCCGCGAACAGCGCCGTCACCGTCTTGCGCTCGCCGTCGAGCGGATCGCCGGCCGACTGCTCCGGCGTGACACGAATATTGGGAGTCGTTGATGCAGCTTGAGCTGAACTGGTAGCGGCAGATGCCGCGTGACCATCGAGTGCGGTGCCACACTCCTCACAAAATTTGGATGTAGGCTTGTTTTCCGCAGCCGCATTTTGGACAGCGACTGAACAGCGGGCCGCCACATTCGGCGCAGAATTTCTTAGCGTCTGTGCTTTCCGTCCCGCACTTCGAACAGCGCATCGCCTTACTCGGAAAACCAAGCAACTCGCTCTCCTTGTAGCATCCCGCCCTTGAGAAGCGCAGCGGGCTCTGTAAGGGCATACCGGCGCTCGACTTCGACTCCGTCTACGCAAGGAACGACCGTCGCGTGATGTGGCCGCCGCTTCGGCAGCGCCGGACCACTGCTTGGCACCTCCCTTTCGGGCTGCCCGGTCACTCGGTCAACCGGCTACCCGGAGCCGCCTCGCCGCACTCGGTTTGCTTCGTGGCCCTGGCGCCGAGGTCTCGACGACCCGCCTGGCTTCGAGCCCTCCGTCGCCGCGGCAGTGCGGGGGGTAGGGGGGTGTGATGTTTGATCGAAGGGTCACGGAAACGGGCGGCTGGTCGCTCACGAAATTTTCCTCAAAAAGTCTGGAATAATTGGACCACCGAGTCTACGCCTCGTCACCAAGTGGCCGCGGCCTTCACTTGGTCACCCGGTAACCGCCAAGTCCGTCGCAGGAACCAACCCTCGCGACACCATCGAAATATAGGCGAGCGCCTGCGGGGTGGCGTGGCCTTCTCCACGAAGTTTGCGGGACTTGTGCAAATCCGGGGACGCTGCTTGGAAGTCTTGCCGCTACACGAATCGGACCCGACTACTAAAGCCCACGGATGCAGGCGGCCTCTCTTTGCATGGCTATTGCGGTCTCAAGTGTGCTATTAATACCCATAAGTTCAAACGAAAGACGCCCTTAGACCGATGGCCGACGATGACGTCCTGACGGTAAAGGAAATTTGCGATTTACTCCGAGTTCACCCGTCCACGGTTTACAAACTGATCAGGCAGGGCAAGATTCCGAGCTTCCGAATCGGCCTCAAATGGCGATTCCGGAAAGACGTGATACTGCGATTGATGGCTGAGAGTCCACGTAGCCTCTCAAAGCAGAAAAACCACGCTCTCAAGTAGGAACGGGGAAGACTGGGGGCTACCGAGGACCCAAGGGCTAGCGATCCCGCCTCTTACGTTTCGGTCGTCACTCCTCACTCTGAGCAGCCGTCAGAGAGACGAACGCCCAACCCCGCCGTCATGCGTCGCGGCATGGGCTTCGCGTCGTCGTTGAGCAACCCAGTTTTACTCCGAATCCGCGCGATCCGGATTCCCCGCGCGCACAATCAAAAACCAATTCTCCCAAATTTTTCGCTTCAAAAAGTCCGGAGCCGCTCGATCTGACCCAGCGCACCGCAGTCCACGCTCAAAATATCCGGGCCGCCCAATATCACGGGCAGACTCGGATCGTGACACGCGCCATAGTTGTACTCATGGTCGACGAAGAAGCGATACGGCGCAAGCGCGACCTGTTGGCGGCCGAGATGCATCACTACTTTTGGAATATCTGCCCAGAACTCGCCGCTCGATGGAAAAAGGCAATGCTCGGGCTACCTGCACCTGTCCTGCGGGAGCTGGCCGGTCGGCTACAGCAACTTGAGGACTTCACCGACCAGACCAACCTGGAGTTGCGGGCCGCGCACGATGCGACCGCAGAAGGTCGCGGATATGCCGAGGAACTCCTTGATCGCGCGCTCGCTTCGCTGGAGCATCTTGGCGAGATCGCCGAGGCGATGACCCGCCGGCTGGACGATCTGCTAAAGACCTAGCAGCTGGAACAACTGGGCGACTAACCAACCCCGCCGCCATGCATCGCGGCTTGGGCTTCGCGTCGTCGCTGACCAACTGAGTGAATGATCAACACCCCGAACCCACGCCCAACGCGTCGTCGTAGGGCAGTCGCGCCTTCGCCCTCGAGCTGACTCACTGTCACGCCCGGCGCATCATAGTTCGTCGGACTGCTTCGCGCCGTGGTCGTGTCAACGACACTCGCAGTTGGCTTGGGACGAGCGGACTGGCGACGAGCCCTCTGCTTGATGTACCTCGCCTGCGCCGACATGCTCAATTCGCCGCGCCTGGCTGTCGCCAACGGCAAGCCGCAAATTGTCGCGGCCCCGGCAAGTGAGCCGCTGAAGGCTTACATCAAAACGCTTACTGAACGTGGCCGAGCAACTCCGCTCACGGCGCGTCGATCCGTCCGAAGACAACATGCTCAAGATCACAGGCGACGGCAGGAAGGCCGCGCTCGACATGCGCCTCGTCGATCCCTTCGCAGACGCGCATGGCGACACCAAGCTCGGACGCGCCATCGAGAGAATCCGCGCGACGTGGGACGCAACTCGCAACGAGCGCTCGACCCAGCTCGTGTTCTGCGACCTCTCCACGCCCCATCCGGGCCGCTTCAATGTCTATGAGGAAGTCCGCTCCCGGCTCATCGCCGCCGGCATTGCCAAAAACGAAATCGCCTTCATTCACGACGCCGACAGCGACCTCGCCAAGATGAATCTCTTCAACGCCGTCAACGCGGCCGGGTCCGCATCTTTATCGGCTCGACCGAAAAAATGGGTGCGGGGATGAATGTGCAGCGCCGCCTTCGCGCGCTCCATCATCTCGACGCGCCTTGGCGGCCGCGTGACATCGAGCAGCGCGAGGGGAGAATTCTCCGCCAAGGCAATCTCAATCCCGAAGTCGAAATTTACCGCTACGTCACCGAAGACTCGTTCGACCCTATATGTGGCAGACCCTCGAAGCCAAGGCCAGGTTCATCCAGCAGGTCATGAGTGGCCAGACTTCGGTCCGCACCGCCGAGGGTCTCGAAGGCGGCGCTCTCACTTACGCCGAAATCAAGGCCATCGCCTCCGGCAATCCCGCCGTCATGGAAAAGGTCAAAATCGACACCGAGATCCGCAAGCTCGACCAGCTGCGCGCGGTTCACCTCAACCAGCAGCACAGTATCCGCTGGCAGCTTCGTAACTTGCCCGAGAAGATCGAAGACGCGCGAGAAACCATCGAGCCTCTCCATGCGGACATCGCGACGCGCGATGCGCATGACGCCGAGGACTTCACCATGACTGTCGGCAAGCAACTGTTCTCCGGCAAAGGTGCGCGAGAGGATGCGGCCAAGGCACTCGTCCGCGCGGTACTGTCCCGCCGCGACGATCATGCGCCGCGCCTGCGGGCGACTTTCAGGGGATTTGAAATCCTGAGCCGGGACAAACCGGGAGCACCCGTGCCGGACCTGTTCATCCGGGCGCGGGAACCTACACCGCGCACATCAACGCCGACAATCCGATCGGCCCCATGCAGAGCAGCGAGCACACGCTGCGCGCCCTCGACAAGGCCGCCGAGGACGAACGGCGCCAAATCGAACGGCTCGAGAAAACGCTGACCGACTACCAGGCCCAGGCGAACCGGCCGTTCGAGCACGAACCGCGTCTGAAGGAATTGCTCGCCCGCCAGGCCCAGCTCAACGCCGCCCTCGACCTCGATAAGAGCGACGCCCAAGCCGCCGAACCGGCGGCCGAGCCGCAGTTAGAAGCGGCTGTGCCCCTCAGCAGAGAGCTAACTGCGCCCACAATGGCGCGCAACCCATCACCGGCTCCTCGTCTGTAGGTTCCGCAAAGCGTTCGTGGACTTATCTTGAATCATATTGATAAAATCGACTGTTGTAGACGATATCGGGATATGTTCTATAAATATTTAATGACTTGTATGCAGAAAACTGCTAAATTAGTCGAGAATGTATTATGAACCAGACATATCCCGGTCCAGCCTGTCCGCCTATATCACAGGGCTCCTCGCGGCTGGTCGCCTGGTTTTTTCGCGTGACGAAGCACAGACGGCCATCAGAACAGGTCGGGGGGCTTTCCTCGCTGCTGCAGAGAAACTTCAGAAGCGCGGACGGCTTCTGAACCCGAGGCAAGGCTTCTACGTTATCGTACCGCCCCAGAACCTTAATTTCGGAAGTCCGCCGCCAGCATCCTTCATCGACGACCTCATGCGTCATGAGAAACGGCCCTATTATGTCGGCCTCTTGAAAGCCGCCGAACTTCATGGGGCCGCGCATCATGCGGTCATGGAATTCCAGGTCGTGTCCGACAAGCAGATGCGGAACTTCCAAGTCGGCCGGTCGAAAATCACCTTCTACTTCAAAAAGGACCTGAACGCTGTTGCCCCCGGCATCGAGGACCATAAGACCGATACCGGCAAAATGAAGGTTTCTTCGGTAGAACTGACGCTTCTCGATCTTCTCCGCTATCCCGAGGCGAGCGGCGGTATCGACAATGTTCTGACCATCTTCGCGGACCTCGGTCCCAAGCTCGATGCCGGGAAAATGGCATCGCTCTGCAATGCCTTCGAGCGATCCGTCGTTCAACGGGCCGGATACCTCCTGGACCGCTCAGGTCTCCCGGACCCTGCGGAAAAACTGCATGCGTTCCTCGAGCGCGATTCGCACCTTCAGTGGACCGAGCTTGACCCATCGCTAACGTCTGTTCCGGATCTGGCTCCGGGGATCGTGGCTCGTGACAAGCGTTGGCGCGTCCTTGTCCGCCGCCTGCCGGAGCGCGACGAATGATTCCGAGCATGAACATCATCGCCTGGAGCGCCAAAGCGCCTTGGGCGGAAATGCGACAGGTAGAGCAGGATCTCATCATCTGCCGCGCGCTCGTGGAGTTGTTCGCCGATCCGACGCTTGCGCGGGAACTGCGTTTCCGCGGCGGAACGGCGCTCCACAAGCTCCATCTTCCGAAGCCGCTGCGCTACTCCGAAGACATTGACCTTGTCCGCACGGCGGCAGGCCCCATCGGCCCCGTGCTCGATCGCATCCGCGACAGGCTCGAGCCGTGGCTTGGCCGCGCAGCATTCGAGCAAAGCGACACCGCGCCGAAGCTGCGATTTCGCGCGCCGGCTGAGGACGGCTCCGGAATCATCAGACTGAAAGTCGAGATCAATACGCGCGAGATTAACGCCTTCGATCCCCCGCAAACGATCCGCTATGAAGTCGAAAACCCCTGGTATGCGGGCGGAGCAGACATCGCGACTTTTTCACGCGAAGAACTCCTCGCCACTAAGCTCCGTGCGCTCTTGCAGAGGAACAAGGGACGCGACCTGCTCGACCTTTTCCACGCTCTTGAAGCCTTCCACGACCTCAATACGGCGCGCTTGGTCGAATGCTTTGGGCTTTATCTCGATGGCGGCGCCACGCCAGTAAGCCGTGCTCAGGCCGAGCAGCGGATGTTTGCGAAACTTGCCGCGCCCCGATTCATGACTGACATCCGTCCGCTGCTCGCTCCTGAGGAAGCAGCCAAACTGACCGAGGATGGGGTCAGGAGTGCGTTCGTCATCGTCTTCAACAGGCTGATCACAGCCATGCCCGGCGAGCCTTGGGCGAAGACCGCGGCTATGAAGGAGAAATTTGGAATCGCTTCATTGTGGTCAGCTCTTGCCATTTAGCGCTGTATGGCGTTTTGTGGTGTATTAAGGAAAAAGAAGAGCAAAAGACCGGGTATGTGTACAGTCAGCATGCTATGAGTCAAGTCCTTATCGAAAACGAGAGCACAGCGTCAACCGTCGACGAGGAAACCGCGGAAAGGTTCGGTTTACCTCGACCGAGGACAGAGCTGCACGGTTCTTTCATCCTTGGTGCACCGTGGCTCGATGCTAGACGTGGCACCAGCAAAATATACGCGGCGAGAAGCTGGCCACGCGCGGTCCGGTAAGTTTGGAAATTCAAAAAGGACGAGTTGTTCAATCAGCATAGAGACGCAGGGGTGAGCGTGAGGGTGGTGGAGATATGGGTGGAAGCTCAAGAGTAGTTCCCTCTTTTAAGGGACTGTCAGCGGCATCTCGGGCCAGTTCCTACGCAAAGAGGATGACGCGCAGTACCGACACAGCGCACGAACATCTCTTGCGAACTCTCCTTTGGAAACACGGACTTCGCTATCGCAAAAACGTAAGAACGCTGCCAGGAAAGCCGGACATCGTTTTTTCGAAAGAGCGGATCGCTGTTTTCTGTGATGGAGATTTTTGGCACGGAAGACATTGGCAGCGATTATCAAAGAAGCTTCAAAGCGGCACCAACCCTTCCTATTGGACCCGTAAGATAAAGGTAAACCGTAGTCGCGACCGCCGGACTGTCCGATTGTTAGAAAAAGAAGGATGGACTGTCCTTCGAATTTGGGAGATGGACATTCACCAAGATCCGGAGCGGACCGCTCGCACCATCGAGAGCCTCGTTCACAGCACCCGACGAGGCCACCATGCGATTCATTGACCTCTTTGCTGGACTTGGCGGCTTTCATGTCGGACTCGCGCGCCTGGGGCACGAATGTGTATTTGCCAGCGAATTGGACATGAACCTGCAGAAGCTTTACGAAAAAAATTTCGCCTTATGTCCGCATGGCGACATTCGCACAATACCTGCTGAGAGAATTCCCCGGCATCACATTCTCTGTGCGGGCTCGCCATGCCAGCCGTTCTCTAAGGCAGGCGAACAACAAGGCTTCGATTGTCCGAAATGGGGCGACTTGTTCGCGCACGTGCTTCGTGTGCTCAAGCATCACAAGCCCGAGTACATCATTCTTGAAAATGTCCCAAATCTGGAGCGCCACGACAAAGGCGAAACGTGGTCGCAGCTAAAGCGAGACCTTCAGAGGGCCGGGTACGATATTAGGACCAAGCACTTGTCGCCTCACCAGTACGGCATTCCACAGATTCGTGAGCGGGTGTTCATTGTTGGAAGCCGCTCCGGGCTGACGGATTTTGTATGGCCGCAAGAAGCGCGAGAACCGCACCTCTCAATAAACGCCGTCTTGGACAAAGATCCGAAAGGCGCGAGGGCGATCACGCCACAGGTTAAGAAATGCCTCCAGGTCTGGCAGGCCTTCATCAGCGCATTTCCGAAAGATGAGGAATTGCCTTCTTTTCCAATCTGGTCGATGGAGTTCGGAGCCACATATCCATTCGAGCAGTTAACGCCCTACGCGCTGGGAAGCAGAAGGCTGACTAAGTATCGAGGTAGTCACGGCTTCCCACTTAAATGGTTCGAGCCAGCAGCTCGAATGGATGGCTTGCCTTCTTATGCCCGTACCAACGAAGAGACCTTTCCCCATTGGAAGGTGCTTTTCATCCAGCAAAACCGTGAGTTCTATCAGCGCCACAAGAAGTGGATAAAGCCTTGGCTCCCTCGCATTCTTGATTTTGCACCGAGTCATCAGAAGCTGGAATGGAACTGCAAAGGCGAGAAGCGCAATGTCTGGGATTACGTGATTCAGTTTCGAGCATCAGGCGTGCGCATTAAGCGGCCAACGACTGCTCCATCGCTGATCGCGATGACCACGACGCAAGTGCCGATCATCGGGTGGGAACGGCGCTACATGACACCTCGCGAGTGTGCGCGTCTCCAAAGCCTTCACGAGCTGAAATACCTACCGCCCGCATCCACCAACGCTTTCAAGGCTCTTGGTAATGCCGTTAATAGTGATCTAGTGCGCCTCATTGGCGAAAGCCTACTACGCTCTTACGCCGCTCGTTCTCTGACGCGCACGACAGGCCCTCTCAGAACCGTTGAAGCTGAGCACGTGAGGTATGCCGCCAACTGAAGCAAAACCGGCCGTGCCACCGCCTCGCGTCAGCATTCGTCCCGGGGTTGGCATCCTCTCCGTTCTTCGGCACCTGAATTACAAGGCGTGGTTCGCGATGGCAGAGTTTGTCGACAACTCGCTTGAAAGTTACCTACAAAATCGCGAAAAGCTTCAGCAGCTTCACGGCCAGCAGTTTCGGCTCAAAGTCGAAATCGAAATAGAGCGTTCTGATGAGGTCCGAATTAAGATAAGAGACAATGCTGCTGGCATTGCCGCAGCTGATTATGCACGCGCGTTTCGTCCAGCAGAATTGCCGAACGATCGCACAGGACTCTCCGAGTTCGGCATGGGTATGAAGAGCGCCGCATGCTGGTTCGCACCGCGTTGGAAGGTGCGAACATCTGCGCTCGGTGAAGCGGCTGAACGTACGATCTCACTAGACATCGACAGCATTGTGCGGGACTCCATCGAGGAGCTTGACGTCGACGAGCAACCTGCGAGCGTCAATGATCACTTCACCGAAATAACGCTAATCGATCCATACGACAAGCTTCAGACCAAGACCGGCAGCAAGATCAAAGATCATCTCGCAAGCATTTACCGGATCTTTTTGCGGGAACAGACGATGGAATTGTGGTTCAACCGCGAGCCATTGAGATATGAGATTCCGAAGATCCTGCTTGCCCCGTACTACAAGACGCCAACGGAGAGTCCAAGGCTATGGCATCGTGAATTCAATTTCGACTTTGGACTTGGCATGAAAGCGTCTGGTTTTGCAGCCCTCCGAGATGTTGCAAGCACCTCAACAGCCGGACTCGCTCTATTCAGACGCAAGCGCTTGATCGAGGGCAGTCTTGACGACCCGTACCGGCCAGAGTTCATCTTCGGTGCTGCTAATTCTTTTCGCAGGCAGCGCCTTATCGGCGAAATTCATCTTGAAGGCTTCGAGGTAAGCCATACTAAAGATGGCTTTAAGTGGGAGGACCACGAGCAGCCATTTCTCGAACTGTTATATGACGAGCTTGAGAAACAGGGTCTCCCGCTGCTTTCGCAGGCGGAGAACTTCCGCGCCCGTTTGGCTCGGCGCGAACTTCGCGCTGAAGCCGAGAAGGCCAACACCCGGGTTGCTGAGACTGTCGAGAAGGAGGTCCCACCCGTCTTAGAGCAGCAGAGTCTTGCACGGCCGTTTCTAGAGCGACTGGTGGAGTCTGCGCCGCCTGACCAATCTGCGAGTACGCGGCAAATAGAAGTCGACCACCGGGGCGCCAAGTGGTTGATCAGAATCGAGTTGGCGTTGGACCCGCGGTTGAAGATTGGATTACGGTTGCGGACAAGCCTGCGACCGGCGGCGCTCACCGCGAGATCACTGTTCGGATGTCGCTTGCACATCCCTTTATGCAGCAGTTCTGTCGTGCTGATTCTACAGAAATTGAGGCGTTAGCCAGGGTCGCCGCGGCGATCGGGCTTGCTGAGATAACCGCGCGGGATTCCGGAGTGCCTCAATACGGAACCATTAGACGCAATCTAAATCAATTGTTACGAGACGCCTTCTCGAAGCCTTAACGGAGAGAACGATGTGGGTTCCACGATTTCCGGTAGCGGCGAGACGATAACCCCTCAGGACGAGCTGCCACCCGGCAGCCTGTGGGTTCCGCTTCAAGGTGCTGAGGTGCGCGAACTCGTCGGACACCTCAACCTCGATGGTGATAGCAGTGAACGCGTAGTCGCCGAAGCGACGAGCATTCTCAGCAAGTGTATACCGCCGCATGGTCCGTCCGAATCAACGACCGGCTTGGTCCTCGGATATGTGCAAAGCGGCAAAACCATGTCCTTCACGACCGTAGCAGCTCTGGCTCGCGACAACAGCTATCCCATCGTGATTGTGATCACCGGGGTCAGTAACCCGCTCCTTGACCAGTCAACGCGTCGGCTCGAGCAAGATCTTCGTCTACAAGAAAACCGTAAATGGCGCTTGTTCCGAAATCCCAAACCGAATGATAGCCAAAGTATTGCCGACGTGCTTGCCGACTGGCGCAACGACAGACTTCCACAACATCGTCGCAAGACTGTGCTTGTCACAGTGCTCAAGAACACCACCAATTTAAGGAATCTCAACAGAGTTCTCGAACATCTCGACCTTGCAACACTACCTGTTCTCGTCATTGATGATGAGGCAGATCAAGCGGGCCTCAACACGCGCATTGGACAGGGAGCGCAAAGCACTACGTACCAACGCTTAGTCACTATTCGACAAAACCTACCGCACCACGCATATTTGCAATATACAGCGACCCCGCAGGCGCCTTTACTTATCAACATCATTGATGTTCTGTCGCCACGTTTTGTGGAACTGCTGACTCCGGGCACTGACTATGTCGGCGGTCAGACTTTTTTCGAAGAAAATCCAAATCTCGTACGCGTTATCCCCCCAAACGAGATTGCTGGTCGCGGTGTTCCTCTTCAGGATGTGCCGCCGTCTCTCATAGTGGCTCTACGATTGTTCTTTCTTGGCGTGGCAGCTGCCTTCGCGCTCGCGGAGGATCAGCAATCGGGCCGAAAGAATCGATCGATGCTGGTACATCCCTCACGCGAGACGACGGGCCATAGAGGATTTTATCACTGGATCACCCAAATCAGACAGCACTGGATCGATTTGCTTAGCCTGCCGACAAATCATCCGGAGCATTTTAGCTTTATAGACACATTTAGACCTGAGTACGAAGACCTCGCGAACACGGTGCCTGATCTTCCTGCTTTTGATGCCCTCGCTAGCGAGCTTGAGTACTCGATCCGCCACACCAGGGTGTTGGAAGTAAACGCCAGGCCGACGACACCCCAGCCGGATTGGAAGGACAGTTATTCGTGGATTCTGGTAGGCGGCCAAGCCATGGACAGGGGCTATACGGTCGAGGGCCTAACGGTGACGTACATGCCTCGCGACATGGGTGTCGGAAATGCAGACACCATGGAGCAGCGTGCGCGGTTCTTTGGTTACAAGCGTAGATATCTCGGCTACTGCCGCGTATTTCTTGAAACTAGCGTTCGCAATGCATTTCAATTTTACGTCGAGCATGAAGCGGACATCCGTCAGCGTCTCCAGGAACACCGCGACACCGGGCGACCGCTCAGTGAGTGGCGTCGCGCTTTTTTTCTGGATTCTAGCCTTCGTCCCACGCGTCGACAGGTTTTGGATCTTGACTATAGGCAAGACGTTATTTCGGATGACTGGTTTTGGCCAAAAGTCCCTCATGGAACACAGGAGTTGCTTGAAGCGAACCGAAATACCGTTCGCCGTTTCATTCCACAACTGTCGTGGACGGAGTCGCCGGGCGATCCGCGCAGGACCAGAGAGCAGGTCCACCTCATCGCCGAAGATGTTCCGCTCCATCGAGCCTATGAGGAACTGCTGATTCCCCTGCGGCTGACCGAGGTGCGTGACTCACAACTCTTCACAGGATTGCTGTTACAGGTTGAGGCTTACCTGGAAGACCACGCGGATGCGACGTGCATTATTTACCAAATGAAAAAAGGCGAGAGCCGTCAGCGTAGCGTCAACGATGGCCAAGAGATCCCGACTCTGTTTCAGGGCGCAAACTATGCCGACGCAGCGCATCGGGACATGGTTTATCCTGGAGACGAGCGGGAGCGTGGCTTACAAGGCGTTACAATTCAGATTCATATCCTCGAGGTCAGACAAAAGGACCAGGGACCGCGAGGCCAAGGGCCGCTCATCGCCGATGATGTTCCCACCGTAGCGGTCTGGATCCCGCGGAATATGGCGGAGGATTGGCTCGTTCAGGAACAACGTTGAGGCCAATCGTGAGCACGGACCTTTGTGACTTGTTCGACTCTTTGATTTTGCCGCGGGAATTGCCGCCGGGGCGCAGTCTATCAGCCGTCGCTGTCCCCGGCTCGCAGAATTACCGTCTCGCAAAGGATACCAATGGCTCGCCTTGCCTGCTACTGCGCCAGCCTGCCTCCGCTGCCCGGCCGGCGCCTATTCGCCTCCAGAACCTAATGGTCTCCTACGGAGTCCCATGTGTGATAGGTCATCCCAACGGTCAGCAGGAGGAAGGAACCTTCACGATTATCAGATGCGCCAGTGCCGACACCTCGCTGTTTCCGCACTTTTTGCGAATCCTCTCCCCCATAATAACGATGTTGGGAGCGACACCAACGGCGGCCGCCATCCGACGGGCCATTTCTGGGCTCGTCGACCTATTCCAAGCCCTGGCGATGCCTGCGAAGAAATCAGTCCAAGGGTTATGGGCCGAGTTGCTGCTTATTCGAAGCGCGAACGACCCTCGCATGCTTGTCGCAGCTTGGCATAGCCTTCCATATGAGCGCGTCGATTTCCTGAGAGGCCGGCAGCGCCTTGAGGTCAAGAGTAGTAGCAATCGTCTTCGTGTCCACCACTTCTCGCTCGTTCAGCTTACCCCGCCCTCCAATGCCCGGCTTGTTGTCGCATCCCTTTTTGTCGAAGCTGTTGGGGGTGGCCTTTCCTTGCGCCAATTGTTCGATGATATTCGTAGCCTCCTAGCCGCCGACCCTGTCCTCCTCATGCAATTTGACGCCATCTTCTATGCGACCTTAGGAGCCAGTTGGAGTGAGGCAATGGACGAGTGCTTTGATCAGGAATTGGCGAGCCAATCATTGCAGTTCTTCGATTCTATGGAAATTCCGAAGATCGACGGACCGATTTCGCCCGCGGTGAGTGATGTCCGATTCACTTCCGACGTGTCCGTGGCGCTGCCGATGAGTTCGGGAGTGTTAAGAGCGGCAGGAGAACTCTTCGCTGCGATCGTTCCTGCGGAATAGACTAAGTCTAGCGAAATCGCCAGTTGTCAAAGCGATACTGACTTCGGCACGCCATTCCTCCCCAACCGTGGACCGATAGTCGCGAGAACAAGTCAGCCAGGTTCGTTGCCCGTTAAGCGCCTTTATCGAGCAGTTCCTTACCCAGCTCATCCGCGTAAGGACAAGCCGGTGAAGGGCGTGCGCCGCGAGCGGCCGGTCGGCCGAGTTACGAGATGGTATCGAGGTCCAATGGCTCGACCCAAGCAGTTTCCGAGGCTCGGCCCAAGCCAATTCGACCGCAGGCTCGTCTCGAAAGAACTCAAGACTGTCGGGTTCGCTTGCTACCAATCTCTTAAAAAGCTCCCGCGCCAAGACCTCCGCTTGCCTTGTCCGACGGCGAGCACGCTCCTCGGGTGCCTCGACGCCCGGCAGGGCGCGCTCTGCAAAATGACGGTGATGCTCGGCAGCGCTACGAAGGTCGTACATTTCCTCAAGAGTTTTACGCACCGAATCCGACTGAGGTCGCGCGACGAGGCAGGCTGCATAGCGAACGAAGTCTCGGCGGCTGCTTCCAGACGCAGGCTGAAAGGACTCGATTGCGCGCACGAAGTGATGCAGCCGTTCTTCGTCGTCCTTGTTCTTAAGGCCGTTCACAAACGCATTCGTACCGCTCACAAGTCGCCAATAGGCTCGAGGGTTTTCTGCCTTCCGACGCATCACGATATCCAGGTGCCGAGCGAATTTGACGGCGCGCGCCAGCTCGCGCAGACCCACGATGGGAGGCATGCCCGCCGAGCGATAGAAGTTCTCCACTGTTGCCGACTGTCGGATTTTGATCTCGCCGGCGACGTTACTCCCTGAGAACAGACGCCCGAGGTTGAAGATCGGCACGCCAGCAACCGCCGATATGCCCCAAAGCAAATGAGCGATCCGGTCCGCCAAAACCTGATTTTCACCGTCGAACGTTCCGGCGTTAGAAGATGGTTGCTTCGCCGTCAGTACGACTCGCGGGCTGGTCTGCAATTGCTCAACGATGAAATCTCCAAGCCATCGGTGCACCCAGCCGGTTAACGAGAAAGGAAGGGAGCGGGAAAGACTGCATCCGTATCCGAGCTCCGCCGCCACGGGGCTCTGAATCTTCGCGTCAAAAAACGAGAGCACCATACAAGCGAACTTTTCGTTGGGTTGGATCTCGACCTCGTTTTCTACCACGGGAGAAGTCACTCCGTCGCTGGTCTGTTGGAACCTAGCTCTTCGATACTGCTACCTGCTACCCCCCATCGGCGACCCGAGCCCGCTGCTACACTGATCGCGGTGGCCAACACGATCCGAAAGACACGCGCCCGGCAACCCGCCCGCTTCTTCGAGCCGATGCAATGCCTGGCCGTAGCGAAGCTGCCGGAAGGGCCGGATTGGGAATACGAGATCAAGTTCGACGGCTACCGGGCGCTCGGAATAAAGAGCGCTGGCCGCGTTCGGCTCATGTCGCGCAATGGGAATGATTTCTCGGCCCGGTTTCCGTCCATCGCAAATGCGCTCTCGAACCTGCCGGACGGCAGCGTCGTTGACGGCGAGATTGTCGCTCTCGACGAAACCGGCAGACCCTCCTTCAACGTCCTGCAAAACTACAATCACGCCGCCACGGCGCTTCAGTTCTACGCCTTCGACCTTTTGCACCTCGCCGGAAAAAATCTACGCGACCGTCCGCTCGACCATCGCCGCGAATTGCTCCGCGCCAAGGTGACGCCCCTGATGCAGGCCGACGTCCTCTTTTCGGAAACGTTGGAGGCCACGGGCGCCGAAATCGTCGCTGCGGTCAGGAAGCAGGGCCTTGAAGGCGTGATCGCCAAGCGCCGCGACAGTCGCTACGAGCCGGGCCGGCGCTCCGGCGCCTGGGTAAAGATGCGCATCAACAAGGGCCAGGAGCTTGTGATCGGCGGCTACGTCCCGGCGCCAAAAAACTTCGACTCCATCATCGTCGGCTATTACGAGCGCGACGACCTCATCTACGTTGCGCGCGTCCGGGCCGGTTTCGTTCCGGCTCTTCGGGCGAAGGTTTTCGAGCGTTTCCACAAGCTCGAAATCAAGACCTGCCCATTTTCGAACCTGCCCCAACGCGACAAGGGCAGGTGGGGTCAGGGTCTGACCGCCGACAAGATGGCCGAATGCCGCTGGCTGAAACCGCAGCTTGTCGCGCAGATCGAGTACGCGGACTGGACCGACGTCAACCATCTGCGCCATTCGAAATTCGTGGCCCTGCGTGACGACAAGCCGGCGAAGGACGTGGGCCGAAGTTGATAAAATGGTGGGCAGATCGGGTACGCCGGATGCGCTCGATGTTCTTCAGCGTCAGAACCTACCCGAATCGGTTCGGCGGTTTCAGAACAGCGTCGGACGAACGGTCGTCTGGTTAAGACAACGAAGAAACGCTACTATGGATCATGTCATTGCCTCATGAAATAGACAGGGGCGACGATATCCACAAAGACCGATACAAGCGCGTCTACTAAAAGCGTTATTGCGGCCAGTACGTTGCCATTGACTTGGAAACCGGTGCAGCCTTCGTTGCACCGAACGCGACAGCGGCAATACGGAGCGCTCAAAACAGAGGCAAAGAAGATGCGCTCTTTAACTTGGGCAAGATCGGTTACCAGACTAGCGCAAATTCAAGATGATCCGTTGCCAGGCGTTTGACTTACTGCGCGCAGCCCTCGGTGAAATCGACGCACTGAGCGACGAGCTGTCGCCCGGGCGCGCGGAAGCGCTCCTGGATGAATTCGAGCGGGTCGTAGGCAGCGCCTTCCTCCGTCAAGATCTGTCCGCAATAAAGGCGACGTGCGAGGGATATCGGCGTCGCTTTCGCACACTCGCAAAAGAAGCGAAGTATCATCGCCGCAACGCAGGTCGGCGGACTGCATCATCCGTGCGAATGGGTCGCCGCTCGATCCGGGTGGGTCAGCGCAAAGCGACAACACGCGACCTGCATGGCGCTCGTTGAAGACCACTATGTAATCCAGACAGTCGCGACAAATCGAACCTACAACGAAGAGAACGCCCGAATACCCTAATACAGCAGCGCAAGGTCCGGAGAGCGACTCGCGGCGGGCCGTAAACCTGGATTCATGCGCCTCGTGCTGTTCGCAAAACAAGTCGGTGATGACGCCGGCTGGGACGAAAGCTTAAGAAGCATGAAGGCAAAGTACGAAGGAAAAGATCTCCAGGGCCTAGTCGACCTCGGCCGCGAGCAGGGTTATCTGACTTTCGACCAGGTCAACGACTTCCTGCCTCAGGACGTGGCCTCGCCCACCGACTTGCGTGCCGCTCTTGAGAGCTTCGAGGACATGGATATCAAGGTCCTCGATGAAGTCCCCACCCAGGGCGCTGAGGGCGAAGTCGAGACGGAGCCGGAGAAGGAAACCGACGAAGATGCGACCGATGCCGCGGGCGATTCATCCGACCCGGTGCGACTTTACCTCAAGGAGATGGGCAACTTTCAACTGCTGTCGCGTGAGCGTGAGGTCGAGATCGCCAAGCGGATCGAGGCCGGCGAACAAGAGGTCGAAGAAGAGGTCCTCAAGTCGCCAGTCACGCTAGATTTTCTTATCGACCTAGGCGACCGGATCGAGGCCGGCGAGGCCGATCTGCGCGACATCTTCGAGGAAACCGAAGAGCCCCCCGATCCTGACGAGGAGCGCGGTCCCGAAGCCAACGAGGAGCTGCTCAAGAAGCTGCACGACTCCACGAAAAAGTTGAAGGACCTGCGCGCCAAGCTCGAAGAGTTGGAAGAGGAATTGCGTGAGCGGCCCGGGCCGCGGCGCAAGCCCAAGCTCGAGCGCGACTACGCGCGGATGCGCGAGCGTGTTAAGGCCGCCTTCACCACGATGGGGCTGTCGCGGCACGTGCGCGAGGCCGTCATCTCTGAAATGCGCCATCAGCTCGAACAGTTTCGCCAGGCCCATCAGATCGTTGAGCATTACGAAGATGCGACCGGTCGCTCCAAGACGCAGCTAATCAAGGAGGCGGCCGGGGCCGAGGACCGCCGCCACGTGCTCAAGGTCAACGGTACCCGCGAAAACTTGCTCGACATAGCCGCCCGCATCCGGGAAGCGCAGCGCACCATGAAAGCGGTCGAGCGCCGGGTCAAGGCGACCGGCGAGGAGTTCGGCCTTTCAATCGAAATCATCGCCGCCGGCCAGCACAAGAGCCGGCGCGCCAAGAAGGAGATTGACCGAAGCCAACCTGCGCCTGGTCGTGAGCCTGGCCAAGCGCTACACCAACCGCGGCCTAGGTTTCCTTGACCTCATCCAGGAAGGCAACGTCGGACTGATGCGCGCGGTCGACAAGTTCGAGTACCAGCGCGGCTTCAAGTTTTCGACCTACGCGACGTGGTGGATCCGGCAGTCGATGTCGCGCGCCATCGCCGACCAGGGCCGCACCATCCGCATTCCGGTGCACATGGTCGAGACCATCAACAAGCTGCTGCGGGTGACGCGCCTGCTGGTCCAGCGGCTAGGCCGCGAACCGAGCCCCGAAGAGATCGCCGAGCAGATGGAGATGCCGCTGGACAAGGTCCAGAAGGTGCTCAAGATCGTCAAGGAGCCGATCTCGCTGGAAACTCCTATCGGCGACGAGGAGGAAAGCTCGCTCGGCGACTTCGTCGAGGATGAGCTGGCGCCCTCGCCGGTGGAGGCCGCGATCCAGGGCAATCTCGGCGAGCAGACGCGCAAGGTGTTGGCGACGCTGACGCCGCGCGAGGAGCAGATCCTGCGCATGCGCTTCGGCATCGGGCAGAAGACCGATTACACGCTGGAAGAAGTCGGCAAGCAGTTCGCGATGACGCGCGAACGGATTCGGCAAATCGAGGCCAAGGCGCTGCGCAAGTTGCGCCAGACCGGCCGCTCGCGCAACCTCGAAGGATTCACGGAGCGCGAGTAGTCTCCGGAGGCTACAGTAGTTACAACCGGACCATTGCTGACCGGCGGGCTCTCGAGCCCCAACTTGTCGCGCAGATCGAGTATGCGGACTGGGTCGACGTGAACCATCTGCGCCACTCGAAATTCATAGCCCTACGTGACGATAAGGCGGCTAAGGACGTGAAGCGCGAGCAGCCGACCAGCTGAGACCGATCTCTCGCATAACAGAGAAAACGCGCCCGCAAGAAACGGCTGGGCGCGTTAGGTACTTAACAGATACTCCTTGCGGGCGCCTGAGATCAGGATATCGCGGCACCTTTCAACTTCGACAAAGCGCGGATTCTCACTCGCACACTAGCGGGCTTGGCGGCGCCCTTCATCATTTCGCCCGTAGCCGGGTTGCGGACGAGCGTACCGGCCTTGCGAGCCGGAACCTTGCGCAGTGTTATCTTACAGAGGCCAGGCAAAGTAAACTCGCCCACGCCGCGTGGATGCACCGAGCCCAGCATTACGGATTCCAGCGTATTGAAAACGCCAATAGCTGTCTTGCGGGGGATGTCATTCTGCTGAGCAATCAGATTGATGAGCGCTGATTTCGTCAGTGTTTCCTTAATCACACGGATGGACGTGTCGGCTTTACCGGTTTTCTTCTTGGCCATTGTTTTCTCCAAAGATTGAAGAGGGCGGAAGTCATGTTTTCGAGTTTGCCGATGGTAGCCATCTCGCGCGATCTCCGCAAGCCAACACCGACATCGATGGTGAGAGCCTGCTTTCCCGGGTGCGCCTCAATCCGTCCGCAAGCCTGTCGTCCGCCGTGTCCTGATATCCCGCATCAGCCAGCGATCCTGCTGTTGCGACATGAACATGTTCCGTCCGTGTCCGGCGCTCATGTGTTCGTCCTCGGTCGATGAATTGCGGAAATAGTCGAGCATGAAAACCCGCAGCGATGAGCTCAGCGAGTCATGCGGCGGCTTGCGTTCGGCCACATAGCTGCAAAGGTCGTCCGGCGTACAGAATCCGCGGCGGTAAATCTCGATCATGGAGTCCCACATTTGCGGCTCGAGGAACTGGGCCGATGAATGATTCTTCCGGTTCGAGCGCATCGGGATGCGTTTCCCGACTTAAGGCGTCGGTGCCACAGGCGAAATCGGTCAGTGAATGCTCTCGATCGGAAACGCGACTAAGATCGGTCTCCACGGAGTGCCTTCAAGGAGGAGTGTCATCTCGCTCGCCGCGGCCGACCATCCCAAACTGTGCAGTATGGCTCGGCCGCATCCAAGAGCGCTCGCAACGGCGACGCATTGACGATGCGGCCGTTCTGAGCCCACTTACCGTCGCCGCAAGAGATCGGCTCGTCGCTAATGCATAGTTTTGCGTTACTCTCTTGAAGCGCGCGCAGGCCCTCAGGGTCTACGTGCAGTTCCAAAGTGACCTTATAGATCGGTATCTCGTCACCCTGGACGTTGTAGAGCAGGCCGACCTGTGGAGCTATGGTGCCACAGACCTCGGACATGGGCGTCTCATCTTCCATCCCTTCGACCATTTGTCTTGTATCGAACTGAATGCCGGCGTATCCGGATTGACCGAAACGCTCAATCCTCCGCACATCGGTGCCGGCCTTTGTGTTGAGAGGAGGTCGTCCATATTGTTCGAACTGTTTGGAATCCATGTGTTAATCCTTTCAGATCCTTGGTTGAATGCCTCGACCTCCGAGCCACGGCGGTCGGCAACATCGTCTCTTAATTCCTACGCTCTGCGCCGCGCTCGTCGCTGTGAATTAGATCTTCTTCTTCGCAGCAAACTTTGCATAGCAGCTGAGGCACCTCGATACGCATGTGACCGGGGTTGACGCAAGGCGGTCCGCCGCACGAAACAATGAGTGACGCACCGGCCGGGAGGCGCCGCCAATTGTGAAGCTCCCAGGACAGGATCGCGGCATCTTCATATTTGCGGATGCGGTCGAAGTACCTATCCACAAAGCGTCGATCGTGTTTTTGTTCTAGTTTGGTGCCGGTGCCTTCTTCCAAACGCTTTAACGCTTGCCAAAAGCGATTGCGGTCGGGGTTGTCCTTGATTTCGATTCGTATTGCGTAGTCCACCATTCCCTCCTCGGTTATTTACTCCGTTGCTCGGCCTACGATTTCTCACGATGCTATCGCCAAATTGATAAGCTTCCGTTCGCAGTCCGCTCTTACGAGCAACAGAAAGCGCCGCGCGCGGCCCTCTTCACCTAATCGGCCGGGCGAACTCTCAATCCGCCTGGCGTTTCTTGACGCAGTCAACTGCTGCGTTCCTGCTTCTTGTGGCACCTCTCAATTGCGTCGAAGCCACGTGATGGATCGAAACCGCTGAAGTCCATTCGCCCGAAATGTTCCATGAGCGCCACAGTGTGAGGCGCTGTGTCACGGCCACGCGGGCATCTCTGCGGGAGAGCCTGGAGCAACGCAATTGTTTTCCGAGTCAACACGAGCACCTCCCATAGCTTCTTGCGAAAGAATCTCTCTGACCTCGGCGGCGCAATGGGTTTGAATTGGCGACGCCACACTAGGAAATTCTCCAACGCGGCCAACTGATCAAGCTCGTCCTCGATCCTCTCGGGGGAAAGGCTGGAGGGGTTGTCGAGGGGACTTTTCCGGGTAGCTTCCATTTTCCTTCTCACAGATAACCATTCTACCGCTAGGTAGAGGACTTGAGTTGTACTAGATGCGTATCACCATGTACTGAAGCAGCAAGCAGCCGAGGTGCCTCACCCATATTCCGAGATAAGCACGCTTCGCTCCTTGTTATAGTCAGTCATAAGGTGCAAGTCTGCGAGCACTGACCAACTAATCGAGAATCCACGAGATCTCGCGCTTGAGTGACGGATTCGCCGCGTTCGTCGTCGCCGAGAGATCACAGTTGAAAACCTTCCTCCATACCCTTCACCTCGCCGCAGATAGGGCACCTTTGGCTCACAGCGAGAGAGTCGTGAAAATGGTCGCCCGTTTCTCTTTGAAATCTTCGAAGCGCGCGCTTCGAGAGATGCGTGCGGCCGTTGGCTTTGACATCCGCAACCGCCGCAGCTATCTCTTCCGCTCTGCGCCGCTTCAACACTCGGGTAAGGCGGCTAATTTTGGCATTTAGTCTAGGTGTCTCTTTGAGATCGAAGAGAGCAACGAGCTTGTTCTCTAACTGCACCGTGGTAAGGCGGCGTTTACCTGAGCCGCGTCCTGTGCGCGGCTTAGGCGGCGTCGTGAACCGCACGGCCCGCATGGCTTCCTGCCTGTTGATCTCGCAAACGCGGGCAGTAAGCCTGAGCAACACCTGGCGTCGCCTCTTGCCGGCGCTCTCCTGATCGATGCAACGACGCGCTTCTGCGGCCGTTAGTTTGGTCAGAACTTTGTTGAGGTCGCGCCAGCTTCGCAAAGCGTAGGCTTCGATGCGGACAGCCCCAGCCGGGGTCTTGAGGTAACGAAGTCCACCGTTCCCACGCATCGAACTATCTCATCCACAGAGAACACAGAATCGCCGGCGAGTGTATGGCCCTGGCGTTCTCCTGCCAGTTGAGCAACTCTTCCACAGTCTCTGGGATGGTGGTTCGGACCCGCTCGGGATGCGATGTTGGTTTAAGCCTCACTGCTTCCTATCCCACCTTTCCATTGACTAAGCCGAAAAACTCATTGCGCGTCTTCAATTCCGCCTCGAGTGTCCCGCGCAAGGCTGTCTCGCTCGCGTCCTTCACAGCCCCGCGCAGCGACCACAGACCCTGTTTGCGCCGTGAATTGACCCGCACGCGCGGCAGCTGAATCGCGCCCGCGTCCTTGAGGGCGTTGTGCAGGGCTCTTAGCGTGGGCGTTGAGTCCAACTCTTCCTTGGCCACGAACGCCAGTTCCTTACCGAGCGCCAGGGCGGGGCGATCCTCGTCGCTCATCAGTTCCTTGGCCCAGCTCTGAAGAGACGTGCGCGAGTTCTCTATCACCTCGAGCTTGTCCTCGCTCAATGGCGGCCTATGCGCCGGATCGAAGCCGGCGAGGTTGACATGCTCCAAGTAGTATCTGACGTTTCCCGCGCCGCCTTCCTCGATTGTCCATTTCTTGATCGCGGTACCGATCGTCGAAGGAATTTTATTGGCGACCAGTGTCTTGCAAATGGCGTAGCGCCGGTCATCCGGATCAAGGAAGACAGGGACGCGAGTGTTGCTGCAGAAGATGAAACGCGCGAGATTCGGCAGGCTATAGGCTCGCACATACTTCTCGTTGATGGTCACCTCGGGAAGCGTGATGAAGCCTTTCAACCTCGCGCCGTCGTGCTTGGGATCGAGCCCGCTTACTTCTTCGGCGCTGATCAGGAGCTTGTTCGCTGCCCAGCCGGTAAAGTCGCTGCCCAACTCTTTGTTGCCGATTGTCGCGCAGTTTGCCGCACCAACAACCGCCATAAGCATCTCGGTCAGCAGCGATTTTCCCGTTCCTTGAGGGCCAAATAAAACGAGCGCCGACATGACTTTCTCGCAGGGACGCTGGAGCATATGCGCGAGCCATTGGATCACCCATCGACGCATCCGCCGATTGGGAATTAGCCGATCCAACAGCCATAGGAACAACAACACGTCTAACCCGGGGAGGGATTCGCTGCCCCAGCCCGGAAACGTGTTTAGCTCGCCCCGTTTCGTGACCAGTGGTTCCCCGGGTTGATAGGTGAGGGCCGGGTACTCACGTCGACCGGGCCAGACCAGCCACTGCGTTCCGGCCTTGACCGCCTTGTCGCCTTTGGCGGTCGGCACGATCGCGGAGTACTTGTTCTCGATCAGAAGGAAGTCGTTTTGAGGGATGATCTGCCCTGTGGCGAAGCTGTAGATCCCGACTGGATTGCGAATGAGGGCATACTCAGAGTTTATCCGATACAGCTGCTCAACATGTGCGAATGAAGTCTTGGGTAGTTGCTGGAAGGCGATATGTCCATGCTTCTGTATGAAATCATCTGCTCCCAGTTTGGTGCCATCTTCATTGGGCGGGATATTTAACATCCGCGGACGCGCTCCGAGGCCCGAAAGCTTGAGCGCGCAATCCGACAAAGCCCAGGCCACGCTCGAATTGGTCGCCGCGTCGGAATCGAACATCATCAGGATTTCGCGGCCGGCCCAGTTGAACAGAAGCAATTCCTTGAGAATCAGCTCACCTGCGCGCTTGCTGCCATAGCTATTCACCCCGCCCAGGCCAATTGTCGGTATCCCGGTGCGCTGGGTAACGATGTAGCTCTTGAACTCGCCCTCGGTCACCCCAATGGCGATCTTTGGATCCGCCGCGATCGCCACCCAATCCGCGCCTGGCGGCAAGTAGATATGGACGCCCGTTCCGCGCTCTTGCAGGTATTTTGGCTTGAGATCATCAAGACAACGCCAGCGGTAGAATCCTGACTCACCGCCGTCCAACGTGAAGTAAGGCAGTTTTATCGCGGGCCTGTTTAAACGCCCGGTGCAAACCGAACCAGTCGCGCGCATCGCGCGGTGATCATCGTCCGTCATGCCGCGGCGGACGTACTCAGCCAGGACAGCTTCGGCGCTTGGAGTGAAATCGTTCATCTGGTGTTTACTTGGCCGCTCTGGCCGCCCCGCTCGCCGCATCGCCCACCGTCGCATAGCGTGCACCGCCACGCCGTCCGCGCACCGAGCTGAGATCCTCGACGCTCGGTTGCTGGGCTACCCAGGCCTTGATCGCCTCGACGCTGATGCGCTCGAGATCGCGGCCGCCAAAACGAACACCGCGCGGAAAGCCGTTGTACGTGCGAAGACGCCAGAGCGTCGATTTGGAGATGCCCAACAGCTTGCAAGCCCCTCGGACGCTTACGAATAGCGCACCCGCGATGTCGAGGTTGCGCAGGTTGTTGGTTGTAACGCCCTCGGCTTCCTTGATCTCTCTATGCTTTACAATGCTCATTCGCTCTCCTTCTTCTTTGCTGATGTCTCGAGGGTTCATGCTGAATCCCTGTGCCTGTCATTGTAGCGCGCGTCGGCAACGTTCCTAAATCGGCAACACCATTGAGCGTTTAAACAGGTGATCGAATCGTCAGTCGAGATATTGAAATGACTATGAGTGTTCGTTTGCGACTACTATGTAATATGTACTGTATGTTCTGACACAAGTCAAAAACTCGTTCTGAGAGATAGGTGAGAGACAGACTTGTGCGACTGCAACGAAGTCCATCTGGCCGTAAGCGTGAGCGTGTGCCTACTAAGCATACGCTCAAAAAAATATTTTTCGGGAACTCTACCGATGCACCAACTGCTCGAAGATTTCGAACTCGGTACGGTGTCAAGAGGGATCGTCACGAGGGATTCCGGCACTTCCGAGATGTCCCAAGGCGTGGTCACTGCCTGGCGGGGGTCGGTGGACGGAGCCGCGAGAAGCGAGTTGCGCCAAGTCAAGCGTCAAGCTAGACGACGGCTAGGATGCTCAGGGCAGGGGTTGGGAGCGTCGGCAAGCCAGAACCCGGATATCGGGCCCAGGGAGAAATTTGAAGCACCTGTTTAAACGCTAGGTAGCTGGGTTGACCGCGGCCAGGCTGCCTATTTAAACGCCTGTGTCCGGAGTCGGCTAAGGGTCCGAGAGGATGGCCCAGATAACGTTGAAAGTAGATGACCCAAGCGCAAACTCGAAAAGGCCGCCACCTAATTGGCTAATTTGGCATTTGACAGCGGGCCCATCAAAGCAGGGATCTCGGAGAAAACTTCTTATAGAAAACGTACATGTCGTACGCAAAAAACGCTTTCCTAACCTTAAAGATGGCCCACTACTATTTCTCTTGGGCCAAAGAATAATAAGTGAGGTACACGCTATCGTTTTTGCGGCCCAGGGATGGCCCAAGGTTGGCCCATCTGGCCCGGGATTATCTCCGGCCGCCTGTTTGACCCTCCCCCCGTTTAAAACTCCGCGGCTGTCTTCGGCCTCTCGTTTGTAAACCATTGAGTTGCAAATTGTAGCGCTCAATTACCCAGCCGCTATCGGGCTCGTGAATTGTTCTGACACGTCGGCGAAACCTTGGGAATAAAGATGCTCTCCTGGTTTTTGTTCGCCGGGCGAACCCTCGCCGCCCGCCGCATCGGTCATAAGCGGCTCAGCGATTTAAGCGCCCTAGCCGCTCGATTCTCAGGCCGCGGCCGGCTCGTCGCCAATGCGCCGCTGGGCCACCTTGCTCTCGCTTACCTCGCCGCGATTCATGAGCCAGGATGCCCATCTCTCCAACGCGCGTCTGTGCTCGGGCCCCCGTTTCGATCTGTCGTAGTGCCGCGCCGTGATTCCAGGCGTTACATGATTCAAGAGCAGGTCCAAAACCACTGAGTCAAAGCCAAACTCAGCACACTACGTAAGTCCGATGGAGCGAGCGTCGTGAATCCGAAACTCGATTCCAATCTTCGCAACGAAGGCGCGATGATGATTCCAGAGATTTGATTTTTCAGTGGCCCGCGACCCGGCATGTCGAACACTCTCTCACTCGTTGATGCAGCTTTGCGCTCTCGCAGAAGGGTAATCGCGCTCGAGCTGAGCGGCACACGCCAAGCCCGCTTGTTCTTCGTCCGCTCGGCGCTTAGCACCCAAACGCTGCCCGCTTCAAGATCAAGCTCATCCCAGCGCATTCCGAGCACCTCGCCTTCGCGGGCCAGCGTAAAAAATGGCAGCCTGTACCGCCTCGCTCTAAGCCGCCTTCAGAAATCTCAACGACTCTCGCCCACTTGATCAGGCCGCGCCTGCCGGGCGCACCGGAGATGCGGCCGGTGGATTGGGATTCGCGTGGGGCACGGTTGGCAAGTTGGCCGTGCCGGTGCTCGATTCGATTGCTGTCCGCGGCTCGCAGGCATCCATTAACAAGGCGTTCGCCTCCATCGCGGCGCGCAGCGGTGCTAGGTCAAGATGCGCATAGCGCTCGGTGATCGCTACGCTCGAATGGTTCAATGCGCGACCGATCATCTGGAGGCCGAAGCCCGCGCCTGCCATCCATGAAGCAGTTGTGTGACGGAGGGAATGTATCGTCACGTCGTCCAGGCCGGCCCGCGCTCGAATCCTCTGCCAGGCCTTGCTGGGTTCGGTCAGATGCTGGTCGGCGCGATCCCCCGGGAAGAGCCACTTACTTGTCGAGCGGCTAGGCAAGCCTTCCAGGATTCGCACGACAGGCGAGGTGAGAGGTAGAACATGCTCGCGGCCGTTCTTGGTCTTCTCAAGCCTCAGCGTGTTCGTGCTTAGGTCGACGTTCTCCCAAGGAAGAGAGAGCAACTCAGTTCGACGCAGGCCAAGCATCACGCAGAGGGGAAAGTAAGCTTTCCACCGCCAGTCCGTCTCCTTGAGCAGTGATTCGTTGATGCGGGTTAATTCGGCCGGCGACAAGAAGCGGCTGCGCCTATTCTCTGCGAACCACTTTATGCGGCTGCATGGATTCTCGTCGAAGCGCACGCGCTCCCAGTCGCGAGCAAGATTGAACATACAGCGGAGCAGGCGCATTAGGTGATTGGCCCCCGACTTACCGTGCTCGCGCCCGATCGTCGCGTGCACCCGGTCCATATCATCGCGCGTGAAGCTGCTGAGCTTTCGACCGCTCCAGTTTTCCGGAACATACTTGTCGAGCAACCATTTGTCCGCCGTCCAGCTGGTCTTGTAGGGTTTAGCGTGCCGCTCGAAATACTCGGCGACCAGTTCTCCGAAGGTTGAGGAGCGTTTTTCCGCGACCGGATCTTCGCCGGCTGCGACCTCAGCCAGCTTAGCCTTGGCGTCGCGTCGCGCCTTGTCCACGCTCACGCCCTTGTCGTAGCGGCCCAGTTTAAGGCGTCGATTGTTCCCATCATCTCCGCGATAGAACACGAACCAAGTCTTTGCGCCACCCGGGGAGACGCGTATCCCAAACCCAGGCAAACGGTCGTCATAATAATCGGGCTGCTTGCCCGCGGTCGGCTTCAGACCGGAAACGAAGCGATCAGTCAAGTTTGCCATTGGCTGTGTCTCTCCAAAATAGGTGGCAAAATAGGTGGCAGTTATACAAAAGTTGTACTTCGTGAAATACTCTTTGAGAAGAGATGAGTATGACACGTTGCGCGCACGGGCACAAGGGTTTCGTGCAAATTATAACTATATTTCTGGAGGTGTCTGCAAGTCTCAATAAGTATCAGTACTCTGAGACTACGGATCTGAGGGTCGGGGGTTCAAATCCCTCACGGCGCGCCAATAAAATCAACGCTTTTTCGGTTTCGGTAGTGCTCGTTCGAGGCGTACTACAACCAAGTTTACAACCAATGGGGTCCGAAACGGTATCGAGCCCCGTGTGCAGCCGTGATCCGGGATGCACGGAAACGCGAAGGTGGGGCGGTTGATACGATGGTGGCCTGGCGAGCCATTTCTGGTCCTCGCGATAAGAAAAAATAAATAGCCCTTATATATTTACCTGAGCAATCTAACCAACCTGATCACCCATCTATTTAACCCTTCTGCCGCTTAGGTTTTTCGCTGATCAGGTTTTAAAATTCAGGAAAAGCTAACCTGATCACGGGGGCAAAACAGTGTGCAGCCCCGTCGCGCGGCGTGCAGAGCGTGTACAACCGCTACAAGTACGACGTTGAAAAGCCTGCGGCGCTAATCAAATGGGATCGGCGGGTGCGGCAGATCGTGATGGGCGAAATCCAAGACCAGCCTAAACTAGTGGCCTGTAACAGCTGAATCAAAAGTAGCGATGATTCTGTGAGAGAAGTCGCGGTAGGCCCATTTGATGGGCGCGGCATGTTGGTTGTGATGACGGATGTAGCGCATGAGCTTGCGCGCCAGGTCGTTGACCGAGGTGAAGACGCCGCGGGCGACGACATCGCGTTCGATGCGGCCGAACCAGAGTTCGACCTGATTGAGCCACGAGGAATAGGTCGGAGTAAAATGCAGGTGCACCTTGGGATGATCGGCCAAGAACTGTGCGACCCGCTTGGTCTTATGGGCCGAGAGGTTGTCGGCGATGATGTGGATCTCGCGAGCCTTGGGTTGCAGCGCAGCAATCTGGCCCAAGAAGGCCACAAACTCCTCGGTGGTATGGCGGGCGGCGGTCTGACCCAGGACCTTGCCGCTTTTGGTGTTGAGCGCAGCGTAGAGCGAGAGCGTGCCGTGCCGATAGTACTCGAAGCCGTGGCGCTCGGCCCGCCCAGGGCTAAGCGGCAGCACCGGGTCGAGGCGATCGAGCGCTTGGATGGCAGTCTTCTCGTCGACACAGAACACCGCGGCGTGCTGCGGCGGATTGACGTAGAGCCCGATCAGGTCGGCGGCCTTGCGTTCGAAGTCCGGATCATCGGATGCCATGTAGCGCTCCAGCCGATGCGGCTTAAGCCCGGCGCGCCGCCAGACCCGCGCCACCATCATGTGATTGATCCCCAGCGCCTGCGCCAGCTTGCGGCTGCTCCAGTGGGTGGAGCCATCATTGGGCGCGCGCCGGGTCCAGGCCAGAATGCGGGCTTCGAGCCGAGCCGTGCGCTTGGTCGCCGGCCGCCCCTGATGGCGGGCAAACAGGCCCGCCAGCCGCTGCTGCGCAAAGCGGGCCTGCCAACGAGCGATGTAAGCCGAACTACAGCCCAGGGCTTGCTGGATGGCAGACCATGATTGACCTTCGGACAGCATCAAGATCAGCCGCGCACGGCGCACGTCACCGGCGCGCAGCACCCGCGAGCGCGCTCGTGCCTGCAGTTCCTGAGATTCGAGCCGCGACAGTCGGAGCGTTGTTCCAAGCATACCGACTGATAGCATATGCTACTTTCGATTTCAACGTTACAAGCCACTAGGTCGAGTTGTCAGGCGCACGCGGATTAATCCTCGCGCGCGATTCGTTTTGGCCGGCATTTGCCGGCAGGAGGGGTCGTGCCTCGTTGAGCATTCAATCGATGCAGCTACGCGAAAACTCCGGCGTTTAGCGGCTCCCGAATTCCTATGATGACAACAGCGACCTGGCGTGCGCTGGCGCGGATCAGAGTCGATGGAAGAATCGGGCGCGAGGCCGTTGCCTCGCGCCCGTTCTGCCGGCGATCTGCTGTTTAGTCCTGCGCCGTCTTTCACGCGCAGATCTCGCCTCACTTCCGAGTTCGAGATATGGGCCGGCAACAGTCTCGAGCCCACTGCCCTCCTGTTTCGATTGAGCCGCATAAGTGGCGATTGGCAATTGATTCAACAGTTCGCGACCCACCGAGAACCTGTTCGCAACCTGTGCAAGACACGTAGACGAGCAGTCCGCTCAAAGATTTCTGTAGCTATCCATATGCTGTGGATGTCGGAAATTTGCGCGAATAGGTTGAGGAACTTGTTCCCCGTCAGCATAAGTTGGACAGAATGGAGTGATTGAGGAAGAGAGGACTTTTGGCTCATCTTAATCGCGGAAGGAGCGGAGATGAGATCGAAAGCGGAGCGGCATTCAGAGGAAGCGGAAAAGACGATACGGGATATCCGGCGGGCGATCTGCCGGCAGTACTCGGCAGAGGAAAAAGTCCGGATCGTAATTGCAGGTTTGCGCGCCGAGGACAGAAGTGCGCGCGCTCAAGATGCGCATCTCTTAAATCCAGACTTTCATCTTCCCCGTTTCCATACGTTCGCGTCCGCCGGCCAACCACCGTCAGGATTGCTTGAATATCTCTTGCTAGGGGCTTTTTTACGTCGTCATCGGAGCTTTCATCTCGAACATTGGGTGCGGCTGCTGTGTGCTCGCGGACGTAGGCGGTAAGGATTTCCTTGATCGGCCAGTGATCTTTTTCAGAGTCTTGGGCGATCCGCTCCAAGGCGTAAATTTCTTCAAGACGCACCTCGAGCTTGAGCTTGCCGTGTTCGTCAACCGCCCCGAGTGGGTCAATCGCTTTGGTAAAACGCTCGGTGATTTGCCCCTCTTTGGCGATCTCCAAATTTTTGTTGGTGCTAGTGATATTTTTCCAAGCTGAAATACAAGCCGATGAGGACGGCAAACCCACCAAGTATTTGAGCCAATGTCGCACGGGCGCCGCCGCTGGAGCCCGCGGCCGAACCGTTGGTGACCGTCGGGATCGGCACTCTGGGACGCTCCAACTGCGTGGGCGCGTTTGACGGCGGGATGCTATGCGTGCGGGCACATTACAAGGATGTCGAGGGCGACTTCTGCTTGGCGAGGCCGATGTCGACCGACGTGGCAATAGTCTTCGGGCGCGAGCTTTACGGCGAGCCCAAAAAGCAGGCGCGGGTGCAGCTTAAGACGACGGCGACGTCCTGCGATGGAACGAGTGGTGCGGAGCCTCCTCGACGGCAAAGCGGTCGACTACACATACGACGGGAATACCCGCGAAATCCAATTTCTTCATCGCGATCGTTACTATATTAATTTGGCCAATCGGATTCCGATCTATGTAGCCGCCAACGGGCCTAAGGCCTTAGAAGCAACCGGCGCCTATGGCGATGGCTGGGTGACCATCGGCCGCGACAGCAAAGAAGTGGCGCAGCGGATGGAGCACATTAGGACCGGCGCCAAAGCAGTGGGTAGGCAAATCGGGCCGGATTTTCACACCTCGGTACTGACCGCAGGGTGCGTGCTGCGGCCCGGAGAGAAACTGACCTCCGAGCGGGTGATCGACGAAACCGGCGCATGGGTGACTTGCGAGCTGCATTTTTTCTACGAGATCTGGTTGAAAGAGGGCAGAAACGACGCGCTGATCCCGCCTCATTTCGCCAATGTATGGGAGCGCTACCTTGAGCGGGTCAAGAACTACAGCCTGCCCGAGAACGCCCGCTTCCGCCAAATCCACAACGGCCATTGCACCTTCATGCAACCCGATGAGCGCAACTTCGTAACGCCCGAGGCGATTCGCGCAACCTGTATGGTAGGCACTCCCGATGAAATAGTCACCCAATTGCGCCAAATGGAAAAGGACGGGCTGAAGGAGCTTAACCTGCTGCCCGCGGCGGACCATCAGAAGGAAGTGTGGGAGGATTTTGCTGAGAAGATTTTCCCTGCGTTTCGCTGATCAATCGCAGGCTTAGTCGGCAACAGGCTCGTGGCGGCGGAAATTCTAGTTCTGCCTGCCGAGCCTTTTGGCGGAAAACTGCACTTACTGCTGGCGTGATTCGCTACAGAGCCCGACGGGATCGATCGCTGACTTCGAAAACACCGGCGCAGATTCATGCAGCTATCCCGAATCGACGATCCAAGTCACGCACCAAAGCAGCGCCGCGCGGAGCAATATGATCGTGGCCCGATTCGAACGGCAAGCTCCGCCGCACGCATACGAGTCGACTTTCGTGAGAAGAGTTCGATTCACTTATCACGGGGGCCCTTGCCAGAACTTCGATTCCTAAGTCGAGAGCGCTCTCATCCCGGAGGCGGAGAATAGCCTTTGGTTTTCGCCCTCCGGCGAAATTACGTTCGCGGAATTTCGACTAAGGGCGGAATGCGATCACCAAAACGCAACAACCCAAGGCACGCTGACTATGTGGAGCGACCAGCGCCCCTTCTTTGTTGGGTTTTTCGTAGATGCCGCTTAGCGCCATTAGCACCTCACGCTGCGAGCGCAAACAAAGTTAGCGCAGACCGTACTTTTTCATCTTGTTCTGGAGAGCAACCGGGATATACCGAGCGCTACCGCCGCACGTGAGATGTTAGCGTCGTGTTGGCTCAAGATCTCCGAAATATATCGCGCCTCAAAGGCGTCGCGCGCAGCGGCGGGTGATGTTCTAAAGTGATCGTCTCACCATCGCGGAATATCCACAGAAGTCCGGGATTCTCGCCTGTACGACTGTTTTTAGGCCCGGCAACCGGGAGCCCAAGCAGGGCAAGGAGATCTCCCATGATCACGATAAGGCACAAGATCGGCTTCCGCCGCAGTGCTACATGCATCGCACTGGTCACCCTGCCGTTGCTGGCGCTCGCGGTTGGCGTCTCGACCGCGTGGTGCGACGACAAGATCGCAATCCAGACCGTTAACGCGGTGGGCATCGGCTCGGGATTCAAAACCCCGGCCACGACTTCATGCCCAGCCGGCGACATATGCTATGCGCTTAGCGGAAAGATTTCAGGGCTGCCGGTCGGGTCAGCAAGCTTTGCCGCGAACGTAAACACCGTCAGTGGCTCCTACGTGGACGACGGCAGCGGCGGAACCTGCACGCCGGCCACCGCCAGTACTGCAGTCGCAGGACCACGGCGAGCCCTTAACTGGATTGCTTGCGCGCGACCATCGCGACAAAGTCTCCCTCCGTGAGGATGCCGACGAGGCGTCCGTCCTTGACCACCGGCAGGCAACCAATCTTCCGCTCCGTTGGAGAGTCTCGCCCACCCCGGCGGCATCTGCGTCTCGGGAAAAGTGCACGAGGAGATCAGGAGTAAATTGCCCCTGGTAATTCAGCTTCTCCACCCCTGTATAGCTAAAAAGGTGATCCTATCCGAAAATCTCAAAGGTCGCCCACTGCTGAACGCGAATTACGCATCGCCCCACACGCGGGCTATTTCGGCGTGTTAAGCGAATGAGTAAAGAGCGTTCGCCGACGCAGATGACGAGTGGCAAACGCTCGGCAAAAAGCAGGTTGGCGTACCAGTTACCGAAGCAAGTAGTAGGACGAACGCTGTCAGCGCGAATGACTGCGTGAAGATGATTTGAGAAGCTGGCGGGTACAGTGGAGAGTTGGCACAGAGGATTGCCTAAAACCTGAGTCTACGGCTTCGCGAGTGCCTGCGCAGACTTTCAAGGGAACTGTCGTGCAAGGCTCTTCTCGCCCTGTGGCAGGTAGACCGTGCCGTCGAGACTCATCGCTATTGATTCCGCGTCAATCGGCTTCGCCCGCTTGCCGGAGTCAAGGAAAGCCGAAGGCAAAACCAGTTTCGTCAAATAATAGCGGATGACAGGTCACATCGCGTCATTGGCCGTGGGAAAATTGCTCTGCAAATTAGAGATACTCAATCCAAGGGTCCCCGGGGGGGAGAACCCTTAGCAGTAGAAAACCCACGCACCTGTTCTTGGCATCGCCTCGCTTTAATCCTGCGCAACCCCTCGCTCACGGCTGGTAGCTACCGGCCAGCGGCTGCGTTCTGCATACGGGGCGCCTCCGCTTTCATTGACTGATCCGGCTGGCCTGTATCAGCGGCCACGCGATTAGCCGGCGCTTGGTTTGCTGGCGCGGAATCGCACAGACCAGCGACGCCGCAGTCCAACCGTTAGCAGGGGGGAGAAAATGAGCGACCGTAGGTGGTCTAGCGACCGTGCCATCGGTATTGTTGCATGCGTTCTGGTGTTGGCGTTCGCATCTAACATCAGAGCGGCAACCTCCGGTAACGAAATAACCATCAATTCGCCGGTCAACGGAACGGTCGTCAGGGGCACCGCCGTGGCCGTAAGGGTTACCCTCGGTCCCGAAGTTTACTGGGACCAGCTTCAGGTCGATGGGGTCAGCGTGCTATCTGGCAGCGGGAACTTTTCCTGGAATTCGACTACGGTCGCCAACGGCACACATACGCTGATGGTCCGAGTGTTCCAAAAGGGTGGCACAACGCCGATCGGCACCGCTTACGTCTCGGTCATCGTCAAGAATAAGAGCGCGGCGCCGACGCCTGCGCCGACACCAAGCCCCGACCCGACTTCCACTGCGCAGCCGACAGCGACACCGACGCCGGCGCCGACCGCCACGCCTACGCCGGCCGCGCACTACGCATTGATGGGCCCCGGAGCTTCATTACCGGCGGAATCTACCTGCGCCACTTCCGTCAATGCGAATCCCGAACCGGAAAATGCTCCCTGGAATGCCAACGATGGCACTGGCTATAACAGCAACGCGGGCATCGCGAGTACGCCCACATATTTTTACACCAACGCCGGAAGCCAACTCGGTTATCCGAATGCGGACTTCGCGAAAGTAGATGGGCTCTACGCAGGGACGACCGATGACATAATGCGCGTTTACTCGTGCAAATGGGGCGAAGACGAGGACTGGATGCGTGCCCAATCATGGATCGAGTCGAGCTGGCATCAGGATTGCGCGGCGATGCATGGCGGATCGGGATGCAATGAAAATGGCGACAGCAACAATCCCGACGGTACCTGTTCCGGCCTGGTCGCGAGCCTGAGCGATGACGGATTCGCAGTTACGAACAGCAGCAGCGTATATGTATTCGGCACGTCATTTGGATTAGGTATATACGCGAGCTGGGGCATTATTCAGTCCAAGTCAGGGTGCGCCGAATACTATACGCAGCCAATGCTCGCGCTGTCGACTAGTTGGGGCGAGGATTATGAAGGCGCTAAATTTCGTTCGTGCATGAACGGGGATGTCAACGGCAGATTTCAGAGCAGCGCTTATCTATCAGACGTAGGCAATGCGACGAACAATCCAAATGGTAAATACAGCGGCAGCGAACCAGCCTACCTGGGCTCGGGCGAAACCAACCTCGAGCACCTGGCGGTCGGCTGCGTGATTACGCACTACTCGGGCGGTTGGTTCGACAGCAGCGCCTCCAGCTATGCGACGGCCCTCGTCGGTGCCCTTAACACTCATCCATGGCCCGGGGGCCTGCAGTGATTGAGCGACTACGTGTCCGCGGCCGCCCCCGTCAGCCGCCAGCCCTCTTCGTCCTCCTTGTGGACCATCGCACGGACAGCGTGACCTCTTTCAAGAAGATGTTGCATTGTGTAGTGACCGGTCCTACCGGTCGCGCCGAGTACCAAAACCGTTTGCGTGCTCATCATTACATCTCCTGAGTGGATGGTTGGGGGTGCATTAATGCGAGATGCCGCGCGCCCAGTTCGCGGACAGAAGCTAGGCTCGTCGCAATGGACGCCGGAAAACCGTTCTTCGTGATCCGAGGCTTGTGGGCCTCGTGTAGGAGAACAAACGCTGGGATGCTGAAACACTAGGCTCTCGTCTGACCAATCGCGTCAACAAAGGCCGAATTTTACAGGGATGCGGCTGATGCTGCTGACCAGGTTGCGCCGAAAGTATTGCCGAGGCGCATAGCACGGCCCCCATCAGGGCGCCGGCCACTCCACATGCGGTCACGTCCTGCCCGGTGAGGAACAGACCACGGACGGGTGTACGCGGACGCAGTAAAGGTTCTCCGAAACGCGCCGGAGTATGTGCCAGGCCATAGATTTCGCCGTTCGCGTAGTTGGAGAAATGCCGCGTCGTGATCGGCGTCGACAGCTCGCATACGTCGATCCTGCCCTTTGATTTGCGGCAGATGGCGATACACCACGTCGAGCAGCCGCGCGGTCAGCTTTTCCTTCATCGCGCCGTATTCCTGGGGACGTTTCTTCCATCGCGTATCGCTCCATTGCGCGAATGAGTCCCATCGCGCGAGGATGATTACGTCGATCGTCGCGCGTCCCGGGCCTTAGGCCCGTTGGCGGCTACATAGATCGGAATCCGATTGGCCAAATTAATATAGTAACGATCGCGATGAAGAAATTGGATTTCGCGGGTATTCCCGTCGTATGTGTAGTCGACCGCTTTGCCGTCGAGGAGGCTCCGCACCACTCGTTCCATCGCAGGACGTCGCCGTCGTCTTAAGCTGCACCCGCGCCTGCTTTTTGGGCTCGCCGTAAAGCTCGCGCCCGAAGACTATTGCCACGTCGGTCGACATCGGCCTCGCCAAGCAGAAGTCGCCCTCGACATCCTTGTAATGTGCCCGCACGCATAGCATCCCGCCGTCAAACGCGCCCACGCAGTTGGAGCGTCCCAGAGTGCCGATCCCGACGGTCACCAACGGTTCGGCCGCGGGCTCCAGCGGCGGCGCCCGTGCGACATTGGCTCAAATACTTGGTGGGTTTGCCGTCCTCATCGGCTTGTATTTCAGCTTGGAAAAATATCACTAGCACCAACAAAAATTTGGAGATCGCCAAAGAGGGGCAAATCACCGAGCGTTTTACCAAAGCGATTGACCCACTCGGGGCGGTTGACGAACACGGCAAGCTCAAGCTCGAGGTGCGTCTTGAAGAAATTTACGCCTTGGAGCGGATCGCCCAAGACTCTGAAAAAGATCACTGGCCGATCAAGGAAATCCTTACCGCCTACGTCCGCGAGCACACAGCAGCCGCACCCAATGTTCGAGATGAAAGCTCCGATGACGACGTAAAAAAGCCCCTAGCAAGAGATATTCAAGCAATCCTGACGGTGGTTGGCCGGCGGACGCGAACGTATGGAAACGGGGAAGATGAAAGTCTGGATTTAAGAGATGCGCATCTTGAGCGCGCGCACTTCTGTCCTCGGCGCGCAAACCTGCAATTACGATCCGGACTTTTTCCTCTGCCGAGTACTGCCGGCAGATCGCCCGCCGGATATCCCGTATCGTCTTTTCCGCTTCCTCTGAATGCCGCTCCGCTTTCGATCTCATCTCCGCTCCTTCCGCGATTAAGATGAGCCAAAAGTCCTCTCTTCCTCAATCACTCCATTCTGTCCAACTTATGCTGACGGGGAACAAGTTCCTCAACCTATTCGCGCAAATTTCCGACATCCACAGCATATGGATAGCTACAGAAATCTTTGAGCGGACTGCTCGTCTACGTGTCTTGCACAGGTTGCGAACAGGTTCTCGGTGGGTCGCGAACTGTTGAATCAATTGCCAATCGCCACTTATGCGGCTCAATCGAAACAGGAGGGCAGTGGGCTCGAGACTGTTGCCGGCCCATATCTCGAACTCGGAAGTGAGGCGAGATCTGCGCGTGAAAGACGGCGCAGGACTAAACAGCAGATCGCCGGCAGAACGGGCGCGAGGCAACGGCCTCGCGCCCGATTCTTCCATCGACTCTGATCCGCGCCAACGCACGCCAGGTCGCTGTTGTCATCATAGGAATTCGGGAGCCGCTAAACGCCGGAGTTTTCGCGTAGCTGCATCGATTGAATGCACAACGGCACGACCCCTCCTGCCGGCAAATGCCGGCCAAAACGAATCGCGCGCGAGGATTAATCCGCGTGCGCCGGACAACTCGACCTAGTTCAGAAACCGCTCGAACCATTCGCGGGCCAGCCGGGCCGATTCGTCGAACCATTTGCCCGAGTAGATATCGTAATGCTCGATCGGCAGCACCACGAGTTTCTTCGGTTCGCAAGCCCGCTCGTAGAGTTTCTCGTAGCCTTCGATCGGACAGACATTGTCGTCGCGCGCACCGATTAGCAGCAAAGCGCGCGGCGAGATCCGATGTATTACGTCGATTGGCTTGTACTCGAGAGTCTTTTCGACCGTCTCCCACGAGAGGTCGCATTTCATCTCGGGCACGGCCTTGAGCGCCTGCGGCAGGAAGTTGCGCGACTGTGAGCTGCGCAGCGCGAGATCGATCGGATCGACCCGCTCGCCAACGCCGTTGAGCGCGCGGCGCCCGCGGTCCTCGGCCAGCTTGCGCATCAATTCGACCCGCTCGCCGTAACTGCGAACGTCAAGCATGAAGCGCTCGCCGTCGCCGAATCCGACCTGGCCGACAACCGCCTTGACACGCGAATCGACCGCCGCGGCAAAGGGCGCGTTAGCGCCGCCGAAGCTCGTGCCCCACAGACCGATCCGTTCAGGATCGACCTGCGGCTGCGCTTCGAAGAAACTGATCGCGTTCCGAATATCGTCTATCTGTTCGAGCGGAATCAGCCGCCACTTCTCGCCTTCGCTGCCGCCGAAGCCGCGATAGTCGAAGGTCAACGCGACAAAGCCCGCGTCGACAAAGGCTTTCGCGTAGTCGCCGAGAATCAACGCGCGCAGACCCGTGAACCCGTGACAGAGTACGATCCCGGGGCGGCACTCTCCGGTTTTCAAACCGGGGGGCAGGTACAGATCGCCTTCGAGCCGAACGCCTTCGCTGTAGAATTTTACGGTGCGCTTTTCCACTGGAATCCCTCCACCGTGATTGTGCGATCCGCAACCCCAGTAAACGCACAGAGGCTGCGTCTGCGAGAATGCGCCATTTTCTGCTACAGGACCAGTCGCGGAGAGAAATGGGATAGGCGGACTGCTGGCGGAGCGGAGTGGATTCGAACTCTTGGTTCCGCTTGTTTAGCGCGAAATCACGCAATTTTCTTTATTTTCCTTCTTCGCGGGAGAGCCCGAGAGCGGTAAGCGGAGGTAAGGGGAGACCGTGCGATGGCCGCGTGACGATCCTGCTCTGCGACGGATTCCACCGCCTAAGGACTGTTCGACCTGTCACGCCCACGGCCAGCTTGCGCATCTCTGCCGTGGACGGACTGGGGGTCGCGAACGAGCTGGTGTGTACCGGACGGCGAGCCGGAGAAGCTGGCGAGGCGCGGAGGGATTGGACCCGGTTAATGGGCGAACGGAGGATAGGCCATGGCCTGACATCGGCGTTTCAGTTCGCAGTTCAAGCGGCGGATCGCTCAGGAGTTTTACGAGGTCGCGCGGGCATGCATGAGCTGGCGCGCCGGCACAATCTTTCGCGCAATTTGGATCTGAGATCCCAGGCCACATGTGCTCTCAATCTCCGCAGGCCTTTTCGATCGTCTCGCAACTCGGTTTGGTTTGGCGAAGTTCCGGAACTTCGCTAGGTTAGCGCCGTTATGCAACTGCGCGCACGATTTCAGACCGCGCGGGAGAAACTTCGATGATGGATGCGAAGCTGAGACTCGACATCTACCGCAAGATGATCCTGAGCCGCCGGCTCGAGGAGCGCATCGCCGAGCTCATCAAGAGCGGACAGGCGGGCGGCTTCATGCATCCGGGGGTCGGCCAGGAAGCGCTGCAGGTGGCAGCGATCGCTGCGCTGCGCCCGGACGACTACCTGATGTATGCGCATCGTGGGGTCGCCTACTGGGTGGCGCGCGGGATCCCGCTCGATCGGATACTGTGCGACCTCGCCGGCAAGGAAGGTGGTACCAACAAGGGCCGCGGCGGTGTGATGCACGTTGTCGATCCGGGCCGCGGCGTGTTGGGCGAGAGCGGAACGCTGGGTGGATGCTTTCCCATCGCCACCGGCGCGGGGCTTTCGATCAAGATCAAGAAACAGGACAAGGTCGTGCTCTGCTTCTTTGGCGACGGGACCTCGAACCGCGGCACCTTTGGGGCGGTGCCCGGCGATGCAGATCGCAATCGCCTACGACCATCGCGGCATCGATGGCGCGATGGCCTCGCGCTTTACGATCAAAGTTAAACAATTGCTTGAAGCCGCCGAGTTTCCCGGTGTGCCCTTGGCGACACCCGCACCGGCGTTTGCGAAGCGCGAGGTTGCGGTCGAGTTCAGCGGCGATGGGCTTAGGACCAGCGTCCGCCACGGGTCGATCCGCTGGACCAATTCAGCTGAACCGGATGAGGGGCCCGACCCGGTGACATCGTTCATGGGCGCCTTGGGCTCCTGTCTGTTGATGTCGCTGCGAATCGCCGCACGGGCGCGCAACTTTGATTTGGCTGCGACCTCGCTTTCGGGCCGATGCACTGAAACCGGGCACGTCAAGGCGATCGATCTGGAATTGCGGATCTCCACCCCGGAGGGTGAGGATAAGCTCAAGCGGTTGGTCGAAGTCGCCGAGCGCGGGTGTCATATTCGCGCGCTATTGCGCGACGATGTTACCCTGACCCTGAACGTAGTACGACTCTAAGCGTACGCTCAACGAGACGGCATCAATGTCTACAAAGTCTGTTTTGCGCATTGCAACTGGCTCGACTCCTCAGTCACTCCCAAACTAACCGCGGCGTTTCTGCAAAAAGTGCGGCGTGCGTCTACATCAGGCGGGCGTTCAGCTGGAGCTCGCTTCTGCTGACTGCCCGCTCAGGAGGGGAGTTTCGAACTCCAAACCTTAGTCTCATGTTCGACGTCACCGGATTCCGAGCATCAGCCTGGCGAACGAAGAGGCAGAGCCGAATGCGGGGCGAACAAATTCTCTCCAGCACGGATGCTCTCGCAGAGCCGAATAATGCCAGAGGTTCGAATGCACCCTGCTCCGCCAAGCGAGTCTGGGCGATGTTGTGGAATTCCGCGTAACGTCTGCCAAATCCGTGCGTGTGCGGCGTTTAGTGGATTCAAAGTCCACTAGAGAAATCGCCATCCAGGCTTGGGCTTGCGCTCACGGGACGGTCCTCTGGTTTGCTTGACAGATACAGCTATTTCGGCGCGCCGGAACGGCTAAGCCTTTTGCAAGAAGAGGTAAAATCATGAAGATCGGAATTATCGGCGTCGGCGCGGTCGGAACGGCCTGCGCCTTCGCAACTGTTACGCGTGGCTTCGCCAGCAGAGTCGTATTGATCGATCCCGACCGCAAGCGCGCGCGGGGTTGTCACCGATCTCCAATATGGCGTTGCTTCATCGCCCGCTGTCACGTTAATCTGCATTCCCGCCCTTGGAAGATTGCGCCCTGACCAAGCGCGCGAGCAACATCAGCGCTGGTTTCGTCGCGGCCAGCGATACCGCACCGGGTGCGAGGGACGTATCAGCGTCCTCAAACGGCGTGACGGATTGGCCCGCCGCCGCTACCGCGGCATGGATGGTATCCAACGTTGGGTCGGATGGGGCCGTGGTCAGCAACAATCTCTGGGTATTAATCACCCGGCCAAGCTGAAATAGCCCTAGCCAGTAGAACTCCTCTTCCCCCAACATGCGTTGATCCCGCAAAATTAATTTTGCACCGGAAATTAGCTAGAACGATGGCTCAGGACATCAGGATTAAAAATGACTCCTTCAAATCAAATCTCGATATTGAGTCCACTACTGGTCGGCGTGGCGACCACCTTCTGCACCATAGTCGGTCATGGGCTCATTCTGGGAGTCATCGTCACGGCGGTTCGGCACGGCCTGCGGCGCGGCCGGGTCGGCGTCAGTTTCTGGACGGACTTGATATTTGTAACGAACGCAGCGCTGCTGACGCTCGCCGCCCACCTTATCGAGATCGGGCTGTGGGCGCTGGTGTTCGAGCGCTGTGGCGAGTTTTCCGACTTCGCTGCGGCCTTCTATCATTCAGCAGTCAACTACACGACCCTGGGCTATGGTGACGTGGTGATGTCGGCGCGATGGAGATTGTTGGGACCGCTTGAAGCAGCCGACGGGATGCTCATGTTTGGTATTTCAACTGCCATGATCTTCGCGGTTGTTCTGCGCTTCCTTCAAATGCGGTTCAGTCTCCCCGACCTCGGCGGCCAGGCTGATGACTTAGCGACTTTTTGACAGAGTTTTTTCTGCGATTCCGATGTGATTCCGCGGGCTTACGAGGCAAGCAACGAAGCTCTAAGTTGCTTAACTCCGCGATTTCGTTGCGGAGTCTCGCAGTAACCCATTTAGTAAGCGGGGTCTCGCGGTGAAGGTTTCTCGCGTGCGGGGGGGGTAGGGGGGCAATGTCCCTAAGGCCTATCGGTCGCGGTCGGCGCAGACGTCACGCTGACAATTCTATGAAGAGTCTAGGTACAACAGTTGTGCAACTCTGCGGTCGGCGGCTCCTGAGCCACTGAGTGCCTCGCGGCCTAGTCGCGCGAGCCGATGGGTCACGATTTCCATTCGCCCGCCGGCCTTTGGATCGAAAGCGTATCCATCCGCGACCCCGACGACCCAATGGTGTGCCACGATTTCCGGGGCTATGGTAAAAACATGGAAGACACAGGCGTAAAGAAACTCTCCGTCGACTTTTCGCAAGACGACGATTTGGTAGGCATCAAGGCCAAGGTTCTGGCCTTCTTGAAAGACGATGCCGCCGAATCAGGGACTGTTACCTGTGTGATTCGCGAGGCGGGCGAGGCTGGCAACACCGTGCCCCTCGTATATCACTTGGGCCTGGGCCAGGCGGAAGCGGAAGTAGTCGAAGCCTCAGCGGGTGAGATTGCTGCTTCCTTAGCCGAGTACGCGAAGGGGAAAGACGGTAAATTGTACAGCGACGCGATGCTCGAAATTCTCCATCCCTGACACGCGCTCCTGATCTTGATCGCGGCGCGCCCCACTCCGGCTTGAGCCGCCAGGCCGGCGAATCTGGATCTCGCACGGCAGAATCGAAAAGCGATTCTCCGTAAATTTTTTTGGAAAATCCAGCCGAAGAGCTGTACTCACCCGCTAGCGGCGTGGGGACAAACGCAGCGAAACGCGTCATAGTCGCACTCGTGGCCGATAAAGAAACAATCCAGCGTAAGCGTGAGCGACTGGCAGCCGAGACGTACGAGTATTTCTGGAATATCTGCCCGGAGCTAACCGCGCGATGGAAGCGGGCGATGCTCACGCTGCCGCCGTCTGTCTTGCAAGACCTTGCGGCTGAAATAAAAGCACCTGGAGGCCGTCAATAACTGGGCGAACCAACAGCTTCATGCGGCTCTAGCAGCGGGTGGCGAGCCGCCCGAAGACCTGCTCAATCGCGCCCTTGCATCAACGGAGAACCTCAGCGAGGCCGCCGACACGGATGACGCGGTTGCTCGACGAACTGTTGAAACACTTGAGACGCTAGGCCGGTCCCGCACTGCTTCTCAAGAGGCCGCCGCGCTCAAATTTCTCTGCCAATCGGCGCGCTTCGGCTGGCTAAGGGCGCAGTCAATTCCGACAGCAGATCATCCACCTCTCTCTCGAGGTTGCGCGCCTCAGCGAGCAGATCTTGCACCTGGCTGCCAACAGGTGGACCGCCTTTAATAGCGGCGCGAGCTGTGAGGGTGTGCGCCTCGTCGCGCAGGTCGTGCGCTTTCCGTTTGCACTCATGCACTTTGGCCATGATCGTTGCCGCTTCTGAGCCTGCCATGCTTTCCCCCCTGGACCGCAGTGGCCCAATTATTCTGGCCGTTCGTGGCGTGACGTGTCTTCGTTCTGCAGTCTCAGTAATCACTCGGAGGGAGGGTGGCGAGGTCGATCGAGCGTGTCGCCCTAGGCGAGCGGAGGAATAGGCACCCGCGCCAGCAGCCCGGCAAAAGCCGCCGTGGCCCACGCGGGCACCCATAGCCGATCCAGAAATTCGTTACAGCTTACCGCGCTTCAGCCACGTCCCCCCGAAAGACGTAACGTGACGGCCAAGCACGATCATACCGCTTGGTTGCAACCAGTCAAGGTCTGCGTCAGCAAGCTATTGACAGAGCGCGGTTACGCAAACTTCCGGCGACCTGAAGCGGATTTCGCCAAGTTATGCACAGTTAATCCACCGGGCGATTGTCGATAGAGGGCCATCAGGGCCGCCTCGATCTGGACGCGAACTTGGGTGTCCTTTTGCTCGTTTCAGCGTCGCGACAATCCGCTCAAGTTCATCGCAGCGTTTCTACGAGCAAATCGATTGCGGCACCGCCGCTTCCTCGTAGCCGAGCCGCGGGATCACCTCGTTGCATCGTCTGGTTTACTTTCGTGCTATGGAGATGGCGCGCTCATGGTACGGCCCACGGACGTTGCTTGTTGATCTTGCATCATGACGAATCCAGAGGTCGCGCATATAGTCGGGATTTTCAACTACCTGACGAGACTTGCCGACGGATTCGGTCTGGAGCTGCATCCGGCGATTATGCAGGCGGCGCCGCAGCGGTATGCCGCTGCGCCGCGCCGGCGGCTAGCTATCCTCGCTATCATCAACGTCTCGAGACCGACATACCCATGATAATCTGGCGGATTGAACCGCTTATTTTAGAGACCGGACAATTGGTACTGAGGGTTCGAATTCATCCCGCTCCGCCAGACAGTCTTCGAAGCTCCGGATTCTCCTGAAAGGATGCGTGACGGTGATCGCCAGTTTCTGTAGGAGTCTATTCACGGACAGACTATTCACCGACAGACCTCCTACTGCTGTTCCCTCGAAATACGATGCGAGGGGTGATGGGTGTCGCGCGCCCCTCATGCGTCTACGCCTCGTCCGCCTTGTATCCTCCGTCCAGCGTTTTGCCTTATGGGATAGGTCGCGGCCCTGGCACTGGTGCGACACCGCAGATGGCCGACGCGCATGGCGGGAGAGGCGGAGTAGGTATGAGGGCCTCATTACCCTGGGTCGCTGCTGAACCGCCTGTCATACACCTACCCGTAAAGGTATCTATGTTGGGGTAAGGCGTTGTGAAACCGTCGGTGAGCGTTTGCATGAAGGTCACGACCAGATCCTCCTCATGATCCGTCAAGCCCAGGTGGCCGACCGTCATGTCGATGTTGTTCGGGACCTCCGGCATCGGCCAGCAGTTCACTTTCTCTGTGGTTCCCTTCGGGCAGTGTCCCGACGTGACGTGGTACGCATACACGTCGCGCGTATTATAGAAATGGACGAGTTGCTTCAGGCTCTTCGCGTAGCCGTTGTGAAAGAACTCCTTCTGGAAGTACGGTATCGGCTTCCCGTTCTGGTCTTTCTGGCCGGCTTCGGTGGTGGGACACTGTAGCGGCGCCATCGCCACATCGCGCACCGTAGACGTCTGCATTTGGCCATCTACAGTCGGCGCGGATTTCAGCCATTGTGAGTTCGGATTAGGGGCGGACCCATAGCCGCCTCTCAGGAAAGTACCTAATCCCAAGTCTCTGTAGCCGAAGCCGTAAGGGTTAGGCGTAAACCCGAAGTCATCCGGCTTGGTCTGATAGAACAGGGCAACACTCGGATTCAAGGGCAGACCAAGGTTGGCATAGCCGAAGCAGGTAAACATGGGTGTCACATTGGCCGCGGTGCCAGTGTCGGTCTGGCCCGGTTTCAGAGTGGCGGATCTTCCGTCGAGATGGCATGAACTGCAGTTGGCCTTGCCGCGGAACAGATTGTAACCGGCCATTTCGTCTGCGGTCAGGGTGTACTTGCCCGCCAGGAAGGCGTCGAATTTCGAGGAGGAAGCGCTGACCGCCGGTGAGTGTTCGAAAGCGGAAAGGGATTGCCCCCAGTGGTCATAAACGGTACTCGCCTTGATGCGGCCTTCGGGACTTAGCGGAATCGGCGTGGTGCTTCCGCTGAACACCGTCGCTCCCCCAGGGGTGGCGCAGATCTTCTCAGTGTTGTGCGGCCATCGGAAATCCAACGAGCCAGCGCCCCATACCAATTCAAAGAGCGGTCGGTACACCGCCTGGGACAGCCGGAACGCGATGCAAGCGGTGTCGGGGAAGCCCATTTCCTGGGTGTCGACCGGGGGATGCAGTGCCTGCTCGGCGTCAGGACTCTGCAGCAAGTATCCGGTCGAGCGCGCATCCCAGAAGTTTCCGCCAAAAAACAGGGCCTGTATTGCGTTGTACTGGAGTTGAGGGAAGTTGGGTGAATACGTGTATCGCTGCGCAGTCCGCTTACCGGCCCGAAAGTGAAACGTTCCAGGATAGGCTATGATCGTCAGATTGACAGACGGGATCGGTCCGCTAAAGCCGGCGTACGGCATGTGGCAGAAAGCGCAGGCCTCATTCCTGAAAGGTGACATGTTCTCGTCGAAATTCATCAGCTTGCCGAGCGTTTGCACGGCCTGATATCCCGTGCCCTCGAGGGTTGGAGGATTATCTTTCAGAGTTGGCGGCGGTAGCGCGCGCCAATCTTTGACACCTTGACTGAAGATGCCTCGAACTTCGCGGCGAACCCTTGCCATCTCCGATTCCAAATCGGACGGAAGAATGCCAGGCGGATACGGGTTGTAAGTTAGTGGGAATGGTTTGTGCCCGGCGTCTTCGTCGGCGAACCTCGGCGGGTGCTGCGCTCGCGCCTCTGACGAAAACCCGAGCAAGGCTCTAGCGATCGCCGCGCAAACTACCAACGCGCCAAGCAGCATGATGCGTCCCATCGCCTGAACTCTCTTTCGCATCTTGGTGGCCGCAATCCAATCAACGCTTAAGCAATATCTATAACGATATTAGCGCCGAGTTGAACAAATTATCACCGGCCGTACTCGGGCCACCGGCGCTGAAGAAGATGCTCACGCGTTGAGAGAGATTTCCACACGAACAGAATGCGTGCGACCGCCGTTCCCGGATTATCCCAGCTGTGCGGTGATCAGGTGGGACGATCGCGGTCTGATCTGGACCAACGAGACAGGCTCCTTCGCCGACGCGTACACTAGATAGTGCCTGCTGAATCCCAAAGCAGTTCTAACCTACGCCTTTCGATCAACAATGCTTGACGAGCGCGTCCAGGCGCTCGGCCAGACGATTCAGCTCCCACTCCTTGGCGAGAGCGGACGCTTTCGCCCAGGTCGGCGTTTGGCCTTCCAGGGAGGGGAGAGGCGCGGATTTGTCCATTGTCGCTATCCAGCGGTAGAGCCGCAGCTTATCCGCCTGTTCCTTAAATTTACCCTGCGCGAGGGCGTCCTCGAGGGTACCGTATCTATGTAGAAGGCTTGCCGCACCCTTGGGGCCGACTCCCGTAGCACCCGGCAGCTTGTCCGAAGGATCGCCGCGGAGCGCTATGAAGTCGGGCACCTGCTTGGGTTCGACACCGTACCGTTCGCGTACTTCCTTGGGTCCGATACGTGACATCTGACCGGCGCGCACGGGCTGGAGAATCGTCGTCAATTCCGAGGCAAGCTGAAAAGCATCGCGGTCTCCGGTCGCCACAATAGCCATTCCGCCGCGTAGCTCCTCGCTGGCTACGGCCGCCGCCAGGAAATCATCGGCCTCGTAACCTGGAGATTTCGCGCAGACAAAGCCGCACGCAGCAACGAAGTGCGGCAACACGTCAAGTTGATCACGCAGCTCGGGGTCAAATTGACGGCCGCTTTGGTAGGCCGCGAACGCACGGTGACGGTAGGTCGGCACATCCAGCGTATCCCAGCCGACCAGCACAGCCCGGGGTTGCTCGCTCTCATATAGTCGCAGCAGAAAGTTTGCGAAGCCGACAATTGCGCCTCCGCCTCTATTGCCGCGCCGGCGGATCGACTTGGGGAGTCCGTGATAGGCGCGATGCGCAAACGAGTCGCCATCAATAACGAGCAACGGTCGACTCGGGTGATCGGTTATTTGTTCGATACGCAAGATGACCTTTGTTGATCAATGCGGCCCTGTTTGGGTACGAAAGCGAACCGGAGATGTGCTGGCCGGCCGTTGCTCGCGGTAAATTCGACGCTTTCCCCGTTCGGCAGTGACTCAGTTCCCTTCGCGAATTGATCTCGACGAGCGTCCATCGCTTCTCAACGGCGAATCTTTGGCGATGTAGCCACCAAAGAATCTTCGGGCCAACGCTCAATGAGCCTCGCCCAATAGGTTGATGCTCTTCAACAACGTCGCCGTGGGGCAGGTCTTTCGTCGATAGCATTTACGATCTGTCGCCGGCGGACGTCACGCGCGTGCGGTTACAATGTAGCGCGGATGGCCGGGCGGCTCGGTCCACAGTTCGGGGTCCATCAGCGGCTCCACGCCGACCGAAGCAAAGCCGTGCGCGCGCACCAGCGCGGCCATCTCGGCCTCGGGCCGCCCGCCGAACAGCGGCAGGCGATTGTAAATCCGATTGTATTCGTCGCGCCGCTCGGCCGGGCCCCAGTGGCCTTCGATCATCAGCAGCCGTCCGCCCGGCCGCAGCAGCCGGCGCCAAGTGTCGAGCGCGGTCTCAGGATGGGGCAGCGTCCAGATCACGTGGCGCTCGACGATCAGATCCTGGCTTGCAGCGGCCAGGTCAAGCGTCTCGGCGTCAGCCTCGACAAAACGGATGACGAGCCCCTGCGCCTTGGCTTTGTCGCGCGCGCGGGCCAGCATCGTGGGCGCCATGTCGACACCGGTTACGCGATGGCGCTCGGCGGCGAAGAGCAGGGAGAGAAAGCCGGTGCCGCAGCCGATGTCGAGCACGTCGAGCGCCACTGCGCCCGCCAGATCGGAAATCAGCCGGCGCCAGGCGTGCGCCTGCGCATCGGTGAGCAGGCCGTGGCTCGCCTCCAGATCGAAGTCGGCGGCCCGTCGGTTCCAATGCTGGCGCACCAACTCCTTCACTCTTTCACTGTGTCCATTATGATCCGCCGCCATGCCATTCATATAGGCCGGCGGAGCCGAAAAAAGAAGGCGGCCCCAACTTTCGCTGAGGCCCCGATTGCCCTGGGCAAACACATCGCATGCTAGAAATCTACGGACATCGCGAGCTGTGGTCTCCAATCAACCGGGTTCCATCTCTGTGGTGGACCCTTGGAAAAGCGGCCGCCCTTCGTCCGTTAGACCCAGTTGCCGATGCAGCAGGTAAACGAGCGTGGGCTGAAAAACCCGTGTGAGTAATGCGATGGATATCGCACCTCCGATCACGACGATCGCCAGCGGCCGCTGAGTCTGCGCTCCAATTCGCGTTGACAGCGCCGCTGGCAGCAGTCCCAATCCGTCGACCAGCGCGGTCATCATCAGTGCGCGAAAGCGCCGGTCGGCGCCCATCACGATTGAATCGACGACGGAATGTCCCTCCTTCCACAGTTGATGGATGTAAAAGTTCAACAGAATGCCGTCCATGATTGCGATCGCGAAAATCGAGATGAAGCCGACCGCGGCAGAGACGCTGAACGGCGTGCCGGTGACCACCAGTGCGAGCACACCGCCCAGACAAGCCAGCGGCACCTGGGCCATCAAGATGAGCGTATTGATGAACGACAAGGTCGCGGCGTAGAGAACCGCCATGATCAGGAGCAGCGCGAACGGAATAACAATCTCCAGGCGGCGATTGGCTTGCTGGAGTTCGCTGTACTCGCCGACCCAATCCAGCGAAACCCCTTCGGGAAGCTTGACCTGCCGAGCGACCGCGCGCTTGGCGTCGTCGATGGCGCTTTGCATGTCGCGGCCGCGCACGCTGAATCTGATCGGGACGTAGCGACGGAGGCCTTCCCGATAAATGAACGAGGCGCCCTCCGCCGTACCTATATCGGCGACCTGGCCGAGCGGAACGTAACCGCCGCCCGGCAGGGCGATTTGAATCTGACGTATCGCCTCGGAACTCTGCCGGTATTTGGGCTGCCAGCGAAGCACGAGGTCGAAGCGCCGGTCTCCTTCAAGGACCTGCGTCACCGCCTGACCACCGATCGCGGCCTGCACGACGGCGGCGACGTCGCCGACGTTTAGTCCATAACGCGAACATACCTGCCGGTCGGGTTTGATGAGCAGGTTGGGCTGTCCCATGGCGCGATAGACCGCAACGTCAGCAATCCCGCGCACGCCATTGATTACTTCGCGGGTTTTGTTGGCGATCCGCTCATCAAGTGCGAGGTCGGGACCATAGACCTTGATCGCGTTGACTCCCTTAACGCCCGAGAGCGCTTCCTCGATGTTGTCTTCGATATTTTGCGAATAGCCGAAACTGGCCTCCGGAAAATCACGCCTGAGCCGCTCATCGATCTCGTCGGTCAACTTCTGCTTGGTAAGGCCTGAACGCCACTTAGGCTGCGGCTTCAGATCCACGGAAAATTCGATGTTGAAAAACCCGGTCGCGTCGGTCCCATCGTCGGGACGGCCGGTCTGCGAGACGACGTCGGTCACCTCGGGAAACGATCTGAACACCTCGCGCGCGCCCCGCGCCAGGTCATTTGCATGAGAGAGCGAAGTGGTGAGCGGCAGCGTCGCTCGCGCCCAGATGTTCCCCTCTTCCAGCTTGGGCAGGAATTCGCCGCCCAGATGTGAAAACAACGACAGCCCGGCGGCCATCACCAGGAGGATTACGGTCAGCGTCAGATAAGGCCATCGTAAAATCCTGATGAAGAGATTGTGGTAGAACCGATGAAGCGCTTCCCAGACTATATTGTGGGTTTCCTTCATCCCCTTGCGGAGCAAAAATGAACTGAGCACCGGCGTCAGCATTACGGCCAGCACAATCGCGGTGGTCAGCGCAAATGCGTAGGTATGTGACATGGGGGAGAAAATCACGCCCTCGACTCCACGCATCGTGAACAGCGGCAGAAAAGCAATCAGAAAGATCAGCGTCGAGTAGAACATCGGCCCGCCGACCTCGAGCGAGGCACGGCGTATACATTGCAATTCATTCTCGCCAGGCGCGCTGTCGGTGGTGAGATGCCGATAAATGTTCTCGATCACGATGACGGTGGAATCGATTATGATGCCGAAGTCGACCGCGCCGAGCGAGAGCAGATTCGCCGGTATTCCAGTCAGATACAGCAGGATGAACGCTCCGCACATCGCCAACGGGATGTTCAGTGCGGCGATAAGGGCGGTGCGGAGGTTGCCGAGGAAAAAGATCAGCACGAAAAAGACAAGGAGCATTCCAAGTCCCAGGTTCTCGAACACCGTACGGAGTGTGGTGTCGACCAGCGAGGTCCGGTCGTAGTAGGGCACTGCCTTATAGCCGTGCGGCATGATGCCGGAAGCATTCAGCTCCCGCACCTTGGTTTCCACACCTTTGAGCGTTTTCAGCGTATCGCCGTATTTGCGCATCAGGACGATACCCTCGACGACTTCGTCCCGGTCGTTCATGCCGACAATCCCGAGACGTGGGGCGTAGCCGAGCGAAACGTCCGCTACATCGCGCACGCGGGCTGGTATGGCGATGCTATTATTGAGCGTGGCGTTGCCGCTACTCAGAACGATATTGCGAATGTCATCCACGGTGGAGATGAAGCCGATGCCGCGGACGTCGAATGCCTGCTGGCCAACCTCGACATAGTTGCCGCCGACGTTGATGTTGGCGTTCGCAATCGCCTGGGTCAGCGTAGAAAGCGACAACTGGTAGTGATTGAGCTTCGCCGCATCCACATCCACGTGGTACTGTTTGGTCAAGCCGCCGAAGCCCGACACATCTTCAACTCCCTGCACCGTCTTGAGCTGCTTTTCGAGCACCCAGTCTTCGAGCTCTTTTTCCTCAAGCAGGTTATGGTCCGGGCTTTGTACGGTATAACGATAGATCTCTCCGATCGGGTTGTCGGGCGATATAGAGGGCACGAGGTTCTGCGGCAGGGTAACCAGGCCCAGCCGATTGATAGTCTCAACGCGATCCCAATAGTAATCGCTGTCCCAGTTGAAATATAGTTTGATGTCAGATAGGCCAAAGAGAGATATCGTCCGCATCGCCTCCAGATTGCGTATACCCGCCAGTCCGACTTCGAGCGGTATGGTGGCGATCTTCTCGACTTCTTCGGCGCTCAGCCCAGACGGCTGCGTGATTATCTCAACGCGTGGCTGCACGGGGTCGGGGTAGGCTTCGATATCCAGTTCACGAAAGGAATAGAGGCCGGCGACTGCCAGCAGCAGGGCCACGCAGACAATGACCACGCGCTCGCCGAGCGCCAGGTCCATCAGGACTTTGATCATCGCCCGCTCCTAGGAAGTTTCGCCATGCGCCGTATGCCACAGCGCGTTCATTCGCAGCGACTGCGTGGTCAGGAATTTCTCGCCCGGTTTGATCCCGCGCAGGACGCGGGCGTATCCGTGCTCATTCCAATCGGCCACTTCGACTCGCCGCCGCTCGACGCTGTCGGCGCCGGCCACGATGAAGGCGTAGTAAGCGTTGTCATCGAAAACTAACGCCTCCTCGGGAACCACAAGCGCGAGACCGGGGCTGGTTACGATACGCACGCGGGCCAGCATCTGCGGCTTGAGCCGCGATCCCGGGTTTGCGACCTGACAGCGCAGTTGCAGGGTGTGAGTATTGGGATCGAGGCTGGGGCTGATTCTCTGAATCGCGCCCTTAAAGACCTGGGCCGGATAGGCGGCGGTTACCGCTTCCAGGCTCTGGCCGGCCTTCACCCGGGCGAGGTCGTCTTCGTAGATATCGGCCGTGATCCATACCCGTTCCAGCGTGGCCAGAGAAAAGAGCTGATCGCCGGGATTGACCTGCTGGCCACGTATCGCGTTCTTGCTCACGATGATTCCGCCGATCGGCGCGCGCATCCAAACCGACGCGCTGGGCGTCCGGATCGCGACGATATCGGCCGGTGAGAAGCCCAGCAGCTCGAGCTTGCGCATCGCCGCGGCTTTCAGATTCGCCGTCATGCCAAAGCCGCCCGCGGGCATGCCAAAGGCGCCGGCCTGCGGGCCTGCGCCGCCGCTTTGGCCCGGGCTGTTGTTCGCCTCCAGGTACTCTGCCTGGGCGGTCATGAAGTCAGGGCTGTAGAGCGACATCACGGGCTCGCCGCGCCGCACCGTGTCCCACTGCGACGCGCGGAGTTCCTCGATCCGCCCGGTGACTCGCGAGATGATGGTCGAGACCAACCGATCGTCGAACGTAACCTGGCCTACCGCTTCCAGGATGCCCGGCAGCGGCACCTCCTTTACGATGCCGATCGATCCCTCCTGGGCTCGGGACACGCGCGTCATTAGTTCCCGGCCGTCTGCTTGACGAACCAGGATTGGGACGTCCGGTAGCACCGTCTCGGTAACGGCCGGACTTGACGGCGGGCTGTCGCATCCGCCGAGCACGCTCAGCGCCGGTGATGCGATGACCAGGCTCGCCAGGGCTGTGACATAAGCTCTCTTCGCGGCAGCGATCGCGGCTATCATCATGTGATTCATCTTGGTAACGGGGTTCCCATCGCCTGCTCCAACGCCACTTCACCGGCGAGAAACTGATTGGCGTTCTGAAGGTACGTGATGCGAGCGGCGTAACCGCTCTGCAACGCGGAGGACAAAGTAAGGAAGTCGACCTTGCCCGTCTGGTAGGCGACCAATGCCACTTTGAAATCCTTATCGGCCAGCGGGATCAGCGATCCTCTATATTGTTGCGCCGACTCGTAAGCGAATTGCGCGGACTGATAGAACTGAGTGACTATTGCTTCGGTCTGGCTGAGGACCGAATTCACGCCGTAACGAGCGGCCTGCAACGAGTGCTGCGCTGCCTTAACGTCCTCACGCTGATGGATCCAGAAAAATATCGGGAGGTTGAATCCAGCTGAAAACGTATGGCCCTGGGTCACACCCGGAAGCGGCCGCGCGCCGGGTTGCAGGATGTAGTCGAACTCATATCCGACTGTGTAGTCCGGCAGGTACTCCATCTCCGCGAGTTTCAGCGCGGTGGCGGAATTCTTCTCTGTCAACGCGGCTTCGAGTATCTCCTGGCGCATGTGCGCAGCCGCTTGGACCGCCTTATCCAGTGGAAGCTCGAGCCGTTTGAGCTCAATGGTGCGCTCAAGGTTCAGCGGAGAGCCTGGCCTCCGATAGAGCAGTTGATTCAGCCCCACTCGATCGTTGGCCCGGTTGGTTTCGTACTGCCGCTGCTGGAGCCGGGCCTGAGCGAGCGCGAATTCGGCGCTGATGAGATCGGCCTGGGTCGTCTGGTTCGCGGTATATTGAATCTGCGTTACGTGAACGACCTGTTCCAAGTTCGCGATATTCCCGGCGTTGACAGCGGCTAAGGCTTCATCGAGCAATACCTGGTAGTAGGCACTTTCGACGCTGGCCCGCAGATCGCGGAGCGCCGCTTCATACGCCAGGCGTGCGATCTCGGCGTTCCGTCGGGCCTCATCCGCCTGCAGCAGCGCCTTTCCTGGAAACTGGAAACTTTCGCTGAACGTATGAGCGTGGACCGCCGCGTTGAAATCCTTGCTGCTCTCCAGGTTTCCGTAGGTGAAAGTCGGGTCCGTCGGCGCGTAGTTCTGCAGTATCTGATGTCTGGCGGCGTCTTGCTGCTCCTTTGCGGCTCTGACCTGAGGATTGACTTCGACCGCAATCTCGACCAACTGCTCAACAGTCAACGGTGGTTCTCCCGCTGCCGGCACGGTCGCTGTCGAAATCCACCAAATGGCAAGTAACGCCAACGGTATGGATCGGTACAAAAGCACACTCTCCTCCTGTGCTCCTTCGCGGCGGCGAAAATACTCTGTTCCGTCGCGCCGCAGGCACTAACATGCGCGCGCCACTCGCCGAACTTCGGCGAGGCTCGCTATGAGGCGGAATGGTTTGTTCGAGCGAGCTAGTTGGAAGGAGGCGCGCGAACGTTCGGACCTTCTATTGCGCCCGAATCGAAGAAGCCAAGGCTCGTGATGTTCTGCAGGCGCCCATCGCTATCGGGGTTCAGCGCAGAATCCGGGGAAGGCGACGGTCCCAGAACGAGTCTGGCCGGAGCCTCAAGTGAGGGAAAACGAAATGGATTAGTGGGCGGTAACTGCAGACTCGTGCTCAGCGGCACAAGTTCCGTGGCGAGTGGAGTAAGTATCGGAGCGTGCTCCGGTACGATACCGGCCAATGGAAGCGCGAGCAATGCCAGCGTCAGGGCCAGACAGTAAAGTTGAGAGCGGATTGAACGACGGGTATAAGGAGACATGCGGAAAGCCGCAATCTTCTTGACAGCACTCGCTTTCGTCTTCATCTCGTGCAGCCGAGAACCCGAGGGCACGGTTACGCATCGAGGCCGCGACGGACGCCCCGATCAGTGGGTATACCGGATCGACAAGGACAGTTACAAGATAGGCATCGACACGAACGGGGACGGACAGCCAGACGTGGTCAAAACCTACAAAGACAAGGAACTCGTCAGGGTCGAGAGCGATCGGAATTTCAACGGCCAGGTCGATCTGGTGCAGGAATACTCGCATGGAGTTCTCGCCCGCGAGATCCACGACGACGATTTTGATGGCAAGCCCGAAACCATCAAGGAGTTCAGGCACGGCAAGCTCGCAATCGTGGAGCACGATCCCCAGGAGCGCGGTTATATCGACATCGTCGAGTATTATGACGATTCCGGTAAGCTGGTTCGCCGCGAGGTGCGTAAGAAATAAACTTTGCCTCATGCGGAGACGCCAGAGGGGGGCGTCTCGGGAGTTTGGCTCGCACGCGGCCGGTTGCTCCGGATTCAACGCCTGACCGCGCAGTTCACCCGCGCGCCTTTCGGTCGAGCAGATCGAGGATCACCGGCTATCATCAACCTCTCGTAACCCAACGTACCGCACGATAACCGGCGAATTAGACCGCTCAGCTAGAGAATGGACAATCGGTACTGAGGGTTCGAATTCAATCCGCTCCGCCACGCAGTCTCTCCCACCACGACAAAGACGGAAGCTGGGGCGACGAGCTCGGCTACGCCCGGGTCATGTCCTGTAGCGAATGCTTTGAGTTTTGAAACCGGCTCGGCACCTTCAACGCTCCCAGGCTGCGTGCTGAAGTACTACGCGATATCCGTCTGGATCTTCCGAATGTCAGTCCGTGCTGATCGCACCGGGTGTGCATCACCCGCCATCGCAGACCTATCCATCAGGCTTGGCGCTGGTCTGTTTCCCACAACGCTTGCGCCTCGACGAAGGTCATTTTCGGCCGGTTGCGCCAATGCGGCTCCAGCCGATCCAGCCAAAGTTTCAAATCGGCGACGCACGACGAATCGGACTCGCAAGCCAGCGCCTCGATAAAGTCGGCCCGCGTCGCCAAGCCGGTTCGCACGAGAAATTGATCTTCATCCTTCGTGGGTGCGACAGATTCCTCGTACAGGGTGATCAACTCGGCCGCGCGCTTCTGTTGTTCATCAAACAACCTGTGGTTCCAGGTTCCGTCTACCGCCCGGTGTAGTGAAATTACTCGCGACGCTTTGGTCGCTGTATTTGTGGTCTTGGAGTTTCGCTTTTTGGCGAACGTCTCCATAATGGTTTTGCATTCCGGCATCAGCATCTTCAGTGTCAAGAGCATGAGCGCGATGCAGGCGTGTTCGCCCTCCGGGTCGTCATTGACGATCCCTATTTCCGGGAAGCCGCTTTTCAGCGAGACAAACAGTTGGTCTATGTCGGGTATGCTCGACGACTGCTCGCGTACGCGGTCGATTGCGGCGCGAATTCGGGTCTCGATTGTCATATCGTTTCTACCAGCTTACATATTGCCGAACGCATTCTACGTGCCAAAGCGCAAGCGAAAGTTAATAAATTCTTTCACTCGCGGAACTTAGCTATGTCAGCTGAATGCCGATTCGCAGTTGCGCCGCCGCAACACTTCGAGCGGGCCCAGGTGCAACTATTCGGGACGGCGCCTGTGGTCGATCACTCTCGGCTCTGCGCACAACTCGCGCGCGTAGGTCTCACACACGTCTGTCTGAGATAGGGGTCGTCCTTGGGCCTTGTCGTCGGTGGGTGTGATGGCCTGCCGGAGCCGGGAGAACGGGTCAACGGGGCGCGTTGAGGGCTTCATCCTTCGCATTGCTGGCCTTCGCGGCACTGCGGGCTCGATGGGGTAGGTCAGCAGCCGGAGCATTGCTCCCGTGCATCGCGCGGTGAGCTCCTTGTTTGGTATGCCAGAAGTAGGCGGACGGCGTCGGGAAGAGCTCGAAGTCGGCCGACGAAATCTCTCCCATCGCGTCGACCGGATAGATTCGCGTAAAGCCGAGCCGGCGCAGGCCATACACGATGAGCGGATCGGCGCGGCAAATCGCGTCGCAATCGCGCGGTAAGCAGCCCAGGGAAGCGATATCGAAATGGTCAGGATGGCGATGTGACTTTCACTACGCGACCCAGGGAGCCGACACACACGGGCGGGCCTGGAGGTAATGAGGCGGCAGACGGGCGACCGGCGGGACCGAGTCTCACCAGCGGCGCAGTGCTGCGCTGGGCCACCGGCCGACTGTCGCATAAGCAGTGAGCCGACAAGGCGCCCGTGGTGGGGAACGCCAGAAGCCATATTTTCGAGCGGCCGGGATGCCCATACTACTCGAGTATCTCGCCCGATAATCAAGTTCCATTGGCAACCCGCAGGCCGCAGAGCGCGCCGGCTATCGGCCTGCGCACAACTGCTCTTGAACGCTGCCGCGGCGCGGATGATCAGAGCCGGCGATGTCTGAGCGGTATATCAAAATCGTCCACCGCTGCGAGCGCAGAAGGACGGGTTGGACGCCGGCGTTTCACCTATGCCTCATCGATGCTAGGTTGGTGCGGATTCTGTCGCAGCTCTCCGCGGCAAACTCCAGGCTGATATTTACGACAAGGGGCGGCGGCCGAGTGGCAGAGCGAGCGGCAGGCGCACGACTGGCGCAAGAGGAACTTTCCGGACTGGCTAGTGCGGTCGAGCGTATGATGGCACTCGATGTAACCCTTTCCTACGAACCCCTAGCTACGAGCGAAGGCGCACCCGCGTGGAGCGCAAGGGAGCTGACCGTTAGAACCGGAACGACCAAAGAAGGGAAAAGGCGATGACAAAATCGGAGATCGACTGGAGACTATCAGACGCTCCCGACATTCCAAAGAAGGATAATGTTCAATCCGTAACAGAACATGCCAGCGCCGGTCCCAATCCCGACAATCCCCAGCAAGAAGCCGAGCCACTCCCTATCGTCGAAATTCGCTATCCAAAGGGCATAGAAGATGACGCTCGCGCCTACAAACGCCGACAGCAACGCCGAGATCGGTGGAAGGTTTTTCTTGAGGCTCTGACTGTCGTCGGCGTCTTGGCATATGGTGCGATTGCCCATCGACAGTGGCACGCAATGCTGGCGGCTAATGACAATTCCGCTGAGGCGCTTCAGACTACCGAGCGAGCTTATGTAACATTCGGTTCTGGCGACGGACTTTTCGCAGATTTCGGCTCGGTTACCACAGATAATAAACCGATAATTATTCTCCATTTTGTTAATTCCGGGCGAAGCGTAGCCCGACACTTCGCGGTAAATGTCGAGACTAACATTGATAGAAGCGGATCAGAGCTTAGCTATAGGCATAGATTTAAGCGACCTGGCGATATTCGAACCGACAGTCCGGCAAATGAATCTGATATAGCCGGAGGGGCGGAACAGTTGGTATATGTGACCGATCCGACATTTCTCAAGACGAAGAAAGAGTTGGCCGATGCTTCGATTGATTTCTTTCTTTTCGGCAATTTTGCCTACTGCGATATTTTTGGCGGATATCATTGCCAAGGTTTTATGGCTCGTTACAGGCCAGCACCAGTCGGAGGCTTTATTCCTGAAACGTTCTTGAAGTGCGTACCCAGCGAACCCTCGAGCGCGAATTTGCGCTGGTATGCGAACAATGGCTACAAAGAGATAGAGCCCTGCGAACAACCCAATGAGCCGGAATATATAAAAGCGGAGCCACCGCTGATTGCCTCAACTCCATCGGCGACACCTTAACGGCTATAGGGTCTCGTCTCCAAGAACGTTGACATCCCAGACTCGTTGGCGGAGCGAGTATCGATTTCTGAGCATCTAGACGACAACGTGATGTCGGGGTCCGGCGCGTAGACGAAGCATCGGGATCGCCCGAGGCTCAAATGCAGGGGCGGCTTATACTGTCGGCAATATTCGAAGGAGACCTTCCCCGATTTGTTGCGCAAAGGTTGTTACGAGCCGCTTTTTATGCGGAACCAGACCGGTGGTGGCTTTCGCAGGTCGCGGAACGCACTCCCGAACCCGTGGCTGAAACGATGGTAGCGGCCTCTCAGCAACTGTCGCGCTATGGGCGGTATTCTCTGAATGCGACTCTCGGGTAGGTTGGAGCGCGCGGAAGAGTAGTCGAGCCACGCGCGCAACAGCGAAGCCATCCGGCCCTGGCCATGCGCCGCGAGCCGTTTCACCAGCAGCACCGCCAATTCCTCGTCGCGAAACGATGGAAGCTCTCCGCGGTTGTTCGCCAAACCGTACTGTCGTTCATATTGCACTTTCGTAGTGAACGCCGCGTTCGGTAAGTCCCGAAGCAGAAGAGGCATTGCCTCCGCGTAGGGTCTGACGGCGGGAAAGTGATCGTGGTGCTCATTCTCAAGGTGCAAGCGCGAGTTATCCGGGACGCGACACGATACGAGCGGTCTCGGTACCACTTCCAACCGCAATCCAATCAATGCTGCCCGGGCGAGGAATTCCCAGTCCGCGCAATCCCCCCGGCCTCTCCGCAACGACTTGCCAGGCGGGAAAATCCAGCCTTGCGGACAAAGATGCAGCGCGAACCGAAGTGATTATGGAAGACGCCCGAGAGGACAGCAGCGCCAAGAAATGGGCAGTGGCCTATCAGGGTCTCGTCGTCTCCGACGCCTCTGAAAAGAACTAGAAAGCAGGTAAGAACATCGGCGCCGGTACGCTCGGCCACCTCAACGAACGTAGCCACAGCATCAGGACTTGCGCAATCCGCGCTGTCCATGAAGAGGACGTAATCGCCGCGCGCATGGACAACGGCGTTTGTTCTTCGTATTATCGCCTTATCGCACCGCGCCTCGCGAATTATTCGCCATCCCCTCGACTCGAACTCACTCCTCAAGCCGTCCAGTTCGGACCGTGCACCCACTCCAGCTTCGCTGCAATCCGAGAGTATCACCTCGAGGTTGGGCCAGCTCTGGCGTCGCAGCGACCCTACGGCCTGGAGAAGCGAGGCCACGCCTTCGCGATAGTTCAAACAGACACTAACCAGCAGCGTCGCAGATTTTGCGCTGATCTCCGTCTGAATATGTTTGTCGAGAATAGGGCGAGAGGCCAAACCGGCGTGCCAGTTTACCCAACGTCGCTTGTTATCTTCCGGATCGATCGCCTCTCGCGCAACAGGGACTCCGTCCCCCAACGCCCGACCGAGGGTGTCCGCTAGCTCGGAAGCGTTGGGCGGAAAAGTCACCCGCTCGACGTCAGAATCGGCGATGAGTTCGGGAATGCCTCCCGTGCGGCTGGCGAGAAACGGGATCCTCCACGCCAGACACTCCACCACTGTGTTGGGAAGGTTGTCTTCCAGTGATGGCATGATCGCTATCCGGCCGGCGCCTTTCGAAAGGAACCGCAACGCTGCTTCACGGCTGCTATCCGTGAGCGCGCGATAGGGAAACGCCCAACGTTCTGCGCGCGCCTTGATGTAGCTTAGTGCGTCACGCCCCGAGACCATCGCGTTCTTTCCCAGAAAGGTGACGCTGAACTCCCGAAGGTTTCTATCCGCTAGGAGATCGAGAGCGTCACAGAACAAGCCAATACCCTTCCGCTCTTCGAGCTTGCCGAAGAAAACCAGCTCTTGTGCGCGTTGTTCACTTACGCGCCGGATCTCGTGCCTTGCAAATGTTTGCAACTCGGGCAAGGCAATGTTCTGCTGTACGTAGCACACAGCGGGCAGCGACCAGCCTCTGGTCCGCATCCAGCGGAGCATGTACTGGCTAGGGCTTAAGACTATGTCCGCCAAGGCAACGCATTGGCGCTCCATGAAATCCATTTCCAGTTCGTCGGGGCTGTATGGTGCCTCGTGGTTCTGCTCCCGGATCCATGAGATCGGGCTGTGAGTGCCGACGCATAAGGTAGTGTGGCTGAAGTCGAGTCCCTGATGTTTCGCAAGGACGGAGTAATAGCCGTGCCCTTGCAGTTCCGGGAAGTGAATTACGTCGAATTCCTGTTTCTGCAGCCAGGTGTACGCATCGCGAGCCGTCAGCATGCATTGTGGCACTTTGATTGTTCGCTGCGCAGGTGGCAGCGCAACAAATCGAATACCAAGAGTGCGAAAGTGGGCTATCCAGTGTTCGATCGCGGTCTGTTCCGAACGCTCACTTGGAAGGTACAGTATCGTTACATCGTGGCCCGCCGAGGCTAGGGTGGTGGCGAGTGAAAAATACGCCGTACCGATCCCGCCGTTTTGTGATGGTCCGAGAATCTCGTATGTAGCTATGCAGACGCGCGCGGATTGATGCTCGCACGACTCTTCAATCAAAAGATGGGGATACCGCACCATATCGGGAGAGGGCACAAAATTCCTTCAGGCATCTGCGCGAGCGATTTTCAGGTGATATTTCTACCGCCGCAAGGATAGTGAGGCGGTCGGCGTGAATCCGTCCCGAATTCCAAAATCGGTCACGGCGTCACGCTCTGGTTCAGCCGAACGCCCGTCAGCGGTTTGAGAAGCCAATTCTTCGAGGGGTAGTGTTAGTGCCGGCTGCCAACGCTTGTATAGTTTTCCTTCCTGCACGACCTGCAAGAGTTGTTTCGTGCTTTCTTCCCAGGTCAGCCAGGGTAGCTTGTCCGATTTCGGGTGTTCGCCTCGCCGATACAACTTGAGCCACGTTCGAAGCGCATCCGCAAGGTCAGCTGGATCCGTGCCTGAAAAATAGAAGGCGTGCTCACCGCTGATTTCCCGAAACACGGGAAGGTCGCGCGTGATAATAGGCACGCCGTGCCGCGCAGCTTCTACCAGTGGCAAACCGAAACCCTCTCCCTCGGAGGCCATCAACATACCGGAGGCGATTGAGTACAATCGCAGCAACGCCTCATCACCCGCCTGATCCAGCCAGAAGAGGCGCCGGCCCAGTTCCGCATGAGAATGGAGGCGCTCCGCCATCCACTCGACCATCCAGCCCCGCTTGCCACAAATCAGCAGGCTGACGTCCTCGCCCTCGGCCCACAGCCGTTCCATTGCGGAAAGGGCTTGATTATGGCCCTTGCGAGGTTCGATTGTGCCTATCATCACCAGTACCTCGCGGCCTTTCAAATCATCCAGAACCATCTGATCCGTAGAGCTCAGTCCCCGGCTTGGCCAGCTTGCCTCTATGTCACTTCCCAGGTGGAAATAGCCGATGTCCAGAGCGCGAGAAGAGACCGGTTGGTGTGTATCGAGCCAACTCGAGACCTCGTCCGCTACTCCGCGCGATATGCAGACGAAGCCATCCGCAACCTGACATATTCCCAAAAGCCAGCCCCGAAAGACCGGTTCCATTTCTGGCTTGAACCAGTCGCCACGCCGTAGTGGCAGTAGATCATAGATTGTGAAAAAGGTCCTCATTCCGCGTTGGCGATGATGAAGCAGCCATTTGCGCGCGGGATCATCTATTCCCGGATCCCAGTCCAAACCCAAAAATATGTCTCCCGGGTTCACCATGACGGGCGCATCTTCCAAATCCCCGATTTCCAATCCCAAGGATTTGCACGCGAATGTGCGCGCATACCGATATGCTTGGCGAAAAGGCCGGAAAACAGGTTCCACCCGGTACCCTGCAGGAGGGTTTTCCAAAAGTTGCGACAGGATTGCGCGGGTGACTCGGTGAATGCCGGTCTGATAATCTCCTAAGGACAAGAGCACCGTAACATCTACAAACAGTTGTGGCAGAACGCACCGGCTGCTGTTCTCGGCGATGTAGGATGCTACCCTTCCCAAATCATCGTCAGACGGCGGCGGCGAGGCCGGAAGGTCGGCAATTTCCACGATCAAACGGCTAGTCAGCGCGACCGGATGATCCGCGGCAAACTTTTCCACCGCGTCAGCATAAGACCGCGCGATTAGCGCAGGGTCCAGTTTCTCTCGAACGTACTGTTGCGCCCGTCGGCCAAGCTCGGTCCGATATTCCGGATCGCGGTAGAGTCTCTCGAGTGCTCCCACCAATTCGCCGACCCCAGAGCCTTCGGAAAGAGTCATTACCGAATCGGCTGGCAAATCCGCGAGGATCGGATGGGCATTCACAATGGTGGCCAACCCACGCGCCATGCAGTCGAAAACGGATCGCGGCGTCTCTCCCCTGGAGAGCGCACCTCGGAGCTGAACACCCACATCGGCAGCAGACAAATAGCGGTCATAGTCGTCTTTGCCGACGTACCCTGTGACTCGAATGCGGTTCGACGAACCGTCGACTTGATAAGGTTTACCGTCTCCGTCACCACCGACGAACACCAAATGGCAGTCTTTGCGGTTCGCTAGGCTGGATGCGATCCAACTTTCGAACAGCAACTCGTTGAGTTTAGTCGGCGCCAGAAATCCGAAAGAACAGACGAGGAAGGTGTCGGGTGGGATACCAAGAATTTTTCTCGCATCCTTTTTGTCTACACTCTTGGGTATTCTCTTGAGCTGTGGGATTACTACCCAGCTCTCGGCGGGCATGCCAAACCATTCACGGGCCAATTGTTTAGCGTGCTCCGAATGAACAATCACCCCTTGCGCGCGCGAGAGCACAGATAGATTGCATGGATAGGTCCAGACCGCGGCCTCGGCGCCTTTGCGCGCCCGTGTCAGCAACCCAGGATAACCATGAGATTCATAGAGGCTGCGCCACAATGCCATGCCGTCTACTCTTTCGAGGTAGTAAAACAAATGGCTCAGAAAGAAATCATGCAGCATAACGGTGCCCGGATAGCGTTCGAGCAAGGCTGGCATCTGGCGATGAAACGGTGAGTTGCCAATATGGTATAGGACTCGGTCGTAACGGCCCGCCGATTTTTCGAATTCCGCGATCGGCTGGCGGCGAAAACTTTCCTGGAGGTATCGATCGGTGATCTTGGCCAGATCCGTAATAAGCTCAATTTCATAGTATTTCGTCAGCTCGGGGAGCAGTTCTGCGCTGTAATCAGCTATGCCAGACCGTTCCGGCGGCAACGGTGACACGTAGGCCAATCGTGGGCGGCTTTTGGCCGACGGCGGATGTGTTTTGCGCGTCTCCCGCCGAGAGCCGTGGAGCGCCTCCAGCGCTTCGAGTGCCCGGTGCGCACTTTCCTGCGAAGAAAATTTGCGCGCCCGCGCCAGACCATGTGCTTTCAACTTCGCTCGAAATTCGGTATCGGTAAGTACCTCGTATATTTTCTTGCTTATGCAGTTCGCGGATAGAGGATCAAAAAGGGCTTCGGAGAGACCTACGACTTCGGGAATGCTGGAGCGGTCCGAACCGATGACCGGCGCGCCGCAGCTCATCGCCTCCAATAGTGGCAGAGGAAACTCTTCGCGAAGAGACGGAGAAACAAAAACCTTGCATATGCTATAGAGATTTGCCAGGTCATCATCGTTGACATACCCAGTCACCGTCAGCTCATCGTCGGCCAGACCTTTCGACCGCGCAAGCCGCCGGAGCCGGCTGCTTTGGTCGGCATTCAGTCTACCCACTAGTACCAGTTGATGATCTTTGCGCAGTTCCAACGGCAGGAGTGCATACGCTTCGATCAGTCCTTCGACGTTTTTTCGATATGCGGTGCCACCAACCGACATGACGAAGTCGCGGTTCGGCGCGAACCGCAGCCGAAGGGCGCGCTCCTGCTCCGTTGGCACTGCGAAGCGCCGAAATCGCACATCGGCAGCCGGCGGGATGACGACAACACGTTTGGGCTGCAAATCCAGCGCATCCAATAGATGGCTTCTGCAATATTCGGAGACCGTCAGTACGAGGTCGGTTTCGCGCAGTCGCTCCAAGCGACGAGCCCAATGCGCCTGCACCGAGGGGTCGGAATCAGATGGATCCGAGACGGGCGTATCGCGATTCAGTGAGGGGAAGAGTTCGTGTAGCGTGGTCGCCGTTGGAACACTGGCCAGTCGTAGTTTCGAAGCGGGCTCCGCATCGGTAGTTCCGGTCAACGGGCTGGAGAGAATTACATCGGGCTTGAGCCGTAAAAACCATTGCTCTCGTAGAAGCTCGGCTACGCCGCGGCGCCAATAACCGTTAGGCCCCGGCGTAAGAGAAAAGGGAAGTTGCCATACCCGGAAATTAGGACTTCGCACCAAGTCAGGGAACTTGTTCTGCAACTCCTCGATGGCATCCTCGCAAAGGTTGCTTACGACAACGTGGATATCATGATTGCCCGCATGCCTGATTATGGCGCGCGCCAGTGAGGCTCCATAGTGATCGACGCGCTTATGCGGTGCGGCGGGAGCCGGAAACGCCTGTAGGTCCAGGACGACTCTCATATAGGATTCTTCACCATTTACGATCGGTGAGTCAGCGTCTCGCGTAGAGCATGATAGAGCGATCGGGCGGGTTCAGTGAGCTGGGCCGCAATTTCGTCAGAGACAGCGAGCCCTGAGATAGCGATATTTGAGACCGCTTGTGCCGGGTTCGGTTTTCGTGGGACATGCTGGTTAGTCAGAGGCCGGCCGACGAGACGCGCGATGCGGACCGCCGCCCGTCTGATTTCGCGCAGCGGGCTTGTAAGTCTCCAGGAGACGGATGAACGGATGGATCGCAGCCGGCGCTCGGTTGCTGCCAAGCTGTCACTCAGGTGGCGTACTTGTGCCAGGAGTTCACCCTGCTGCCTATGCTGGTCATCACGCAAGGTAGTGATCTGCCGGTCACGCTCGGCAAGCGTGCTTCGAATGTCTTCGAGCTGCTGTACGTGCCCACCAAGCTGCCGGTCACGCTCGGCAAGCGTGCTTCGAATGTCTTCGAGCTGCTGTACGTGCCCACCAAGCTGCCGGTCACGCTCGGCAAGCGTGCTTCGAATGTCCTCGAGCTGCTGTACGTGCCCTCCAAGCTGCCGGTCACGCTCGGCGGTGGTTTTTCGTAGGCTGTCGATCTGCCTGTCACGCTCAGTGATGTCGTTTCGAAGGCTCTGCGCCTCGGCCAACACGTGATTCAGGGTGTTAACCTGCGCATTGCGCTCCGCGGCTTGCGCTAGCTCCAACTTTCCACGAGCCCACCAAAGATGATAGCCCACGTACTGATCGAATGGATTTGGCGGACACGAAAAATGTCTCGCCAAATCTGCGTGCTCCGCGGCAATGTAAAACCGATTCAGCCCGTCGAAGTACACGAACCGGTAACGACGTCCCACAAGCAGGTGTTCCCATTCCGCAGAGACTTCACGAGTCGAGTTGGGTTCGGTGGCCTCAAGCACCACGATCCATGGGCGGACCGTCTCAAATGAGAACCCTTCCAGCACCGCCCGCTCGGAACCTTCGACATCGATTTTTAGAAAATGGACTGTCTCGACGCCGCAATCAGTGCAAATCTTATCTAACGTGGTGCAGGCCACATTACGGAGATGCACTTCATGACCTGCCTCCGCATGACCTCGCGCGTAAACGGCGCTCGTGGTGGAAAGGCCTGTGTGCACCACTTCGTAGAAGGAGATGGCGCCCGGCTCGCATCCAACAGCGGTCATCAGATTGATGTCATGCGGGCGGTCGTCCTGAAGCTTGCGGAAGTATTCCTCATTGGGCTCGATGTTGATTCCTCGCCAACCGCGTTCATAAAAGGCCTTGGTCACTGAATCGATTACCGGATCCTGCGCGCCGACGTCGATATAAAACCCCTCTTTCACTTCCCGCAGAGCGCGGTAAAGCATTACGTCTTCGTTGTTCTGGGCATAGGAGATAAAGCTCATGACGATCCGTGGAACTCACTTAGGATGCAAACAGACAGACCCATAGCTAGAGCAGCCGCTCCGATCCCGGGCTTTCCCGGGTGTCTGCGCCCCCCGCTCGCATGGCTGCGCGAACTCTCGTCCGCTGCGGCCAAAAATTGCAGGAAATCGGCTATTTTTGCAGCCCGTCAGGATTCACCAAAACGGTCTTATATCATGTGACATGCGAACATGCGTTGTAAAGAACCGCTGATTGGCGATGGGCGAGTAGCGGGGCGGAACCAGCCGTCGGCCAGCTTCATTATCCGCGTCCCGGGTCGGTGGTCGAGACGCGGGTCTCGGTTGGGCGCTGCGGATAGTTTTTGGCAACCGTCTTGTACGCTCTGAGTTGCTGGAATTGCTCCAGCACCTACGCGCCGCGCTACTCGTAGTCGCGTGCACCGGGCACCTGGGCCGGCAGCCTTGCCGACAACCTTGCTCATCAGATCATCCAGCGCCAGCGGATACGCGCTGCAGAAGCCGCTCAGAGTGTGACAGTTGACCCACACCCCGCCGCGATCCAGCGATACTTCGCATGCTCGATGCTCAGCCGCTCGATCTCCTGGGCGCTTGTTCACTTCACTCGCTCAAGAGCAGCGCCCGCGTCTCACTCGCGGCGCCTCCAGGCATATACTCCCGCGCCTTGATCGGGGACAGCCGGTTCAACGCCAGCCCCTCCAGCACCCGCCAGATGGTGTGCGCCCGATGCTTCGCGCCAATGTGGTCAGGGCGCCTCTTCCAAGTCTCGCTTTTGGCAAAAACTGCGAGTAGGACTGTTTGGCGCAATCGCGAAGCCTAAGAGGACCCATTTAAATAAGTGGAGATTGAGCGGCATGAACGCGAATGAGATTCGCGCGGGGGTGCTGGCGCTGGAACCCTGGTTTCACCAAATCGACCTTGGTCAGGGCATCCTGACCAAGTCACGTCCGGCAGCGACCGAACCGACCAACCATCCCGCAGCAACATGGCAAATCATAAAGCGATTCCTCCCTGATGATTTAGCGGGAAGAAGTGTTTTGGACGTCGGATGCAATGCCGGCTTCTATGCGATCGAAGCCAAGCGCCGAAACGCCGGGCGCGTTGTTGGTATCGACTCGAAGCGGCACCATATCTGCCAAGCCCGCTTCGTGGCTCGCGTCCTTGGGCTGGACCTCGAGTATCAAAGAATGTCGGTTTACCAACTAAGCGAGGACCGAATCGGCAAATTCGACGTTACTCTGGCGCTAGGTCTAATCTATCACTGCAAGCACCTCGTTCTGGCGCTCCAAAAGCTCTTTGAGGTTACCAGTGATTTGCTGATCCTTGAGTCCGAGGTTCTGTTTCCTTCGCCGTCATTTGAATCCTACGGGCCTACACTCGGTATTGGCCGCCGCCTGCACGCGCTGGCTTACGTCGAGAACGATCCTTCGCTCGGCGAAGCGGTCGGTAACTGGTTTATACCCAGTGCGGATAGTCTCAAGGCACTGCTCGCCGATGTCGGCTTCGTCGACATCAAGGTGGTTTCCGAAGCCAACGCGCGCGCGGTTATCATTTGTCGGCGTCCTCAGCTCACGCCCGACAGCTTCAACATGCCGCAATTGCTAGCCGCTGAGCTGACCTTGCTGGAAGCGCCGACCAGATGCCGGCCGGATGAGAAGGTGAAATTGCGGGTCATGGCAAAAAACACAGGACAAAGCGTCTGGCTGGATCCCTCCCACGCTCCAGGAGGCAAGGGCGCGGTTCGTCTCGGAGCACATCTGTCGGATCAATGGGGGCAGGAGATCCCTCACAATTACGACTCTGTATCGCTTCCGCAGCGTATCGGTCCCGGAGCCTCACAGATGTTCAGTTTGACCCTGACGGCGCCCACAGCTCCGGGCAAATATCAATTAGAGCTAGATCTGGTCAGCGAGTTTTTGATTTGGTTCGAAGACGCTGGTTCGACCATCCCGCTGGTCCACGTGATCGACGCTGGCTGAGGGTGCCCCGCTTGGGTGGCTTTCGCGCATCCGACGTGCATCATTCGACGTAAATTTGCTGCGCCATTTGCAAAGAGTGTTCGCACGAAAGGGTTCTCAGGTGCTAGCAAAGGTAAATTGCCCCCGGTGGCGACCGTCTCATTCTGCTCTAGTAACGCTGTTTTTCGTGGCGATCTTCACGACGCTTTTCTCCCCGATTCTCTTAAGCGACCGCCTGTTGGCCAACGGAGACGCTCTACTATACTATCTACCTGCTTTCGTCTCACCCCGCACTCTCTGGACCACTGCACTGTACGGTGGCTATCCGATTGCTGCCGATCCTCAGGCCGAGTCATGGTACCCAGTTGGATTTCTGTTTCTGCACAGGCGCGAACTATGGAACTTGTTCGTATTGTCGGCATATGTCCTGGCGGGCAGCTTCACCTACGGCTACTTATATTCACTGACTGACTCCCCTTTGGCGGCCGCCGTCGGTGGCATCGCTTACAGCATGAGCGGGTTCATGATCGCCCATATGGGCCATACCGCGATAATTCATACCGCCGCCTGGCTACCGTTGATTGTCTGGGCTCTCGAGGAATTGCGCCATCGCTTTTCTCGCGTCTGGTTTACTATCGGCGCGCTTGCGGTCGGCTGCTGTGCGCTCGCGGGGCATCCCCAACCTTTCGTCTATTCGCTGAGCGTCGCAGGGATCTACGCGCTCGTATTGGGGCTGGACACATCCGAGCCGCTCAGCTACTACGCCTCATGTCTGGCGCTCGCCGCGCTTGGCATAGGGCTCGCCGCATTGCAACTCATTCCGACCTGGGAACTGGCGCAACTAAGTAATCGTGCCAAAATGTCCTATGACACTTTCATCAATGTTTCTCTTTCGCCTCGTCTGCTGTTTACCTTGCCTTTTCCCTACCTTTTTGGCGGACAGCCACCATACTTCAGGGGCCTGCCCTATACGGGATCGTTGGGTAATTGGTGGCGACCCGAGGCCATTGGCTACACGGGCTTGCTGCCGATAATGCTAAGTGCCATCGGTTTTGGTCTATATAGCAAACGGCGTCACTGGTGGTTCTGGCTTCTGATTTGCGCAGCGTCCCTGCTATTAGCCCTGGGAGGTGCAACGCCAGTCGCGAGAATGATGTTTCATATGCCGGCTTATGACAAATTCGACGTACCTGCGCGATATATTATGACGTTCGGATTTGCAGTCAGCGTGCTGGCAGGGCTTGGTATAGCTGCGATCGAACATCGATCCGCCTCGCGACGATGCGTTGGCGTCGGCATCGCCATATGTATCGCATTCGTACTCTTGGACTTGATATTGATTGTACTTTTTCCCGGGTCGCTGAGGCTATTGCCACCTACAACGGGAGGGCCGTGGCCCGCACGCGTCTTCTCCGACCCAGCGATTCTGCTTCCGCTATTGATGTTGCTTCTGTCTACGGTCAGCCTGCTCTACTGGACGATTCTGCCGGCGTCTAGATGGCGGCAGGCCATAATGTTGTTGGTGCTCATAGTAGATTTGGGTTCGTTCGCATGGGTTGAATTCTCCGGACTTCAATATCCGAGCCCTACAGTGACGGAGCCTCCAATGTACGCCGAGCACTTGAAGGCCAAGCTCAGCAATTGGGCGCAGCGAATATTGCCAGTCGCAGGAGGACTGGAAAATCTAAGCTCGATTCCGCCAAATATGTCGCGGGTTTGGAAGGTTCCCAGCGCAAGCGGCTATGGCCCGCTGATCTTAAGCAGAACCAGCGCGCTTCTGGGAATGCAGCCGGCCGGACAAATCGCTGGATTCTGGCCGGATCCCTCCGATCGCAGCCTGGATATCGTTGCGGCCCGGTTTATACTCGTGCCAAATGGCGGACCAGAGGAACCAGTAAGCAAAGGCGGGTTCGAGTGGGCCGGGTCTGAAATGGAGCTAACTTTCGGACCTGGTTGCTCAGCTTCGAGCGACTATAACGTCGCGACAGCCTTCCAGCTCCCCGCTGCATTCGAGGCAGACACGGTAGGCCTGGTGGGTTTTCTCGGCTGTTCGATCGACGTCCCCCAGGATGCGGAGGTTCTCCAGATTCTGATTACGAACGAATCTGGAAGGAAGAACTCTTACAGTATAAGGGCGGGACGTGACATCGCTGAATGGGCCTATGATTGCGAAGATGTGGCCCCGCGTGTCCGACACCATAGGGCGGCAGTGTTTTCGAGCTTTTCGATAGACAGACCTTCATTCAGGCCCTGTCAAGCACACACGTACCTGGCAACCGTGCGGCTCGCCTCGGCGAGCAGAATAAGTCGGCTCGAATTGCGGTGGACAGGCACTATCGGTCAAATAGCAGTCCGGGGAATAATTCTCAGGAACTCAGGGACCGCTAAGAGCTTTCCGATCACTAATCTTGAGAGCGCACTAGCGCATCCGGAGCGATGGCGTCTGGTCGGCAAGATTGGCTCAACGTCGGTGCTGGAGAACCGCCGCGCGCTGCCGCGCGCCTGGCTGGTGCCCGAAGTTATCGGCATCAGACCAGACCTGATACTGAAGGCGATCCGTACGTCGCAGCTGCCGGGCGGCCGCGTCTTCGATCCCACGCGCCTTGCGCTGGTCGAAGTTCCCCTGCACTACACGACACTTGCCGCGGATTCCTTGGCTACGGCCAGGGTGCTCAAGTCAACCGAGACTCGAATGTTTGTCGAGACAGCGTCCCGGACACCGGGGTTCCTTGTAACCAGCGACACCTATTACCCAGGCTGGCGCGCCAGAGTCGACGGCCGCCACGCTCATATATTCAAAACGGATTATCTACTTCGCGGAGTGATGATACCCGCGGGTCACCATCTCGTTTCCTTCCGGTTTCGACCAGATAGTTTTTTCATCGGCGCATCGATCAGCGCCATCTCGGTCTTTCTCCTCTGCTGTTTGTGTCTCGCGCCACGATTGCGGCGCTACGCCAGCCTCGTGTATGACATCGACAAGTAGCACACCACGCACGGTTCCTCATGTTCGAGCAATATCCCAAGTCCCGGCCACCTCTGCCGCCCGATTATGCGAAGATCTATAACGAGTTTTACCTATGCAACCGCGGCGGTCATTCACCTGCTTCCGCGCTATCCCAAACGATGGAAGCCTGGATGCACCGGCAAGTCGCCCGAGATGCCCGAAGGCTCGGCAATCCCGGGCCCACCCTGGAGATCGGAGCAGGTACCCTCAACCATCTTTGCTATGAGCCCCTCACGGCTCCCTACGACATCGTCGAACCGTCGGTCTACCTGTACCAGTCGGCATCATCGCTATCGCGGGTTCGGAACATCTACCAGGATATAAAATGCGTGCCTGAGGGCAACTACTACTCGCGAATAATTTCGATCGCTACGCTGGAGCACATATGCGAGCTGCCCGAGCTTATCGCGCGAAGTGCTATGCATCTCGTGACCGGCGGGGTCTTACGAGCCGCTATACCCAGCGAGGGAACTATCTTATGGCAGCTCGCGCAGGATGTAAGCACAGGGCTCGAATTTCGCGTGCGTCATGGTCTCGACTACGGAGTCCTTCGCAGACATGATCATGTCAACTGTGCGGCTGAAATCGAAGAAGTCTTAAACCATTTCTTTGCTTCTGTGAAGCGCCGTGTTCTCGGCGTCAGCCGGCGTCTCTCGATTTACCAATCCTTCGTCTGCTCCGGGGCTTATGGCGACAGGTGTCGCACCTACTTGTCGCGCCTCACGGCCACCGGATCATCGACAACCGCTTGTGACTGAGTAATCAAGCTCGCCGACAAATCATCAACACCGTCTTCTTGTCTGGATATGCTTTCACTGACTATATACAGTGGTCTACGTTTAACCTCGTCAAACACGCTCCCCAAGTATTCGCCAAGAATGCCAAGCACCACGAGCTGAAGTCCGCCCATGGCCAGCAGTGCTACGATCATGGACGCGTATCCAGGCGGAAAGCTTCCTACCCAGAAATACATAATGATCAGCCACACGCCATAGAGCACGCCAAGCGCTGAAAATCCGAACCCGAGAAACGTCGCGATCCGAAGGGGAACCTTCGAGAAGGAAGTTATGCCGGCGATGGAAAACAATACCGACCTCGAAAGCCCATATTTGCTCGTCCCTCCCGCCCGTGGAGGACACACGAAGGTTACGTAGGCGGTCCGGAATCCTACCCACTGAAATAAGCCGCGCAGAAACTGATTATGTTCGCGGATGGACTTCTGAAAAACGTCGATCACCTTGCGCGTTATCAACCGAAAGTCCGCGGAACCAGGTTCGATTTCGATTGGTGAAAGCGCATTCTGTACCCTGTAAAACGCACGTGAGAAGGACCGCTTCAGGTAACCGTTGCGAACATCGTATTGTCTGAGCGCCTGAACAATATCGTATCCTTCCTCGAACTTTCGCAGCATCTCCGGTATCAACTCCGGCGGGTGCTGGAGATCGCAGTCCATCATTATCAGTGCGTCGGCCTGGCTATGATCGATGCCGGCAACAAGGGACATCTGATGTCCAAAGCGTCGCGACAGATGGAGCACTGTGACATTCGGGTTCTGTTCATGGATCTGCCGTAACACGCCAATGGAATTATCCGTAGAGCGGTCCAGGACATAAGTCACGTCCAGCCGGTATTTGTCCGTCAGTTTGTTAATGACCCTCGCTAGAGACTCGTGGAACGTGGTAAGAATCACTTCCTCATTATAGACGGGCAGTACTATGTCAATCGCTTTCATCCGCGGACGCTCAACGACCCGACTAGCGCGGCTATTCCGTCTCGGAGTGTCACCCTCGGTACCCATCCCAGGACGCCCTTCGCTTTGGAAATGTTGGCCACGACATCGAGTATCTCCGCCGTCCGCGATTCGTCTCGCGATTTGACCGGCTTTGGCGCAACGCCCGCGGCCCAGATCATGTCAACGATTTCGGAAACGCTGTATGATCTTCCGCTTCCGGCATTGTAAATGCCGGTTACATGATGTTCTGCCAATCTACAGAGGAGCTCGACCAGATCGTTGATGTTCAAATAATCCCGCTTCGGGCGCAGATCGGCCACAGAAATAATCTCGCAATCCGGATCGAGAGCTTGGTCCAACAGCAGCGGAATCAGGAAGTCTCGCCGCTGACCGGGGCCATACACATTAAATGCTCTTACAATCGCGATCGGGACGTTGAACTGTTGCCCATAATATTGACAGACCTCTTCCGCCAGAATTTTCGTGTGGCTGTACGGATTGAAGGCTTGAACCGGATGGTCTTCGCCGATTGGAAGCCATTTAGGTTGACCATAAACGTAGGAACTCAACAGCGTAACTGAAGCGCCTGTCCTGCGGCAAAATTCTAATACATTCACGATCCCGATTACGTTCGTGCGGTAAAATGGCAGTGGATCCTTCCAGGCATCGGGCACAAAGCTCCGCGCGGCCAGATGGAAAACATGTCGAACCTCGTGAAAATCCAAACTATCGTCAGCTATATCGCCGTCATGATGCGAATGGGTGAGCACCTGATACCCGCGCCCTCTCAACGCGAGTATCAGCTGGGCGCCGACGAACCCGCTCGCCCCTGTGACCAAGATCCGATCAGCCATCGCTGAGAAACAATTCCTTGCGGCGCTCGAAGTCTTCGATCGCCTGGAGATAATCATCCGCTCTACCTATATCTAGCCAGTATCCCTCATGCGGGCGAACGTGTATCGTCTCGCCTCTCGCTAGTAGATCGGCGATAAGATCGTCAACACCATATTTGCGATCGCTGGGTATGGCTGAGACAACTGCTCTATTCACTGCGTAGATACCCATGCTGACCAAATAATTCAGAACAGGCTTCTCTCTGAACCCTATCAGGTTGGCTGATGTATCGATATTAAGCACGCCATAATCGACGCGCTGTTGGCGACTCGTTCCGGCAATGGTAAACAATCGACCCTGACGCACATGTTCCTCATAAAGCTTCGCAAAATTTAGGTCCGTTAACACGTCGCCGTTCAATAGCAGGAAGTCCTCAGGAAGGTCTCTTATCAACCTGAGGGGAGCAATAGTGCTCAGGGGCTCTGACTCAAACGAGTAATCGATTTGGATCTTCCATTTCGCTCCGTCGCCGAAGAATGCCCGTATAATGTCCGCTTGATGGTTCACGGCCAGTGTCACGTGCCTGAAACCGTACCTGGCCAACTGCCGTATGAGTATCTCGAGGATGGGACAGTCCCCCAACGGCATCAATGGCTTGGGGAGCACGACGGTATAGGGCTGGAGCCGGGTTCCGCGGCCCCCTGCGAGAACCACCGCTCGATCAGACATTGTAAATGTCCTTGTAAAGTCGCAAATTCTGGTCTTGGCCGAACCATTCGATGGTACGTCTGAGCCCTTCCGTCAGCGAAATGGCTGGGCTAAAGCCAGTGGCAGCCTCAAGCTTGCGGCCATCGCACCGCAGTCGCAAGACTTCGCTCTTTGGAGGGCGCAATCGGACAGATTCGGTAACCGCGACAGACTGCCGTCCCATTATCTCTTTTATAGTGTTGAACAGTATCGCTACCGTGATTTCCTGGTTCGACCCGATGTTGAACACCTCGCCGACACCGTCCTTCATCGCCGCCAAAACTAGCAGACCACGACAAGTATCCTCTACAAACGTAAAGTCTCGACTTGTCGAGAGATCGCCTAATTGAATTTCGCCTCGTCCCGACTGTAGCTGAATTATAATTGTGGGTATTATGGCGCGTGCGGATTGTCGAGGCCCATATGAGTTGAATGGACGTGCAATAATCACTGGTAAGTCGAATGAACAATGAAAACTCGTCGCGATCGCGTCCGCTCCAATTTTACTGGCGCTGTATGGCGATTGTGCTTGGAGCGGATGCTTTTCGTCGATTGGCAGGTACTGTGCCGTGCCGTATACTTCGCTTGTCGAAGTGTGAATCAGACGCTCGATCCCGTTATCGAGCGCCGCCTGGCAAAGGTTTAGCGTACCCCTAACGTTCGTGTCGACAAAGCTGTCGGGCGCTCGGTAGGAATAGGGAATTGGAATAAGCGCAGCGAGATGAAAGACAATCTCGATACCTTTGGTTAGTTCAAGACAGTAGTGCGAATCGCGAATGTCTCCGGTAACTATCTTGACGCGCTTGAGTGAAGAGCTATGTTCGAGACAACCCCAGTAGTTAAAAGAATTATAGAGCACAAAGGCGGTCACGTCGGCATCGTGCTGCACGAGAAGATCTACAAGATGCGAGCCGATGAAGCCATCAGCGCCGGTAACCAGTACGCGTTTGCCCTTGAAGCTCATCGTGCCGAACTCTCCAGTTTAAGGATTCCTCTGTACCCTATCGGACGCCCAACTGTCACGCGGCCACGTCCTTCTTCGAGGTTGCCCTAGAGTGCTCGCGATCGCGAAATCTACTTCACGCGTTCAAGAACGATGACAGGAATCTTGCGACTGGTCTTCTTCTGATACTCGTTGAACTGCGGCATTATTTTGGCCTGCGCGTTGAACAGCCGGTCGCGCTCCTCACCTTTGACCTCTCTAGCTTTGGCCTTAAACTTCTCGCTCCCGATTTCGACCGTCACCTCGGGATGCGCGACGAGGTTGTGGTACCAGCTCGGATTTTCCGGCGCACCGCCCTTCGACGCGATGATGACGTATTTGTCGCCGTCCTTGTTGTAGACCAGCGGCGACGTGTACGTCGTCCCGCTCTTGGCGCCCTTGTGCGTGACAATTATCATCGGCGCTCCGGCCAGCAGCTTTTCCCCCAACCGCGCGGCGAACTGACCACTGAGCTTGCCGCCATTGCTACGAAACTCATCGATCACTTTCTTGTTGAATTCGGCCATCGGGTCCGCCATGTTTTTCTCCTTTTCGTAGCTACGCGAAAATTTCTTCGAAGAAATTGACAATCGCTTTCCACGAACGCTTGTCGGTTTGCGTTGGCCACCGGGAACTTGTCGAGACGGCTGGGTCGACTCAGATTCCTATTCTGAGGTCAGGTGGATGATCCGGCCACGTCCAGAAGAATTTTTCCGCCGCGTTGCGCATGCGCGACGGCTTCCTTGATGGACGAGAGGGGGTAGGTTGCCGCCACTGGGATGTGCATCCGCCCGGACGCGATCATCTCCGCCGCCTGCGCTGCGGCTGGCGCAAGTTTGGCCGCAAACTCCGGGTGGGCCATGAAAAAGCCTCGCACGGTGACAGGCTTGAAGATAACGTCCAGCGGGCTGATTGACATCGGATTCAAGCTCATGGCCGCGAAGCTGACGAGGGTGCCGCGGGGCGAGAGCGTCGCTGCGAGCACGCCCGTCGCCGGGCCGCTGACACCATCAAGCGCCAGGCGGAGCTGAGCCTGGCCGACAGCCGCTTTGATCCTTTCTGAGACGTCGGGAGAGTCGACCACGACGAGGTCTCCGCCAATCGCCTCAAGCTCGGGCACGAGCTCTGGCCGGCGGACGATGTTGACGGTCTTCAGGCCGCGCGTTTTCGCGAACGCGATCACCCACCGCCCGACACCGGAATTGGCGGCGTTCTGCACCACCCACTCGCCTGGTTTCAGATTGACATACTCGCTGAGCAGTAGCGCCGCGGTCGGGGGATTGATCGCCAGCATCGACAACTGGCGCGGGTCCGCGTCACGAGGCAGAGCGAAAAGGCCATCTGCAGAAATGACCATTCGCTCCCTCCAAGTGAAGCTGGAGAGCGGCGCCAGAACCCGGTCGCCGAGCTCGACGTTCCGCACCCCTGGACCCACATCGAGAACGCGGCCGACAGCTTCATTGCCGATGACGGTTGGAAGCGCGGGGCGCAATGCATAGATGCCATTTGCGAGCAGGAGATCGCTCGGGTTGATTGGAGAAAACTCGACGCCGATGAGGACCTGGTTCGGGCCGGGAGCGTCGGGCGCGGGAATGTCGACATATTTAAGACCCTCGACAGGGTTGCCATAAGCTTTGAGCTGAACAGCGCGCATATTGATCTCTCCTTTGTCTGGCTCGGCAGCGGCGCTGAGGCTTACTCCAGTCTGATCGAATCGCCGCGCTTGATTCTGCCGCCTTGCACCACCGACGCGTACGCGCCTACGTTGACCTGATTATGTTGCGCTGCCGTGCGCAGGATCCCTGGGTCTTTGGGTAGATCGCCCTGCGCAAGCGTCGTCATCACGCAACGGGCGCAATTGAGATCGATCTTTAGGCGGACGCTTTCACCGATCGCGACGATTCGGCCTAGCCAGGTGTTCTCCACGAAGCCGCTAGAACCGTCCGTCGGGCTCACTACAACGTTTGGCCGGAACCTTGGGACCGCGAAACGGCCCTCGGGATATAGTTCATGCAAGCGTTGGAGCGTGGCCGTGGTCAGGATATGGACGGTTGCGGTGTCGAAAAAAGTACTCGCCGGCAGGGTGAAGTCGGTGACGGTGTCCCGATGCTCGAGACCTTCCATATCCAGCCAGTACTCTTCGGAGACCTCCTTGTTGGACGCGCCCCGCTCACCGCTTCCGATCTTTTCGAGCTTCACTTCGCGCTTGAGCACCGACGCGAGGATTCGGGAGGCGTCGGGCTGTTCGGAGCTGATCGTGGTACCGTCCGGGAGCGTGATTCGTGCGGGCGGCAGCTTCATGTCGGCTGTTGGAGCACCAACAAGTGCGGCCCGGTAGTCGAACAGGTTCGGCCATTTCCGCGGATTCTTCGCGGTAGCGATCTTGCCGTCGGCTGTGTCTCGGAGCGCATACGCGCGATCCCCGAGCAGTCCATTTTCCGTGACTTCGGTTGCGGTCAATTGCTCGCCCATCATGGACTTAACCGGATAGCGCCAGAGCTCTTCAACTTCGCCAACCAAGATCGACGCTGTATTTGGCATGATTGGGTTCCTCAACTTCCCTTGGGAAGTACGCTATCAGCGTCGCGCCACCGCCGGCAAAGACCTTGAGGCCGGAGAACGAGCCTCAGATCGGCGGCGGGATCGGCGGACAGCTGCGGCTTGCGCTCGAAGTCACGTCACCGGCCTTAACTCAGGTCGCCCCGGCACGCCGCGCTCCGCCGTCTGACTCCCAGCTTCCGACAGCCCATACGATTAGCGCGGCGCCGAAAAACGAAGCACCCAACGCGCACACGCCGTTCCATTGCCACAGGCTCCACGCGAAGCCAGCCAGGAAAGTGCCGAGCGCGCCGCCGATAAAGTACGTGACCATGAAGACGGTGTTGACGCGGTTGCGTGCCTCCGGGATCAACCTGTACACGCGCGTCTGATTGGTGACCAGATTGGCCTGTGTGCCGAGGTCCAGAACGATGCCGCCGATGGCGAGCCCGGTTATCGTTCCTCCGAAAGTCCACAGCAAGCCAAACGCGATCGTCCCGATCAACAACGCGCATCCCGAGGCGAGCCGCGGGTAGCCGCGGTCGGAGAGCCCTCCGACCGCAGGAGCTGCCAGCGCGCCCGCAACTCCGGCCAGACCGAGCAATCCGGCCATCTGCGCACCATAGTGATAGGGCGGCTTCTCCAAAAAGAAGACCAGCGTGGTCCAATAGGCGCTAAAGGCACCGAAGGCGAAGCCCGACATGATCGCTGCCTGGCGCAACGCCGGCAGCTTGCGCGCGAGCGGAATTAGCGACGAAAGGAGCTCCCGATATCGGATTCGCGCATCGGGACGGCTCACCGGCAACATCGCTCGCAGCAGCGCCGCCATAGCAACCATCATCACCGCCGCAACTGCATACATCGCGCGCCAGCCGAACCAGGTGCCGACGAAGCCAGCCACTGTGCGCGCAAGCAGAATTCCAATGAGCATGCCGCCCATCACGATTCCTACCGCCCGCCCCTGCGCTTCCGGTTTCGACAGCGTTGACGCCATCGGCGCCATCACTTGCGGCACCACGCTGAACATCCCGGTTATCAGCGAGGTTGCCAGTAGCACCCACGCGTCTGGAGCCAAAGCGGTCCCCAGGAGCGACACTGTCACGATTAACAGGAGAGCCGTCGCGAGTCCGCGCCGCTCGACCATATCGCCTAGCGGCGCAAAAAACAGAAGTCCCAGTGCGTAGCCGACCTGAGTGAGCATGGGGATATCGGCGGTCTCGCGCACAGTCATATGAAGGCTGCGAGCGATCTGACTCAGGAGCGGCTGACAGTAGTAGAGGTTAGCGGCAGTGACGGCAGCAGCTATCGCCATCGTGACGAGTTGGAGGTTACTCAGTCCACCAGAGCCGGCCGAGGGGGGCTCGGAGACACGCGCGCGGACCGATTCGGATTTAACTCCCAGTGCTTCTGCTCCGACCTGGACCTAAACGCCTTGACCCGTCGAGTAACTTGCGGGCCGCGAATTTGGCGCGGAAACGCTGATACTCCGATTTCCGACGCATACAGGCGCGGAAGAACCCCGTTGGACCCACAGCCTACGCGCCAGAACGTGCGCGGCTTATGTCGCCGAACCTGAACCGCCGCACTCAAGCACTCGCGCGCTGACCTCGAACTGCATGATAAACGACTAGGACAATTATCGCGCCGATCACGGCCACCACGATGCTCGACAGGTTCACGCCCGTAACGCCGGCAAAACCAAGCGCCGTAAAAATCGCTCCCCCGATGATTGCTCCCAAGATGCCCAGGAGAATGTCCCGCACCAGCCCTTCGCCGGTGCGATTCACAATTTTGCTACCGATGAAGCCGGCGATGAGTCCGACGATCAACCATGACAGGATTCCCATGATGGATCCTCCCTCGGAAGTCCTCTCAACGTTCTGCGCATCGTACAATCTGTCGTCATTTGAGCATAGCCGCCCGCCGAGGCCGGTACGGATGCCGCCGATCCGCGGTGGCGCCGACGCGGGCGACTAATTCGCCATTGCTCCGACCTGCGTGTTCATGCCCGCGCTGGTGTTGGACTTAGTTGCACCGTCAGCGTAGCTCTCGAGGGAGAAGCCGCAAAGCTTGACTAAAGGGGAGACAGAGAGCGGATGAGCCTTTGTGGTGCCTTCTGGCGCGACCGGTTTGATCGTTCTTCAAATTTGGGTAATGCTTTGCCCGGATCGCGTCCGCTGCGCTCAGGCAGATAGCCTATAGGTCAAAGAGGTGATGAGCAGCGACGCAATCACCATTGGTTGAGGCTGCACGTTCTGCTGAAGCGGAAGATAGGTTGCCTCCCGGTTGTCGAGAGCGGACAACTGGTGGGTATTCTGACCGAGGGAGATTTCGTCGCTATTTTTGCGCGAAAGGGTTCCTGAGACTCCAGACGAGAGGCTACGATTATGACCTTAATCCTGGGAGCCGTAGCGTACGATCCGAAGGTTGTTACTATTTGGGAAGGCTTCAAGCGTTACCTCCAGCAGCAAGGCTTGAGCTTCGACTACGTGCTGTATTCCAACTACGAGCGTCAGGTGGAGGCGCTGCTTGACGGGACGATACATGTTGCATGGAACTCGCCTCTGGCATGGGTTCGGTCCCGAAGGATTGCTCATGCCAGGCATCTCAGCGTCCGCCCGATTGCGATGCGCGATTCTGACTGCGACTTAGCATCTCTGATCGTAGTTCGTGCTGATTCTCCGATTCATGGTCCCGCCGATCTTCGCGGAAAGACCGTCGCTGTTGGAGCGGCGGATTCTCCCCAGGCAACCCTCATTCCGCTTTCCTATCTTCGCGAGCAAGGCCTGGTGCCAACGATCGACTTTAGCGTCCAGCGCCATGACCTGCTCCGCGGCATGCACGGCGATCACATAGGGGGTGAGCGTCAAGCGGCAGCCGCGCTGATGGCAGGCGCGGCCGATGCAGCTTGTATGATCGAGAGCAACTATCATTTTTTCAGCGCTGAAGGAGTACTCCAGCCTGGAAGCACTCGAGTTCTTTCTCGTACTCCTTGTTACGATCATTGCAATATGACCGCCGGCCCTGTCCCCCCTTCGGCCCTGATTGAGCGATTCCGCGAACTGCTTCTGGGGATGTCATACGCGGACCCTGAGGTGCGGTTGCTATTTGACCTGGAAGGGCTCAAGGCCTGGAAAGACGGCCGCGAGGAAGGTTACGAACAGCTGGAGAGTGCCGTCGATGCCTTGGGCTTTTATGATCGCCAAGGAAACATCACCTGCATGGATTAGGATCGCAGATCGTAAGAACACTAGATTCACCAACTATGAGCAGGGTCGCGCGCGCTTGGTTACAGAATCCGATCCCGTATGAATAGGGACCCATGGATTCACATTCGCCGTCCTTTATCGGCAACGCGCGATCTTCGTCCAGAGCCTGTGATTGTCAATCGCAAAATTCTCAAGTAAGTTCTCGCTGGAATGTCCAGGAGCGCGCGTGTCTTACAGCCGGGCTGGGTTGCACCGATCGAGCCGCATTCGCATGCGCTCGCCGTGATGGCCAAGGCGCCAGTACCCGGCAGCGTCAAGAGTCGACTGGTCCCCCCCTCGACCCACATAAGGCGGCTTCGCTCAATCGCTGTTTTCTCCGCGACATCTGCGCTTCGATTGAGTCGCTGGGATCGCATTGGGGTGCGCACGGATTGATCGCTTATACGCCGGTTGGATCGGAATCGGCCTTCGACGGGCTATTGCCGGACTCATTCCATTTACTCCCGCAGCGCGGCAAGGATTTGGGAGAGCGGCTCTTCCACGCCGCCTGCGACCTTTTGAATGCGAACTACGAATCGGTTTGTCTTATCAACTCGGACAGTCCAACGTTGCCGCGGTCGATTCTGGCGGACGCGATCGCTCATTTGAAAATGGCGGACGACCGAATCGTGCTCGGTGGGTCAGACGACGGCGGCTATTACCTCATCGGGCTCAAGCACGCGCATCGCCGTGTCTTCGAAGACATCAACTGGAGCACCTCCGCCGTATTCTCTCAGACGGTTGACCGGGCCGCCGAAGTCGGACTCGAAGTCGTCAGTCTCCCCCAATGGTACGACGTCGACGATGCGTCCTCGCTGCGCCGGCTGGCTATCGAGCTTTTCGGCGATGACAGCGCGCGTGACGGCCGGGGCGGCAGCGACGCTCCTTTTACTCGTGAGTTTCTTCGCGGCTTGATTGCTGATGGATTGGCTGCACGCCTTGATCTCGCTGACCTCCTCGACATAAAAACCAGCGGATGACTGGGCCGCGCACGACCGTGGCCTGGTTAAGTGTCGCGGGAGTCGCGATAATCGCACTCACCTCCGCCGGTCTATACTACGAAAGCCGCGATCGAATGCCGTGGTACTTCGGCGTCGCGCCCCAGCATCTGCCACGCTTCATCGCTGCTGTCCTGGCTCAGGGGATAATCTACCTGGGGGCCGTTCGGTTGGTCTTACGGCGAGGACGCGCAAGATATGCACTGGCGGTGATCCTCGGAGTCGCGGCGATTGCGCGGCTTCCGGTGATGCTTTCGACGCCATGGCTGTCAAACGACGCGTACCGATACATCTGGGACGGCCGCGTTCAGGCCCACGGCATAAACCCCTACCGCTTTGCTCCATCAGATCCCCATCTAACCATTCTGCGAGACGCCGCTATCTATAACAACATCAACCGCCGCGAGTACGCACACACTATCTACCCTCCAGTCGCCGAGATGCTCTTTTTCGTGATCACGCGAGTGAGCGAGTCGATTGTCTGGATGAAGGCGGCGATGGTTGCTTTCGAGGCGCTCGCCGTTTGGCTCCTTATCCGTTTGCTGATCGGACTCCGCCTCTCTGCAGAACACGTGATCATTTACGCATGGAACCCGCTGGCGCTGTGGGAATTCGCCGGCAGCGGCCACCTTGACGCAGCCGCAGTAGCATTCATCGCGCTGACACTGCTTGCACGACATCGCGAACGTCCTTTCTTAACCGGGTTCGGCCTTGGCTGCGCGACCATGATCAAGCTCTATCCTGCAGTCTTGTTTCCGGCCCTGTACCGCAGATGGGACTGGAAGATGCCCGCGGCGTTTGTAGCGACAGTGCTCGGCAGCTACGTACCCTATTTGGGTGTCGGTACCAGGGTAGTCGGCTTCCTCCCCGTCTACTTGAGGGAGGAGGGCCTGAGCAATGGAACACGCTTCTACTTGGCTGACCTTCTTCGTATTGGCCTCAAAGTTCAATGGTTGAGCCCCATGCGTTGCTTGGTCGCTGTTGGGCTGCTGCTCGCGGTGGCGACAGCCTTCGTTTTAGCTCGAAGCCTTAACGGACACCGCGGTTGGCTTGTCGGCGCAGTCACCATGGCCACAACCTTCTCGATTCTGTTTTCGCCTCACAATCCTTGGTATTTCGCTTGGGTCCTGCCGATTCTTTGCGCATTGCCCTATGCACCTATGATCTATCTTGTGACTGCGAGTCCATTGCTGTATCTGACGCTGATGGATAGCAGCGCCGGAATGTTGTTGCGAATCAACACGCTCCTCTACCTCTCGTTCGCCATGTTTGTACTTCTCGACCTCGCGGCACGCAGGTGGCGCGGCCAGCGATTTGGCGTGATACCGTGGGACACGACGCCCCGAGAAACGCGATGAGTACGCCGTCCGCGGATAAGCCACTGCCCGCTAAAGCGCATTACTTCGAGCTCGCCGAGAGCGAGCTCAAGCCGATTGCCGATCACGAACCGGTGTGCCTGTATCTCGAGACCACGAACCGCTGCAACCTGCTGTGCCAGACTTGCCCGCGCACGTTTGAGGACCTCGAGCCCCCGGCCGACATGAGCTGGGGCTTGTTTACCTCGATCGTTGATCAGTTTCCCAGGATTGCGCGCGTCGTCCTGCACGGAGTGGGCGAGCCCATGATGGTGCGCGAATTGCCGCGCATGGTGCGTTACCTCAAAGAGCGCGGCACTTACGTGCTGTTCAACACCAACGGCACGCTGCTGAGCCGGCGCAAGGGTCGCCAGCTTATCGACGCCGGGCTCGACGAACTGCGAGTTTCGCTCGACGCGGCGGAGGCGCCGACGTTCAAGATGGTGCGCGGGCTCGACCTCTTCGACCGCATCGTGGCCAACCTACAGAGTTTCGTCGCGATGCAGCGCGAACTCAAGGTAACAGCGCCGCGGGTGTCGCTATGGCTCACGGGGCTAAAGGAAACGATGGAACAGTTGCCGGCCTTCGTCCGGCTAGCGTACGAACTGGGGGTGTCGGAGGTCTATCTCCAGCGCCTGGTTTTTTTTCCCGGCGGTATAGGGCTTGCCCGCACGCAATCGGCGCTGTTCGACCAGCTCGACGCGCGCGACGAGGAGCTTTTGCGCGAGGCCCAATCGCTATCTGCATCGCTGGGCGTCACCTTCAACGCGTCTGGAGCGGCCGATCCAAGTACCAGCGTTACGAAGAAGGGTTCGCGTAACCCGTGGTCGCTATGCCGCCGGCCGTGGACGCTGATGTACTTCACCGCGAACGGCCGCGCGCTGCCATGCTGTATCGCGCCGTTCTCAATGCGCGGTTACGATAGTTTCACGCTTGGCGACGCGACCCAGCAAACGCTGCGCGAGATCTGGAACGGCTCGCGCTATGAGGAATTCCGCCGCGCATTGCTCAGCGACCGTCCGCACCCCGCATGTTCCAACTGTGGCGTCCGTTGGAGCCTGTGACGGTCGAAGTGGCGGCGGCGGGCGGGCGTGGTCGATCAGGCGAAATCTCCGCACTACTCCGCGACGCGGGTGTATCCGTCGTAATCCCGGCTCTCAACGAGGAGGATTGCATCGGCGATGTCGTTCGCGCGGTGCCGCGTCCACCAGCCACTGAGATAATCGTGATCGACAACGGCAGCGACGATCGCACGGCCGAGCGGGCCCACACGGCCGGCGCGCGCGTGGTCGCCGAACCCGCTCGAGGTTACGGGCGCGCGTGCCGGGCCGGTATCCGAGCGCTGTCGCCAGATTGCGGTGTCGTGGTCTTCCTTGACGGTGACGGTAGTGATTGCCCGGAGCTGCTGCCGCCTCTGGTTGGGCCGATCCTGAACGGTGAGTACGATTTCGTGATCGGATCACGTCTGCGCGGCGTTCGCGAGCCAGGCAGCATGAACCTGCCGCAAATCGTCGCCGGACGGCTCGCCGGTTTCGCTTTGCTCGCTCTGTACGGCGTCCGCTATACCGATATGTGTCCGTTTCGCGCGATCCGGCGCGATGCGCTCGAAGGGCTCGCGATGCGCGAGGAGACATACGGTTGGAACCTCGAGATGCAGATGCGGGCCGCGCGGGCCGGACTCAGAATACTTGAAGTACCGGTCAATCACCGCCGCCGCATCGGGCGGCGCTTCCAAAGTGTCCGGAAATCCAGCCGGCACGCTCAAGGCCAGCGTGCGGCTTATCGCGACCTTTGCCCGCGTCGCGCTCGAACGGCCTGGCCCGGTTCACTAATCAATGGCGTGCCATCACGATCGTCGTACAGGCCGAGTCGCTTTTGGGCAGATCGCGCGCCGACGCCATCCGGACGTCGAGCCTGCGTAGCTCTCCTCGCACCAAGGGGCAGTAACTGTCTGGCTCCGAGAGAGCTCCCTGCAGGCGCCGGCGCCCCGCGCATCCTCCGCGGCACGGGTCACGGAACTCGCACGCCTCGCATGCCTTGGGAAGCGCTCGCGCCTGTGCAAAGGGTGGTGTGTCGACGATTCCTTCTCCGCAAGCGAGCAGCTCCGCCAGCGCCTGGCCGCCACCCGGCCAGTAGACACACGGCTGAATGGTCGCTCGCGGCGTCACGCGAACCGTGGCGAAGCCGCATCCACCGTTGCGCGGCGGCATCCCTGCCATCGCTCGTACCAGCGGCTCGCCAATAGCCACGGCGTCAGCTTCGGCGAACAGCTTGATGAAACCGGCCCAGTACTCCTCGTAGGTCAGCGCATACAAATCTGAGCGTACTGCCTGGTAAACGTTAATGCGCAGCGGTGCGCCGAACCTCTGCGCGACTCTTGCGATTTCCGCAAGCCGCAGATGGTTCGAGCGCATCATCACCGCGACAATGGTGACCGGCACCCCAAGCCGCACGCATCGCGCAGCCTGCTCGTGTACCAATGCCCAATTGCCGGGCCCCCTTTGGACGTCCTGTTCCTGTTCGTTGGGATAATCTAGCGAGAATTCGATATCGTGAAAGGCCCGCAACTCGCCGTCGGAAAGAATCGCCACGCTGTGGCCGTTTGAAGTTATGGTGATCTTGATGTCTAGTTTTCGCAGGTAACTCAGGATGGTTTTGAACTCCGGATGCATCCCGTTTTCGCCTGTGCCGAGATTGATGGACCTGACCTGAAGCCGCTCCAGGACGGAACGAACCTGCGCCAGCGTCAGTCGATCAGTGCGCGTGGGGTCGCGGTAGCAAAAGGAGCAGGCAAGGTTGCACTCGTTGGTCAGGCCAATACCAAGTGCGAACCCTTCAGACATGGAGAACTACACCGCAGTGTTGGAACGCGAAGTCCCGTTTAGGCCGCCAGCTCGATAAACCTGGCGCGCCATCCGCTCGCCATCGCCCCCGTACGTTCCCAGCGCAGGATCATCGCGTCCAATCCGAGGCTGCGACCCGGCGCGGTCATGATAAACATCACCTGGATAGCGAAGATGAAGAAATATGTCCACGGCCACTCGCTGGGCGAAAGATATAGACCCAGCCATAGATTGAGCGCCATCAAAGCGCCGAGCATTCCTCCGAGGCGCGTGAACAAGCCCAGGATGAGAGATACCGCTATCAGAACCTCACTCAGATAGACCTGAGGCGCGAAAAAATAGAAGTGTGGCAAGACGACGTTCTTAACAAAATCACGTTGCACTTCCGATGACGCGTAGACAGTCATCGCCTTCATCCACTGCATCAGACCACCGCTGCCGTCCGGGTGGTCGGTGTAGGTAGGTGGAAGCTTCCAGAGCGATTGTTGCCACCACATCGCGCCGATGCAGACTCTCAAGACCCAGGTCACGAGGTGGCGTATCGATCGCTGTTCCTGGTCTTGAATAAGGTTGATTGCGGCGATCAAAATGCTCCCGGCCAGCAGCAGCCAAAAGAACAATGTGGTCCAGCTACCCTGGATGAGGAACGTCCCGACATCGACAAAAGGATTCACGCGCATCGGCTGTCTCCTATTCTTAGATCGAGTCGGTCACCAGTTCGCCGCCCCATTTTCCGTTTGTTCACCAAACGAAGAGCCTATTCGATAGCGCCGCCTCTGCACCAAGATGGCCGTGGATTTTCAGCCGATCTCAAACTTCTTAGTTTCAGGGTCTTAACCTAGACCGTTCCGCAGCGAACTTGAAATAAGCCGCGCATCGTCTGCTCTTCTCGCATGATGCTCGAATCGCTGACGGAAAGCTTTAACTGATGGGCGTCTCGGTCGGGGGTTCAAATCCCTCACGGCGCGCCAAAACAGACGTTCAGGATTCCGGTGGCGACGCGGAGCGCGGCCGGCCAGAAGTGAGAGCTGCCGGGGAAGAAGGTTCGGTAGGATGCGACGGCCTAAGCATCCGCCTTGGGGTCTTTGGTTGACACGCGCGACGAGCACCATTTATCGATCTCTTCGACGTTGAAACGCCAGTGCCGGCCAATGCGAAACCCCGGAATCTGATTGCGCTTCAACAGCCGATGAATCGTCGAGCGAGTTACGCGCAGATAATCCGCGACCTCCTGAAGGGTCATCATTGGTCTTGACGCCGAGCTTTCGGCGCCAGCCCGGCGATTTTTCTCATCCGCATTCTGCTCTTCCACCAATTCCATGGCTCGATCTTTTGCTCTACCAGGTGACAATTTTTTAAGTGCGCTGGTCCGTCCGCACCGCCGGGAAATTCGGATCAGGACCACGGCATATCTGGCGACGGCTTTGCATTTGAGTCCTGCTTCAATTGCGGCGAGAAACGTGGGCGGGCGCGTACTCTCGAAGCAATATGGGCGGAACGCCAGATGGCTGACGTACTAAAAAATTTGACGCTAGGGCTGGACGCTTTATTCACTCGATGGGTTTCCAACTCAGCGCACGGCCCATTGACCATGTTTCTAAATGACCTGTCACGAGCCGGCATCCATCCCGTCCTGCCGCGTCACCGTGTAGGACTAAAGTCCAACTTCTCAAAACGCTGATCTCCTGCCAGAGTTCTTACGCAGGCCGGCGGTACTGACCCCCCGCAAGGCCTGTCACGCGAGCAGGGCCGAGCCGAGTTGACTATCGGGTTCCCCCGCCCGGATCGAGGCTCGGCTCTCTCGCACCTTCCTCAAAGAAGACTGAAGGGAATCGGCGAAAGAATCATCGCAGCTATCGTCAGGCGGGCGATCTTCGAGACGCGAGATCGAGGATGACTAGCAGACGATGAGCGGACCGTAATTTCGGCCGCTCGACGCCTATTGAGCCGCTTCGGGACCCGGACACGCGTGGCCGAGCTCAGCCAGCCGCTTCGCGTAACCGGCTGCCTTCCCCGGGTTTCCTGCGCTCCGATAAAAGCCCACCAGCGCCGGCGAGCGCGTCGCAGTCATAAGGATGCCTTACGACGTCGTCATCGAGCACGTCGATCGCCTCGCCATTACGCCCGGCGTCGTTGAGCGCCACCGCATACACGTACGCAAAGCGCGCGTTCGCAGGATCAAGCCGCGCCGCCGCCGCCAGATGCTCGAGCGCCTCCGGCCCGTGTCCCTGGCGCACCAGCAACAGGCCGAGCGCATGCTGGAGCGAGGCGTCGTTGGGTGAACGGACGATAGCCTCGCGCAGAACGCGTTCGCCATCGGCCTCCCGCCCGAGTTCGCGATCGAGATCGGCAAGGTTCACCGCCGCTGGCGCAAAGGATGGATCGAGCGCGAGCGCCGTCGTAAGTTCGCGCTTCGCGTCGGCAAACCGTTTCTCACTGGCGAACAACGACGCGAGATTGCCATGGGCCTCCGGCCGGTCCGCATTCAATTCCTGCGCGGCGACATATTCCGCCGTGGCCCTTTCGAGCGCCGCCGCTACGTCCCCTGGCAAAGCGTCTGTAGGCATACCCGCAATGGCCTCTGCCGCCTCGATTCGCACCGCGCGCACAGAGTCATTGAGCAGAAGCACTAGCGCGCCGGGGTCCGCTCGCGGGTCCGCGTCAGGCAAGGCGCGGGCGGCAGCGCGCCTGACCAGCGGCGAAACGTCGCGCGCGCCATCGCGCAGCGATGCCGCGTTGACAGAACCCGGATCATTGACGATGAGCGCGAGCGCGCTCGCGCGCGCTATCGCCGGCTGCTCGCGGTCCGCGATCAGTTGCGCGAGCGATCTTTCGGCCTCCGGAGCGCCAATCGATCCTGCATGCAGAGCGTCGGCGAACCGTTGAAATCCCGCGGGTCCGTGTCCGTACCACTTCGCCAGCTGATCGGCCGCCCACCTGGCGGGCTTCTCTCGATGGCATCCGTTACACGCGTTGGGCACGCCGATCTTCAACGAAAGATCGGGGCGTGGGATCCGGATGCTGTGATCGCGCCGCGCATCCACGACCATGTAGGTTCGCGTTGGCATATGACATTCGACGCATTGCGAGCCGGGAGATGCTGGCCTGTGAAAATGATGCTGCGCGGAATCATATTTCCGAGCCGCATGGCATTGAAGGCAGACGCCGTTGCCAGGCGCGCGAAGCTTCAGGCTATGAGGCTCGTGACAGTCGCTGCACGTCACTCCCGCATGGAACATCCTGCTCTGAATGAACGAGCCGTACTCGTACACTTCATCCTTGATCTGCCCGTCCGGAAAATAGAGGTTGTCATCGAGCAGCGCGACCCGGTAGTCATCGCCGACCGGCTGGCCGTGCACGTAGTCTTCATGAATCTGGCTTCGCCGCGAATGGCATCGCGCGCACGTCTGAATTTCGCGCTCGGAGGTGCGCGGCGAACTGCGGACCACGTTTCCGCTCGCACGATCGACCTTCCAGCTCACTGCGCGGCGCTCGTTGAGCGCAATCAGCAGCCCATGATTCGCCTCGTACCGGCGCCAGTCTCCGCTCTTCGCCGCCCACGCCACGTGATTCGAGCCCGGACCGTGGCATGCTTCGCAGGCGACGTCGATCTCGGCATACGACGTGGCAAACGTGCGGGTATTGAGATCGTAATTCTTGCGTAGGTTGGTCGAATGGCAGTCGGCGCACATGAAGTTCCAGTTTTGATCGATTCCGGTCCAATGCAGCGGATTGCCGGCGCTTAACTTCAGATCGGAATGCAGATCGAACCAATGTTGGCCGCCGCTTTCGCGAGGGCGGCTGTCCCACGCGATCCCGAGCGCCTGGAGCCGGCCGCCCGGCATCTCGATCAGGTATTGCTGCAGCGGCGAGACGCCGAACGTAAATTTGATTTCATAGTCGTGCAGCGCACCATCCGGCCCGTCGGTCCGTACCATGAACTTGCGGCCGCGCCGGAACAATCGCGACGCCACCGCCCCATCGACAATGCTCGCATCGTTGAAGTCGCCAAGCACGGTCGAGTCGTTTGCCGGTTGCATGGCGAGCTCGTGATGCGACCCCTTCCACAGTTTCAACTCACGTTCGTGGCATCCGCCACAGGCTACCGCGCCGACGAAACTGGCCGCAGGCACGGACGATACGATGCGAGGAGTTGCGTGAAGTTGGGGCGGCCGACGGCTCATCGTACGCGCCCCGAGAACGATCGCCGCGAAAACTGCCGCGGCGATCAGCAGGAACCATGTTCGTGGGCCAAAGCCGCGTGACGCGGCTTTTAGTGGCGATGCCTGCGAAGGTTGCTGTGGGACACGAGCCGCCCGACCAGATTTGGACGGCGTCTTTGCGCGTTTTCGCTTCCTGGCCAAGGCGATTGGTGACGCTCAAGTCGAGCGTGCGAAACCACGCGTGACAAGTGCCGCGGCGATCTTATGATTTCAGCTCTGACGCGGCTACTGCATCCGCCATCCGGCCCGCGCGGCGCGGATTTGTCTTTTGCGCCGCCGCAGTCCTCAGCTTATCCAGCCGCGATCCTGGAATCTGATTCTGAGCTGCACCGCAATTTCGTCGGCGGTCGCCTTGGCTCTCCCCTCGAGTCCGCTCCTGCCGCTCGTCTCGCTATAGATTTTCGCCCCGCCGACAACGATAAGGCCGATCGGGTTGGCAGTGGCAATCGCCACCGCGGCCGGCACGACCATCCCGGGGGTTTTGCCTCCGGAGGAGCTAAGTGTCCCCGATCCGAGTTTGCGCCAGCCTTGAGGCGTGACTGCATAGCCTTCGACTACCGTATCCATCTCCGACGTTCCTGCACCGAATCCGATGACGAAGCGTTGGACCATGCCTCCCGCACCGCCACCCTCCGTTGAAACGATGTATCCACGAATTACGCCGTCACCGACTTGCGGCGACGATCCCGGCCCGGCCTGCACGGCGGAAAGTCCCATCGCGTTGATGTCCGCGACCAGATTGGTGGCGATGAGCGCGCCGAGCTGCCGGCCCTGTTCGATTTGCGCGGCCGTCGGTGGCGTGCTCGGCGCACCGACCTCGCCGCCGATCGAGGAGTTTGTGGGCATGTCGGCGGAATTGGCGACGAAGCTATAGACCCAGATCTGATTGGGTCGCGCGAGCCCCGGGTTGCTCATCGGTGTTTGCTGAGTGACGTTCGTCGACGCGCATCCGGCGATCACGGCCAGGGCGAAAAGGAACGGTACTGTATAGCTACCAAGCTTCATGACAAATCTCCTGATGTTGCTCGCATCGAAGCATCCTGAGCCGACGCCGCATGCGTGAGGCATGCGGCAGCGAATAGAAATACCATGCAGTTCCTGGCAATCGATCTGGTTCTAAACTTCGGCCTCATCGCACGATTCCCCCCGCCGTTGTTCGGAAATGGACCGGCAGAGGTTACAACTCGCACTCTGTGACCTGCATACTCGCCGTCGCACGCGCGGCGGTAAAGCGGACTTTGGTCCGATGCATTCCACGTAGCTGCGCCGGATCGCGCACTCACCAGTCCTCGAGAACACTTCCTTTGATCAGCTTTGGAATAACCGGCGTAACCGAGAACTGCAAATCCCACTTCTGCCCGAATGCATCCGGATGGACCGGCATGTACTGGCCCTGAACACCGATTTTCACCGGCAATGGGCCTATCTTCACAACCTTGCTGATGTTTAGACCGATTGGAAAGGTCACCTTATTGCTATTCTTGCGCGCGTACCAGTTCACCAGCATGTTGGGCGAGGTGCCGACTGACCAGCCCGCGGCCGGAAAATAGGCGTAGAAGTATTGAAGGTTCATCTGACTTGTTGTGTTCGAGCCCGGGCCGCCGATCGACCACCACTGCTGGGGAAACACGCCCGCGATCCACTTTTCACCGAGGTATCCAAGCAGTCCTGTAGGTCCTATTTGCCACTTGTTCTGACCAAGCCGCGAATTGCTGGCGGTCGGAAAAATGAAGGTTGGACCTGCTCCGACCAGCCATGGGCCCGCCAATTTCGGACTGGGTGAAAGCAGTTCCACCAAGACTGTATCGCCGAATCCTGTTACGCGATGGAGATTTCCGCTCTTGTTTACGTAGGGAGTTGAGTTGAAGAGGGGGATCACCGGCCGGGTAATAAGGTTCCAGTTGCTAGTGAGAGATACGGGGAGGACCGGCTGAAACAGGAGGTTCACTACATTTCGTTCAGGCTTGTTCAACCAGAAGGTATTCTGCTGAAACGACAAGGCCCAGATAGTCGAAATCGGGTTGGACAGCTGCTTGTTAACCTCCGTCAGCGAAGCCTTGCCATTACCCGCTTCTGCAACTTCGGAGTCCATTTCCTGCTCAAGACTCTGTGCAGGTGCGTTACTCGGTATGGCTCCCTGCACGGTCAGGGCTGGCGGCTGATTCGTGGTCTGCGCGATAGCGTGAGAGGTGCAACAAATGACGAACGCGGCGACGAGCGCGAGCATCCAGATAGTCTTTATCGATCGGTTCCCAACCTTCGGTTTCATATCGCCACCCCTGATGTCGCTCGGAATCAGACCAGTGGGCGTTACAATTCGCGCCTGGTGACTTGCATCCTCGCCGCTGCACGCTCAGCGGTAAATTAGACCTTGGTCGGATGCATCCCGAGCAGCCGAGCCGGCAATGCCTTAACCGCATCCGACCAAAGTCTTATTTCGCGGACGGCGCAAATCCGGTCATGCTGGAGAGGGAGTCGGCGCGGCCGTGACAGTCGTGCGCCCGGAGACGATCCGCGCCTTTGATCACCGGAATGAAACCCGTCCTAATCGTGGTCGAGGACGATTTATCAGTGCTTCGGGCACTGCGCAGATTGATGCTCTCCGCGGGATTTCGTGTCATGGCCTTCGATCGGCCGCGCGCGGTTCTCGATAGCGAACTGCCGAAAAGCGACGCTTGTCTGGTAGTTGACGTTCATCTTCCCGAAATGAATGGCGTACAACTCTGCGAGACCCTCGTCGCCACTGGATGCCAACTGCCGGTGATAATGATCACCGGCCACATCGACCCGGCCACGCGCGAATTGGTGCACCGCGCGAAGGCCGTCGCGGTGCTGTTCAAGCCGTTTACCCGGGCCTCGCTGCTGGAGGCGATTGCCGCGGCTCTTGCGGCCGGTAAACACGCGTAATCTCAAGCTTCAATCGCTCGTAACAATACGACTGTAGAAAAACGAAGCGGTTATGGCTAAGGTCTGCGAGTCGTGCCACCTATCACGCTTTCCAGACGGGACGTTCCGCGCCGGAAGTCCGTGCGGCCCGCTCGGGCTTTGCTCGCTGAGACGCGCCAGTTCGAGGAACTGGTCATCGAGTTGGCCGGCGCGTTCGTGCGGGTTACCAGCGACAAGATTGACGAGGAAATCAATCTCTGGCTGAAGCGTATCGTTCTGGCGCTGGAACTGGATCGCAGCACGATCGCCGAGTTCAATCCTGCGGACGGATGGGCCACCTTCAGTCACGGCTGGGCGCGCGAGCCGGAGCAGATAATCGGTAAATCGCTGGACGCCAACACGCTGCTGCCGTGGGTCAAGCGAAAGATGCTGGCCGGGGAGATGGTCGTGATGCCCAGCGTCGACGCATTGCCCGAGGAGGCTGCCGTCGACCGCGAGAGCATGCGGCGCCACGGCCCCAAGTCCAATGTGATGATACCGATTAAAGTTGGCGGGGTAGTCGTCGCGGGTGTGGGATTCGGAGCTTTATACCGAGAGCGTTCCTGGCCGCCGCAGATTGTCCGCCGGCTGCAGATGGTGGCCGAGATCTTCGGCTTCGCGCTGGAGCGCAAGCGCGCGATTCTCGAGGTACTCCAACTGCGCAACGAACTAACTTACATTTCGCGCGTCAACACCATGGGCGAGCTGGCGGCTTCGCTGGCGCATGAAATCAATCAGCCGCTGGCGGCGATTAGGAGCAACGCCGAGGCAATCCAGAGCATGCTCGAGGCGGAAGTGCCGGACCTCGACGAGGTCAAAGCCGCCGTCGCGGACATCGTGAGCGACGATGCGCGAGCAGGCGACACGATTCACCGCCTGCGCGCGCTTTTCCGGCGCGAGGAACTCACGCACTCGGAACTCGACCTCGGAGAGCTCTTGCGGGAGGTCGGTCGAATCATCAATAGCGACGCAGTAATCCGCAAGGTGTCGCTCAATCTCGATCTGCGCCAACCACTTCGTACTGTTCTCGCCGATCGAATTCAGATACAGCAGGCGATAATCAATCTGCTCCTGAACGCCTTCGATGCGGTTTCCGAGGTGCAAGAGAACTCGCGTCAAGTCACGCTATCCGCGCTGGCGGGAGGCTCTAGCTGCATCAGGGTGCTCGTTCGCGATTCGGGCAAGGGAATCGCACCCGATGCCCTTCCCCGAATCTTCGACGCTTTCTTCACGACCAAGCCGAGTGGCTTGGGGATGGGTCTGGCTATTTCGCGATCGATCGTCGAAGCGCACGGCGGGCGGCTCAGCGTTTCGTCCAACCCCGGACGCGGTACGACGTTCGAAATTATTCTTCCTTGTTCAGTCTGAAACATCCGTTCGAAAGCGATCCCAAGTCGGTCATCGGCGAGCAATGAGCCAAAGAACGGCAGTAGCTATTATCGACGACGAGGAATCGGTTCGGAAATCCCTGGTACGGATGCTTGAGGCCAAGGGGCTTCAAGCGCTCGCTTTCCCGTCGGCCCAGGAATTTCTAGGCAGCCCGCAAAGCGAAATCGTCTCGTGCGTGGTTTCGGATCTGCGGATGCCCGGGCTGGACGGGCTCGACTTTCAACACAGGTTGCGGGCAAAGCTGCCGCACCTTTCGATGGTCTTTATCACGGGTCACGGCGACATCTCCGCCAGCGTCGCGGCAATGAAGGCCGGCGCGGTCGACTTTCTCGAGAAGCCCGTGAAAGGCGCGGCCCTGGTCGATGCCATCCTCCGGGCCAGCGAGCGCAGCGTCAACCTGCGAGCCACCAACGCCGAGATCGATGCCTTGAAGGTTCGCTACGAAACCCTGACCGCGCGCGAACGCGAGGTGTTCTCGCTAGTCACAGCCGGCCTCCTGAACAAACAAGTCGCAGCCGAGCTTGGCGTCGCCGAAAAAACGATAAAGCAGCATCGCGGCCACGTGGTCGACAAGATGGGGGCGCAATCGCTGGCCGATTTGGTCCTGATGGCCGAGCGGCTCGGCGTCAGGCCAACCGGGGTGGACTTCGCAAGCGCCAGGGGCAAGCTAACCTCCTGAAAAATGTCGCCATACATGAGCGCGATCCTATAAGACTAAAGTCCCATTTGCCGCCGCTACCCGCGCTGACATCATGGCCTCACGCCGCTCAGTCGGAATGGAAGAGCGCGTGACCGATGGGTGCTGTCGCACAAAGGCTGGATCAAGGACGTATTTCATTCGAGCGCACCAGTGACTCGACGCTCGTGGTGCATCTTTCGGGCCCCTGGCATCTGCAGCGCGACTTGCCGCCGATTTCGCTGCTGATCGGCCGAACTCAGTTCGCGGCCGGGCACCAAACGGCTCGCGTACGAAACCGCCGAGCTTACGCACTGGGACAGCGGGCTGATTTCATTCCTGACCAATGCGGCGGAGATCTTCCGCGCTCGCGGTATCGCGGAGGACCGCACTGGCCTGCCGGCTGGGCTGCGGCGCCTGCTCGAACTGGCCGAGGCAGTGCCTGAGAAAAAAGGCGCGCGCAGCGAGGCGGCGCGGATCTCGTTCTTCGAGCGCGTCGGCAACGTGACGATCGGCTACGGCCTCTCGGTGAGCGAGTTCCTGGGCTTCCTCGGCGATCTGACGCTGGCCTTCGCAAAATTCCTCCGCGGCAAGGCGCGTTACAGAAGGATCGATCTTGCTCGAGGTTATCCAGGAGTGCGGTCCTAACGCGGTCGGAATCGTCACGCTGATCTCGTTTCTGGTCGGCGTCATCCTCGCTTTCATGGGCGCGGTGCAGTTGTCGCAATTCGGCGCGTCGATCTACGTTGCCGACCTGGTCGGCATCGGCATGGTCCGCGACATGGCTGCGATGATGACGGCGATTATCATGTCGGGCCGCACCGGCGCCGCGTTCGCCGCCAAACTCGGTACGATGAAGGTGACCCAGGAGATCGACGCGCTGACCACGATGGGCGTGTCGCCGCTGGAATTTCTGGTTCTGCCGCGAGTGCTCGCGCTGGTTCTGATGATGCCGCTGCTCTGCCTGTTTGCGGACCTGGTCGGGATACTTGGCGGCTTGTTCGTCGGCGTCGCGATGCTCGATCTGTCGGCCGGCAGTTACCTGCGCGAAACCATCTCGACGCTCACGCTGGTCAATCTGTTCGGCGGCATTATCAAAGGAACTTTCTATGGCGTGCTTATCGCGATTGCCGGCTGTCTGCGAGGCTTTCAGTGTGGCAACAGCTCTTCGGCGGTCGGCGATGCGGCGACGCAGGCCGTGGTGATGGCGATCGTGATGATCGTGGTCGCCTGCGGCCTGTTTGCCGTGGTTTTCAATTTCCTGGGAATTTAGGCGCACACCTCACGATGGCCACGAGTAGCAACGGCGAAAATCGCTCCGGCGCAGAACCGCACATCATCGTGCGCAACCTGACGATGGCCTATGGCAGTTTCGTCCTGATGCGCGATCTCAATTTCGTGGTGAAGCGCGGCGACATCTTCATCATCATGGGCGGCAGTGGATGCGGCAAGAGCACACTGCTGCGCCATTTGATCGGGCTCAAGGATCCGGCGACGGGCGAGATCGTATACGGAGACATCAATTTCACGCAGGCCGCCCCTGAACAACGCGAGCTCCTGCTGCGGCGGTTCGGAATCCTGTACCAGAGCGGCGCCTTGTGGAGCTCGATGACGCTGGCGGAGAACATCGGATTGCCGCTCGGCGAGTTCACCGATTTGACGCCAGCGCAAATCCGTGAGATCGCCGCGCTCAAGCTCGCGCTGGTCGGGCTCAAGGGCTTCGAGGACTTCTACCCCAGCCAGATCAGTGGCGGGATGCAGAAGCGGGCAGGGTTGGCGCGTGCGATGGCGCTTGATCCGGACATCCTGTTCTTCGACGAGCCGTCGGCCGGACTCGATCCGATCAGCTCCCGTCTGCTCGACGATTTGATCCTGGAGCTGCGCGCGAATCTTGGCGCGACCATCGTCGTGGTCACCCACGAGCTGGCCAGCATCTTCACCATCGCCAACAACAGCGTCTTCCTGGACGCGGAGTCGCGCACCCAGATCGCGACCGGCGATCCGCATGACATGCTCGCGCATTCGACCGACCCGCGAGTGCGAAAATTTCTCACCCGCGGACAAGAGGGAGGCGACTCAGTAGGCAGTCATGGGTAAACGAGTCAGTCCAGCGGTTATCGGGGCGTTCGTGGTCGCCAGCTTTGCGATTCTGATCGTGGCCTTGGTCGTAGTCGGCTCGGGTCACATGTTCACCAAGCCGATCCGCTTCATCTGCATGTTCCAGGGCAACCTCAATGGGCTCAAGGTCGGGGCACCGGTCAAAGTACGGGGAGTGCAGATCGGCACGGTCGCGGCGATCGAGCTCAGGCTCTTGCCCTCCCATGGGACGCTGCGTCCGGGTATCAGGGGTCTTCGGTTGCCGGTTATCATCGATGTCGACCGGTCGCAATTGCTGGCGAGGGGAGGAAGCGGCGAGGCGCTCGAAACGGCGGGCTTCGATGACTTGATCAAGCAGGGGATGCGGGCCCAGCTCGCTACGGAAAGTCTTCTGACCGGGCTGCTGTATATCGATCTCGATCTTCATCCCAACACGCCAATCAAATATGTGCTGGAGCCGGGCGGGCCGTACCGCGAGATCCCGACCGTTCAGACCGACCTTGCGCAACTCCAGGAACGGCTGACGGAGGTATTAGATAAATTCGACAAGATCGACTTTCAGGCCCTGGTCGTGTCGATTACCGACGCCGCCAACTCGATCAAGACGCTCACCGGTTCGCCGGAACTCAAGGCCACGCTGGAATCGCTCAAGGGGACGATTGCGAATCTGAACCAGGCGGTCAACTCGGCCCGCGATCTGATCAATAACGCCAACGCGAAGGTCGGCCCGCTGGTTACGGATATTCGAGAGAGCTCCGACGAAGCCAACAAGACGATGAAGGAGACCCGCACCGCATTAGTCAGTCTCCAACAAACGCTAGATCCCAACTCCCCGCTGGCGGTGCATCTCAATCAAACTCTCGACTCGCTTACCGAGACCGCGCAATCGCTCGGCGAGTTCACGGACTATCTGCAGCGCAATCCAGGCGCTTTGCTCCGCGGAAGGTACGTGCCGGACAAGGATAAATGATCGCGATGAACCTCAAAATGAAATTGATCACGTTCGGCGCGTGCGCGATCGTCGCGGGATGTTCCGTGCTCTCGCCCCAGCCTGATCGCTCCGAGTTCTTCATCCTGAGTCCGGTCTCCGACAGCGCCGGGATGGCCGCCAGGCCGGCCTCGACCGGCCCCGATTCGCAACTCACCGTCGGCGTCGGCCCCGTCGACTTCCCCGACTACCTTCGGCGCCTGCCGGTGGTGACGCGCGTCGCGCCTAACCGGATTGACCTGTCCGATGAAAGGCGCTGGGCTGAGCCGCTCGACAAGAATTTCGTCCGGGTGCTCTCGGAAAACCTGGCGGTGCTGCTCGACACCCAGCGGATCGAGAAATATCCCTGGTCACTGAGAACCAAGGTCGACTACCAGGTCGAAATTGACGTCCAGCGATTCGAGACCACCAGCGACGGTCAGACGCAACTGATCGCGAGTTGGATCATTAGAGATGGCCAGGGCAGCAAAATCCTATACGCATCACAGACTACTGTTGGCGCGCCCGCAGGCCCCGATGGAGTTAGCGCGTCGGCGGCGTTGAGCGGCGACCTGGCAACACTGAGCAAGGAGATTGCCTCGCGCATCACTGAACTCAAGCAGCATCGCACTCCCAACAACGCGGATTCGAATTCCGCCTCGGCCTTGTGACAGCATATTCGAGCCGGCAACGAACGCGGGCGATTCAACGCCGCCAGTGCGGCAATTTTCATGGAGGAAAAATGAAATCTCAGTGCCTTTGGCAAGGCCATCGAAGCGGCATCAGAATCGCGCTCGCGATTGTCGCGCTCCCCGTCCTGCTTCTGACCGGTGCATCTAGCGCGCAGGACATCTACATCTACCCGGCGAAGGGACAAAGCCAATCGCAGCAGGACCGCGACCGCTATGAGTGTCATTCGTGGGCGGTCAAGCAGACTGGATTCGATCCGAGCAAATCCCAGGCTGCGGCCTCCGACACGCGCCCCGCATCGAACCAACCCCCGCCACCGCAGGGTCATGTGGTCAAAGGAGCGGCGCGCGGCGCCGCGCTCGGAGCGGTAGGCGGTGCGATAACCGGCAACGCCGGCACCGGCGCCGCCGCGGGTGCGGCGATGGGCGGATTGGCCGGCGGAATGCGCCGACGCGATCAGAGGCTCCAGCAGAATCAACAGCAACAGGTCAACACTCAGGCTGCGGCCAATTCACAGCAGGGCCAGCGCAACGCGTACAATCGCGCGATGGCTGCGTGCCTCACCGGACGCGGCTACACGGTGAACTGAGGCTGCACGCCAAACTTCGCGATGATCTGCGATTTCGCCAAACCAACTCGCATGTGTGGGGCCCAAGCTATGCGGAGAAAGACAGTTGTCCGAGTAATGGTGGTCGCGCTTTTTCTGGCGGCCGCAAGCGGCGCCGCCCTGGCTCAACAGAACGAAGCTGCGACGAGCGCTCCCAACATCCTCGTGATCATGGGCGATGACATCGGCTATTGGAACCTGAGCACCTACAACCAGGGGATGATGGGATATCGAACTCCCAACATCGACAGCATCGCCAACGAGGGCATGAAATTTACCGACGCATATGCGGAGAACAGTTGCACGGCCGGGCGTTCCGCATTCATCACGGGTCAGAGTCCATTTCGCACGGGACTCCTGAAGGTGGGGCTGCCGGGTGCAAAGGAAGGCTTAAGTGACAAAGACCCCACGCTTGCCGAGTTGCTGAAGCCGCGCGGCTATACCAGCGGACAATTCGGAAAGAATCACCTGGGTGACCGCAACGAATTCCTTCCGACGGTACATGGGTTCGACGAGTTCTTCGGCAACCTCTATCACCTCAATGCCGAAGAGGAACCGGAGCAGGAGTTCTACCCGAAGGATCCGGCCTTCAAACAGAAGTTCGGACCGCGCGGTGTGCTTCACTGCTACGCCACCGACTCATTCGATTCCACCGCGGATCCGCGCTTCGGTCCGATGGGCAAGCAGAAGTGCGAGGACACCGGCCCGCTTACGCGCAAGCGGATGGAAACGGTGGATGATGAGTTTCTCAAGTCTGGAATCGATTTCATGGAGCGCGCCAATAAAGCGGGAAAGCCGTTCTTTGTCTGGTTTGCCTCCACGCGCATGCACATCTACACGCACCTCACGCCGCAATGGAAGGGCAAAACCGGTCTCGGTGTATATGCTGACGGAATGGTCGAGCACGATAGCCAGGTTGGCCAACTGCTCGCCGAACTGAAGAAGCTCGGAATCGCAGATAATACAATCGTCGTCTACACCACCGACAACGGGGCTGAGCTTTTGCTTTGGCCCGACGGCGGGATGATCCCGTTCCACGGGGAAAAGAACACCACGTGGGATGGCGGCTTCCGCGTGCCGATGATGGTGAAGTGGCCGGGACATATAAAGCCCGGCGGCACTTCCAACGACATCATTTCGCTGCTGGACTGGGTGCCGACGCTGATGGCCGCCGCCGGTCAACCGGACATCAAGGACAAACTGCTAGAGGGATATTCCGTTGGGGACAAGACCTACAAAGTTCACCTCGACGGATATGATCAAACCCCGATGCTCACCGGCAAGGGGCCCGGGGCCCGAAAAGAATTCTTCTACTTCACCGACGATGGGTCACTTTCGGCGTTGCGCTACAACAATTGGAAGATGCTGTTCTCGGTTCAGCGCGCTCATGGATTGGCGGTATGGCAGGAGCCGTACGTGACTTTGCGGCTCCCGATGTTATTCAATCTGCGAATGGATCCCTTCGAGCGCGCCGAAGAGTCCGAGGACTATCCTCGTTGGCGTGTGGACAATGCGTGGGCGTTCATGCCAGCACAGGTGATCGTGGCGCAGTTCCTTCAGAGTTTCAGGGAATTCCCGCCGCGCGCGAAGCCGGGCAGCTTCAGCCTCGATCAGGCCCTGCAGAAGATGCAGCAGCCATCAAACAACTGAGGAATGGAGGACTGGAAAAGTGGGGAGCTCAAACATGAGAATCGAATCATCGTCACGGGCAAACGGATTGGCAATGTCGCTCGGACTGCTGGCGGGAGCCGCAGTCCTGGCGAGCGTTCTGGCCGCCTGCGCGGCCACCAGTCAAGGCCAGGTTGCGCTGCAACAGGAACCGCCGGCCGGCCAGGCTGCTTCGGGCGGTCAGGCGGCTCCGAGCGGCGCAGCCCAATTCCTGGGTAGCGACGCGTCACTGCTTCAACCCGGGGCCGAGGGCCAAGCCGCGTATGTGTACATCAATCCCAATGTCCAGTGGAGCAACTACAAAAAGGTCCTGCTGAAGCCAGTTGAGTTCTGGGACACTCCTGACACCACCGTGTCTCCGGATGATCAGAAGATGCTGACCTCGTACTTTTACAACTCGTTGCAACAGAACGTGCAAAAGAATTTCACCGTGGTCGACCAGCCGGGGCCCGGGGTGATCACGTTCGCGGTTGCGATTATCAATGCTGAAGCTGCCACGCCCGGCTTGCGGTCAGTTTCCCTGGTCATTCCGCAGGCTCGCATATTGAACTACGCGCAATCCCTTGCGACCGGCCATGCTGCCTTCGCCGGCTCAGCCGAGGCGGCTTTTAAAGCCACGGATTCGAGCACCGGACAGTTGTTGGCGGAATCGGTCGACAAGCGCATCGGTGGCATGGCGGTGGCCAATGCGGCGCAGATCCAGTGGGGCGACGCCGAGGCCGCGATGGATTATTGGTCGCTGCATATCACCCAGCGGGCGGTCGCGCTGGGAGCGGGGAGTCCGGCCGTTGCCACCACCGGCTCCAGCGAGCAACTAATCAGCGCAGTTCGAATTCAGCTCGCTCTCCCGCGACTTTGCCAGATGAAACGGGCAATAGGGAGATGGACGGCTAATACTCGCCCCGTGTGTCTACGATGCGTGTCGCGCGTGAGAGAGGCGGCGCGCTCCTCGGCGCGGCTCCTCCTGGGATCTCCGCCGCGCCGCGCACCTCCCGCATAGGACCAAAGTCCGATTGAAAGGTCCGGGTGCTCCCAGTTACACAGGTTACATAAAGTAGGTTCTTTTAGTTCGGCAGGGCGCGGGTCTCATCATTGCAGATCCTCTAACGCTGCGCTGCGGTCTTTTGGAGCGAGGTCAGATCCATGCCGTCCCACGCTATGTCTTATGGCAAACGCCCGATTCCTGGGATAGCGCCGACCGCGAAAACACTTTTCGCGCCCCGGTTTATCAGGGCCGAGGACGTCGAAACAGTCGAAACCTCGGCGATTAGCCCAGGTATCACGGTCGCGGCAATTGAAGATGACGAGCGGATGCGCCAGGCGCTCGTTTTTCAGGTTGCCACTGCCGGTATTGAGGTCGACTCTTACGCCTCTGCGGAAGAATTTCTGGAGACCGCAAATGCAAACGAACTCGATTGCATTGTGGTGGACGTCAATCTGCCGAAAATGAACGGTCTACAGCTACAGGAGGAACTCAACCGGACAGTTCCCTTCGCGTCAATCGTTTTCATCACCGGCCATGGTGATCTGGCCATCGGAATGCATGCGATGAGGAGAGGGGCCGTCGATTTTCTCGAAAAGCCGATCGACGATGAGACACTATTGAGCTCGATAGCACGCGGCGCCGATCTTTCGCGCAGGCGGCGTGCTGAGCATATCCGGCGTATCGAACTCGAACAGCGCCACGGCTGCCTCACGCCTCGCGAACGCGAAGTCTTCGGTCTGATCACTATCGGTTTCCTGAACAAGCAAGCGGGCGCCGAATTGGGAACAACTGAGCGGACAGTCAAGGCGCACCGCGAGCGGGTGATGAGTAAAATGGGTGCTGGCTCGCTCGCTGATCTCGTACGTATGGCGGAAGTCCTTCAGATTCATTCCGCTCGCGCGCAGGCTGCCCAAATAAGATGAGAAGCGGGAGAACTGCGCAATGCCGCCGACCGGTTGGACGTCAGCATATGCAGTCGAGTTCAGCAGCAGCCGGCAACTGATAGAAGGCACGCACGAATCATTTGACGAGTGGGCGCAGCGCATACCCGGGGAATAGGAAGTCACTGCCTGCGAGCGTCCTCCGATGGACGCTCGTGAGCGTCGAAGCGAGCAGTGCGGGCAGGAACCAGACCGCTGATGTCGGTGGAGCCGGGGCCTGGGCTGTTTTTCTTCGCGGCGGTGGTGGTGCTGACAATGCTTGCGGTCGAGTCCTTCGATCCGCGGCTGATCTGGGATGCCACGAGCTCCAAAGAGGTTCGATATGCCTGATCGCGACCCACCGATTCCTTCAGTCCCTGACGCGAGGGCTGTGCCGAGGAAGCAAACGCGGCTCTCCCCGGTCTGGCTCATCCCGATCCTGGCGGCGGCGCTCGGCGTGTGGGTCGCCGTGGCCCGGATCCGCAGCGAGGGGCCGAAGATCACCATCGTGTTCCAGTCGGCCGAAGGGCTGGAGGCCGGCAAAACCAAGATCAACTACCGCGGCGTCGACATCGGCACGATCACGGCGATCCGGCTGACGGAGGATCACGAGCGCGTGATTGCCACGGCGCAGATGACGCCGCGGACCGAGGATTTTCTGGTCGAAGACACGCGGCTGTGGGTGGTGCGGCCGCGCATCTCGGGCGCCAACGTGACCGGGTTGGGCACCCTCATCTCGGGGCCTATATCGGGGTGGAAATCGGCAGTTCGAAGGAGCCCAAGCGCGACTTCGTGGCGCTCGAGACGCCGCCGGTGGTGACCGGCAATGCGCCTGGACGTTTCTTCGTGCTGAAGACCTCCGACCTGGGTTCGCTGGACACCGGCACGCCGATCTTCTTCCGGCGGCTACAGGTCGGCCAAGTCGCGTCTTACGAACTCGACAAGGACGGCCGGTTCTTCACCGTCAAGATATTCGTGAAGGAACCCTACGATCAGTTCGTCACTGTCAACACGCGTTTCTGGCAGGCCAGCGGGATTGACGTGTCGCTCTCCGCCAGCGGCCTGAGCCTGCAGACCCAGTCGCTGCTATCCATCCTGATCGGCGGCATCGCGTTCGAGGCGCCCGCGACCGGTGCGGTCCTGCCTGTAGCCCAGGCGAACACCGTGTTCACCTTATTCAGCGACCGGGCGGCAGCCTTCAGGCCGGCCGCGCGCAATCCACAGACCTTCGAGCTCATCTTCAATGAATCCGTCCGAGGGCTCGTGCCCGGCGCGCCGGTCGAGTTCCGCGGCGTTCCGATTGGCGAAGTCGCGGATGTTCGCGCACAAGTCGACTTGAAGACCCTCGAATTCTCGGTCCCGGTGACCATCCATTTGGACGCGCAGCGGCTCGGGGTCAAGGTTTTCGGCTTGAAGTCCCAAGCGGATTTCGAGGCCATGCGCAGAAAGTTATTCGACTCCCTGGTGTCCCGCGGGGTCCGTGCGCAGTTGCGCACGGGGAACCTGCTCACCGGAGCCGTGTTCGTGGCGTTCGACTTTTTCCCTGGCGCGCCCCGGGCGACGGTCGACTGGTCGCAGACGCCAGTGCAGCTGCCGACCATTCCGGGTCAGCTCGAGGTGATGGAGACAAAGGTCACGGATATCATCAACAAGCTCGACAAGATGCCGCTCCAGCAGATCGGCGATGAATTGACCACGGCGATCGCCGAACTGGATCAGACGCTGGTGGCGGCGCGCGGCACCTTGATGAGCGCGCGGGGCACGCTCACCAACACCGCCAGTCTCACCGAGCCGAATTCCGCGCAGCTCCAGCAAATGAACAGCACGCTGCAGGAGGTGAGCCGCGCGGCTCGCTCGTTGCGCGTGCTCGCGGATTATCTCGAGCGCCATCCCGAGGCGCTCGTGCGCGGCAAGAAAGGGGAGGCGAAGTGATGGCAGGCCGCACTGCGCATCTGATGGTCTCGATCGCGATCGTCGCGGCTGCCGCATCCGGATGCGGAACGTCGGCGCCCTCGCGATTCTACACGCTTGACCCGACTGCGCTCTCCGACGGCACGGCGCCCGTGAGCTACCCGATCATGGTCGGCCCGGTCTCGGTCCCCGCCGCAGTCGATCGGCCGGAGTTCGTGGTCCAAGCCGCGCCCAACCGTGTCGAAGTCGATGAGTTCAATCGCTGGGCCGCGCCGCTCAACGACGCCGTCGCGCAAGTCGTCGCCGGCGATCTGGTTAAGCTGCTCGGGACGCCGAACGTGGCGTCCGCCCCGATGGCGAACTTCGTCCCGGCTTATCGCGTCACCATCGACATCCAGCGCTTCGATTCGGTTCCGAGCCAGGCAGCGCTAGTTGAGGCGGTGTGGACGGTGCACAGCACGGCGGGCGGAGAGACGCGCTCGGGCCGCACGGTCGCACGCGAGGCCGTGCAGGGCGACGGCTTCGACGCGCTCGCCGCCGCCCACAGCCGCGCGCTGGCGAAGATGAGCGGCGACATCGCTGGCGCGATCCGGGCGGAGGCCGAGGATCAGCAGTCGGATAAGCAGTAGTCAAAGGGCGGCGCGGCTATCTGGCCGTCAGCACCCCGATGCGCACGGTCACTTTTCCGGTGGGCGATCAAGATCGTTTCGGCGCAGGCGTCCAGTACGCGTATAGCAAGAAAATCAGCCTGAACATGATCTCAAGTTCGGAATCGAATAAGCCGTAGCCGGCACTTGTTTTCCGCGATGCTAAGATTGGGTGCGCGAGTGGTTGTCACTGCGGGCCGTTGCGGGTCAGCGACGCCGTTCGTGCTCAGCCGCTGATCCCGAAGAGTGCTGTTGAGAGACCAGGAGTGTTGCAACAATCCGATTGTGATCCTCGGCATCGGACGAAAGGTGCCTGCCGGGGCAGAGTTCACCTAGCCACCGTTTCGTAACCTCGTCGCTAAGCTGATCGAAACTTATTGCAGAGACGAAGACAGCATAGGTGCTGTTTGAAGCTGTGTACGTGAGGAAGTCCCGACCGCATCGGACGCAATGGTGGTGCAGTACCGTGTCATCGGGTCCGGTTGCGAGGCGCCGCGGCTTGCTAAGCCATTCATGCGAATTCCAAGTCTTGTCGTTTAGTTTCATGCATCTGGCCCGAAGGTACAGATGAATATAGGTAAGTATAGATGGCGACAGAGTCATTTGGCAAGACCGATCAGACAGAGCTAGGGCCGCCGCGGCTCGATGTGCTGCGGCCTCATGCCTCCGTCTAGCAGATGTGGCTTGAAGAAATAAAAACGTCGGCGCGATGTGCGAAATTAACGTGAAGTGGCGGTCCAGCGATCACCGGAGCTCAGCGTTATTGGATTTCGGCTACGAGCCACGCCGCCGCCAGCAACGTAATCACCAGGATGACCGTGAGGCCATAGTCTCCGAACCATCGACGGAGTTCGCGTCGCCGCTTTGGTCGAATTGGAAATGGCATTTATGGGTTTTTTTCGGAACAGCCAAGGAGCGAAGGAAGCTAGGGGCGGCGTGGGTTGGTATCGGGCGATCTACGTGCGAGAACAATCGCGCCGGTTTCTGCTTCACCTCCCGTTATGAATCGCGCGACGCCCTCGGCCAGAGTTTCATAGTCAACTCCGTCCGCCCCCCATTCGCGGGTTCCAGCACGCAAACCCAAGTCCGTCCAAAGTCTCACTTCCACCGAGATGACGCGCCAGCGAAGCATCCGCAGGAAGGCCAGAACATCCCTCCGACACGAATCAAGGTCCTTCGTTACTCCAGTAGACAAAACCGCGGCGGCCGCCACTTGTCTCCTCCTCCACCCGCTTTCAGGACTACCTGATTCTCGTTGTGCCCGATCGCAAAGGAAGAGCTGCCACAAAAAACGGTTGGTATGTCCTGCTCACCACAAGTTAACAGAACTCCGCTAATAGTCAAGCATAGCGGACGGTTTTTTCGCTATTTTTGGCGCGACGCGGCCGACGCTTTGCCTTGCGGTCTGCATTTACAAGACGCGCGAGCGAAAGTGATTCTCGCTACTTCTCCGCCTGTGGTTGAAAATCTCGACCGCTCGCGTCACGCCGGTGGGAGAGTGGCGTTCGCCTCATCCACGCATTTGGTCGGCGGCACGGCCTGCGCCAGGCGCCGGCGGCGACTCGGATATTTCATTTGGTTCGCCTGCTTGAGTTGGCGCTTGTAAGTGGCGCGCCATTCATCCGCAGCCTTCTCACAGGCCTCTCTGGTTTGAAAGCCCGTCTTGGCCGTGCGCGGGGTTGGTTCAGTTATGATCAGAGCCCAGCCCAATAGCATCAGCGCAGCGATGTGGTACGACCTCATGCCTGCCGTCTAGCAGATGCGGCTTGAAGAATGAAAACTCCGGCGTCGGGCATTTTTTCACTTCTCACTCGTCCAGCGGGTGTTTCAGCTCGAACACTCCCAGGTCGGCGATACCGCCGTTCATGTAACAGGTGTATTCGCCGTCAGCGATTGCCCCATGGAACCTGCGCACAAAGAACACGCACCAGCTCGTATCTTCTTCCGCAACCGTGAAACCGCGCGCGGAAATCTGGCCGTGGACCCAGCCGCGCTGGACGTTGTTGCGGCATACCGCGTTGTCAGGCGCGCATCGATAGTCGCCCGTGAACTTGTTCCCGTCGCGCTTGATAGCGAAGCCGATCTTCACCTTGGAGCCGTCCGAGCTGGTGGAGGTCCCTGCCCATAGGCCGCTGAAGTTCCGCAACGGGTCGGAGGCGTCCGGCGCGAGCTCTGGTGTCCGCGGCACGTCCGAGCCACGCGCGCCGTGCGTCGAGCACGAGGATACGGCGAGCGCGAGGAAGAGCACGAGTATCATCGTGGATCCCATGGCCGTTGTTCGCCCGGCGGAAAAAATCACTTCGGACCCGCTCCGCTGAATCAATTACTAAACACGTATCGTCAACGGCAGAGTTCCGCAATTCCGGCTTATAGCGGCCGAGCCCGCGGCGCGAGCGAGCGCCATCGGGGCGCGGAGCGGCATCCGTGAAAAAATTGGACTCTGGCCGTCGGGGATGCTACGGAAAAGGGCGGTGGATGACCGTGACATGAGCGCCGATCTTCAACGACGCCTGCGTTGGGGCCTGATCCTTCTCCTCCTCCTTGCCGGCTGTTCGACCGCGGATAAGGACGCCGCGAACTTCAAGCAAGCGCAGAAGCTGCGCCAGAATGCACAGCTCGCCGCCCAGCACGGCGATACCGCAAGCGCGCTCGAAGACATCGACCGCGTGCAACTGCTGGAACCGATTACGAGTAGGTCGCCAGGCTTGGTACCGCCGCCGCTCAGCGGACCCGAGCATCGCACCATCGCGCCCGCCGCCGGTCAGACTACCTGCAACAATATAGGCATCAACCGATTCTCCTGCTTCTGAGCCGCTCGGACGCGCACCGCGAAGCCTGACGGCGCCGCGCGGGCGCGCTTCAGATAGGACGTCTTGATGTAGTGAAAAATCGGCGACAAAAACTCTAACTGGGGCCAGTTTATCGTGCGCGTGTAAGCCGTCTAATGAGAAAGGCGGGTATTTGATCAGGCGGAATTCAGACGCGAAGCGGCGAAATCTACCAGGAAATGACGTTGGTCATCACGTACCAGAGGCCGACGAGTCCCGCCGCCATGAACAAAAAAAGCCCGACGTTCTCCCAAAAATGGCCTTGATTGAAGGCGCTTTTTCTTCTCATGTCCTTATGCGGTCCTCTCGTCTGACGTGCTTGCGCCTATCTGCGCTCTATAGGCCCATCCGAGAACCGCATAAGCAGATTACATACTTTGGGGAGGCGATGGCAGTCCTATCGCGTCATTCTCACCTGTCTCTCCTGACCCCGATGCTTGCGCTGACTGGTGCGGCACGTTCGCGCTGCAGCAGTTATCAGCGCCACCAAGCGAAAATTCGGTTCCGCCTTGTGGCGAGTGCGCTCGGCGGTGGCGGGTTCGGTCAGCCTTTGCCGTGGGGTGTACTTTCTTCGCTGGGTTGGTCGGACGAGGCTCCCAGGATTTCCGGGGTTACCGGGCTTTCAACTCCTGATAAATCGGTAGGCGGCTCGGCAAGCGCCGTATATCTCGGGATGGCCGGGTCAGTGGGCTGACGGCGGCGCGGCGCGAAGAAGTCCATGAAATTAGGCCGGGCCGGACGGCTGGGGATCGTCTTGTATGCGTGAGGCGACCCATCGGCTGCCACGCGCACGTCGTATTCGGCATCGTTTGGCTCCTTCTCAGTAGAAGTCGCGATGGCGTGGCTCTCGTCGAGCACCCGGGTTGTTTCGTTCATGATTGCTTCCCTCACTGAGTTCGCTCTCATGCGACGATAGAGGAGCAATCGGGATGCCGTGACCGTATCGGCGCGGAACTCAGCACTGGGCGGTCGAATCGCGACCGGCGACGTTTGCGGCTTGCTCGGTGTGGTTCACATCCGAGACAGGATGATTGAGCGATGCGAGCGATGCGAGACAGGTACGCTCGTTAATGAGATAGCGGCAGGAGATAACGGTCGGACCGCGATTCGGAACTGCGGTCCAGCCGCCCCCCTTCTCGCACCCCTACTGCGCTATCCAGCCCCCGTCGACCGCCATCGGCAGCCCGGTCACGAACGACGACGCCTCCGAACACAGCCATATCACCGCCTCGGCAATCTCCTCCGGCTTGCCCATCCGGCCCACTGGCTCGGCCGCCTCGAGGTCCTTCTCGGTGTAGGTTTCGAGCGTGCTCGCGTCGAGCATCCGCGCGACCATCGGGGTGCGAATCACGCCCGGGCATACGGCGTTGACGCGGATGCCCTGTTGCGCGTACTCGAGCGCCGCGGTCTTGGTCATCATGACCACGCCGCCCTTGGACGCGTTGTAAGCGACCAGCCCGCGAAAGCCGACCAATCCCGCCACCGACGCGGTATTCACGATCGCACCGCCGCCCTGCTTGAGCATCTGCGGGATCTCATGCTTCATGCAGAGCCACACGCCCTTGAGGTTGATCGCGATCACGCGATCGAAATTCTCCTCGGTGCACTCAGCGGTGTTGGCCATGCGGCCCTCGATACCCGCGTTGTTGTGCGCGCAATCGAGCCGCCCCCAGGTCTGCACGATCTTGCTCACCATCGCCTCGACCTGCCGCCCGACTGAGACGTCAGCGTGGATGAAGATAGCTTCGCCGCCAGCCGCGGTAATCTCCTTGGCAGTGCGCTCGCCGCCCTCCGGTACGTAATCGGCAACAGCGACTTTCGCGCCCTCGCGCGCAAACGCTATCGCGGTCGCCCTGCCAATCCCCGATCCGCCGCCGGTGACCAGTGCGACTTTGCCTTTAAAGTTTGATGCCATCGGTGTCTTGCCTCCCGTCTCTACATCCCGCCTGCGGCCAGTTTAATCAAGGGCGGCGCGACAAAAGCCAACGCAAGCGAATTTGGACCGCGCAAACAGAGCCTTGGACGGCCGCGGGGCTGACAGATAGAGCTAATCAAAGCTTAATAAGGAAAAGCTAATCCATTCAATGCGAAACTATTTGCGCTTAAATGGCAAATTTAGTCGATTAGATATGGAATCGCTCTATTACATCTGTTACAAAGCTGTACTAGATGCTTAAGCGAGCAAATAAAAATAACGCTCTTGATTCGTTTTCGCGGTTTTTCGGCCCCGGCTACCGGATCACCATGATAGCGGGCCATGCCGCTTGATCAACGTTTACTGACAATTTTTAAGGGAGAGGAAGATGTCCTGGCTTAAGAAGATTGCTTCCAAAATCAGCATGCAGGGCGCCCAGCAGGCGGCGGAAGAGCTCATGAATGCGGTGCCCACTGTGCAGTGCCTCACGGTGGACCCGGCCTCGGCCAACCCGGCTGGCCAAGAGAACGAAAAACCCGCAGGGCCGCGTCGCTACTTCATCAAAGCTGACATCCTTCGCGGCGCAATCGTGCCCCCGAGTGCCACTGCCGAACCAGGCTTGGCCGTCGGAGTTGCCCAGGAGGACGAGAACTCAACCCAACAGCGCCGTTACTTTGTGAAAAACGGAAAATGGGTCGATAACGAGGAGGAGAGAGCGCGCGCGGGGGCAGTTGAGACCACGGAAGAGATAATCGACAAGCGCCCCGTTGACCTCCGGACGCTGTTTCCCAAGCTGTCGCTCCGCTAAAGCTGCTTCGCGCCCCAGGCGCGGCCGCCCAAGCGCGTGCCGCGCCCTTGACAGGCGGGCGGGAAATTACCAAACCAGATCGCGATACGATATCGTCCGCCTTCGGACCGCGTGCTGCGGGCCGGGCAAGGAGGCCTTCTACGATGTCGAGCGGTCATGCTACCGATCCCGCGGCGATTCGCGCACGGCTGACTCATCCCGTGGTCGACTCGGACGGCCATTGGCTGGAATTCGGACCGGCTATCGGCGAGTACCTCGAGCGCGTCGCTGGACGCGGGGTGGTTGACGCGTTCAACTCGCGCAACGGACGAATCGTGCGCGATCTCGAACTCACCGTTGACCAACGCCGCGACGCGCGCCGTCCGCAACAGGGCTGGTGGACTTTCCCGACCCGCAACACACTCGACCGCGCGACCGCGATGGTCCCGCGTCTGCTCTACGAGCGCCTCGACGAGCTTGGGCTGGATTTTTCCGTGCTCTATCCGACCACCGGCCTCGCCGTGCCCTTCATCAGCAACGACGAGGTGCGCCGCGCAGCTTGCCGCGCGTTCAACACCTTCGCCGCCGAGCAATTCGCCCCGTACGCCGACCGCCTGACGCCGGCCGCGGTGGTTCCGATGAACACGCCGGCCGAGGCGATCGAGGAACTCGAGCACGTGGCGAAGACGCTCAAGCTGAAGGTCGTCGTGATGGGGAGCGTGATCAAGCGGCCGATTCCGGCGGCGGCGCGCCGCTCGCCTGAGCTCGCGCGCTACGCGACCTGGTTCGACATGTTCGGGCTGGATAGCGCGTACGACTACGACCCGGTGTGGGCGAAGTGCATCGAACTCGGAATCGCCCCGACGTTCCATACCAGCGGCCGCGGCTACGCGATGCGCGTGTCGGTGTCGAACTTCACCTACAACCATATCGGACACTTCGCGGTCTCGGCCGAGGCGGTGTGCAAGGCGCTGTTCCTGGGCGGCGTGACGCGGCGCTTTCCCAAACTCAAGATGGCGTTTTTGGAAGGCGGCGTCGGATGGGCCTGCAATCTGTACGCGGACTTGATCGGACACTGGAAAAAGCGCAACGCGCGCGCTCTTGCCGAAGTCGATCCGGCCAACCTCGACCGCAAGCGTCTGGCCGAACTGTTCAGCCGCTACGCCGACCCGCGATGGGCCGAGCAGCTGAGGAGCTGGACGCCGGAAGGCGAGGGCGGGATGCCCGCGATGCCGGGTGCCGGGCGCTACGACGACTTCGCGGCGTGCGGAATCGAACGCGCGGAGGATATCCGCGACTTGTTCTGCAGAAATCTTTATTTCGGTTGCGAGGCGGACGATCCGATGAACGCGTGGGGCTTCAACGCGCGCGTCAATCCTTATGGCGCGAAGGTCAAGACACTCTTCGGCTCCGACATCGGCCACTTCGACGTGGCCGACATGCGCGAGGTATTGCCCGAGGCGCACGAACTCGCCGACGAGGGATTGATCACGGAGCGGGACTTCCGCGATTTCGTGTTTACCAACCCGGTCGAATTCTGGGGCGGGATGAATCCGGATTTCTTCAAGGGCACGCGAGTGGAAAAGGAGGCGGCCGTCGCTCTCAAGCTCTAAACGGGGATTCCAAACATAAAGGTAGTTGTACAGTGAGTCTCACAATCGCGCTCGATCACTATGTGTATGAAGACGTCTATCCGGCATTCAAAGCGGCGACGGATGAAAAAGAAATAACCGCAAAGATCAATCGCGCCTTCTTGAACTATCTTGTACAGCGAAACCAAACTCTTACCGGTGATGCTCCACTAGCCGTCGCGGATATTGGCTCGGGGCCGTGCGACACGCTGGTTAAGTACCTGGCGGAGGTGCTCTTTGCACCCGGATTCGAGGTAAGAGTGACCGACTTCCTTCCCGCCTACGCCGACGCGCAGCGGGGAGAGGCGCTGCGAATCCTTGCTGCGGCGCAAGCGGCGGAAACCTTGAAGCTGGCAGGTTTCTCTGCAAAGGCCGGAAACGCGTTCGGCGGCGAGCTTTTGGATCTCCTTACGGGGCCGCGGGATGGAACCAGGATGCGCCGCGCGTTCAGCATCGTATTCGCATCGCATGTCATGTATCACGCCGAGGGATCATCGGATGTGCGGCGCCTGCTGGCCGACGTTGCGAACAACCTGCTTGCGACTGATGGCATCTGCGTCATGTACCATCTTGCGGCCGCACCTGGGACATTCCAGGAATTTCGTGCACGCTTCGGCAGCCAGGCGGACGCTGCACGGGACAGTGACACGGGTGCCGTAACGATTGACGATCCGCCCGCTCAGATAGCCGCGGCATGTGCAGCACTACCGCTGCCCCTGTATGAAGCGGATTTCACCACGAGCCTGAAATTTGGGCGGCTCGGCGACAACCAATGGCAATCTTTCAAGGATCCGCGGACTTACGAAGGGCTGGCGGCTTCTAACGCCGCGGCATACGAGGACTTGAAGCGGCTGTATTTCGTAGTCCAGCGCGCACCGTTGGAGTTTGCGGCTGACCATTCGGCCACGGGCCTCGCAACGTTCATCGACGAAATACGCAAGGTCATTGAAGCCAATGGCGGCGCGCTTCCATCGAGCGAAATGATGCAGGTCTTTTGCCGCGCGGACGCCGCACCTGCTCTTCGCGAGAGTATCCAGTCCGCAGTGGCGGCCAGTATCGCATCCGCGTCCTAGCGAATCGAGAGTTCTGGTTAGCCCTCTTTCGTGCAGCCGGTGCCCGGTTGCAGGACCACGATTACGGGTGGTTCTCATTCCGTTCGACTCTTGACGGAAAGACGTTTATGGGGACTCGCATGGCGAAAAACACAGCCGCATCGTCCGAACCCACCTCGAACAAGTCGTTCTTTTACCCTGAGGACACACCACCTCTTTCCGGTCACTTCTGGACTCTGTCGGCCTCGAAGTAATCTCCGCCTTTGGCGCGAACGTCGTCGGTTCCCCACTGCACTTCGTGGTCGATCTTCTGCATCAGCGGGATATGTTTGGAACAGTGCATGAAGGCTTCGTCGACTGAAACGATCACCCAACGTTCGAGGTTGCCGGGGTCCTTACTGATGGCGTTCGCGAGCACCGGGTCCCCTAGCACAGTGTCTGCGGCCGCACGATCCTCCATAAATCGCACGAACTCGTCGTGCTCGACTATGCGCGCGCTTCCGTTCACGTGAAGACCGATCCGGTCCTTCCCGAAGTCGATGAACATCAGTCCGACATGCGGATTTTCCGAAATGTTACCCATGCTCGACATCACGCCATTGCCACGGAACTCCGGGTACGCGATGGTCCGTTCATCGAGTACTTTGACAAAGCTGGCGTGCCCGGCTCGGAACGAGGAGTCCGCGTTTCCATTTTTATCCGCTGTTCCCACGAACATCATTTCCTGACCGGCGATGAACTCCCGCATTGCGGAATTGAGGTGGTCGAGCACCCGATGCTTATAGAACGCGAGTGCCTGTAAGCTCTTACCGTATTTGATCTGTAGCTCATGCTCTCCTTCCGAGCCCGGCAAAGCCTCCTCGTCCGATGCTCTTGAGGATGATCCATTTTCACCACCGCAGGCCCATTCGACGATCTCGCGTACCATCGCATCACAGGAGCCACATGAAAGGCCGGCGCGTGTCGCCTCTCTCACCTCTTCGATAGTGCGGCGTCCAGCCTTGACGCATTCGACGATGGCGCCCTTGTTGACGTGCTCGCAGTTGCAGACCTGGGCGTCAAGCGGGATCTGCTCCAGCGTCACGCGTTTGGGCGGCGCGCCGACATCGAACAGCAGCCGGATTCGCTCCTCGGGCAGCGTCGCGTTGGTCTCGAACGCATGCAGCAGGGAGGCCGCCTTGCTGCTATCGCCAAGCAAGATACCGCCCATCAGCCGGCCATCGCGGATAATCAGCTTCTTGTAAGTACCGCGCCTCGGCTCGGTAAACTGCACCACCTCGTCGCGTTGCTCGCCCGGCTCTTTCAGTCCCATCGAGGCTAGTTCCACGCCCGCCACTTTGAGGCGAGTCGCTACCTTAGAGCCGTGGTACGCCGCTTTGGAATTGGTTCCGGTTATATGATCCGCGAGCACCTTGGCCTGTTCCCATATTGGTGCCACCAGGCCGTAGGTCTGTCCGCGATGCTGCACGCATTCCCCAACGGCGTAGATCCGAGGATCGTCGACCGTGCGCATCTGGTTGTCGACCACGATCGCGCGTTCGACCGTGAGGCCGGCCCGGCTGGCGATTTCCGAATTGGGCTTGATACCGGTGGCGAAGACCACCAGGTCGCAGTCGAGGGTCTCGCCGTTCTTGAACTCGAGTCCGCTCACGCGTTCGTCGCCGAGGACTGCCCGGGTGTCGGCGCCGAGATGAACCCGGATGCCCATCTCTTCCATCAGCGACTGCAAGATCGCACCGGCAGCGGAATCAAGCTGCTGGTTCATCAGATGGGGCGAGCGATGCATGACGTGGACTTCGAGACCGAGACTTTGCAGCCCGTGAGCGCATTCAAGCCCGAGCAGACCGCCGCCGATTACCGCCGCACGCCTTTTCCCGGTCGCGTAGTCTGCCATGCGGCGGCAATCGTCAAGCGAGCGAAAACCGAAGATGCCAGCTTTCGTGCTGCCGTCGCCTTGCGTCAACCCAAGCAGCGGCGGAACGAAGGAGCGGCTGCCGGTTGCGATGATCAGGTTGTCATAAGGCTCTTCGGATCCGTCGGCTCCGAGCACGCGGCGAGCGAAGCGGAAGATGCGCGTGGCGCGGATACCCGAATGCAGGCGGATAGCATTTTGCTCGTACCATGCCAGCGGGTTAAGAAAGATTTCGGTTGCCGCATGAGATCCATCAAGCACAGCGGAGAGCATGATGCGGTTGTAGTTGCCGAACGGCTCGTCGCCGAACATCGCGATGTTGAATAGCTCGGCGCCGCCCCGGGCGAGAATCTCCTCCACGGTGCGGGCGCCCGACATGCCGTTTCCGATCACGAGCAGATTGCGCTTTGCGCCCATCAGGTTAAATTTCCACGAAGCCCAAGTCGATCATCACTTTTCCCGTGAGCCCTTTGGGCGCTGCGATCATCAGTTCGAGCACGCTGTCGGGCAGGATATCATCGATGATCGCGAGCGGCACGTGAATCCCACTCTTGCCTCCGCACGGGAACAGCCGCATCGGTTTCCCGTCGCGTTGAAGCACAAGGTAAATAAATTCCGGGGTTGGGTTGCCTATACGACAGTAGATTAATTGGGCGCGCTTGTCCGATGGGACTTGATAGACCGCCTTGGGCTCGAAGCTAACCGGCGTTTCCAATCCGCGGCCCTCGAAGCCGAACAACCCCTGAACGAATCTGTGTTCTTCGAACATATGCGCCCTTCTCAAAGTTACGGCGTCGAATCCGTTGCGGCCTCGAACACTCTATCAATCCGTAATTCGCATATAAAACGAGATTCGACTCTACAGTAGAAGGCAGCGCATTGCCCCGCTATTGGTATCCGCTTTTTGCGGCCCCGGAACTCGTGTTTTCGTCAGTCTTGGAGGATGCCGGGGGCTTTCCACAGACTCACGGTGAATCTGTGATCACTCGATAGGTAGTCGGCTGGGGCACGAACGGACGTCATGAACGAGCGAACGAATGATTTTTGTCCGCTCCGACGCGCCGCGAAGTAAGAGGGGCGCGAGCTGGATTGTGGTCGCTCTACAGCAGCTGATCGAAAATTTTAAACGCACGCTCCCAGTGTTCAGTCTCAGGATTCTTCAGCTTGGGATCGATAATCTTGAAGGTGCGTGCGAGCGCAACACTTAACCCACCCACCACTGACGGCAAACGCTCCTCCGCTTCGACGCTCAACGCTCGATCGAGCGGTGGCACCGGAGTGGTCTCGTCCAGTATCCGTTCGAGTCCGATGTCCACATCAAGTTCCTCGAACGCGTGGATACTCTCTTGAAGTCCCTTGGTAATAGGGAGGTCCCACGGCTGTACGATATCTCGACCGTTCGCACTCGCAGTGGCCTGACTTACGACCAGCAAATCGTCCACTTTCTGGTCGACAAAGTCGTAGTAACGTTTGAGGTCAGCTTTATCGACGTCCAGGCTCGCGGCGACCCGGAAAAAACGCTCTATCTGATGGGTACCTTGAACATGCTTGTAGGGATTCAAGTTATGAACTGGCTGGAGTGGATCAAGCTTTTTATTTTCCATTTTGTGCCGTCCAATCCCTCTTCAAGTAGTCTTCGGCTCGATGCGCCTGGTCCGACGCTGAAGGTGTATGCAAGCCGCGAACCATGCGGACAGGGTCTCGTCACGTCATGCCGCGCCGAGGAAATCCACGACTTTTTCTGCCCGCAGGCCCATACGAATGGGGCAAACGCTACAACGCGTGCGGACATAGGGCCCCACTTGAGGGGCGAAAGATTTTGTAGGGGCCGTTCGTGAACGGCCCGCTCCTTTTCCGGAGAGCGACGCGGGAAGTTCCGGCTTGCCCGTCGCTTCCGATGCGTCTTACAGTAGCGGCTCGCAATAGCGGCGCACGGAACCGTCTCTCGCGCGGTCCGTAGCGACGACTCGCGAAAGGTCCCGCCAAAAATGAGGCGCGAATGAAAGTATCGCTCTTTTATCTTCCGTCGGTCGGCAACAAGGCCCAGGTCGAACAGGGAATGGTCGGACTTCGCGGCGACCTCTACGACCAGATGCTGCGCGAGGTTTCCGCGCAAGCCCGCCTGGCCGACGACCTAGGCTACGACTCGATCAGCTTCACCGAGCATCACTTCCACGCCGAGGGCTTCGAGCTATCGAACAACCCGGTGCTGCTCGACCTTTACATCGGGATGCAGACCAAGCGGCTGCGCGTCGGCCAACTCGGGATCGTGCTGCCGGCCAACAATCCGATTCGCGTGGCCGAGGATATCGCGATGCTCGACCACATGACCGGCGGACGCGCCAACGCCGGCTTCGCGCGCGGCTACCAGCGGCGATGGGTTGATATCATGGCCCAGCAGACCCACGGCATCCACGGCGCTCAGCCGCATCAGCACGACGAGATCGACGCCGCCAATCGCGCCGCGTTCGAGGAATGCTTCCGCATCATCAAGGCCGCGTGGACCCAGGACATGCTCAGCTACCAGGGCAAGTATTGGCGCGTGCCGCCGGGCGAGACGCCATGGACGATCGAGGCCACGACGAAGTGGGGGAGCGGCGTCGAGGACGGCATCGTCAAGGCGGTGAGCGTGGTGCCGAAGCCCGTGCAGAAACCGCATCCGCCGATCTTCCAGCCCTTCGCGTCGTCAGAACGCAGCATCCGATGGTGCGCGCAGGAGGGCGTGACCGCGGTGATTCCGCCACTCTTCCCGGCCTTCGAGCGCCAGTTGTGCGACGTCTATGCCGAGGTCTCGGGCCGTGCGCCGGGGGAAGGAATGGGCGTGCTGCGCGACATCATTATCGCCGACACCGACGAGGAAGCGCACGCGATCTGGCATGAGAGCGGATATTTCTGCGGCCGCGAATGGTTTTTGCCCTTCGGCTTCGCCAAGGGACTGGAGGACCCGAAAACCGGCGAGGCGCCGGACCTGTTCGACAATGGCCTGGCGCTGGTCGGCACGGTCGATACCGTGACGCGCCAACTCGAGGGGCTGCTCAAGCGGCTCCCGGTGTCGTGGATTTTCGCCTGGATGTACAACGGACTGATGGCGCACGACCGGCTGATGAAGACGATCGAGCTGTTCGCGACCAAGGTGCTGCCGCGAGTGGCGAACGCCGGCTAGGCCGCACCCACGCGCGACTAACCATACGGGCCTCCGGAAAACTCGATATATTTACTAACTCGACATTCGCAAGCGTCAGTGCGAGATTAAGCCCAGAGCGACTCTAAAACGCGAGAGAGGAAGCGATGGCAACTTCTTTACAGCCCACGCCGGCCGCGCAGGCGGGGCCAGTCGAGCAATTTGACGCGATCATAATCGGAGCCGGGATTTCCGGGCTATATCAACTGATTCGTTTGCGGGACCTCGGCCTCACGGTGCGGGTCTACGAGGCGGGCAGCGGAGTTGGCGGGACCTGGTATTGGAACCGCTATCCGGGCGCGCGTTTCGATTCCGAGAGTTACAGCTATGGTTACTCGTTTTCGAAAGAACTCCTGCAGGAGTGGGATTGGAAGGAGCACTTCTCCGGCCAGCCGGAGAACGAGCGCTACCTCAACTACGTCGCGGATAAATTCGACCTCCGTCGCGACATCCGGTTCAACGTCACTGTCGATGCGGCCATCTACGATGAAAAGGAAAATTATTGGGAAGTCCGGATCGACGATGGCACTCGCGCCCGGGCGCGGCTCCTCGTCACGGCAGTCGGGATTCTTTCCGCGCAGAACATCCCCGGCTTTGCCGGGATCGAGAGTTTCAAGGGCGAGTCGTTTCACACCGCTCGATGGCCCAAGGAACGCGTCGACTTTACCGGCAAACGCGTCGGCGTGATCGGCACGGGCGCCACGGCGGTCCAGCTCATCACGGAAATCGCCAAGGAGGTCGGCCATCTGACGGTCTTCCAGCGCACGGCGAATTTTTGCGCGCCGCTGCGCAACGGTCCGATCGATCCCGAGACTCAAGCAAAAATCAAAGCCAGCTATCCTGAAATTTTCAAAAGGACCCGCGAAACCTTCGCCGGCTTTATCCACGATTTCGATCCGCGATCGGTCTTCGACGTGAGTCCGGAAGAGCGGCAGGCACGATTCGAGGAACTGTGGGCGCAGCCGGGCTTTTCCAAATGGCTCGGCAATTTCCGCGACGTTATGAGCGACAGGAAGGCCAACGAATTGTTCGCGGAATTCGTCCGCAACAAGATTCGCGAACGCGTCAAGGATCCGATCGTCGCGGAAAGGCTATGTCCCAAGAGCCATCCGTTCGGCACCAAGCGCGTCCCTTTGGAGAGCGGCTACTACGAGCAGTTCAACCGTCCCAATGTCTTGTTGGTCGATCTGCGCGAGTCGCCAATCGAGCGCATCACGCCCAAGGGCATCAAGACCAGTGATGCCGAGTACGAACTCGACGTGATCATCTACGCGACGGGGTTTGACGCCGTCACCGGGCCGCTGACCAGGATCGATATTCGCGGCGAAGGCGGGCTTTCGCTCAAGGACAAATGGGCCGACGGGCCGCGTACGTACCTGGGCATTCAGAGCGCCGGCTTCCCGAATCTTTTTACCCTGGTCGGACCTCACAATGGAGCCACGTTCTGCAACATACCCAGATGTATCGAGCAGAATGTCGAGTGGGTAACCGATTGCATCCGGTATCTGCGCGAGAAGGGCTTTACGCGTATCGCGGCCAGTCCGGAGGCGGAAGAAGCGTGGACCGATCATGTCAACGAACTGGCCGTTGGCACACTGTTGTCCGAGGTCGACTCCTGGTTTTTCGGCGCCAATATTCCCGGTAAGAAACGCACGGTCCTGATGTACTTTGGCGGCGTTCCGGCCTATCGCAAGAGGGTTGATGAAGTGGCGGCCAAGGGCTACGAGGGATTTGTGCTCGAATAGCCCCTCAGATCCGCTTCGGTCAGAGCTTGTGAATTTACCAGACGGAAGCTCCCTCTCATGTCATGCCGAGCGAGTCAGCGAGTCGAGGGACCCCGGGTCCTTTCGCGCCGAGCCTTCCGCAAATGAGGGTTCAGAAAGATTCGGGGTCCTTCGACTGCGCTCGCAAACTCGCTCCGCTCAGGATGACAGAAGAGGCCACGGCGGCTTACCTTCCGCCGCTTTCTGAATAGATTCACAAACTCTCAGGACGCCCTTTTCGTGCGCTTTGCGCGTCCAGTACTGCCGGAGCTCGTGAAGTTCGCGCTTGAGGCGTTCGGCTCGGGCCGCGCGCAACGCGTCCGCACCACTGCGCAAGGGAACGGCGGCGTTCCCGCGACATTTGCCAGACTTGGGCTTTCGTGTTAGCGAAAGCCAAGTGAATGGGTGCGCGCCACCAGTACTCGGTTAGTGTGAGGCGCGCGATGAACGTCAACACCGGGAGGTTGCTATGCCATACGCGGACAACAAGGGAGTCAAAGTCTATTACGAGACCTGGGGAAGCGGCGGCGTGCCGATCGTGTTTCTCCATCCATGGTCGACCAACGGCTACATCTGGTATTTCCAGCTCTTTCATTTCGCCCAGACCAACACCTGCCTGACGGTTGACCATCGCGGACACGGCCGCTCCGACAAGCCGGCAAGCGGCTATTCGATCCAGGAGCATGCGAGCGACGTCGCCGCGGTGATGGACGCGGCGAAGATCGACAAGGCGGTCGTCGTCGGGAATTCGATCGGCGGGATGATCGCGATGCAATTCTGTCTCGCGCGCCCCGAGCGCGTGCTGGGCCTGGTGATCCAGAGCAGCGGCACGGCGCTGGCTGAGGGCCTGCCCAAAGAGGTGATGGATGCGATGATTCGCGATCGCGACGCCACCTTCAACCAGCTCCTGGAGGGCACGGTGTCGGCGCGCACGAAGCGCGAGCGGCCCGAAATACTCGACCTGGCGCGGGCGAGCTTCATGCTCGAGTCGAACTGGCCGCGCCACGTCTTCGACTCGGCGATCAAGGATCCCAACGGCGTCTTCAACTGGAACATCAAGCATCGGCTGAAGGACATCAAGCGGCCGACCCTGGTGCTCGCGGGCGAGGAGGATCAGGCGACCCCAGTGGCGGCGAACAAGTTCCTCGCCGACAATATCCCGGGCGCCAAGTTGAACGTGCTCAAGGACATCGGCCACTTCTATCAGCTCGAGCAGCCCGCGGCGTTCAACGCCACGCTCGACGAATTTCTGAAATCAATCGCGCGCTAGACTTCGACGGCGCAGCGGAAGGACAGGGAACGTCATGGGGATGGACTTCGGAATCTTCTACGAAATCGAGCTTAGGAAACCCTACGGGCCGCGAGCCGAGTACGACGTCTTTCAGCAGGTCATCGCGCAGGTGGTCGAGGCCGAACGCGTCGGCTTCAGCAACTTCTGGTCGGTCGAGCATCACTTTCTTTCCGAGTTCGCCTATAGCTCGGCGCCCGAGGTGCTCTACGGCGCGCTCTCGCAGCGCACCAGCAAGATCCGGATCGGCCATGGCGTGCGCCTGCTGCCGTTTCCCTACAACCATCCGATTCGCGTGGCCGAGATGGGCGCGACGGTCGACCTGTTGTCCAACGGGAGGCTGGAGTTCGGCACCGGGCGCTCGGTGAGCCGCGACGAGCTCGAGGGCTTCGGCATCAACCCCAGCGAGACGCGCGCGCTGTGGGAGGAGGCGCTCGAGATCGTCGTCGGCGCGTGGACCAACGAAGTGTTCTCGTGGGAGGGCAAGTATTTCAAGATTCCGCCGCGCGAGATAATTCCCAAGCCGCTCCAGAAGCCGCATCCGCCACTGTGGTGCGCCTCCACCGGTCCCGAGACGCACGAGATCGCCGGGCGCAAGGGAATCGGCTTATTGTCGTTCACGCTGCTGGTCGATCCGGAGGAGCTCAAGCGGCGAATCGGGATCTACCGCGCCGGCCTCGCGGAGGCCAAACCGGTCGGCAAGTTTATCAACGACCGCGCCGCGACCTTCACGATGGTGCATTGCGCAGAGACCAATAAGGAGGCGCGCGAAACCGCCAAGGCCGCATTTGAATGGTACGCACACAAGGCTTTCGAGGCGGTCGCCTCGGTCGGCATGTGGCAGTCGGGCAAGGTCGACATCGGCGCCTACGCGTACCTCAAGGAGATGATGAAGATCGATCCCGCGACGATTAATTTCGACTACATGGATAAGAACGACATGATCATCTGCGGCGACCCCGACACGTGTATCAAGAAGGTCAAGCGCTACCAGGAGGCGGGATGCCAGCAACTGCTGTGCTTCATGCAGATCTGGGACATCCCGCATCAGAAAATCATGGACTCGATCAAGCTCTGGGGTAAGCACGTAATTCCGTATTTCCAATAGCCGCGCGCGCCGCCGGGGGCACTTGCGATCGCACGGCGGAGCGCCCAAAAACCGGCGCGATAGGATTAGGCTGAGTCGCAACAACAAAGCCTGACGCACGGTCAGGCGAGGGGAGTCGAGCATGAGATTCGGACTTCTGATGCTACCCACGGTTCCCGGCACGCTAGAGGAGCGCGAGCGGCTGCGTCCGATCGCCGCGCACAACGATCGCTGGCAGATGATGCTCAAGCAGATCATCGAGTTCGCCCGCATGGCCGAGGACCTGGGCGTCGAGATGGTTGCCTTCCCCGAGCATCACCTGCACACCGAGGGGCTCGAGGTCGGCAGCGTGCCGCAACTGCATCTGTACGTCGCGATGAACACCAACCATCTGCGCGTCGGGCCGATCGGCTATGTGCTGCCGGGATGGAACCCGCTCAGATTGGCGATCGAGATCGGATGGCTCGACCAGTTCACCAAGGGACGGACCTTCGTCGGCTTCGCTCGCGGCTACCAGCATCGATGGCTCAACCAGATGGGGCAGAAGCTGCACGTCTCGGCCACCACCTCCGACCAGTCCGAGATCGACAAGACCAACCGCAAGGTGTTCGAGGAGGTCTTCCAGATCCTCAAGCTGGCGTGGGGCGACGAGCCTTTCTCGTTCAAGGGCGAGTACTACGAATACCCATATCCTTACGAAACCGGCACGCCATGGCCGCCGCATAAATGGACCGAACAATACGGCGCGCCGGGCGAGGTCGAGAACGGCAACGTCAAAAAGATTTTCGTCGTGCCCAAGCCTTTCCAGCGGCCGCATCCGCCGCTCTTCCAGGCGTTTTCGGTCAGCGACGAGACGATAGTGTGGTGCGCCAAACAGGGCATCATCCCGATGACCCTGATTACGCATCCCGACGCGATGGCGCGGGTGGCGAAGCTTTTCCAGGACGAATCGGCCAAGGCGGGGCGTAAGCTCGAACTGGGCCAGCGTATCGGCGTGCTGCGGCAGATCTATTTCGGGCAGAACAAGGAGGAGACGTATCGGCTGGCCGAGATGGGAACCGCCGGCGTCGGGTTCGGCAAGTTCTGGGGCCACTTCGGATTTTTCGAGGCGTTCCGGCTGCCCGGCGACGAGGAGAAATGGCCGCGCGGCAAGGCGTTGGTGCCGCAGAGCGAATGGACCATCGATCGGATGGACAGGGCGCACTACCTGTTCATGGGATCGGAGTCCGACGTCCGGCGCAAGATGGACGCGCTGGTGGAGGCGGCCAATCCGGAATATTTCTGCTGGAACTTCGATCAAGGGATGATTCCGATGGATGTGATGAAGGATCAGTTGCGGACGTTCGGCGAGAAGATCATGCCGCATTACAGATAGAGCGGCGCGGGATTGTGTTGTTGGCGGGGCGCCGGAGCGTTCGATCCGGCGCCCCGTTCTGTTTTCGTGAGACGGCAAGCTTCAGCGCGAAGCGTGCGCAGCAATGAAAGAGGGCCGTTCACGAACGGCCCCCCTACAAAGATGAAAAGCGATCGCGGTTTCTTACTCGTAGCGCAGCGCGTCGATCGGATTGAGCAGCGACGCCTGGCGCGCCGGATAGTAGCCGAAGAAAACTCCGACCGCGGCCGAGAACAGGAAGCCGCCGACGATCGCCGTGGGCGAGAGCAGCGTCGGCCATCCGGCGATCGACGAGATCGCCTGCGACGCTCCGATGCCAGCCAATATCCCGCCGGCGCCGCCGACCATCCCGAGCAGGATTGCTTCGACCAGGAACTGGAGCAGGATGTGCACGCGGCGGGCGCCGATCGCCATCCGGATGCCGATCTCGCGCGTGCGCTCGGTGACCGAGACCAGCAGGATGTTCATGATGCCGATGCCGCCGACCAGCAGCGAGATTGAGGCCACGGTGGCAAGCAGCAGCGCCATGATCCGGCTGCTGCCCTCGGCCGCCTCCGTGACCTCGCTCAGGTTGCGCACGTCGAAGTCGTTGTCCTGGCCGGGCTGGATATGATGGCGGTTGTGCAAGGTCTCGATTATCTGATCCATCGCCTGCGGGATGAGCGCCTGGCTCTTAGCCTCGACGAAGATGTTGTGCACCACGCCGGTCAGTTTGGGCGGGCTGCCGAAAGGACTGGTCTGGGCCGAATCGGAATTGTAGATCGTGCTCGCGGTCGGCATCCCCACGTAAGGATTTGAGGCGCTCGGCGTCGCCGTGCCCGACGGGCTGCTGGCAGGCGGCGCCGCGACGCCCAGGACTTTGCGCTCTGCGGTGCTGAACGGAATCAGTACCACGTCATCCTGGTCCTGGCCCCATCCTGATTGGCCCTTGGCCGCGAGCACGCCGATCACCTGCATGTCCACGTTTTTGACCCTGATATCGGCGCCGACCGGGTCGGTATGCTCGCCGAACAGATTCGTGACCACGGTCTGTCCGAGCAGGCACACGCGCGCGGCTGAACGTTCGTCCTCCTCGGAAAGCGGACGTCCCTCGGCCACCGTCCAGTTGCGGATCGGCAGGTAGCTCGGCGTCACGCCCTGGATGTTGGTGCTCCAGTTCTGCCGGTTGTACTCGACCTGCGCGAGTTGGCGATCGGCATAGCTTACGCGCTCGACCGGCCAGTCGTTCTTCATGATCTCCTCGGCGTCGCCCACGGTGAGCGTCGAGACGCTGCCGAATCCAGCGCGCACGCCGTTGGCGGTGGTGGCACCGGGCATCACGATCAACAAATTGGTGCCGAGGCTCGCGATCTGTTCTTCGACGGCTTCGTTGGCGCCCTGTCCGACCGCGACCATCGCGATCAACGCGGCGACGCCGATGAAGATTCCGAGCATCGTTAGGATCGAGCGTAGCTTGTTGCGCGCGAGCGCGCGGGCCGCTGCGCGCAGCGCCATAATCGCGAATGTCAGCGGCGCCGCGTCAGATTCCGGGAACTCATGCAGCGCCTGCGGCTTTTGATGCGCCTGCGGTCCGGGCGCCGCTGCGATGGTCGAGGTTTGCGCCTCCGCGGCCTTGCCTGGCACCGTCGCGGATGCGAGCGCCGGCGAATCGACCGCGCCCGCGATCGCCTGTCGCGGCGTCTGCCGTTTGTCCGAAATGATCACGCCGTCGCGCAGCATGACGACTCGAGCGGCGAACGCGGCAAGCTCGGCGTCATGGGTCACCAGGACGATCGTCAGTCCCTGGCCGCGGTTGAGCTTCTGCAGCGTGGCCATGATTTCGAGCGAAGTCTGCGAATCGAGGTTTCCGGTCGGCTCGTCGGCCATCAGGATCGCCGGGTTGTTGATCAGGGCGCGCGCGATCGCGACCCGCTGCTGCTGGCCGCCGGAGAGCTGATTGGGATGGCTGCGCTCGCGGCCCGCAAGTCCCAGCAGCGCAAGCACTTCGTAGGCGCGGACCGCGCCCTTCACCAGGCCGCCCGAGTAAAAGAGCGGCAGCTCGACGTTCTCGAGCGCGCTGGTGCGCGAGAGCAGATTGAAGCTTTGGAAGACGAAGCCGATCCGCCGGCTGCGGATTCGCGCCAGGTCGGGCTCGCTGAGCGAGGCGACGTCGACGCCTTCGAGCAGGTAGCGGCCGGCGGTCGGCCGGTCCAGGCATCCGACGATGTTCATCAGGGTGGACTTGCCCGAGCCCGAGGCGCCCATGATCGCGATGAACTCGCCGCGCTCGATGGTCAGACTGACGCCGCGCAGCGCGCGCACCTCGAGATCGCCAAGCTGATAGGTCTTGTGGAGATCGGAAACGCTTATGACGACGTCTGCCATGAGTGTCGCGCGCGCGGTCAGGACAGGTTCAAATAAGACAGGTTCAAATCAGAAATGGCGCATTCCGCCGCCCATCTGCGGCTGCGCCAGATGCGGCCGCTTGCCGGCGGCTATCACAGTACTTTCGTCGATCACGACTTTATCGCCCGGTTTCAGACCCCCGCTCAGGATCTCGACCGAGGTGCCGTCATCGACGCCTCTGACCACCTGGATTCGGCGGAGCGCCTTGCCCTCGAGTACCCAGAGGCTGGCGGTATGGTCGCCGTGCCGATGCTCGTGGTCGTCACCTTTGCCCGCGCCGTTGGGCGAGAAGCGCAGTGCCTGTAGCGGCACCTTCAGCACGTCTTCATTCTCGGCCGTGATGATCCTGGCGTTGGCGGTCATCCCGGGCTTGAGCAGCGATTCGGGGTTGGACACGCTCAACACCACGTCATAGGTGACGACGTTTTGCACGGTGATCGGCGCCTGCCGCACCTGACTGACACTGCCGGGGAACGGATGATGCGGAAAAGCGTCGACCGTGAACTCCGCCCGCTGGCCGACGCGCACCGGGCCGACGTCCGACTCACTGACGCTCGCGTCGACCTGCATCCGGGTCAGGTCCTGCGCGATCAGGAATAGCGTGGGGGTCTGAAAGCTGGCGGCCACGGTCTGGCCGACGTCGACGTTGCGCAAGACCACGGTGCCGTCGACCGGCGAGATGATGTCGGTGAACCCGAGGTTGACTTCGGCCGCGTGGAGCGACGCCTGCTGTTGCTGGATGCTGGCGTGGTCAAGCTCGACCTGCGCCGCCGCCTGGTCGGCGGTACTGCGGGCGCTGTCGACGGTATCCTGCGAGACGACGTTTTCCTTCAACAGCGATTGATTACGCGTGTACTCCAGGCGGTCGTACTTGAGGCTCGCCTGATCTTTCTTGAGCTGCGCCCGGGCGTTAGCAAGATTGGCGCGCGCCTGTTCGACCGTGACCTGGTAGGGCCGCGGGTCGATCTTGGCGCAGATCTGGCCCTTTTTGACTTCGGTGTTGAAGTCGCAATAGAGCTTGACGATCGGTCCGGAGACGTAAGTGCCCACCTGTACGGTGACGACGGGATTCACTGTGCCGGTGGCGGTGACAGCGCGGATGAGAGAGCCGCGCTCCGCCGCAACAGTTACGTAGTTGGCTGCGGCGGGAGCATGTTTGAGCCATAGAAGGGCCGCGGCGACGCAGAAAATCGCCACCAGCCAACCCCATCGCCAAGCGAACCTGATCAAGGCAATCCCCCGCTTCTGGTCCTTACCAGGGTCAGCTTACGCCCCGCGCTATGACAACGCACCGCGTTGATAGCCTGTTCCGGGCACAGGCATCAACGCGGCGCGACGTTACCCTGGCTGGTAATACTCCCTTTTCCGTACTACTCCACCGGCGTGGTAGCAGCGTCGGGGCTATCGCCACTAGGGCTGGAGCCGAAAGCCTGCTGGAACATCGCATGCTTTTGCTGCTCCAGTTGCTGCATCTGGCTCAGGAACGTGGTTGCCTTGCTGGCGTTGGGAGCGCCCTTGAACAGCCCTTCCCATACCTTGTACTTCTCCGTCGTGAGGGCCTGCTGTGCGCTGGCGAAGGCCGCAATCTGGCTGTCGCAGCTGCCGGTGCCGGAAACCAGGCACGCGACCAGGGCCTGATGGGTGCTCTTGACGCTCTCGAAGTCGGGTTTCAGGGCCGCATCGCTCTTGAACGCCGTATGCATCTGAGAATGGTCAACGCCGGCCACTTTCGCGAGCATGAACAGCTTCCCGTCGCCGCCGGGTCCGCCGCGATGACCATGCCATCCCTGCGCCAGCGCCAGCCCGCATGTCGCTGCCAGGACCATGCCGGTTGCCGCCGCCACCCATGATGCCTTCCGCTTTCCAACCATATAGTTCTACCTCACTGTTAGTGCCCTGATTTGGGCTGCGGTTCTATAGACGAATCCGCGCGACCAAGGTTACAAATCCGCCTCGCCGAAACGCGCCAGCGGCGCTGCTCCGCGTTGAGACGGTCAGAGCTTCCTGACCGCTGGTTTGCGCTCTCCCGACCATCGATACTCGTAAAACCCGCCCTGGCGGACCCGACCGACGAGCCGTGGCCGGAAGCAGGCGAGACAGGTTCCGCCCCGGTCCCGAACGCTGGGCCGGTCCCGCACGCTAGGATAGACGATTCCGTTGGAGCCTTGGTCCAGCAGCCGGCTACCGAGCCGCTGCGAGGCCGCGTAACTGTCCGGATTCAGGTACCTCGAGAACCGCTGCGCGCGAAGGTCGTGAAAGGTGGCGTTGAAGTCCGCGAGGTAGGCCGCCATCTGGACGAAAGTATCGAACCATCCGCCGATCTCCTCCAGCTCGCGCGTGCGATGGTAGATAGCTTCAGCGTGCGCGGTCTTGAGCGCGAAGCCTGCATACCAGGCGCCGCGGCTGGCGTCGTTGAAACGTCCGCCGTCAGGGCGGGGATGGCAAAACGCCGCCATTACGACCGTGGCCATCGGGCGTCCGATGAGCCATTCGTCCCTGGGGATGGTGTGCAGAACGCCCAGCTCCGCACTGATCCGATCATTCGTCCATCCCTCGAGCTCGAAGATAGCCTCGAGGTCTTCCGCCGAAGCGACGGCATCGAAAATTCCTACCGAAGGATAGCGGCTGGGGATCAGCCGGCAGGTTGCGCGTCGAACGAGACGGGTGAGCGGCGGTTTCAGTTCCACGCGCCGCGCCGGGCGTCGAGCAAACGCCTGACCCGATGAAGGCCGTCAATTCCGCCGTCGATCATCAGCTCGAGCGGCGGTTTACCGCCTCCCAGCAGCGGATTCGCGTTGCGAAGCTTGATCCATTGGTCCGCGAGCTCCGGCTGCGGATAGAGGATGTGGAGCGCCTTGTAGATTCCGAGGACCAGCGAAATCCTGCTCAGCATGTCGAAGGAAAGTGTGCCGGTCCGTCCGGCCTTGTACTTGTGGTAGGTGGAGGGGGCAGGCCATCCAAGCAGTCCGCGCTGCTGGTTGACGCTGAGATTCCAGGCCGCGCAGACGTTCAGGAAGGTGCGCATCGCGGGCGCGGAGAGCCGCCTCCGCACCTCGGGGTCATGGCGTTCGACGGCAGAGTCATCCAGACGGCGGTCGAGTGTCTTGTGCAGCGCCATCGCTATCTCTCCTTATGGATAACCTACTCCATATATGGAGATTCGTGCAATCACGCGACATTTTTCCCAGGGCGATATCGCGTGCGCCTACGGGATCGTAACCGGGGCGCCGGTCTTGCGCGCGACGTAGCCGCTTAGCAGGCGTATCACCGACGGCGTGACCTCGCTTATCGCGCCCGGACGAAAGCCGACGCTCTGGGGCCCGCGCACTCGCATCATCCCGAGCATCGAGAGCCGAAGCGCCCCCGCAAGACCTTGGTAATAGCGCAAGCGCCGCAGCTCCATCGGGGCTATCGCATGGTAGAGCCCGAGGTAGAGAGCGTTGAAAGTCCGGCGCAGGTTTTTGCCGGCCACGTTGTCGCGCATCCAGCGCGGATGCTCCATCGCGCTGGTCGACATGATCACCCCCGTGGTGGCGGCGTCGAAATGGCGGTCGCCGATCGCCGCGTTGGCCCAATCGATAACCCCCGTGACGCGAAGCCCCTTAACCAGGACGTTTTGCGGATGGTAGTCGAGGTGGAGAAACGAGGGTGGGGCGTTCCGGAATTCCGCCGCGCGAGCGCGCAAACGCTCGAGCGCCGCTGCCAGTCCTGGCAGGGGGCCCTGCTCGACGCGCGCCGCGACGGTTTGGAGAGTGCGTTCGAGCAGGCGCGCAGCCGCCCCGTCCTTCACGTCATCTTCCGCAAGATTTTGTGCAAGAGTTTGTGAAGGATCTTGCGAACCATTCTGCAACCCATCATTCGTATTGGCCCGCGTATTGGCGCGCGTATTGGCGAGTCCCGGATGATTCGCGGCGGCCGGGCTTCCGAGCAGTTCGTGTGCGGATGGCGCGAGCGTCATCCGATGCAGCCTGGCTTGCGCGCGTACGAATCCCACAAAGCCCATCGAGAAGGTCTTGAAGGCCTGCGGAAAAGAGCGAATCGCAAATAACGGTCCGCCGCCAAGCCGCTCCATCACCAGAAAGGGCGCACCGATCGCCGCGCCGCCCGGCTCGAACAAGTAGGGCCGCGGCACCGGATAGCCAGCGTTCGCCAGGTGGCTGATTGTGCGATACTCCAACGCGCCCTTGTCGGCGGCCTCGACGCTTGGATAGAAGCGCAGCACCAGCGGCACGCCCGCCTGGACTCCCGGCAGCATCGCGCTCTGGCCGCTCAGCTCGAACTCGTAGAGCGTGGTTTCCCATCCGCTCGCCAGGGCGCGCAGATTTTCGACGCCGGCGCCGAGGTAGAGGGAAAGCGCGGCGGCCAGCGGTTGGGGCTCGGCGGGGAGTTGAGATGAGGTGTCCGGCACGGCGAAGCGAGCGTAGTATGCGCGTCGCCCGCGGCGCAATTGGCGCATGAGCGCGTCGGCGATCGGGAAATTATTTCAGTAACAAAGTGCGGAGGCCGTGAAATCTAACCGGCAGTCTTGAAAAAAGACTCAAAAATGGAGGTTCCGATCGAGCTGGAAGTCCCTATCATAGGGGGGCACATCCTTTGCTCGCAGGGTTTCTTTTGTGAATTTTTCCAAACTCATCGTCAAAGGCCGGTCCGCGAAGCGTTCGGCGCGCATCCTTTTGCTGGGCATGCTCTTACTGGCCGGCTGTGGTGGCGGAGGTGGAGGTGGCTCGGGAACGCCGACACCGACACCAAGCCCCGCTGCTACCGGACTGGCGCGCGTCAACCACATCGTCGTGATGATGCAGGAAAATCATTCTTTCGATAACTATCTGGGGGCCCTGCCATATGCGCCGGGGTCGCCGTACCATCCGGGTCCCTGTTCATCCGGCGATCACGCCTGCGTCAACGGTTTGAGCTGCACCGCAGGCGCTCCGGGAACGCTTAACTGTACCAACTCAAACCCCGAGAACGACGGCGCTCCGCCGGTAGTGGCGTTTCACGATCCCCGTTTCTGTGTCAAGCCCGATCTCGACCATAGCTGGGTTGGAATTCATAACGAGATTAACTTTGGCGACCCCAACAACAGCCTTAACGGAACCAACGATGGCTTCGTTCGTCAAAATGACTTGACCGAACAAATCGACAGCGGCGAATCATCTACCGACGACGACACGATGGGCTTTTATACTCAGGCCGACCTGCCGTATTACTACGGTCTGGCTACGACCTTCGCAGTTGACGACAGTTACTACTCATCCGTGCCGGCTCAGACCGTGCCGAACCGGCTATATGAGTTCGCAGCTACTTCCTTCGGCCATCTGGTCACCAGCATCAATGAGATACCGCTTCCGCCCAGCGGCGGTTTCCAACCGATCAATGGAACAATTTTCGATCTCCTGGATAAAAACAACGTAACCTGGGGCGAGTATGTGGACGTCAGCGGAGTAACTGAACTAGGCATTCCCTATGGAGGCCTGGTGCACAATCCGGTCCCGCCTCATTTTCAAACTCTCGATGACTTCATGTCGCAGGCAGCCTCGGGCAACTTGCCGTCGGTGGCGTTCGTGGACTTCAGCCTGCAAGATAGTGAACATCCCCCGTTCGACATCAGGGCCGGAGAGGCGTTGGTGGCGAGCGTAATCAACGCGGTTCGCAGCGGACCGAACTGGAAGGACTCGATAGTAATTTGGACGTACGACGAGCATGGTGGCTACTACGACCACGTCACCCCGCCCTCCGCGATCTCACCAGACGGCATTCCACCGGGAAAATGCGCGGACCGGTCCAACCCGCCCACTTCTGAGACCCCCGGAAACGGTGCGCAATGCTCCGACAGCGCGCAGGAGGAGCAGATGCTCTGCGCGGAGGTTTTGTCCGGAGAAACCTGCATCAACAGCTTCGATCAATATGGCATCCGCGTACCCTTTGTGGTTATCTCGCCATTCTCGAGACCGTCTTACGTCTCTCATACGGTTGGCGACCACACCTCGATTCTCGCGCTTATCGAGAAACGGTTTACGGCGAATGCGCATCTAACCGCGCGCGATGCCAACGCGAATGATCTCGAGGATCTATTCGATTTCACCAATGCGCCGTCGATGAACGCCAATGTCCCGCCGAGCGTGGCCCCAGCGCCGCAACCGTCGGACCCGGGTTGTTGACGGCCGCAGTCGTGATTAGCTACGGCCGGCTGATTAGCTATTGCGATTAGCTACTGCGACGACGCGCCGGCTGGCGGCGGACTCGGCTCGGTGAGATTCGGATGCACGGGGTCCGGTTGCGCGGAATTCGGCTGCGAGGTACCGGGCGCCTGCTCCGAGGGCGGAAATACATGATACTTCTGCGGGCCATTTTCCAACGGCCCCCGTCGCAGCGTCTCCGGGATCGTCCCGTGCTGCCCGAGATCGTGCTGCAGCGTGGAAGTGAGCAGCGGCCCGCGCGTGTCGGAAATGTCGATAGTGACCTCGACCGAAAGGCCCATCCGCAATGGCTTATCGGGCGGCTCGGGCTGGTCGAGCACGATCTTTACCGGTATGCGCTGCACGACCTTGACCCAGTTGCCGGTCGCGTTTTCCGGCGGCAGCAAGGCGAAGGCCGAGCCGGTGCCGATGCTGATTGAATCAACGTGGGCCCGGTAGATGTAGCCGGGGTAGATGTCGGCTTCGATCTCGGCCGGCTGGCCGACGCGCACATTCGTTAGCTGGGTCTCCTTGTAGTTGGCGGTGATGTAGAGCCCACGAATCGGAACCAGCGCCATCAAGGGTTGCCCGGCCTCGACCCGATGGCCGACGTGGACGTTTTTGCGGGTCACGATTCCTTCGAAGGGGGCTTTGACGACCGTGTAGCTCAGATAGAGTTTGGCGGCTTCCAGCGCGGCCTCGGCCTGCTCGACCACCGGCCGATCGTAACGCGAATGGTCCTCGCCGTTGATGCCTAGGGCGGCCTCGGCCTGCAGCAATTGGTGACTCGCCAACCCCTCGGTCGCGAGCGCGACGCGCAGAGCGGTGGTCGCCTGGTCGTAGTATTCACTGGACACCACGCCTTGCGCCTTGAGTTGCTGCGCGCGGTTGTAGTCGATACGGGCCTGGCTAAGCTGCGATTCGGCGAGCCTGAGGCCCGAGCGTGCGGCCTCAACTTGCGCATAAAGCTGGTCGACGGTCTGGCGCGCGCGCTCGAGCTGGGCCTCGGCCGCGTTGACTTGCACCTGGTAGTCGCTCGGGTCGAGCTCGAGCAGCGTGTCGCCGGCCCTGACCCGCCAGTTGTCCTCGACGAAGACCTTGACCACGGTGCCGGTGATGCGCGAGGAGATCAGCCCCACGGAACCGTCGACGTAGGCGTCGTCGGTGGAGACGTGAGAGCTGAAATAGCGGTAGTACCTGATAGCCGGGAAAATGGACGCCAGCAGCAGCACTACCAACGCCACCAGCAGAATCCGTCGAAACCAGATTGATTTCATTTTGCCGTCGCGGCTCGTCTCGAGTCGTCGTCTGAGCTAACGAGTCCGGTCCACGCGGTCGCGAGTCCAACGCTCATAATTAACCAACAGATCACACGAAAAAAGGCGGCTCGGGGCAAATTTAGCCTGTCCGCCCCGCGCCGTCCACTATGCGCGGCGGCACCACTCCCGCCGTCAAGCCGTATGCTAGGGGAATTTGATTAGCAGGCGAGGGCCGCCGGTCTCCTCCACCACCGGAAGGCCGTTGTTGAGGGCGTCCGCGAAGATCACCCCCGCTTCGTCGACCGAATTGATCACCGCGTCCACCCGCCCGTTGGAATGCTCGAACAGAAACAGGGCCGGCGCGCGCGCCTCGAATACGAAGCTCAAGCTCAAATCCTCGACCAGCCCGTTGAGCAGCCCGCCCGATGGTCCTTTCATGAAAATCCGGACGTCCGGGTCGGCGCGCGGCGCGTTTCCGGCCAGCCCTCCGAAGGTCTGCACCACGGTGGTGCCGAACGGATCATTAGTTGACGCCTCGGCCACCAGGGTGTTGCCGTTAATCAGCTCGGTGGTCATCAGGGCGGCATTGTTGCTGAGCTTGGTCACCGTCATCTGCTCGCCCGGAGAAGCGTTGACGATCACAACCATTTCGGGCACCACGCCACGAAACGTCCACGACTGCGAGCTGTCGGTAACCAGCGCCTGGAAGGGCGTACCCGGCGTGCCTAGCACCCACAGTGCTTGCTCCGCCGGGGCCTTGGAGGTATTGCCTGGCGCGGTAGGATTCGCCGTGCCGAAGGCGCCCCCGCAAGCCGCACAAGCAAACGCCAGGATCGCGAGCGCGCCGCGCTGGACGGCCGCCGATAACCTCGGCCTGGGGCTGCCTGGGCTCATGGAACCGTCACTCCGCCATTGTTGACGCATACCAGGCACTGCCCGCTGCCCGTGTTGCAGATACTGTTACACGGCTGGGCGACCTGCAGTGGCGGCGTCATGAGTTGTGGAACCGGCGTCCCCACGGGTGACGGTTGCGCCGCCGGCGGGATCGCCTCGAAGCGTTGCAGCTCGTACGCTGCGGGATCGGCCGGCGCGCAGAGCGAGAACTGCCCCGGTACGGTGCCTTTCCTCGGGCCGACCCCTGTCGACATCAATTGCACTCCATTCTTGGACAGCACGATCGAGGTGCCGTCATCGAAGGTCGCGGTCGAGCCCATGATCGATCCGTGCCCTGCGCATTGCATCGAGAGGATCGGATTGGTCGCGGCGGTTCCGCAACGCGAGGCCGGAGCCAGCCCGCTGAGCACGGCAATCGTGTGGCCGCTCGCTTTTTCCGGCAATCCGTTGAAGTAGTCGCTGACCGTCGCGTACAGGTCCAGCGAAGCGACGCTGCTATTGTCCGGCACAGACATCGTGAACGGCGCCGTGGTGGATCCGACCGGCACCGTGGTCAGCGCGACGTTCTCGATATGATGCGTGCCGTGGTCCTCAGCCGTCACCAGAACATTGAGTGCTCGCGGACTGGGGACCGGCGGGCTGATCGTCACCAGGCCCTGGATTTGCGATCGCCCGAGGGCGAAATTGCACAGGCCGCCCGTGCCTGCCGAACATGCGGCGCCGCCGCTAACCGACAGGCTCGAGGCCACCGTGTCGTAACCCGCATCGCTGACGATCATCGTGTAGCTGCCGTTGGGGACACTGTTGAAACTCTGCACGACGAAGTTGCTGGCCGGCATCGGGTACGTCCCGGTGTCGTCGGTATTGGCGCTGGCCAGAACGACGCAGGCGGTTGGCAATGGAAGCTGGGTGCAATTGACGCCGCTATTCGGCGCAGGCGCCACAATTTCGAGCGTGGCGCCCGGCAGCGCCGCTCCCGAGCAGGCGTCGGTCACCTTGCCGGTGAGCGCGATCTGGCCGGCCGGCGCCGCGTCGAGCTGCACCGACTGCAGCTGGTTCTGCTGGACCAGCACGTTATGCGCAAACGCGTAAGCGAAACCCGGGCCCGACGCCACCAGGTCGTACAAGGTCCCGTTGACGCTGGCAGGTAAGGGCAACTGGTATTGCCCGCCGCCGATGGTCGTCGTTTCGACGACCTGGCCAGTGTCGGCCAGTTCCGCCGCGACTTTGCTGGCCCCGAACGCAGCGCCGGTGATCTCCCCGAGTGTATTGAGGGTGGGGGGCGCTGGCGTGGCGTTCGATGCCGGCGTGGGGGTCGATTGCGGCAAAGAGATGCTGGGCGAAAATTGGTACAAGCCGCCGCTGAAGCTCGGCCTTGCGGGAAACCCCTGCACTCCCGAGGTTACCGGCGTGATGTTGATGACCAAGGTGGCGAGTCCGTTGAGTGGCACGCTCACGCCCGCAAGGCTCACGAACGTCAGGAATTGTTGGGGATTGACCAGCGATATTTGCGAGGCGATGCAACCCTCGAGCAGGCTCGACGGCGTTTCCAGGCAGGTCGGAACGGCGGTGCCGGCGTTGCTCCCGTCGAGCACCAGCTCGATCGCATGGTATGTGTTGGCCGGCACCAGGGCGGCGTTGAACAGCTGCGGCACCGTTTGAATCTGATTGATGTCGACCTGCAGTTCGCTCGGACCGGTGCCCGCGGCCCCCGGGTTGGGGCCGACGGTGTTAAGATTGAATAACGTGGCGAGCTGGGTGAATACATCCACCGTGCCGACGTTATTCAGGCCGACGCCTTGAGCCACGGGAATCGTGGTCCAGTTGGGGTCGGCCTGGTTCTGGAAAATGTTGGGATCGGTGCTCGGGTTGAGCTCCACCGCCAGGACATTGAATGAAAGGCTCGAGAACCCGGGGGTGAACTCCAGGTTCGAGGGCGAAGCGCCGGTCAACGCGATCACGAGGGTGCCCTGGTCGCTGTTGGGCGGGACTTGGCTGTGGCCGGTTCCGATCGGCACCAACAGCGTCGCAAAAATCACTGACACGGATACGAGCAGGGCGATCGCTGCCCGCCAGAACGATAACTGTTTCACTCGCGAAGCCTACAAATAAGATTTTGGTTCCCGCTTGGGATAACCTAACGTTGGAGCGAAGGCAAGCAACCATGTTCATCGCGCGGCGTAATTGGACACACGGGACTTGATGGATGGTTCGCAGACTCGGAAAATTTTGGGAGAATGTCGGGAGAATCCCGGAGCATCTTGCGGAAGAATCTCGGAGCATCTTGGTTGACATGAAGCGCATCTCATCAATCGCGACCGGCACCGCACTGGCCCTGGCCGCGCTGTTCGTTTTTCAATTGTGCGCGGCCTCTGCCGCGCGTGCCGCGATGCAGGTCGTGGTCGGCAATCCCGGCCTGCAGCACTTCGACTCGGACGGCGGCGTCGAACTCGACTTCGGATTGACCGATCAGAACGGCCAGCCGGTGGGCAATCTGCGCCCCGATAATTTGCAGGTCTTCGAGGATGGCAAGCTGGCCAAGATTCTCGATTTCCGCGGCGTAGGTCAGGGCCGCCCGGTCGATATCGTGTTCGTGATGGACGTGACCGAGTCGATGCAGCCGTATATCGACGCGATCAAGCAGAACATGGTGAATTTCGCCCACGACCTCGCGTCCAACAATCGCGACTACCGCCTCGGCCTGGTGACGTTCGAGGATTACGTGGTCTCGAAATACCCGGACTGCAACTGCCCGTATCAGAAGACCATGACCTCGGACGTGAACAAGTTCATCGACTGGGTCGGCACGCTGCACGCCTCGGGTGGCGGCGATATTCCCGAGGATCAGCTCGACGCGCTCGCCTACGCGTCGAGCTTCCCGTTCCGTCCGCAGGCCCAGGGCATCATCATCATCATTACCGACGCCCCGCCGCATCATAAGGGCGACGGCTCGGCCAACACGCAGCACGACCAGGCCTTCTGGGATCACCATCAGAAGGGCCAGGACGTGACCGATCTCACCGGCACCGACGTCGCCGCGATGATGAAGCGCAACGGGCTGACGCTGTACGCGGTGGTGCCGCCGCCGTTCATCGCGCCCGAGTACGCCGAGGTTGTCGAGGCGACGCACGGCCGCTCCTACAACATCGTGACCGAGGAAGGCCGCTTCGCTTCGCTGGTGCGCGAGATTGGACATTCGATTGCGACCGAGTACTCGCTCACCTATCGCACGCCGCGCCCGATCGAAGACGGCACCGACCGCCGGGTCGACCTCAAGATAAGCTACGAGGGCCAGACCGGCGCGGCCGCCACTTCTTACCAGGTCCACGGCGTTGGCGGCGCGACCATCAACGTACCCGACGAAGGCGCCGAAGCGGGCGCCAACTTGGGCGGCACGGGACTTCGACAGTTGTCCTTCAACTGGTGGAACCTGGCGGTGCCGCTGATCGCGATCATGGGGCTGTTTGGGCTCTCGCGGATGCGCTTCGGGCTCTCGCCCGAGGAGCTTAAGGCGATCGTCGAGGCGCAGAACCAACCCGCGCCGCCACCGCCGCCGCGTGCCGCCGCGCGCGCGCCGGTGACCGCGCGGCCCGCCCCGCAGGCGCGTACCGTGTCGGCCGGGCCGCCGCCGCCGTCGTCCCCGATGTCGGCGCATGAGGCGCGGCTCAGCCTGCTCGAAGCGATCGACCCGGTGCCTGCGGAGTACAGCCTCTTCAAGGACGAGGTCTCGCTCGGGCGCGGCGAGGACAACGACGTGGTGATACCGCACGCGAGCGTCTCGCGCGCGCACGCCCGCCTGATGCGCCGCAACGGAGTCTTCGAGCTGACCGACCTCAACTCGACCAACGGCAGTTACGTCAACGAGCAGCCGGTGCAGGGTTCGGTGCGTGTCGGCAGCGGCAACCAGGTGCGCTTCGGCGACGTGCGTTTCGTGCTGCGCTACTGAGTGGCGAGTGTTGGCTATGGAAATACATAATTCGCCGCATCCCGGCGAGGTGATACGCGAACTGTGCCTTGAACCCCTCGAGATCTCTGTCACGGCTGCTGCGCGGGCGCTGGGCGTGACGCGAAAGGCGCTGTCGGAGCTTCTCAACGGACGCTCAGGCGTAAGCCCCGCGATGGCGCTCAGGCTGGCCAAGGCTTTTGACACGACCGCGGAGAGCTGGCTCAACCTTCAGCAGCAATATGATCTGTGGCAGGCACGGCGAACCGTATCGGTAAGCAAAGTGAAGCGGCTCAAGGCGGCCTGAAGGCCCTTCTTCTGACTAATCACTGATTCGCGGCGGCGGCGGCTCCGTATCGGCTGCATCTGCGTTGAGCCTTTCCCTGCGTTTGGTGTAACTTTGCTGCTTAACCCACAGGAGGTCTGTTCCGTGCAGCAGTGTCGCCGATGAAGAAACTTAGCGGAGCGCAAATCATCATCGAAAGCCTGATCGCCGAAGGCGTCGACGTAATTTTCGGTTATCCGGGCGGCGCGATTCTGCCCACCTACGACGCTCTGCTCGATTCCAAGATTAAACACGTCCTGGTCCGCCACGAGCAGGGCGCCACGCACATGGCCGAGGGTTACGCGCGCGTCAGCGGACGGCCTGGCGTAGTGATGGTCACCTCGGGTCCCGGCGCGACCAACACGGTCACCGGCATCGCCGACGCCAACATGGATTCGACCCCGATGGTCGTCATCTCCGGCCAGGTGCCGACCACGATGATCGGCAACGACGCGTTCCAGGAGGCCGATTTCGTCGGCATCACGCGTCCGTGCACCAAGCACAACTACCTGATCAAGGACGTGCGCGACGTCGCCCGCATCATCAAGGAAGCCTTCTACATCTCGAGCACCGGCCGCCCGGGCCCGGTGGTGATTGACGTGCCCAAGGACGTGCAGCAGGCCGAGCACGTTTTCAAATATCCCGAGCGAGTCGAACTGCGCGGCTACAAGCCGACGCTGAAGGGCAATCCGCGCCAGATCGAACGCGCGATCGAGGCGATCGAAAAGAGCGACAAGCCGCTGTTCTATGTCGGCGGCGGCGTGCAATGGTCGGGCGCGGCGCCCGAACTTACCCAGCTTGCGCGCGGCATGGGCATCCCGGTGACCGAGACCCTGATGGGCCTGGGCTCGGTGCCCGCCTCCGACGCGTTGTGCCTGGGGATGCTCGGGATGCACGGCTCGTACGGCACCAATACGGCGGTGTGTAATACCGATTGCCTGGTGGCGATCGGCGCGCGCTTCGACGACCGCGTGACGGGACGCATCGCCGACTTCGCGCCCAACGCCAAGACCATCATCCATATCGATATCGACCCATCGTCGATTTCCAAAAACGTCAAGGTGGACATCCCGATCGTCGGCGACATCAAGTCGGTGCTCGCCGACATGCTGACAGTGGTCAAGGGGCGCGAGTCCATCGCCAAGCGCCGCGCGGCGTGGACGAAGTGGCATCAGCAGATTCTCCAGTGGAAGCGCGAGAAGCCGCTGTACGAGAACGGCAACGGGAAGCGCGCGGGCGACGCGGTCTCGCCCATCCAGGTGCTCGAGGAGATGCACAGGCTGACCAAGGGCGATTGCATCGTCGCCACCGACGTCGGCCAGCATCAGATGTGGGTCGCGCAGCTTTTCCCGTTCGAGAAGCCGCGCTCGTTCCTGACCTCGGGCGGTCTCGGCACGATGGGCTACGGCTTGCCCGCCGGAATCGGCGCCAAGTTCGCAGCGCCCGACCGCAAGGTCGTGGTGGTCTCGGGCGACGGCTCGATCCAGATGAACATCCAGGAACTCGGCACGGCCGTTCAGTACAAAGTCGACGTCAAGGTCATCATCCTGAACAACTACTTTCTCGGGATGGTGCGGCAGTGGCAGGAGAAGTTCTACCAGGAGCGCTACTCGTATTCGGCGATGTCGGTGCCGAACTTCGTCATGCTGGCCGAGGCGTACGGCGCGCGCGGCTTTAGGATCGAGAAGCAGAGCGAGCTCGCGCGCACGATGAAGGAGGCCTTCGCCACGCCGGGGCCGGTGCTGATCGACGTCGTGATCCCGAAGGAAGAGGCGGTGATGCCGATGATTCCGCCGGGCGGCGCGATGTCGGAGATGCTGTTCGCCTAAGCGTTCAACTCATCGCCGCAAGAAGGAAGCTCACCGATGGCGCGATTGCCGTACGTCAGCCGCGAAGATCTGACCGCTGAGGAACGCGAAGTTTTCGACGAGTTCGAGCGCGAGCGCGGCACTGCGCCGGGACACATCCATCGCGCGATCGCCAACGCGCCCAATCTGCTGCGGCGCTTTTCGGCGATGGCGATGGAGCTGCGCAATCACACCGATCTCGATCCCCGGCTGCGCGAACTTGCGCTGATGACGGTCGGGCGTATCGCCGGCGCCGAGTACGAATTCGTCCATCACTGGAATATCGCGCTTAACCTGGGCGTGCGCCGCGAGCAGCTCGAGCAGCTCGCAGACTTCGAGCGCTCGTCCGTCTTCAACGAACACGAGCGCGCCGTGATGCGCTACGCGGCCGAGGCCACCGCCAACATCAAAGTGAGCGATAAGACTTTCGACGCGCTGCGCGAGTTTCTCGACCATCGTCGCATCATGGAACTCGCGATGAATGTCGCGTTCTACAATGCGGTGGTGCGGATTATCGTGCCGATCGGCGTCGAACTCGAGCCCGGCGTACGCAAGAATTGATTCCTCTCGCCTCGTTCAAACGCCGTTCGCGAACGAGCGTCACCCCGATCCGCCAAACGCTTGCTTGATAAGGCCCGCTTTTCTTGCGTCGCGCTCGGATTAATGCGATGCATGGGAGGTACGCAACTCTATCCAATGCGGAGATCTAGCTGATGCCAGAATTCGACATTGTCATTAAAGACGGAATGATCATCGATGGGACCCGCGCCCCGCGCATCCGCGGCGACATCGGGATCAAAAACGGGCGCATCGCCAGGATCGGGCGTATCCCGGCCAGCGACGCCACAGAGGTGATCGACGCGCGCGGCCTTATCGTGGCCCCGGGCTTCATCGACCTCCACACTCACTACGACGCGCAACTGTTCTGGGATCCGTGGCTCACCATCTCCGGATGGCACGGCGTGACCTCGGTGGTCATCGGCAATTGCGGCTTCGGCTTCGCTCCCGTCAAGCCGGGCGACGAAGAGCGCGCGATGCTGACGATGACGCGCACCGAGGCGATTCCGCTGGCCGCGATGAAGGCCGCGATGCCGTGGGACTGGCATACCTACCCCGAGTTCCTCGACCGTATCGAGCGGCTGCCCAAGGGCGTCAACGTGCTGCCCTATGTACCGGTCAATCCGCTGATGGGCTACGTGATGGGGATCGAGCAGTCCAAGACCGGACGCATGCCGACCGACGACGAGCATCGCATGATGGCCCATCTGCTCAATGAAGCGATGGACGCCGGCGCCTACGGATGGTCCGCGCAGCGCCTGAAGCCTGACGGGCCGTCAGCCGTGCAGCGCGACTGGGACGGCTCGCCGATGAACACCGACGTCATGCACGACGAGACCTGCAAGCTCTTCGCGAAAGTGCTCGGCGAGCGTGGCGAGGGCTTCCAGGAACTGACGCTCGCGAGCTGGAATCCGAAGGAAGACGCGCGTCACTACGAGGAGCTGGCGAAAATCAGCGGCCGTCCGATCATGTTCGAGGCGGTGCAGTCGCAGGACCGTTTCCCGCATCGCCATCGCAACATGATTCGATGGCTCGATCGGTGCCGCATCAACGGCATCCCGGTTTACGGACAGGGCATCACCACTGAGGCCGGGCTGACTTTCACTTTCGAGGATTGGAACCTGTTCGACGATTCGGATTCGTGGCGCGAGGTCACGACCGGTACGATCGAGGAGCGCAAGGCCAAGCTTGCCGATCCCTCGCGCCGTCACGGCCTCAAGACCAACTTGCCGCGCGAAGGACTCATCACGAGCTTCTTCGATCAGATCGTCATCACGCAGGTCATCGACGACAAGCTGCGCCATCTCGAAGGGATGACGCTGCGCAAGGCGGGCGAGCGCGACGGCAAGGACCCGGTCGACGTGATGTGCGACCTGGCCGTGGCCGACAATCTCAAGACCGAGTTCTTCGCCCCGGCGATCAATCGCGATCCCGCGCTGATGAAGGAGATCATCGACTACCCATACATCACCTTCGGAGTCTCCGACGGCGGCGCGCATACCAAGTTCCTCACCGCCGGCCGCTACCCGACCGAGGGTATCGCAACCTTCGTGCGCGAGCGCGGATGGCTGACGCTGGAAGAGATCCACTGGCGGCTGAGCGCGCTGCCCGCGTTCTGCGCCGGTTTCAAGGACCGTGGCTTCCTGCGCGAGGGCGCGCCGGCCGATATCGTGATCTACGACTACGAAAAGCTCGGCGTCGGGCCGGTCGAGATCGTGCACGATCTGCCGGGCAATGAATGGCGTCGCGTGCAGCGCGCCGAAGGCTATCGCCATATCCTGGTCAACGGCGCAGTGACGTTCACCGAAGGCGATTGCACGGGAGCTACGCCGGGCAAGTTGCTGCGTCACGGCACGGCCGCATAGACGTAGCAGCGCGTCAACGGAAATCTGAACAACGGGCAACGGCCGCCGGCGCGTATCGCGCCGGCGGCCGTTGCTGTTTGGGACGTCGGTCACGACCGTGCCGGGCGCGGTGCGCCCGCACGGCCGCGGCTGTTTGCGCATGTCGCGGAACGACTTCAAGTGATACTTGAAGTCGTTCCGCGCGCTTCAGGCGTGCGGTTCACGCTATCATCTGGCGATGCGAGGTCACGAAGCACACGACTCGTGGGCTGAAGGGATCGAGCTTTTCAACGCCGGCCGGTTTTTCGATTGCCACGAGGTGTGGGAGGAAGTCTGGAAGCGCTCGAGCGGTGCGGAGAAGCTCTTTTACCAGGGAATGATCCAAGCTGCGGTGGCGATCCTGCACGCCCAGCGCGGTAATCCGCGCGGCGCGCGATCGACCTGGGACAAGGCGCGCACGAAGCTGGAGCCGTTGCCGGCCGAGCACATGGGAATCGCGCTGGCTGAGTTGCGCGCCGCGGTTGATGCATTCATCAACGCGGCAAACGAAGGCGGCTCAGCGCCGCTGCCGACGATTCTGCGTCGCTGAAATTCGCGCCGTCTAAAACGGGATGTCGTCGTCGTCGGGGCCGGCGGGCGGCATGTCGGTGCTGAAATCCTCCGGCTCATCCATCCCGCCGCCGCCGCGCGCTCCTGCGCCGCCCGCGCCCATCCCGTCGCCGCGGCCGCCCAGGAATTGCACGCGCTGCGCCACGACCTCGGTGCGATTGCGCTTGCCGCTGCCGTCCTTGGCTTCCCACTGGCGCGTCGTCAACCGCCCTTCGATATAGACCTGCCGCCCTTTCTTCAGATACTGGCTGCACAGCTCGGCCTGCTTGCCGTAGACGACGATGTTATGCCACTCGGTCGATTCCTTGTTGGTGCCGTCGCGTCCCTTGAAGCGTTCGCTGGTCGCCACCGAAAAATTGGCGACCGGCTGCCCCGAGGGCAGGTAGCGCACTTCGGGATCGCGTCCGAGGTTACCGAGCAGAATGACTTTGTTTACTGACATCGTGGTCTGATTGAAGCTCCCGGGCGACAGGCTGCTTGGACGACGCGTGCCGCTGGCGGAATTCGACTTCCTTGAAACGTAACGCCGGCGCGCACCCGGCGCAACCGCTCTCACCGAGGTGAATCCACCGCCTGTTGATACAGTGAAAGCGACACACCCCGGCTCCTTCAATGCGTTCGCCCCCTTCAGGGTGAGAGGGTCAGGATGAGGGGGCGTTCGCTCTGGAAGCCTCGATTGACGCCCTGGCCGCTCCCAACGCCGCTTTCGCCGTTACCGGGGGCTTTATATAATCGCTTTGCGGTGGCCGGATGAGGTGGGGTTCACGGTGATGGCATCCCACGGATTGACATCTTCGTCGGTCAGGATCGTGCCTTTAGGTGGGCTCGGAGAAATCGGGCTCAACTTGACGGTGATCGAATGTGCCGGGCGCGCGATCTTGATTGATGCCGGGGTGATGTTCCCCGAAGAGCGCACGCTCGGACTCGGCGTGCTGGCGCCTGATCTCGCCTATCTCGAGCAAAGCCATCTCGAAATTCTCGGCGTCGTTCTGACCCACGCTCACGAGGACCACGTCGGCGCGCTGCCGCATCTGCTGCGCCGTTTTAATGTGCCGGTTTACGGGACCGCGGTGACGCTGGCCTTCGCGCGCCGCCGCCTCGATCAGGACGGCCTAATCGGCGCTCGCATGAACACGATCGAGCCGCGCCGCCGTTTCGAGCTAGGCCCGTTCGGCGTCGAGCCGATCCGCGTGACCCATTCGACGCCCGACTCGGTCGCGCTCGCGATTTCGACTCCAGCCGGGCTAATCGTGCACAGTGGCGACTTCAAGATCGACCCGACGCCGATCGACGGCGAACTCTTCGACCGCGAGCGCTTCGCCGAGTTGGGCGCCGAGGGCGTGGCGATCCTCATGTCGGATTCGACCAACGTCGAGCGTCCCGGACGCTCGGGCGCCGAGAGCTCGATCAAGCCCGTGCTGCGCGAGATCGTCTCGCGGAGCCGCGGCAAGTTTTTTCTGTCGGTCTTTTCCTCCCATCTGCATCGCATCCGCCAGTTGACCGAAGTGTCGCGCGAGATGGGGCGGCGAGTCGTGCCGCTGGGGCGCCGGATGGCCGAGAGCGTGCGCCTGGGATTGGAGCTCGGGCAGCTCCCGTTCGCGCCCGGCACTTTTATCGATCCGGCGGAGGCCGAGTTCCTGGAGTCGCGCAAGCTGACCTTCCTCGCCAGCGGGAGCCAGGGCGAACCGCTCTCGGCGCTGGTGCGAATCGCTGCCGACGCTCATCCCCGCGCGCGCGTGGAGCCGGGCGACACGGTGGTGCTCTCCTCGCGTTTCATTCCTGGCAACGAACGCACGATCAATACGCTGGTCAATCAGCTCTACAAGCGCGGTGCCGAGGTTTTCTACGAATCGGTCGCGCCGGTGCATGTCTCCGGCCACGCCAACCAGGACGAACTGGCCGAACTGATCGCGCTGGTCAAGCCGAAATATTTCGTGCCGATCCATGGCGAGTATCGCCATCTGCGCCGCCACGTCGCGCTCGCCGCCGCGTCCGGAATGGCCGAGGGCAATTGCTTCCTGCTCGAAGACGGCGAGCCGCTGACCTTGAGCGCAGGCCCGACGGCCCATCGCGCGCGCGCGGTCGCAGCCGGACGCATCCTGATCGAAGACGGCGAATTCGGCGACCCTGGGCTGCTGAGCGAGCGGCGCACGCTGGGGCGCGACGGCACCGTGTTCGCGGTGATCGCGGTGTCGTCGAAGACCGGCGCGATCATCGCCGGCCCGGAGTTGGTCTCGCGCGGGCTCGTGATTGGCGACGGCACTTCGGCCCATATCCGGCGCGCGCGCGCGCAACTGGCGGAGCGGCTCAACCGTGTCGAGGGACCTTTCAGCGCCGAAGGCACGATGCTGCGCGAGGAGATCATACATACGCTGCGTAACTACTTCAGCCACGCGCTCGGCAAACGGCCGCTGATCGTGCCGCACATCATGGAGGTCTGAGCGCCATCGCGCGTCAGCCCAAAGCGCCAATCGAGCTCGAAGCGGCAGCGGTGGCAGTCGAACTTCCGCCGGCCCCGGCGCAAAGCCGTGTCGCGCGCGAACTGGCGGCGATCATGCTGGTCGCGATTGCCGCCTTCGGCGTGCTGAGCCTGGTTTCCGCCGCGGCCGGTCAGAATCCCAACCTGTGCGGCATCCTGGGCGAGGCGGCCGCCGCGACCGTGGGCGGCCTGTTCGGATTTCAGGCTTATGTACTGGCGCTCCTGGTGCTGGTGCTCGCGACGCGGGTATGGAGCGGTGCGCCGGGACGCACGCTGATGCGCGAGTGCCTCGGCGGAGCGGTCCTGCTGATTGCGCTTTGCGTAGGCGCGGGGCTTTTCGCCGGCGGTGCGCAATCGGCGGCGACGACCGCGGGCGGGACGCTCGGCGCCGCGCTCGCGTCCGTGCTGGACAGCTACCTCAACGTGGGCGGCGGCTATCTTTGCGTGATGCTCGCGGTGATCGCGGCGCTCGTGATGATGCTGCGGCGCGCGCCGACCGAGCTGATGGCCGGTCTGGCCTCCAGCGTTCGCCGACGCGCCTCACGCGGCATGCCGCGCGACCTTCCTATGGACGACGACGGCGATTGGTCGGCCGGCGACGCGGACGTTCCCGCCAAAGCCGCTGGGTCCCCGGCCGCGAAAGGCGCGGATCTCCGTCCGCTCAAGGTCCACCGTCTCGAACCCGCCGAGCTTCGCGCGCGCGACAACAAATCGATGCGCGCCGGGCGGGCGAAGGGCGGCTATGAACTGCCGCCGCTATCGCTGCTCGATATGCCGCCGGCCGAACATGCGCACGTCGACGAGGCCGCGCTCGAGCGCAGCGCGCGCGTGCTGGAGCAGAAGCTCGCCGATTTCGGTGTCGAGGGGCGCGTGGTCGAGGTCCAGCCGGGGCCGGTGGTCACGATGTACAAGTTCGAGCCCGGCTCGGGAATCAAGGTCAGCCAGATCGTGAACCTGGCCGACGATCTCTCGATGGCGTTGCGCGCAGCCACCGTGCGAATCCAGGCCCCGGTGCCGGGCGAGGCGGTGGTCGGAATCGAGGTTCCCAATCGCAAGCGCGAGAAGGTTTATCTGCGCGAGATCATGGAGGCCGAGGAGTTCGCCGCCGCTCGCAGCCAGCTCACGATCGCGCTCGGAAAGGATATTTCGGGACGTCCGATGGCGGCCGATCTCGCGATGATGCCGCATCTGCTAATCGCGGGCGCGACCGGGACCGGCAAGTCGGTGTCGATCCACACGATGATCGCGTCGATTCTCTTCAACGCGACCGCCGACGACGTGCGCTTCATCCTGATCGATCCCAAGATGCTCGAATTGTCGGTCTACGAAAATATCCCGCATCTGCTCGTCCCGGTGGTGGTCGATCCGGAAAAGGCGGCGGCGGCGCTTTTGTGGGCGACGCAGGAGATGGAGACGCGCTATCGGATGATGCGCGACATGGGCGTGCGCAATATTGACGGCTACAACCGCGCGCTCGGCGCCGCCGGCAAGGTGGTCGAGCTGAAGCCGATCAATCTAATCGAGGAAGGCGCCGGCCGTGCCAGCGCGGAGGACGGCGAGCCGATCAAGCATCGCAGGCTACCCAAGATCGTGATCATCATCGACGAGCTGGCCGACCTGCTGCTGAGCGAGGGCAAGACCGTCGAACGCGACATCACGCGGTTGGCGCAAAAGGCGCGCGCCTCCGGTATCCACCTGATCCTCGCCACCCAGCGCCCGTCGGTCGACGTGCTGACCGGTCTAATCAAGGCCAATCTGCCCGCCCGCATCTCGCTGCAGGTGACCTCGCGCGTCGACTCGCGCACCATCCTCGATTCGATCGGCGCTGAGCGGCTGCTCGGGGCGGGCGACATGCTGTTCATGCCGCCGGGCAGCGCGAAGTTGCGCCGGCTACACGGCCCGTTCGTCTCCGAGACCGAGATTCGCCGGGTCGTCGATTTTCTCCGTGCGCAGGGTGCTCCGGACTACCAGATGGAAATCCTGGAGACCAAGGTGCCGTCAGAGGATGGCGTCGACGGTGGCGGCTTCGAAGCTGACGACCTCTACGACGAGGCGGTGCGAATCGTGCTCGAGACCAATCAGGCGTCGGTCTCGATGATCCAGCGGCGCCTCAGGATCGGCTACAATCGGGCGGCGCGGATGGTCGAGCAGATGGAACGCGAAGGGTTGGTGACGCCGGGCGACGGGATGCGTCCGCGCGAGGTCCGCGCGCGCAACGCCAACTAGCCTCAGATCCGCCTCTGGCCGAACGAAACTTCGCCGGTCACGCGTCGTCCTATAGACTTGTAGTCTGATGTCCCCGATGCAAAGAGCCGAGTGCTCGCGTCGCGGCCCAGTCCGGGCTTTCCGACGCATGATGCTGGTGGCGGCGGCCGTGTCTACGGCGATAGTCATGTCATTTGCTCCCTTAACGACGGCCGAGGCGCGCTGCAAACCCGCCCAGGCCGGCGCGCAGGCCTCTTCGCTTAGCCCCGCGGACCTCGATACGACCTTGACCCGCCTGCAGCAACGCTACGATTGTTCGCGCTCGATGCAGGCGAATTTCGATGAGACGCTGAGCAGTCCCGGCGGGATGACGCGCACTCGCAAGGGGACCGTCTATTTCAGAAAAGTCGGGCGGATGCGATGGGAGTTTGCCGCGCCGTCGGAGGGCACGGTCGTGAGCGACGGCAAAACCGTCTATGATTACGAGAAGGACCTCAACCAGGTGGTTGAATTGCCGGTGAACAAGGCGCTCAAGAGCAGCGCGACGGCTTTTTTGCTCGGCCTGGGCAATATTCGTCGCGATTTCAAGGTGTCATTGCCGCCGGCCTCGTCAAGCGACGGACTGACGCATGTTATCCTGACACCCAAGGGCGGCGGCGATACGATGGAACTCGGGCTCGACCCGAAGAGTTACGACATTGTTAATTTCAAGCTGACCAACCAGGTCGGCGGCGTCACTGAGCTAAAGTTCAGCGATATTCGGACGAACGTAGCGCTTGATGACACATTGTTTACGTTCAGCGTGCCCGAGGGCGCGGATATCGTTCGTCCCCAAAAGAATTAGAATCCTGTCATCCCGCGGTGACCCCGATTGCGCCCGCTCTCGCGGGAGAGTAAGCATATAGGCCCTGTTTTATCCAAGCTATGGAAGCCGTACACCTGATCAGCCTGGGATGCCCCAAAAACACAGCCGATAGCGAGCTGATGCTGGGCGCACTGGTGCGTGCGGGATTCGAAGTCACGATGGATCCGCAGCAGGCTCAGGTGCTGTTGGTCAATACCTGCGCGTTCATCGAGCCGGCCAAAAAGGAATCGATCGACGCCATTCTGGCCGCCGCCGAGGTCAAAAAGAACGGCGCCGGCAAGCGGTTGGTGGTGGCGGGATGCCTTTCGCAGCGCTACGGGAGCGAGCTCCGCGAGCAATTTCCCGAGGTCGATATTTTCGTCGGCACCGGCAACTTTCTCGACCTGCCGGAACTCCTGCGCCGCAGCGAGCGGCCCGAGCTGCGGCCGATTCCTTACACGGGCGCGGCCCATCTGCTGCCCTCGGCCGAAGCGCCGCGGATAAGGACAGGCGACCCGTTCAGCGCGTACCTGAAAGTTTCCGAGGGCTGCGACCATCGATGCGCCTTCTGCATCATTCCGAAGATTCGCGGGCGTCACGAGAGCCGTGCGCTCGATGACCTGGTGGAAGAGGCGCGCCGTCTCGCGGCGAGCGGAGTCCGCGAGATCAATCTGATCGCGCAGGACCTTACCGCTTACGGCCGCGACCTGAAGCCGCGCGCGTCGCTGGCGGCGCTGCTGCATCGGCTCGCGCCCGTCGACGGCATCCAATGGATCCGGCTGCTTTATTGCTACCCAAATTTTGTGACCGACGAATTGCTCGCGGCCATCGCGAGTCTCGATAAAGTGGTTAAGTATATAGACATGCCGCTGCAGCACGCCGATGACGCGATGCTGCGCGCGATGAAGCGCGAGCGCTCCGCCGACGCGCTGCGGAGTTTGCTGGAGCGGGTCCGTGCGGCGATTCCCGAAGTCGCGCTTCGCACTTCGTTCATCGTCGGATTTCCGGGCGAGACCGATGCGGCGTTCGCGACCTTGGTCGATTTCGTGCGCGAGCAGCAATTCGACCGGGTCGGAGTTTTCACCTATTCGCGCGAGGAAAATACCGCGGCCTACGACCTTGCGGATCAGGTTCCGGAAGCGGTCAAACGGCGGCGGCGGGCCGAGTTGATGGAGGTAGCGGCGGAAATTTCTCTCGATAAGAATCGCGGTTTCATAGGCCGCGAAATTGAGGTCATGGTCGAAGGGGCGGCGCCGGGGCGCGCGACGCGGCTACGCGCGCGGACCTCGGCTCAGGCGCCCGAAATCGACGGAATGGTCCTGCTGAGCGGCGAAGCCGAGCCGGGCGAGATCGTCCGCGCACGTATCGAGCGCGCTTCAACCTACGACCTTCACGGACGGATCACGGGCGCAGTGGCCCATCTATAAGGGGCGGCGAGCAAAATGCCGAAGAAAACAGCAGCCACGAACAGGAAAAAATTTCTGGCCAAGATGCGCGAGCAACTGGTAGAGATGAAGACCAAGCTGCTCAGCGAGATCGATTCCGAGTTGCGCGCCGAGCGCGAGGCCAACAAGGACGAGGGCATGGATACCTATGACCTCGCGTCCGAAGAGCGCGACCGGGAGATCAATTTCATCCTGTCCGACCGGGAACGGGTGAAAATCAAGCAGATCGACGACGCGCTCGATCGGCTCGACCAAGGCACTTACGGCGTATGCGAGTCGTGCGGACTCGAGATCGCCGAGGAGCGCTTGCAGGCGATGCCGTTTACGCGGCTTTGCCGCGACTGCCAGCAGGAGCAGGAAAAAGAGGCCAAGTCGCAGCGCCGCTTCGACGACGAACGCAATACCTACCGCAAGCTTGGCTCGACCGACGCGGATGAAGAGAATCCGTAGCCGGCCGCGTTCGTCAAAGATGTACCCTGGGGAACGCTTGCCGGTTGTAATAGAGGTAAGAGGGCGCGTCGGTGAATGAAAGCCGGAAAGCGTCTTTACCGCCGCCGGATCCACGGGCATTCTAGTTCTGTAGCGGCGCGCGTTTGATGGGTGAACGCGAGGGTCTGACTCCCGCGTAGTGCCGCGCGGAGATTGTATGCGCCGGGCGAACCGTGGGGACGCTCGGCCGGTAATTACCTGGGAAGGTATCATTGACAACAAGAATCTTCTGCGAGGCGCGGTCCGAGAGGACGCCGGCCGGCGCCAGTGCAGAAAATGGTGCGGCTCCGATCATGAAGCTGCCCGAGGTGCGCGCGGTGGTGGCGATGGCCAGCGCGAGGGGCGGCGTCGGGAAGAGCGCAATCGGCGTCAACATTGCGGCGGCGCTCGCGATTGCCGGCCGGAAGGTCGCAATCATCGACGCCGACCTCAACTCGCCCGGCCTGCTCGGGATGCTCGGGTTGAAACCGCTGCGGCGCTTCATGCCAGGCGAGGAGATCGATCCCGCGTCCGGTCCGTTGGGCCTTCGGGTCGCGGCCTCGAGCCAACTGGCCGACGGCGAACCGGTCGCGTTCAGCTTTGTCGAATCCGATGAGACGGCGCCGCCGGCCCCGACGCTCAATGGCGCGCGGCCGCTCGAGATCGACTATGGCGCCACGCTGCGTCGCCTGATGGGAGCGCGCTTTGGCCCGCTCGACCTGATGCTTATCGATCTCGCCTCGGGCCTCTCGCAGCTGCACTGCCTCGCCGAGGTGGTTGAGCTTACCGGCATCGTGATGGTCACGCGCCCGTCGGAGGCCTGCGTCCGTGCGACGCGCGACGCCCTCAAAATAATTACTCACGACGGTGTCGCGGTGCTCGGACTGGTCGAAAACATGCTCGGCTTCAACTGCGACAGTTGTCACTCCGTGCGTCCGCTCTTTCCGCAGAGCGATTTTCAGGGCCTGGCGCAATCATCCGAAGCGTCGATTCTCGGGCGGCTTCCGTTCGATCCGCGGCTTGCGGATTGTGCCGAGCGCGGCGCGCTGTTCGTACGCGAGTATCCCGACGCGCCGCTCACCAAGCAGTTCGCCGCGATCGCAGCGAACCTCGAGCAGCAAATCGCACGGCGTGCGGCTCCCGCGCCGGTAACCGAAGCTCCTCCCACCTGAGCACCTCTTCTGTCTCCTGAGACTTCGTGAATTCATTGGGCGGAGCCCTTCTGTCATCCTGAGCGAGCGCTGCGCGAGTCGAAGGATCCCGAAAATACTCGGGGTCTTTCGACTCCGGCCGCAGCGGCCTCCGCTCAAGATGACAAAAAATCGGCTCGAACCCCAAAAACTCACATAACCACACTAGCTCTCGCCGTTATCCGCGTCGGCGGGTTCGGCTGTTGCGCGCGGCGACGATGCGGTGCGGTGCGAGCACTCGAACATCCCTGCGCCGCGAAGATCTCCGAGATGACCTCCGATACGAAAGCTGGCGAAGCCGAGCGAGGTTAGAATTCGGCTTTGTGCGGGGCCGGGCCGCGAGAGCATCACGAAGCTCAGCACTTCGCCGTCGATTGCGAGCGCATGATCGCCGTCCCGCGAGCGCAGCAGCGCGCTGATTCGACGCGGCGGGCGCCTCGGAGTTGCGGGCGTGAGTTTCAGCCGCTCGAGGTTCGCGTCAGTCCATCGTCCGCGATCGAGAACGCGCGCGCTCGCCCTTGCGGCGCCTTCATTCTCGGTAATCGTTCGCGCCTCGATGGCCTGCGGGGATGCTCCGTCGGGAAAGGCGGCCCAGATCATTCGCCGTGCGGTGAAAGCGCCATTGCCGATTCCGACAAATGAGCGGCCCAAGCGGCCTACGGCCTCAAGGCGATGGGTCGCGCCCGCGATCGAGCAATGGCCGGTGACGCGGCCGAAGATGCCGTCGCCGCCGTGCTCCTGACTAGTGATCAATTCGAGCAGCGTTTCGGTCCGCGGTTCCGCGGACGCGCCAACCTGAGGCCACGGCTCGAACTCCACGTGAAGCTCCATCGTCTCGTGCAGCGTGGCCTTTGCGAGCGCGTGTTCGACGCTCAGATACGCAGTGCCGTCCTCGACCACCACCGCCGGGCCGGCAAAATCGAAGCGCAGGCGGCCGCCGTCGAGGCGCAACGCCAGTGGCCCGAGCGTCAGGCTATGCGCCGTCCGTGCGACCCGCCCCTCTGCCGTAAAAAGCGCGATTCGCTCGCGGCCCGCGACCGCCATCACGCGCGCGCCCGCCGCGCCCGCGCCGAGATCGAAGCTCGCCATCGCGCCCATCTGCGTCGACGGGTCGTAGAACTCAAGTCCTACCCGAAGCGGCCCGGTGGATGATTGCTGGACGCCCCGCCGGGGCGCAGTCGAAGGGGTCTCGGCGGTGCGGATGATCTCGATACGGCCCGGGCGCTCGATACGGCCGGCCTGCGAGGCGGCGACCGGCAGACCGCATCGAACGAACGATTCGGCGATTGCGGCAATAGTCTCGGTGCGGAATCGGCCGGGCATCCGCAGCGCCACCGAAAGCTCGAGCTGGACAGCTTCCAGCGCGCCGCGCGCGTTGAGCGCGGCCAGGCGTCTTAGCGCGCCGACCGGGCTTGAGGCGTGACGCCGGGTGAACGCCTGCAGCAGATTGTTGGCGCCGGCTCCCGGATAGCGCAGGCCGAAGCTGGGCTCGATGTCGCGTTGGCGAAGCGCCTGTACGAAATCGAGCAACGGCCCGTTGACGAAGCTCTCGCTCGCGGAGACGTGCGCGCCGCATGCCGGTAGCAGAGTTCCGTTGGCCGATTTGACTCCGATGCCCACGTCGACGCGCGGCTCGATAATGTTCCATCCGTGGATCAGCAGCACCACCGCGCGCCCGCTGCGCTCGACGATTCGCTCCAGGCGTGCCGCGATAAGCTCGAGCAGCCATGGCGCCTCGCTCATGACTTGGCTCAGCCGGTTGAGGTCGAGCCGGTTGCGATCCATCCCGGCGTTGATGATCGCGCCCGCGCCGAGGCGCTGCGCCAGCTCGCGCGTGATATCGGCGGTGTGCAGATCGTTGACCTTGGGATGGAGCATCGCGCGCGTCGCCGGGCCGGCATGGCCGCCGTGAGGCGCAATCAGCAATACCGGAGAGTCGCCATCGGGCGCCTGGAGCCATCGCGCGCCTTTCGCGGCAGCGGCTTCGTCAAACAGACGCGATTCGGCGGTCGACCTTGCCATCACGCACCGCGCCGATAACGACTGAGCTTCATCGCCGCGCGCGCGTGCAGGATAAACGAGGCGATGAGGTAATAAGCGATGAACGAGAGCGAAGCGTAGAGCAGCACCGGGTGATACGCAGGAAGCTCCGCCAGCAACGTCAGCGTGATTACGCCCCAGGCGACCCCGAGTGTGAGCGTCAGCGCGCGCAGCGGCCGGGTGCGATTTGGATAGATGTACTTGATCGGCACGAACACCATCACCGCGAAAACCGCGACGATGATTGTGCCGGCGAGCGCTCCGAGATGGAGGCAGTAGAGGTAAAACGCGACCAGGTTCCAGTACGACGGGAAGCCGCGGAAGTAGTGATCGTCGGTCTTGGCTTCGACGTGGCAAAATCCGTAGCCGCTCGCCACCATCACCAGGCCGCCGACCAGGTAGCCGATGAGGCCGGGCTCCAGGATTCTCGCGCGCAGCATCAGGAAGACCGGCGCGAGCACGTAGGTCAGGTAGTCGACGATGTTGTCGAGCAATGCGCCGTCGAACTGCGGAATGCGCCGGCGCACTTCGAGCAGGCGTGCGAGCGGGCCATCGCTGGAGTCGATTGCGGTCGCGGCCGCCATCGCGATAAAGCTCGCGCGAAAATCGCCGCGCGCGGCGTAATCGATAGAGATAAGCCCGGCCACCGCGCCGAGCGCCGTGTACAGATGCACGCCCCAGGCGCAAAGCCGCAGCCAGTGCTCGCGCGCAAGCGCCTCGGCGTCGCGGCCCGCCCGCGCGGCCGGCTCACTTGCCGGGCTTGTGATGGCGCGGTCCGAAGTAGTCCTCCAAAATCGTCATGAACGGGCCGCAGGTGCGGCGCGCCTTGACGTATGCGCAAGCCTCGTCGAGCGACATTTCGCCGTGCGCGCGCAGATAAGCGATCGCGAGCGTCGGCGCCCGATTAAGCCCGGCGTTGCAGTGCAGGTAAACGCGCTCACCGGCGCTGATGAGGCCCGCCAGCGCGCCCAGCGTATCGGCGAGCCGCTCGGCCATCGCGTCCGCGCTGCCATCCTGGATCTGCGTGCGGACGAATTTGACTCCGCTAAGCCGGCAGGCCTCCGCAAGCTCGCGTTCGCGCAAGCCGTTGAGTGCGAGATCCTCGTCATCCTGTAGATTGTGAATGGCGGTTACGCCGAATTCCGATTTGAGCCAGGCAATATCGTCCGGCCGGGGAAATTCGCCGACCAGGAGTCCGGGAGAAATCTCGGTCACCGAGGGACGGCCGCGAAGCCGCGTCGCGTTGGTCTGATGCTCGGGTCGTTTGCTGAACCAGTCCATCTGTGGGTGTTCGAATTGCGGCGGCGCGCCTCGTCCGCGCCGCGATCATCATTTTAGCCTATCAACTAGAGGCGTCTAAGCGGAGGTAGCGACAACATTCCACACACGCTTGCATCCCCCGGCGTCACGTTGCAACAAGATCGACGCGACCCGGGCTCTGGGTCCCTCGACTCCGGCAGCCTTCGCTCGGGATGACAGAAGATGTCGGAAAGCGCCGGAAAGTGAGCCGAGGCTATTTTTTGGTGTCATCCTGAGCGAGCGTTGCGCGAGTCGAAGGACCCCGATCTTTTTCAGAAGCAGCGACAGGGCTGGTGCGCGCCGCGCTCAGCCTTTGGCGCGGCGGCCGCCGCGCGCCGAAGCGCGGCGCGGCCGATTCGCGGTGCGCGGCTGCTCGTCCGTCGCGTCTCCAGCCGGCTCTGCCGTCTCCGCCGCGACCAGCGCGGTACCGCCGCCATCGTCGTCGTGCGCGACATGTTTGCGTTCGGTGCGCTTGGTCACGCCAGAGGAGGGCATCCGCTCGCCCAATGCCAGCACCGCCGCGCGCATCGCGTCGGCGAGCTTGCGATAGGCGCCGGTGCCCTCGGCGTTGTCGGCGAGCGCGCGCAATTCGGCGTTGGTTATCACGCGGCCGATGCGGACTTCGACCGGATGGCGATGCGGGATGATGCTGCCTTTGCCGAGGACCTCGTAAGTGCCGCTGATACGGACCGGCAACACGTCGCATCCGCCGCGCAGCGCGAGATAGCCTGCGCCGCTTTTGAATTCGTGGATCGCACCGTCGGGTGAGCGCGTGCCCTCGGGGAACATCAGGACGCTGCGTCCGGCGTCAAGCTCGTCGATCGCGTCGTCGAGCGAGTCGAGTTGCGCGCGCTCGCGGTCGAACGGAATCAGCCGGGTGAAGTTGCTGACCACGAAGCGGCGCGCGTTGGTATTGAAGAAATAATCCTTGGCGGCGAGCACGACCAGCTCGCGGCCCGGCGCGCCGAGCGCATAGCTGGCGAGCGCGAAGTCGAGATGGCTCGCGTGATTGGCGACCACCAGGAAGTTGCGGTTCGCCGGCACGTTGCCGCGGCCCAAGACTCGCGGCTTTAGCCATCCATCGAATGCCATCCGCTGCGCCCCGCGAAACGCCGCTTCGCCCAGGCGCTTGAGCGCGCCCGGCAAGGCCGGCGTGAACGGCTCCGCGAAGCGCGCGTACGACGGCAGGCGCGGGCGGTTCTGCCCCTGGCCCACGGCGCGCTGCAGATCGTCGACGGTGCGGAGATCGCCCAGCTCCGCGGGACTCAGCTCGCGCTCGGCGTGAGCCGCGATATGCTCGGCCAGCTCGGCCATCGCGAGCGAGTCGAGTCCGAGGTCTTCGATGAGCCGGGTCGCGGGCGTGATGCTCTCGGTGCCGCTCGAGACCTGGGCGAGCGCCTGGGCGAGCCACGGCTCGACTTCCGAACTGACCGCCGCGCGCTCCTGCGCGTGGGTTTCGAGCATCCGCTCGAGGGTCTTGACGACCTCGAGGCGTTTGACTTTGCGCGTGCGGGTGCGCGGGAGCTCGGTGTCGGTGAAGCGCAGGATGCGGACGCGTTTGTGCGGGCTGAGGCCCGCGCCGGTTTTTTCGAAATGCGTGCGCAGGTTGTCTTCCACCGCGCGGCGGCTTTCACCGCGCGCGTAGGCCGGCACCACCAGCGCGGCGGCCTGCTCACCCTGGGCAACCTTCAGGCCGACGATCGCGAGTTCCTTGATAAACGATGAATGGCCGTAAATCTCCTCGAGTTCGTCGATATAAATATTGTTACCGCCGGAGTCGACGATCACGTCCTTGGCGCGGCCGACGATATAGAGCCGGCCGTCTTCGTCGAGGCGGCCGAGGTCTCCTGTGCGGAGCCATCCGTCGTGCAGCACTTCGTCGGTGGCGGCCTTGTTGTGGTAGTAACCCGCCATCACGTTCGGACCGCGCGCCAGGATTTCGCCGACTGTGCCGTCGCCGCTTGAGGCGAGCTTGATTTCGACCCCGTTGAGCGGCTTGCCGACCGATCCCGCCGCCAGCGGTTCGTCCGGGCGCGCGACGCTCAGCACCGGCGCGGCCTCGGTCAGTCCGTAACCCTCGAGCAGCCGAATCCCGATGTCGTTGAAGAAGCTCGCGACGCGCTGCGGCAGCGCCGCGCCGCCGCTCACCGCGAGCCGCAGCCGCCCGCCAAGCGCGGTGTGGGCCTGGCGGAAGAGCAGGGCGCCGGCGTTGAGGCCCCATTCGCTGTCGAACCTGCGGTTGAGATCGCGCAGGCGATCGAACAGCGCGTGGAGGAACGGCCCTTGCGCCTCGACCCCGTCGACGATGCGGCGATGGACCGCCTCCCACAGCGCGGGCACGCCGACCACCGCGGTCGGCCGCACGTCAGCCAGCGTCCGCGCGAGACTCGCGGCGTCCACGCCGAGCGGATAAACCACCGTCGCGCCGAGCGCGAGCGGCAACAGCATCCCGCAGGTGAACTCGAAGGTGTGATGGAGCGGGAGCAGCGAGAGCACCACGTCGGAGGAATCGAGCGTAAAGACCCGCGCGAGCATCGCAACTTCGGCGGCGAAATTCCCGTGCGTCAGCATCACGCCCTTGGGCGCGCCGGTGGTGCCGGAGGTGAACACGATGGAGGCGAGCGTCTTGCGCTCCGCAGCGTGCCGCGCGTCGGGCCGCCCTTTGAGCACGAACGGACGGCTGAGCTCGGCGAATTCGAGTTCGACGATTTCGCTGTTGAGCTCGACCATTGCGCCGCCCAGGCGCTTGGCGACGGCCTCCGAACATAGCGCCGCGGAGGGCGTGGCGATGCGGCAGATGGGCGTCAGCTCGTCGGGCGAAATCAGATGGTCCAGCGGCACGGCGACGGCGCCGGCGGCGAGGATCGAGAAATACGCGAGCACCCACTCGGGCGAGTTCTCGCCGATGAGCAGCACGCGATCGCCCGCCTTGACCCCGCGCATCCCGAGCAGCAGGCCGGCGCGATGCGCACTGTCGCGCAACTCGCGGAAGGTGGTCGTGATGCGCTCGCCCGAAGGCTGCCGCGCGACCAGTGCGGGCCGCGAGCCATAGCGCTCGGCGGCGCGGTCCAGCATTTCGGCGAGCGTGCGATGGCGCGCCGGGGCGCTGGGGCGGCCGCGAGTATGCAGATCGAGCGAGCCGAAAATGTGCCGGCGCAATCCCGGCAGATGCACGTTGATCCAGTAGTCCGCCCAATCGATACGCTCGGGCGCGTAGGGATGGTGCTCCGCGTCGGCGGTCGTGAGCGTCTTGTAGAGCGCGCGGATGTTGGTGCCGTGGAAGGTGTAGACCAGCTCCTGGATATACGGGCGATAGACTTCGACCAGCTCGCGCGCCATCGCGGTGTTGGCGCCGAACTTGTCGACGCTTTGCTCGAATTTTTTCGCCCGCTCGGAATCCTCGCCGAGCAGCGTGCGGGCGGCGCCGGCGCCCTTCCTGAGCAACTCGGGCAGCGTCTGGCTCGCGAGCTCGTAGGTGTTCTGCGAGACGACCACCGCCTCGAGGTGCGGCGCGAAACGGCCCATCGGACCGCCCACGCGGCGATGCTCGCGGCGGTTGCTGAGCCCGGTCAGCTCGACCAGCCGGCGCATCGGCAGCGGATTCACGTCCGAGGTGCAGAGCTGATAGACGGGCTTGTGGCGTCCGGCGAGCAGCGCCGCGAGAATCGGGATCATCGCGTGCGCCGCAAGATCGACCGGTATGACGTCGAGCACCAGCTCGCCCTTGGCCGGATAGAAGCGATAGCCGCGGCCGGAAAGATAAGTCAGCGGCGCGCTGGTGTTGACGCCCTGATTCCATCCCGGGAACGGATCGCAAAGCGCGCTTTCGATGATCGAGGGTCGCGCCACGGTGGCGGCGATCGAGTTCTGCGCGGCGAAGACCAGTTGCTCGCCGAGGCTCTTGCTGTAGCTGTAGGTGTTGGGCCATCCCCAGCGCCGCGCGCGCTCCAGGCCGATCTCCTTCAGCCGCTCTTCGACCCATCGCTTGCGCCAGCGCTCGGCCGCCGCTTCGTGAACGTCGCCGCCGTCGGTGTCGGCATTGACCACGTGCAGTTCGTCGGCCTGACGCGCCTGGTCGTGGGATTCCGCTTCGACGCGCGCGACGGCGGCGAGCGCGTCGCGCATTTCGCGCCGCAGCGTGAAGTTGCGCCGGCCGTTGGGACACCAGTCGGTCGGGATGTCGTCCTCGAAACGATGGCCGTCGGCATTGCCCGCGGCGTAACAGGTCGAAACGTGGAGCAGGGCGGCGCCGCGCTTGCGGCAGAACTCGATCACGTTGGCGACGCCGATGGTGTTGACCGAGAGCGACTTCTCCAGCGACGCTTCGAAATTGACCAGCCCCGCGCAATGCACCACCGCGTCGATCGCGCCGCGCGCTGGCGCTTCGCCCTCGGAGACCAGGTCGTCCTCGGTGATGTCGCCGCAGAGCACGGAGAGCTTTTCCTCGACGTAACGGTCGAAGCGATCGCCAAGATGCTCGCGCAAGGGACCGAACACGGGCGAGTCGAGAATTTCGCGGCGCAAGCGGCTGAGCGCGAGGCGGCGGTCGCCACGGATGAGCAGGTAGATGCGCTCGATCTCGGGATGCCAGCGCAGGAGCAGCGAGAGGAAGACCTTGCCGAGAAAGCCGGTCGCGCCGGTCAGCAGGATGCGGCGGTGGCGCAGCGTCTGTTCGAGCGGCGCCATCGCGGTGCGCGCGGCGCTGCCGTTAGTTCCGTTGCTATTCGACATCAGCGATCACCAGCGGGGGTAAGTGGAGATAGGTGATACTGGCCGAGCGGCCCAGATCCGACGTCGCCATCGCGATCGCCTCGTCCAGCGTGTCGGCCGACTCCCATCCCATGCGCGTTGCGACCTCCGGCTCTTCGCATCCCGCGGCGATTACCCGTCCCACGTGCTGGCGCGCCGGCTCGCCCCAGTACCACATGTAGAACGGATGCACGCCGTGATAGGCGTGGCCGTAGCGGTACATGTGAACGTAGGTGGGGTTGCGCGCGAACTCGGCCTCGAAGTTGCGCTCGAGTTCGGTGGCCTCGGTGGTTTCGCGCAGGCAGCGATGGAAGAACTCGATGTAACTCGGATGATGTTCGGGATGGAACTGGTCGCGCAGCGGATGGCAGATGATCACGGTGCCGCCTTCGCGTACCAGCGGCTTGCCGCGGAACATGTTGAACAGGTAGCCGAGGCCCGTGCACTGCACCAGCACCGGGTTCATCACCGAGTTGACGTTGTAAGGACAGATGTAGGGCACGCCGACGATCAAAACGTCGGACTGGCCCTTGACCGGCACCGCGTACTGCTGGAACACGCGGGCCAGCGCCTTGCGATGTACCGCGTCAGTCTCGCCCGCCCACACCCCGGTCATCGAATAGGGCGCGGCGTACTGGTTGAGCACCTGGCGGCGCAGTGAATCCGACATGTTGCCGAGCGTCCAGCGAAATCCCTTCAGGCGCATCCGGTCCCAATCCGAGAAGCGATCCTCGTTCTTCTGCAGAAAATCGAGCATCCCGCCGTACATCTGGTTGTTGACCGCGGTCTCGATGGTGAAGACGTTGACGTGCTCGTTGACCAGGCGGCCCATCCGGTTGGCCGAGTGATGCAGCGCCGAGCGCGTCGGGTCCATGTAGGAATTGCACTGGCGCAGCGTGGCGGGGTTGTGATGGTGGCGCAGGCTCTGGTACGGCGCGAGCCCGACCGCGACGGATTTGTGGCCGCCGTCCATCGGAACCAGGTTGATGTTGAGATAGAGCAGCAGGTCGGACTCGGCCGCGCGGCGCGAGAGCCATACCTCCTCGCCATGATCGGTCTTGCCCAGCATCGCAAGCTCGGCGCGATTCTCGGCATCGAAGTTGTACAGGCGCTCGGGCCAGAACTGCTTGAACGCGCGCTCGCCCACCATGCGGCGAATCTCGGCCTCGGTCATGCGGCGATGGAGCGAGGTCGCGATGATCAGATGGACGTCGTCGACGCCGTAGTCGGCGAGCGTCTGGAGCACGATATTGAGCGCGCGCTCGCGGATATCGGGCCGGCGCATCTGCGGCAGCGGCAGGCTGATGTCGTCGATCGCGATCGTCACGCGCATGTTAGGATTGAGCTGCGCGAACAGCGGATCGGCGTTCTCGGGGCGCAGCAGCGCGTAGCGGATCGCGGCGTCAGGATCGGCCAGCGGCTCCAGCGGCGGCGGAGGATAGATCACGCGCGTGCCGGCGGGCAGCTTCTCGTACCAGAAGTCGTCGCCGTAGGCGATGAGCCGCGGCGCCGAGCGCCGGTTGAGCGTCACGACCAGGTCGCGTCGCGCGCCCGGCTCGTGCCGGAGCTCGGCGGTCTTCAGCTCTTTGAGCTTACCTTCCGGTCGCGCCATCCCTGGCTCCCCCCAACCAGTCCAGCAGCCACGCTCCGGTTGCGCCCGCGTCGTTGACGGACTCGGCGTCATGGCTGAAACGAACAATCGGCCACTTGCGGTTATGCGCGGCGGCGAGCAAGCGGCGGTCTGGATTCACGGCCACCGGATGCCCCAGCGCGCAGAGAAAGGGCAGGTCGTAGTAAGAGTCGGCGTATCCCCAGCATCCGGCGAGATCGATCCGCCGCGCCGCGCCGAAACTTTCGCACCACGCCGACTTCTCCGAACCTGCCATCACCGGCTCCAGCATCCGGCCCGTGGCGAGACCGCGGCTATAGACCAGGCGGTTGGCCGCGAAATGTTCGATTTTGAGGCGGCGCGCGAGCGGCTCGACCAGAAAGTCTGGAGATCCGGTGACCAGCACCGGCTCGATTCCCGCGACGCGATTGGCCTCCAGCATTTCGATCGCGCGCGGATACAGATGGCGCATCAGCACGCGGTCGCAATACTCCTCGCCGAGTTCCCACAGGCGGTCGCGCGAGACGCCCTTGTAGGCCTCGAACAGCTTCATGTTGAGCAGCCGGCGGTCCTGGCGCTCGGCCATGTAGAGCCGCGGGAGGCTGAGCGCGAGACGGGCGAGGTAGCCGGCGCGTGCGTTCCATTCGCCCAGGTTGGCGAGGTAGAAAGCTGTGGCGTGGAGCAGGTTGAGGCTGGCGAGCGTGCCATCGAGGTCGTAAAAAGCCAACACCTTAGCTCTGCCGCGGGAGCTGCGTCCCGTCCTGGTCGCGTAAACTGACATGTCATTCTACTTTAGGCCCAAAAACAACGCGCTCGGACGCCTGCAATTCGCCCCGCCGGCGCGCTTCTTCGAGCAGTTCCGGGCGCGCCACGCCGCCCAGTCCGAAGGCTAAAATTTCCTCGACCAGCGAGTCGATCTCGCGCGGACGCCGCCGCGCGATCTGGCCGACCACTTCCTTGATTCCGCCCAGGATGCAATAGGCGGCGACGCGCGTGTCGCAGGGCCGCACCAGGTTCATCTGCACTCCCAGATCCAGGGAGCGCTGTATGGCGTCGGCGATGCGCTCATAGAATTCCAGGATCCGCAAATCGAGGTCGCGATCGAAACCTACCGAGTGGTTGAGCAGGATGTCGGTCAATTCCCGCTCCGCCAGCACGAAATTCATCACGCGCTTAAGATTGTCGCGCAGTTGGTTGACCGGGTCGGGTTCATCCGGGCGCAGGCGCTGAATACGTCGTGAAAGCTCGGTTAGCACTTGGGCGAGCAGTTCCTCGAAAAGAACCTTCTTGTTTTGAAAGTAGAGGTAGAAAGTGCCTCGCGCGATGCGAGCGCGGGCGATGATATCAGCGACATTGGTCCGATGATAGCCTTTGCGCGCGAATATCCGCTTGGCGTGGCGCAACACCTGGGCGCGCCGGGCCTGTCGTTCCATTTACGCAAATCCTTAGGAGAACTAGACCCTATCGGCCCGTCCGGGCAGTGTCAAACCTCCAGTTGTGCATAACTTTCGGCTGGCGATCCGGGTTCCGATCTACTGGTCAGGGAGGCGAGGGCGGGCATGGACTGCAGGCTGACGCCGGCTGTCCGACGCCTATCAGTACCGGCGGACTGACCACCGTGCCAGAAGCGGCGGTTATACACGAACATCCCACGACCGTCCCGGCCGTGAAGAAGCCGAATCCTTGGCTGGTGATGAGCGAATTGTTAACGAACCAGGTTGCCGACTGCGAAATATTGTTGAAGGTGCTGACACCGTTTGAGCTGAACTCACCCTGGGCAAAAAACTCCGTTTGTGTACTTAGCGGAATTTCGGCTGTTGTGGCCTGCGTGCATGCGGCTCCATTGGAGGGAGCCTGAGCGCAGATTCGCATCACGATCAGAGTTATCGGCGTGGCTGTGGGAACCGGCGTCGCGGTGGTCGAGCTGCTGCCGCAACTCGGCAGCAGCGTCGTCATGACGACCATGACGATAACGTAAGCGAGCACGGGCGCGACAACCAAGCATCTTTTCTGCCACATGAAGCATCCACCTATGCCGTGGCGCCTCCTCAGCTGTCAAGCCGAGGAGTGACCGGAGCGAACGCTGACGACAGAATTCGCTCCGCGCGGTGGCGTGGAAAATCGGAGGCCGGTTTGAGATCGAGCTGGAGAGTCTTCCTGGAGGCTCCTGGGAAAGGAACGGCGGGCATCGAAAGAGGGGGGAGGCTCTCCGATGCCCGCCTGTTCACGGCCCGCCTTGCGGCGGACATCTTTCGATTGCCGGGAGGAGGCAGCAACCGAAACGCGGTGCAGAGATAACTGCCGTTACATCCGCACTCAAAGGATTCGACGATGACCCCGCAGGATTATTCAGGGGCCCCGCTGACCGGGATTTGGCTGCCGTGCAGTCTCATCGAGAGTTCGTTCGGCGAGAAAAGTTAAAAAAAAGAGGCCGGAGATAACTCCGGCCTCCAACGACGCTGTCCGCTCGCTGCGTCCCTAATCGCTTCCGGCCACTATCCCCGCAAAGCTGCCAGATGCCATTTCGAGAGCGCCGCCGACGGACCTGGCTTTCCCAGCCACAGTGCCGTTAAAGAGCAGCCACCACCGTGGCCAAAAAATTCGACAGATTGCTCGCAATAGCTTTCACTCCGAGCCCCAATCCCGAGTACGCGCCATAAGCCGCCAGGCCAACGACGAGCATGAGGATCGAATACTCAGTCATCGTTTGGCCCTTGGTTTGGCCCTTGCCCGATTTTCGTACCTTTGCCAAAAGTCCCTTTCTCAACTCCATTTTGACGCCCCTCCCCGCCCCTTTGTTGCGCAAGACCACCACGTGGTGTCCTCTGCCCCCGTGCGACCCCTCGGGCTGCTGCTTCACTGATAGACAGCCCGACACGAACAAACAGTGACTCTGACACTAAATGATTAGCATATTTTGCTTTAGCTTGGCAAGGTTAGGCTCAAACATGCATTAACGCTGCCATGGCTCATTCGCAACGTCGCCGGGTTACCCCAAGACTCGCGGCTGTGCATACTGAGGATTGCACACACCTTCGCGTAATGGCTTGCCGGGGCGAGTTTACATCCAAGGAGCGATAGCAATGCAGATGGGTATGATCGGTCTGGGCAGGATGGGCGCCAACATGGTGCGGCGGCTCCTGCGTGGTGGCCATCAGTGCGTGGTATTCGACGTGAGTCCCGACGCGGTCAAGGCGCTCGCGAAAGAGGGAGCAATCGGCGCGTCGTCGCTTGACGATTTCAAGGCGAAACTCCAAAAGCCGCGAGTGGCCTGGATGATGGTGCCGGCGGCGGTGGTCGAAAAGACGCTGACGGACCTCTCGGCGCGGTTCGAGCCGGGCGACATCCTGGTCGACGGCGGCAACTCCTACTACGTCGACGACCTCCGCCGCGCCAAGGCGCTGCGCGCCAAGGGCCTTCACTACGTCGATTCCGGCACCAGCGGCGGCGTCTGGGGACTGGAGCGCGGTTTCTGCCAGATGATCGGTGGCGAGCTTGAAGTCGTCAAACACCTCGATCCGATTTTCGCCACGCTCGCGCCGCCGCTCGATTCGGCGCCGCGCACTCCCGGACGCGAGAAGTCTCCTCCGGGAACCGCCGAGCACGGCTACCTGCATTGCGGGCCCAACGGCGCGGGCCACTTTGTCAAAATGGTGCACAACGGAATCGAGTACGGGCTGATGGCGGCGTACGCGGAGGGGATGAACATCCTGCGCCACGCCAACGTCGGCAAGCAGCAGCACGTGGCCGACGCCGAGACCACCCCGTTGCGCGAACCCGAACTGTACCAGTACGATTTTAATCTCACGGACATCGCCGAGGTCTGGCGCCGCGGGAGTGTCATCGCTTCATGGTTGCTCGATTTGACCGCCGACGCGTTGGCGGGCGATCCCGAACTGGCGAAGTTCGCCGGCCGGGTCTCGGATTCGGGCGAGGGGCGCTGGACGGTGGAAGCGGCGATCGATGAGGGAGTGCCCGCGCCGGTGCTGACGGCGGCGCTGTACGAGCGTTTCAGTTCGCGCGGCGCGGCCGACTTTGCGAACAAGATGCTCTCCGCGATGCGCTACGAGTTCGGCGGTCACGTGGAGAAGAAGTCATGAACAACGCTCCGCGCTCGGACGCATTGGCGTTCTTCGGCGCCACCGGCGACCTCGCCTACAAGAAAATCTTCCCCGCCCTCCATGCGATGGCGCGCCGGGGTCATCTGGAGTTCCCCGTGATCGGCGTGGCGAAGTCGGGCTGGAATCTCGATCAGCTGCGCGCGCGCGCGAGAGAGAGTATCGAGAAGCACGGCGGCGGCGTTAACGACGAAGCCTTCAAGCGGCTGATCGCGCATCTGCGCTATATCGACGGCGACTATCAGGACCCGGCGACCTACACGGCGCTGCTCAAGGCGATGGACGGCGCGAAGTATCCGGCGCACTACCTGGCGATTCCACCCAGCCTGTTCGGAGTCGTGATCGAGAATCTTGGTAAGTCCGGATGCGCGCGCAATGGGCGCGTAATCGTCGAGAAGCCGTTCGGGCACGACCTGCCCTCCGCGCAGGCGCTCAACGAGACGCTGCACACGGTGTTCGACGAATCCCGAGTGTTTCGAATCGACCATTACCTGGGCAAGGAACCGGTGCAGAACCTGGTCCTGTTCCGCTTCGCCAATTCCTTTCTCGAGCCGATCTGGAATCGGCGGTATGTCGAGAGCGTGCAGATCACGATGGCCGAGAGCTTTGGGGTGGAAGGCCGCGGAGCCTTTTACGACGCTAACGGCGCGATCCGCGACGTGGTGCAGAACCATCTGCTCCAGGTCGTGGCTTACCTGGCAATGGAGCCGCCGCTGACCACCTATCCCGAGTCGATCCAGGACGAGAAGGTCAAAGTCTTCCGTTCGATCTTGCCTCTGGACCCGGACAACCTGGTGCGGGGACAATTCAGCGGTTATCGCAAGGAGCCGGGCGTGAAGCCGGATTCTACGGTCGAAACCTTTGCCGCCGTGCGGCTGCATATCGACTCATGGCGATGGGAGGGCGTGCCGTTTTTTATCCGCGCCGGCAAGTGTATGCCGGTGACCGCCACCGAGGTATGGGTCACGCTCAAACGGCCGCCGCTGCGCAAGCTCCGTCCGCAGGATGCGAACTATTATCGTTTCCGGCTGGGCCCCGACGTGATAATCGCCATCGGTGCGCAGATCAAAAAGCCGGGCGAGCATATGGATTCCGAGCCGACCGAACTAAAGGTCGTGCAGCGGCCCGAAGGCGAAGAGATGGACGCCTACGAGCGTCTGCTGGGTGACGCGATGGCCGGCGACCATCTGCTGTTCACGCGTCAGGACGCGGTCGAGGCGCAATGGGCGATCGTTCAGCCCATTTTAGGCGACGTAACTCCGGTGCTGGAGTATCAGCCCGGCACTTGGGGCCCGGCCAAAGCCGACCAGTTGGCCGCGGAGGTCGACGGATGGCACAACCCGCCCGCGTAAGTCGATGAAAGTATAACCGCTCAGTTTATGCCGAGCCTGCGCGACGTGCGTGAGGCGAGGCCAGGAGAAATTATGAAAGCGACACAAATACTGCATGAGGCCGGCCAGAGCCTCTGGCTGGATAACATCACGCGCGCGCTGCTGACCGGCGGCGGCCTCAAACGCTATATCGATGAGTTATCGATCACCGGCCTGACCTCCAATCCGAGCATCTTCGACCAGGCGATCAAGAGCAGCGGCGATTACGACGCGGCGATTCGCGAGAAGACCGCCGCGGGCAAGCAGGGCGAGGCGCTGTTTTTCGAACTCGCGCTCGAGGACCTCACGCGCGCGGCCGATCTGTTTCGTCCGATCCACGATAGGACCAATGGGGTCGACGGATGGGTGTCGCTCGAGATTTCGCCCAAGCTCGCCTACGACACCGCCGGCAGCATCGCCGCCGCGAAGCAATTGTCGGCGCGTGGCGCGCGGCCCAACCTCTTCATGAAAATTCCCGGGACTCGCGAGGGCATCCCGGCGATCGAGGAAGCGATTTTCGCCGGCGTGCCGATCAACGTGACGCTGCTGTTCTCGCGCGAGCAGTATATCGCGGCGGCCGAAGCCTACATCCGCGGCATCGAGCGCCGCGTCGCGGCCGGCCTCAACCCACACGTCGGTTCGGTCGCCTCGGTGTTCGTCAGCCGATGGGACGTCGCGGTCGCGAAGAAGGTGCCGCCGGCCCTGCACGACCGCCTCGGCATCGCGGTCGCCAAACGCATCTACAAGGCTTACCGCGAGTTGCTCTCCTCGAACCGATGGCTCCGGCTGCTCAACTTCGGCGCGCGCTCGCAGCGACTGTTGTGGGCCAGCACCGGCACCAAGGATCCCAAGGCGTCCGACGTGCTCTACGTGAAGTCGCTGGCGGCGCCGCATACCGTCAACACCATGCCCGAGAATACGCTCAAGGCGCTCGCCGACCATGGCGAGGTCGGCGCGATGTTGTCGGCTGACGGTGGCAACGCGGAGGCGGAGCTGGCCGAATTCACCAAAGCTGGAGTCGATATCGACGCGTTGGCGGCGCAGCTTCAGCGGGAAGGCGCGGACGCATTCGTCAAGTCATGGGACGACCTGCTGGCTTGCATCACCGACAAGAGCGCGGCGCTCAAGAAGGCGAGCTGATTAGCGAAAAGGGGAACGGCAAAAAGGGGAACGGATCGATGGAGACCAAAACGGTGCGGCTCACAGAGCGGCCGGCCTGGAAGGCGCTGGGCGAGCACTATCAGAAGATTCGCGACGTTCATCTGCGCACGCTCTTCAGCGAAGATCCGAAGCGCGGCGAGCGCTTCGCGCTCGAGGCCGCCGGGCTCTATTTCGACTACTCCAAGCATCGCATCAACGCCGACACGATGCGCCTGCTGCTGGCGTTGGCCGAGGAGACGGGTCTGCGCGGGCGTATCGACGCGATGTTCGCGGGCGAGAAGATCAACCTGACCGAGGGACGCGCCGTTTTGCACGTGGCGCTGCGCGCGCCGCGCGGCGCGACGATCATGACCGACGGCAAAAACGTGGTGCCCGAGGTTCACGCGGTGCTCGACCGGATGGCGGAGTTCAGCCGCCGCGTGCGGGACGGCTCGTGGAAGGGCCACACCGGCAAGCGTATCCGCAACGTCATCAACGTCGGGATCGGCGGCTCGGACCTGGGCCCGGTGATGGCCTACGAGGCGCTGCGCTATTACAGCGATCGCAACCTCACCGTGCGCTTCGTCTCCAACGTCGACGGCACCGACTTTGTCGAAGCGACGCGCGACCTCGACCCGGCCGAAACGCTGTTCATCATCTCGTCGAAGACCTTCACCACGCTCGAGACCATGACCAACGCGCAGAGCGCGCGGAAATGGTGTCTCGATGCGCTCGGCGACGAGAAGGCGATTGCGAAACATTTCGTCGCGGTGTCGACCAACGCCGCCGAGGTGACCAAGTTCGGCATCGACACGCAGAACATGTTCGGCTTCTGGGACTGGGTGGGCGGCCGCTACTCGATGGACTCGGCGATCGGGCTTTCGACCATGATCGCGGTCGGACCTGAGAACTTTCGCGCGATGCTCGACGGCTTCCACGCGATCGACGAGCACTTCCGCACCGCGCCATTCGAGCGCAACCTGCCCGTGATCATGGGGCTCCTCACGATCTGGTACGACGATTTCTTCGGCGCGCAGACGGTCGGCGTTTTTCCGTACGAGCAATATCTAAAGCGCTTTCCGGCGTACCTGCAGCAGCTCACGATGGAGTCCAACGGCAAGCACGTCACGCTCGACGGAGCGACGGTCGATTATCAGACCGGGCCGATTTTCTGGGGCGAGCCGGGGACCAACGGGCAGCACTCTTTCTACCAACTGATTCACCAGGGCACGAAACTCATCCCTTGCGATTTCATCGCGTTTTACCAGACGCTCAATCCGCTCGGCCGTCATCACGACATGTTGCTCGCCAACGTCTTCGCCCAGGGCGAGGCGCTGGCGTTCGGCAAAACTCCCGAGCAGGTCAAGGCCGAAGGCACACCAGACTGGCTGGTGCCGCATCGCGTGTTCGAGGGCAATCGCCCCTCGACGACGATCCTCGCCGAGCTGTTGACGCCCGAGACGCTAGGTAAGCTGGTGGCGCTCTATGAGCACAGCGTGTTCACCCAGGGCGCGATCTGGAACATCGATTCGTTCGATCAATGGGGCGTCGAACTGGGGAAGGTGCTGGCGCAGCGAATCATCCCCGAACTTGAAAGCGCCACTGAGCCGCAACTCAAACACGACAGCTCGACCAACGCGCTGATCGCGCGCTACCGGAAACATAGAAAAAAGACCGGATGAAACTGCCGCGCGGTTTCTACGCCCGTCCGGTGCTGGTGGTCGCGCGCGAATGTGTCGGGAAGCTGTTGGTGCATCGCACGCCCGAGGGCGAGGCGGCGGGGCGTATCGTCGAAGCCGAGGCGTATCGCGGACCGCTCGACCTCGCGGCGCATAGCGCGCGGGGATTGCGTACCAAACGAACCGCGGTGATGTTCGGCCCGCCGGGTTACGCTTACGTTTATCTCATTTATGGACTGAGCTGGGCGATGAACATTATCGTGGCGTCGGAGGGCGAGCCGCACGGTGTTTTGATCCGGGCGCTCGAGCCGGTTCGCGGATTGGAGCTGATGGTGCGCAGGCGCGGCGGCACAAAATCTCCCGGCGGTCGCGAGTTGACCAACGGTCCCGGCAAGCTGACGCAGGCGCTCGGGATAACCGGCGAGGACTACGGACGCGACCTTTGCGGCGATCGGCTTTTCCTGGAAGAGGCGGATCGGCCAGCCGGAAGAGTAGGGCGTTCGGCGCGAATCAACGTCGATTACGCTGGAGCGTGGGCGGCCAAGCGATGGCGTTTCTACGACCGCGGCAACCGCTACGTCTCGGTGCGCCCGCGCGACTGACGCGTTTCGGAATCCGACACTGAAGCTGCTCTCAGGTTCACGCAGCAAACATCTCTTGAAGCACCGACAACGCTTGCTCGAGCGTCGATGGAGCCACGCGGCCAAGCTTGCGAATCATCCGCTCCCGATCGACCGTTCGGATTTGATCGAGCACGACGTGACCGGCCTTTCCTGCAAAACGGCAGGCAACGCGAAACGGATACCGATGCCCGCCGGTAGTCAGCGGCGCCACAATGAAAGTGCGCAGATGCTCATTGAGTTCGTCGGGAGAAACCACAACGCAAGGGCGGGTCTTGCGAATTTCTCCTCCACGGGTCGGACCAAGGTCGACGAGAAGAACTTCGCCGCGCCGCACCTCCTCCTCCGCTACCACTTCCACTCCTCGTCATCGAAACGCGTGTTGGTTGGCGCATCCAGCAACCGATCTTCGTCCCGCGCGCGCGCCAGCCTGGCCGCCTCGCTCCATCCGGCCCGCGGGTGCGCGGCGGATGTGATGACGATGGCGCCGTTGCGGGCGCGAACCTCCACTTCATCCGACAATCCAGCCTCGGCAAGCAGCGGTTTCGGCAACCGGACACCTCTGGAGTTGCCGATGCGCACAATACGAGTCTTCATGGCAGACACCCTTACGTCGTTGCGTAATTACTAAGTAAGCACAATGCCTTCGCTAGATCAATTCTTGATGGAAGGCCCACGCATCGGCTGTGCGGTCTGGACAGAGCGTGCGCGTTTGCTAGTTTACGGACTCCGGCGCGCGCCCGTAGACCAATTGCGCGAGTCATTTCAGTAGGTCACCACACCATGGGACTGTGGGGAGACGATTAACGAACCGCGGACATCTCCTCTGAATCGCGACGAGCAAATCGCGCGCCTCGCCCGCGAGAGCTTCGACCTCGCGATCATCGGCGGCGGAATCAACGGCGCCGCGATCGCGCGCGACGCCGCGATGCGCGGGCTGAACGTCGCGTTGATCGAGCGCGGCGACTTCGCCGGTGCGACCTCCTCGCGCTCCTCCAAGCTGATTCACGGCGGGCTGCGCTACCTGCCGCAGGGCGAACTCCGCCTGGTGCGCACGGCGCTCGCCGAGCGCGAGCGCTTGCGCCGGCTGACGGCGCCGCACCTGGTAAAGCCCCTGCGCTTTCTCTTCCCGCTTTATCGCGGGCGCGGCCCGGGCCGGCTTGCGCTTGGCGCGGGACTTTGGCTCTACGACTTGTTCGCGCGCACGCCGCGAGCGGAGCGCCATCGCCGGGTCAACCCAGCGCGCACGCTCGCAGCCGAGCCGATGCTCAATCCCGTGGCGCTGGCGGGCGGCGCGTTTTACTACGACGCTGGCGGCGATGACGCGCGGCTCACGATCGAAAATGTGCTCGACGCGGCTTATCATGGCGCCGCGATCGCCAACTACGCCGAACTCGAGCGCTTCTCGCACGCCGAGGGCCGGATCGCGGCCGCCGAGATGCGCGATCGCCTGGGCGGGACGCACCTCGAACTACGCGCGCGGCTATTCGTCAACGCTGCGGGACCGTGGATCGATGACGTCCGCAGGCTTGACGATCCGGCCGCCGCGCCCTCGGTCCGCCTGACCAAGGGCGTGCATCTGGTGATCGAACGCGAGCGGCTCCCGGTGCGCGAGGCGCTGGTGCTGGGCGACGCGCACGGCCGAATCATTTTCGTGATACCGCATGGCGAGGTGGTGCTGGTCGGCACCACCGACACCGACTTCGACGGCGACCGCGAGTACGTTGCCGCGGAACTGGAAGACGTCGAGTATCTGCTCGGCGTGGTTGAGCAAAGCCTTCCCGGAGCGACGCTTACCCCCACCGACGTCGCCGCGAGCTTTGCCGGCTTGCGCGCGCTGGCGGCGCCAGGCGATGGGCGCGCGCCGTCCTCGGTCTCGCGCGAGGAAGTCATTGTCGAAAGCGGCAGCGGGCTGATTTCGATCGCCGGCGGCAAGCTGACGACCCATCGCGAGATCGCCGAGCGGATCGTCGATCGTGCGGCAAAGGTTCTTGGGCGCGGTGCAGAACGCTCGCCGACGCGCGATACGCCGCTGCCGGGCGCGCGCCCGGTCGAGATTGAAGACCGGGGCCGCGCTGCAGCGGCGCTCGCTTCGCTGGCTGCGGATTTGCGCGAGGCGATGGCCGCGCGCTATGGGACTCGCGCGATCGTACCGGCGAGTCTCGTCCGCGAGTCGCCCGAGTTGGCGCGGCCGCTCGCTCCCGGATGCCCGGTCGCGGCCGCGGAAGTAATCTACGCGGTGCGCTACGAGATGGCGTCCTCGGTCGCTGATTTTATCCGGCGGCGAATTGCGCTCTCGTGGCGTCATCCGCGATACGCCGGCGCGGCGGCGGAGGCGGCGGCGCGCCTGATGGCCGCCGAGCTTGGCTGGAACCGCGCGCGCGAGCAGTCCGAGCTTATGGCGTGCAATCCCGGGCCGCCCGCGACGACGGACGCCGACGCGGCACAGTCGTAATCCCGCGGAGCCGTAAGGATAATGACGCGCGAGTCGCGCAAAAATCTCGTAGAACGTGCTGCCCGAATTGCGGCGGCGCTCGCGCGCCTGTATCCGGAGGCTCGCATCAGCCTCGACTTCACGAACCCATGGCAATGCCTGGTCGCGACGATTCTGTCCGCGCAATGCACCGACAAACGCGTGAACCAGGTGACGCCGCGCCTCTTCGCCGAAGTTTCGGACGTGCGTGCGATGGACGCCGCGCCCGCCGAACGCATCGAACGCCTCATCCTCGACACCGGATTCTTTCGCCAGAAGACGCGCTCGCTGAAGGGCGCGGCGCGCGCAATCCTGGAGCGCTTTGGCGGCGAGGTGCCGTCGCGGATGGAAGACCTGGTGACGCTGCCCGGCGTCGGCCGCAAAACCGCCAACGTGCTGCTCGGCCACGTTTTCGGCGAAGCCGGCCTGGTCGTCGATACTCACGTGCGCCGGCTCGCGCATCGCCTGGGGCTGACGCGCGAGACGGATCCCGAGAAAATCGAGCGTGACTTACAAGGGCTGCTCAAACCTGCTGAATGGACGCCGTTCTCGATGCGTCTGATACTACATGGGCGAACGGTGTGCTACGCACGCAAGCCGCGATGCGACGTCTGCGCGTTGGCGGCGGATTGCCCGCGTATTGGAGTGGCGCCGCGCGCCGGGGCGAAGAAATCGAAGTCCGGTGCACGTAAAAACCATGTTTGACCGCGCGCCGCGACGTGTAATAATTGGTTCATACCAAAAAGCGTGATGGACCGTGCGACTGCGTATCGACGAAATAACCGCCGAGGCCAGAGAGGTCTCTTTTCTCCAGTCCGAGGAGGACGTTAACCGGCGGCTCGCGCACGGCCCGGTACACGAGTTCCGGGTGGGCGGTGCGATCGCGGTCGGTTTGTCATACTACCGGGCCGGTATGGAGCTTTTTTTCGAAGGCCAGCTTAGCGCGCCGATGGTCGCGTCGTGCGCGCGCTGCGCGGAGGAGTTCAGCGCCCCCCACGCGCGTCCGTTTCGTTTCGTGTTGGCGCCGCGCGCCGCGGCCGACGACGATGACGGGCGGCTGCGCACGGAGGACCTGGAATTTTCGCTCTATGACGGCGATCAGATCGATCTCGCTCCGCTCGTCGCCGAGCAGCTCATCCTCGCGCTTCCCAGCCGCGCGCTCTGCCGCGAGGACTGCCGGGGTCTGTGCCCGAGTTGCGGGACCAATCTCAACCTTCACCAGTGCGGTTGCGCACAGCAGGCACGCGACCCGCGCCTGGCGGTTTTGCGCGCACTAAAGGTCGAGCGCTCCTGAAGCCGCGCAAATTTATTCCAAACGGAAAAGAGTAACCATCTATGCAAGCACCCAAGCGTCGGACTTCCCATTCCAAGCGCAACAAGCGCCGGGCCCATGACGCGCTGCGCGCGGTCAATCCGATTGCCTGCTCGCAGTGCGGCGAGCCCACGATGCCGCATCGCGTATGCCATCACTGCGGCTCCTACCGCGGACGGCAACTCACGGAGACCGCTGAATAGCGGGGCGCGGGAGCGGCGCGTGAGAATCGCGCTTGACGCGATGGGGGGTGATCTTGCCCCCAAGGCGACCGTCGAGGGCGCGGTGGCGGCGGCGCGCGATTTCGGTATCGAGATCGTCCTGGTCGGCGATCTCGACCTGGTGACGCGTGAGCTTTCCGAGCACAAGGCCGGCGAGCTCAAGATTACCGTCGAGCACGCGCCCGAAAGCGTGGCCATGGACGAATCGCCCATGGAGTCGGTGCTCACCAAGCCGCACTCCTCGATTCACGTCGGCCTCGAGATGGTCAAGCGCGGCGATGCGAGCGCGTTCGTCAGCGCCGGCAACTCGGGCGCCGTGATGGCGGCCGCGATGATGATCCTCGGCACTCTGCCCGGAGTCGACCGGCCCGCGATCGCCTCGCTGGTGCCGGCGAGCGACGGCCTCGCCCTGCTTATCGACGCCGGCGCCAATACCGAGGTCAAGCCGCTCAATCTCGCGCAGTTCGCCGTGATGGGCAGCGTATACTGCCATCGCGTGCGCGGCGTGCCGAACCCCCGCGTCGGCATCCTGGCCAATGGCGAGGAAGCGTCCAAGGGCAGCGACCTGACCCGCGCGGCGGCCGCGATGCTCGGCGGGATGCGCGAGTCGGTCGATTACATCGGCTACGTTGAGGGCCGCGACATCAACCGCGGCAAGGCCGACGTGGTGGTGACCGACGGCTTCACCGGCAACGTGGCGCTTAAGACGATGGAGGGCTTCGCGTCCTTCCTGCTCGGCAACCTGCGCGACGTTTTCGGCAGCACCTTCGGCCGTATCGCCTACCTGCTGGTGCGCAAGCGCCTGAGCGCGGTTCGCGAACGTCTGGACCCCTCCGAATACGGTGGCGCGCCGCTTTTAGGGCTCGGCGGAGTCACGATCATCGCGCACGGCTCGTCCAATCCACGCGCGATCCGCAACGCCATCCGCGCCGCTGCCAACGAAGCGCTGGTCGAACGCGTCAACGCCGAGATCGTCGAGATACTCGCGCGCCACGTTTCCTCGATGCCGGTCAAGTCCGCGGGCAAGGGCTTTCGCGCGCTGCTGGACCGGATGCGCGAGCGGCTTCATCGCCATCCCCGCGAAGGCGGCGCGAACACGGAGCATCCGAACGCGCCCGCACCCGCGGCGCCGGCGGCGGCCAGCGCGAAAGTCGTGGAGCCCGAGATTTTGCCTCCCGAGGCTGTCGCGTCGGCCAATGGCGTCGCGGGCGCCGCGCCACACGCGGACGGCGCGCATGATGAGCCGCACAAGACGGTCGAGGAGGCGCAAGCCGAAGCGCCGGCGCAACCCGAGCTTGGGCCGCATAAGCCTGAGCCGTCTTGATATTCGTCAGTTCGAGATTCACGATCTCGTCCAAATCCACGATCTCGCGAAATTCTGGTTTCGAGGACACGTAGATGAAGGTTGCATTCCTGTTTCCCGGGCAAGGGGCGCAGCGGGTCGGGATGGGAGCCGAGTTGGCGCGCGAGTTTGCCGCCGCGCGCGAGGCTTTCGAGGAAGCCGATGAGGCGCTGGGCTTTGCGCTCTCGAAGCTGTGCTTCGAGGGGCCGGAGGAGGATTTGCGCCTGACCGCCAACACCCAGCCTGCGACGCTGGCGACTTCGATCGCCGCGCTGCGCGCGTTTGAGGCCGAATACGGCGTGAAGGCCGAGGTTGCCGCTGGCCACAGCCTGGGCGAGTACAGCGCGCTGGTCGCGGCGGGAGCGCTGGAATATCCCGCGGCGCTGCGCGCCGTGCGCGAGCGCGGCCGCCAGATGCAGGAGGCTTGCCCGGCGGGGCAGGGTTCGATGGCGGCGTTGATCGGACTCGATCTCGCCGCGGTGCGCGAAGTCTGCGAGCAGGTCGCGCGCGACGGCCAGATCGCGGTGCCTGCCAATCTCAACGCACCGGGCCAGATCGTGATCGCCGGGCACGCGGGAGCGGTCAAGCGCGCGATCGAGATCGCCAAAGAACGCGGCGCGGGGATGTCGGTCGAGTTGAAAGTCAGCGCGCCGTTTCATTCGCCGCTGATGCAGCCGGCGCGAATCGGGATGGAGCCGGTGATCGCGGCGCTCAAGGTGAGCGCGCTTAGTTTTGGAGTCATCGCCAACGTCACGGCGGAAGTGAATCGCGATCCCGAGCGCGTCAAGCCGCTGCTCCTGGAACAGATTACCGCACCCGTGCGCTGGGAAGAATCGATGGCGCGCCTTGGGGCCTCGGGCGCCACCAGCGCGATCGAGTTCGGCGCGGGGCGCGTGCTGGCCGGCCTGATGCGGCGTATCAACAAGGGCTTCAAGGTGCGGTCGGTGGAGGACGCGGCCTCATTGAGGGCGTCCGGCCAGGCGCTCGCCGAGGAGACGGCACAGAGTGCGTAGCGCCCGACGCGCCATCGGCGCGAGGGGGCATGGAAGAGGAGGTAGGAAAGATCGCTAGTCGCGGCTCGTCGCGGTCGGCATGATCGACCTTCGCGCGCGTTACCCGGCTCGCGTTTCTCAACTTGCCTAGTTGGAGCTAACTCCCTAAGCTGCGCTGTAACGTTTGCTTTGCCGCCCAGGCGCGTGCGAGCACGATCCGGCGCAGGCGGGACCGAATCAAACATAATCGAATCAATGCAACGAGCGCGGCGCGCCACCTCCGGCGCAGGCCGGCAGGAGGAAATCAAAATACGATGGCTGGAGAAGTCGAAACCAAGGTTCGCGAGATCATCAGCGAGCAACTCGGTGTGTCCGCTGACGAAGTGACCCCTGAAGCGTCATTTATCGAGGACTTGGGTGCTGATTCACTCGATATAGTCGAGCTGGTGATGGCGCTGGAAGAGGAGTACGGGATGGAGATCTCGGACGAGGACGCGGAGAAGATCCGCACCGTCAAGGACGTGGTCAACTATATCGAAACGCACAAGGCCTGACCGTCCGCAACTCGCTTCCACCCCACAAAGTCTTCGCGAACGGCGCCTCGATTCCGCCCGGCGGATGCCCGCCAACCACCTGCGGGGCGCATCCGCCAACGCTTTACGATCGCGCGCACCCGGGATGCGCCGGCCACGGCTGTCACGCTAGACTTACGACATGAGGTGCCCGTTCTGCCGCCATCGCGGTAACCGCGTGGTCGATTCACGGCTGAGCGGTGACGGCGCGATGATCCGGCGGCGCAGGATGTGCTCGTCGTGCAAGCGGCGCTTCACCACCTACGAGCGGGTCGAGGAGTCCGCGCCGATGGTGGTCAAGAAGGACAACCGGCGCGAGCCCTTCGATCGCGCCAAAATCGTCTCCGGACTCAAGAAGGCCTGCGAGAAGCGCCCGGTCTCGATGGAAACGATCGAGCAGATTGCCGACCGCATCGAGGCCACGGTCGCCGAGCAAGGCGGGCGCGAGGTCTTAAGCTCCGTTATCGGCAGCGCGATCATGAACGAACTGCATCGCGTCGACCAGGTCGCTTACGTTCGTTTCGCCTCGGTCTATCGCTCGTTCAAGGATATCGACGAATTCATGCACGAGCTGGAAGACCTGATCCGGCTGCGCAAGGAAGCCGGCGCAGCGCCCGCCGCGCCCGCGCGCGAGAAAAAGGCCGAGCCCGCCTCGCGCAAAGGCGAGCCCGCTTCGTAAGCCATCGTGCCTGCCACTTCGGCCTCGTCCGCCGATCAGCGCTTCATGCGGAGAGCGCTCGCGCTCGCACGCCGGATGCTCGGGCGGACTTCGCCCAACCCGGCCGTGGGATGCGTGATCGTGCGCGGCGCCCGAATCGTCGGCCAGGGCGCGACCGCCGTCGGCGGCCGTCCGCATGCCGAGGCCGTGGCGCTCGCACGGGCGGGCGCAAAGGCGCGCGGCGCGACCGCCTACGTGTCGTTTGAGCCCTGCGCACATCAGGGACGCACCGCGCCCTGCGCGCGGGCGCTGGTCGACGCGGGAGTTCGGCGCGTCGTGATCGGATGTATCGATCCGTATCCGCCGGTGCGCGGTCGCGGAGTGGCAATCCTGCGCGCGGGGGGAATTGAGGTAGTCTCCGGCGTGCTCGAGGACGAATGCCGCCGCCTCAACCAGGGCTTCATCACCCGCGTGACGCGTGGGCGTCCGTTGGCGACGCTCAAGCTTGCGCTCTCGCTCGACGGACGAATCGCTGCGGCCTCGGGCGATTCGCAATGGATAAGTTCGCCGGCATCGCGCGCGCTGGTCCATCGATGGCGCAGCGAGGCCGACGCGGTGATGGTCGGCGCGGGGACCGTGTTGGCGGACAATCCGCGCTTGACCTGCAGAGTGGCAGGGGGCCGCGACCCGGTGCGAATCGTAGTCGACGGACGCTTGCGATGCTCGCCGCGCGCGCGCGTTTTCGTCGAGCGCTCGACGGCGCCGGCTCTGCTGGTGACGACTATCGCGAACGTGGTGCGGGCGAGGCGGCGTTATGGCGGCGCGCGCGTCGAGGTAGTCGGATGCCCGGCGCGCCGCGGTGAGCGCGGCGGCGAGTTAGACCTGCGCGCCCTGATGCGCGACCTGGGGCGGCGCGGATGGTGCAACGTGCTGATCGAGGGCGGCGCGCATCTGGCCGGCTCGGCGCTCGATGCGGGTATCGTCGACCGGGTGGCGTTTTTCGTCGCGCCGATCGTGATCGGCGCCGGCACTCCCGCAGTCGAAGGACTGGGTTTCGCGCGCGTGCGCGACGCGATTGCGCTCGGCGCGCTCAGCGTGCGGCGGCTCGGCGGCGACCTTCTGATGGAGGCCGATATCGCAAGCCCGCGTCGCGTTTCATCACGGCGTGCCTGAGTGTCGCGTGCTGGTCAGCCTACGGAGGCGGTGATAATATTCGAGTCCGGAATTGCCGCAGAAATTGCAGATGGTCAAGTCGTCCAAATCGCTGGAAGAAATCTTCAGCCGCATCCGTGCTGCCCAAATGGTCCTGATGGTGATGGAGGAGGGCGAGGAAGCGGAAGGCGATCTCGTGATGGCCGGTGAAAAGGTGACGCCGGAGCACGTCAATTTCATGGCGCGCCATGCGCGCGGCGTGGTTTCGGTCGCGTTGCCCGAACGGCGGATGCGCGAGATGGGAATTCCGCTTGTCGCCTCGTCCCAGAGCGAGGTTGCTGACGAACAGGCGGGCTCGCTGGTTGAAGCGCGCGATGGCGTGACCACCGGAATTTCCGCGCACGACCGCGCACGCACGATCCAGGTGCTCGCCTCCGACAAGAGCGGCCCGCAGGACATCGTGATGCCCGGCCACGTGCTGCCGCTGATGGCGCTGAGCGGCGGCGTCATGATGCGCCTGGGACGTGCCGAGGGCGCGGTCGACCTGATGCGGGCGGCCGGCATGCGGCCGTGCGCCGCGCTGTGTATGGTGCTGCGCGAGGACGGCGATGCCGCGCGCCTGGGCGAGTTGCGCGAGTTCGCCGTGACCCACGACATCCCGATTCTTTTCGTCAAGGACTTGGTCTCGTATCGCCTGACCAACGAATTGCTGGTGCAGCGCGTCGCTGACGTCGATTTTCCGATCGATTCCGGTGAGCTCAAGGCGGTAGTCTTCCGCAGCACGGTCGACGGCCGCGAGCATCTGGCGCTGGTCAAGGGCAACGTCGGCGGCGGGCGGCCCGCGTTGGTGCGGCTCCATTCGCAATGCCTCACGGGCGACGTGTTCAGCTCGCAGCGCTGCGATTGCGGCGAGCAACTCGCGGAATCGATCGAGCGCATCCTGGCCGCCGAGGCCGGCGTGATCATCTACCTGCATCAGGAAGGGCGCGGAATCGGGCTGGCGAACAAAATCAAGGCCTACGCGCTGCAGGACCAGGGTTTCGATACGGTCGAAGCCAATCTGCAGCTCGGCTTCAAGGAGGATCTGCGCGACTACGGAATCGGCGCGCAGATTCTGCGCGACCTCGGCGTCGGCGAGGCCCGGCTGCTGACCAACAATCCGCACAAGATCGAAAGCCTGCAAAGCTACGGCGTGCGCGTCAGCCGCGTTTCGCTCGAAGTCACCCCGCACCTGGGCAATATCGATTACTTGCGCACCAAGAAGGAGAAGCTTGGCCATCTCTTCTCCAAACTCAAGGTCATCACGTAGGTTGCGCCACGGCTTCTTTTGCGGAGCCGGCGCGACACGCGCGAGTATCAGAGGGCCGGCGGTTTTTGGCGATGGGACTGAGACATCTGGGGCGAGAGCTCGCGCTCAAGGCCCTCTATCAGATAGACATCCGCGGCGGGAGTTCGCGCGAGGAGCTGGCGCTTCTGTTCGAGAGCTTCCATGCGGACGACCGCGCGCGCAAGTTCGCGGTCGAATTGGTCGAAGGAGTGGAGCGCGAGCGCGCGGCGCTCGACCAGCACGTGGCCGGTGCGCTTGAGCATTGGACGATCGGCCGGCTCTCGCGGGTGGACCACAATATTCTGCGCATCGGCCTGTACGAGCTATTATGGATGAGCGAGATTCCGGCGCGCGTCACGATGGACGAAGCGATCGAGCTAGCCAAGGCCTACGGCGACCAGGACTCGGGACGCTTCGTCAATGGCGTGCTGGATGAGCTCGCGGGACGGCTGGGACTCAAGCAAAAAGGTGAGGAGCGTGGCGAGCGGGACTTGGATAAAGCGCACTAGGGTTGGGTTCGCGCCGATGCTGAGCGCGCTGCTGATGCTGGCGGGCTGCGGCTACCATTTTGCCTCCGCCGGCAGCGGCCTGCCGCAGGACGCCAAAACGATTTACGTCTCCCGCTTCAGTAACGCTTTCGCGCTTCACCGGTTTCAACGACCAGTTCATGCGTTACATGAAGGACCAGATCGCCGAGCACAAACGCCTCCAAATAGTTGACGAGCCCAAGCAGGCCGACCTCTTGCTAACCGGCCAGATCCTGCGCGTCGAGACCGTGCCCGTGGGCTTCAACGGCGTCTCCGAGGTCAGCATCTACCAGCAGTACATGGTCGTGCGCGCCCAGCTCCAGGACCGCCACACCGACAAGGTGCTGTGGGCCAACGTGCTCAGCAGCATCAACCAGTTCCCGACGGTTTCCTCGACCGTCATCACGACCTCGCCCGAATTCCTGCAGCAAAACCTGCGCTCGCAGGACATCGCCAATCTGCCCGACATCCAGGTCGCGCAAACCCAGCAGGCCGCCTCCAGCACCCAGATGATGACGAAGATGGCGCAAAACATTTATTCCGCCATGTCCGAGGGCTTCTAGGATTTTCGACAGCTTCCAGCCGCGCGCCTGAAAGGTCCGGCTCTATAACCGTTGGTGGCGTGAGGGATAAGCGGATGGCGGTTGAGACGGCACTTTCCATCCTTCGTGCGGGTGATCGCGCGACGCTCTCGCCAGCGATCGTAATCAGCGGCCCCCACGCTTTTCTGCGCGAGTATGTCTTTGACATCGTGCGCCGCCGGATGCTGCAGCAGGGGATGAAGTATCGCGGCTTCCAAGTGGGTGGCGCCGAGGGTTTCGACGCCGTGCTAGCGGAGTTGCGCGAAGCCGACCTGTTCGCGCCGGTGCGGGTCGTCGGATGCCGCGTGCTGCGCTCGCATCGCGGCGGCGATCAGGACGGCGGCGAAGATGGTCCGTCGTCCGGCAGCTCGCGCTCCGGCGCGGGCGGCGGCGAAGCGGCCCTCGCCGAGGCGCTCGAGACGATGCGCGGTCCGGGGGCGCTAATCGTCGTCTACGAGCGCGAGACGGCTCCGGCCAAAATTCGCCGCGCGGGCGAGCAGAGCGGGCTTGCGATAAACTGTCCGCGCCCGTACGACAATCAGCTCGCGCAATTCGCCGAGGCCTTCGCCCGCGTCCAGGATTTGCGGCTCGGACGCGGCGTCGCCGATCTTCTGGTCTCGCGCCACGCCGGCGATCTCTCGGCAATCGCCAACACGCTGGCCAAGGCCGCGATCCATCGCGGGCCCGGGGCAACGGTCAGCCCGGCCGACCTCGGCGATCCGGCGGCGGCCAAAATACCCGACCTGTTCGAGCTCGCCGAGGCGCTCTCCAACGGGCGTGCGGCGGCGGCGCTTGCTACTTTAGGGCGGGCGCTCGCCGCGGGACGCGATCCGTTCGAATTGCTGGCGGTCGAGATCGCCCCGGTGATGCGGCGCATGATGCTGGCGGCGTCGATGGCCGCGCACAAGCAGAGTGCGCCGCAAATTGCCGCGGCGCTCGGGATGTCGCCGTCAAGCCCGCTCGCGATGCGCGCGATCGAGGGAGCGCGGCGCTTCGGGATGCCGCGGCTGACCGAGGCTTATCGACGGGTCGCGCAGCTCGACGCCGACTTCAAGAACGGACGTATCAAGGAGCGCGAAGAGGCGCTCGCCGGAGTGCTGCTCGAGCTGATGGCTTCGCAGCGAGTCTAAGCGATCAGGCTTTGGCGGCGGCGGCGCTGTGCTTGCGATGCAACGCGCGCGAGAGCCGCGCGACTTTGCGCGCCGCGGTGTTGCGATGGAGCGCGCCTTTGCCGGCGGCTTTGTAGAGCACGCGAGTCGCCTGGCGCAGTTCCTTCGCGGCGCCCTCGGCGTCGGCGCCCTGGATCGCTTGGGTGGCCTGTTTCACGGCGCTGTGCACACGGGTTTTTATCGCACGATTGCGGTCGCGCCGTTTGAGGCTCTGGCGATGGCGCTTCTCGGCTGACGGGTGAACTGGAATATGCGGCATAACCAGTCTTAGCTAACAGTGCCAGCGCCCCGGGTCAATATGCCGCGCGGACGCTCTCATCCGGAGAGGCAGTTAAGACGGAGCGCGTCCCTTTCAAAAGCGCGGAAGAAGTCCAAAAACGCGGGAGGGGCCAATTCGGGTGCGAGCGTCTATAATGACGATGTCATGAAAGCGATGGCTGTATACACGCCCGCCCCGATCGAAACCGATCCGTTGCGCGCGATCGAGCTTCCGGAGCCCGAACCGGGCCCGCGCGAGATTCTCGTCCGTATCAAGACCTGCGGCGTTTGCCGCACCGACCTCCACGTCGCCGAGGGCGACCTGCCGCCGCGCCATCCGCGAATCGTTCCCGGCCACGAGATCGTCGGAGCGGTCGTCCGATGCGGCACCGAATGCACGCGTTTTACCGGCGCGGGCGCGCGTGTCGGTGTCGCATGGCTTCGCGAGACCTGCGGCCAATGCGCGTATTGCCGGCGCGGCCGCGAAAATCTCTGCCTGAACGCACGGTTCACGGGTTACGATCACGATGGCGGCTATGCCGAGTTCGTCGTGGTGCGCGAGGATTTCGCCTACGCGATCCCTGACGGGCTCGGTGACGAGGCGGCTGCGCCGCTTTTGTGCGCGGGTATAATCGGCTTTCGCGCGATCAAGCGCGCCGAAATCCGCCCCGGTGCGACCGTCGGGCTTTACGGCTTCGGCGGCTCCGCGCATATCGCGATCCAGGTGCTGAAACATTGGGGATGCCGCGTGTTCGTGATGAGCCGCGGCGGACGACATCAGGAACTCGCCGAGGCGCTGGGCGCCGATTGGGTCGGTCCGGCCGACGCGCCACCACCGCACAAGCTTGATGCCGCGATTCTGTTCGCGCCGGCCGGCAAGCTGGTGCCGCCGGCGCTGGAGGCGCTCGACCGCGGCGGCATCCTCGCGGTCGCCGGAATCTACCTGAGCCCGGTGCCCGCGCTCGACTACGAGCGCCATCTGTTCTACGAACGCGAGTTGCGCAGCGTCACCGCCAACACGCGCGCGGACGCCGAGGAGTTTCTGAAAATCGCCGGCGAAATTCCCGTGCGCACGCATACGCTCGGGATGCGTCTTGACGAGGCCAATCGCGCGCTCAACATGCTCAAGCACGACGAACTCAAGGGTGCCGCCGTGCTGCACGTCGGCTGATTGGTTGATCGGCACCACATTGGGAAAGGTCCTTGGCGGTTTTCGATTCCTTCGGGAGTTCCTGGAGAAACCGCTTAGGCGGGCCCCGTGTCCTTTTTGATGTGTCAAAACGTGTCGAGAGAGGGCTATGCACGTTCAAATGCGCAATGTATATTGGAGGCGCCATCGCGGCTCAGGCGTGATGGTCACACTCGGGCAGAGGGGGAAACTCTATGGAAAACATCAAACGGGATTCGACATTCAGCGCGGCAGTAGCGTTACTCGCGTTCGCGGCGGTCGCATTGGCGTTCGTACCGATGGCCGGAGCGCAGACGATGGGCGAGTATGGTGCCGTGGTGGGTAACTCCGCAGGCGCGGCCGCGTCGGCTCCCCACGCGGACCTTCCCGCGCTCCCTGGAACCTCTGCCGAAACCAATTCATCCGGCACCAGCACGACGGAGATCAGAGAGGACGACTCCTCTCCTGAGGACGCAAAGGCCGCCGATACCGACAACAGCCAGTCTGGCGATGAGTGGTCGCAGGTCAAAGGCTCGGACGACGGTCAGTGAGCCGCTGTGATTGAGTCCCGCTCGGCACGAGCGTCGCGCGGCCACGACTATCTCTGCTGACACACAACATTAGCGCCTGAAGGTAAGCCACTGCTGCCTCTTCGGTTAGCACCGGAAGGTAAGCCGCTGCTGCCTCTTCGTTCATCGTGAAGGATGACCGAAGAACTTCCGTTGCTGCGGCCGCAAATTCTATTTTTCCTGCCGCATTCCCCTATCTGTCATCCCGAGCGAGTCTGCGAGTCGAGGGACCCCGGCTCTTCTTACGATGAGGCTCTAGCAATGTTCCCTCAGAAGGACCCGGGGTCTTTCGACTCGCTCAGCGCTCGCTCAAGACGACAGAAGAGGCAGCCTCGGCTCACTTTTCGGCACTTCCAGCATAAACTCACGAGCTCTCAGGATGAACGAAGGGGCGGACTGGCTTCACTCAAATAATTCACAAACACAGAGCGCAGCGAGGAATCTCGGTGCCTGCATCCCTGTGCTAGCTCATGTAAGTTGTGCCAAGCTTTTTAAATAAAGCGGGAGTTCAATCGAATGCGTGAAGTGAAGTTCGGATTATTCTCGATCACCGGCGATTACGCGCAAGCTCTACGAACGGCGAAGCGCGCCGACACCCAGGGCTTTTATTCGATCCTGCTCAACGATCATTTTTTCTCTCCGTTCCGCCCCGCCCGCGAGCCTCAACTGGAGTGTTTTACCACCTTGAGCGCGATCGCGGCCGTGACCACCAGGATTCGCGTGGGCTCATTGGTCGCCGCGGTGGCGTTTCGCTCTCCTCCGCTCTTGGCCAAGATCGCTTCGACGCTTGACCACGTGAGCAACGGCCGGATGGTGCTCGGCCTGGGCGCCGGTTGGGAGCGCGAAGAATACGACGCGCACAGCTATCCCTATCCGTCCAATGCCGAGCGGCTCGCTCAGCTCGCGGATGCGATCAAACTGCTCAAGGTGATGTGGACTCAGGACGAGCCTACCTATCGCGGGACTTATTTCTCGATTGAGAAGGCCTATAACAATCCACGGCCGCTCCAGAAGCCGCATCCGCCAATCATGCTCGGCGGCTCCGGAAGCAAGCTGCTCAAGATCGCCGCCGCGGAGGCCGATATCGCGAATTTGATCCCGCCCATCTTTAACGGCAAGGACTTGATCAACGACCCTGCCGCGGCCGTGAGATTCGACAAGGCGGAGCTGAAGAGGCGTATCGGAATGCTGCACGGCCTGGCGAAAGAGGCCGGCCGCAACCCCGACGACATCGAGATAAGCGGGCTAAGTCTCGTAACCATTTCAAAGGACAAGGGCCGGGCGGATTCCGCCGTGCGGGAACTCGCGAAAAAAATGGGTTTCCCCGATGATGAAGCGGCTCGGCGCGCTCCCTCTATCCTGGGAGGAACTCCGGACGAGGTGAAGCGCGAAATTCGCTCACGGATCGAGGAGATAGGAATGACCTATTTCGTTGTGCTGCCGGACTCCGAAGAATCTCACGAACTGCTGGCGAAGGAAGTCATGCCAGAGTTTCTTCATTGACAGCTGAGCGCGCGAGGAGCGTTCATCGCGCGTGATCGATCCATAGCGAGAACGCGACGGTAAAAACCGAGAAGCCAAAAACGGAGACAGGCGATGGCTGCGGCCCAATATAAGGAGCGGGCGATCCGTTTCCTCGAAAATTTCAACCATCCCGACCCGCGCGTTTTCGAAGAACTGATCACCGACGATTTCAGGTTCGAGATGATTACCACGATGAAGGAGTTCGCGCCCGTGAGTGGCAAGGCGGCCTTCGCGCACACGGAAACCGAGCGCCTCAAGGCGTTGTTCCCCCACGGGCTCCGGATGAAGCTCGGCACGATCATCTGCGACGGCCCCCACGTTGCCGTCCAGGCCGAGTGCGACACGGTCGCGATGAATGGGCGGCGCTACGTTCAGCGCTACCATTTTTACCTGCGCTTCGAAGGTGAGCTGATCGCCGAGGGGCTCGAATATAACGACACCAACCTGGTCCGCGAAGTCTTTCTGACCTGATTGCGCGCCTTCACGGAAATCCCGCCGCGGCCGGGTCATCGGCATCGGCTGTCCCGCGCGTCGAGAAGGTCGAGCCGTGTCTCGATCCTCTGAGACACCGTAGCGAGACATCTTAAGCCGGACCTGACACGTTACCGGCGCGTCGCGCGCCATGCTCGGCAACCCGACAGTTCGATTCCCGATGCTCGACCGCTCTCTGTATCGCGGTCGGCACGAATGGATCGAAGCGCATCCGGCTTTGAGCAAGCCTGATACGTCGCGATGCTTTCGGCCCTCGCGGCCATCCTCGGCCCGATCGTTGCTGTAGCACTCCTTGAAGAGGGCATATACGTGAACACTCAAGTTGAAATTGATCTGGGGTTGGCGAGAGTAAGCGACGGCGCGCTGACGATGCTTGAAGGGGCAAACGGGGTCGCGAACCTGCCTCCGGGCTTGTTCAGCAATTTGCTGGACGCGCTCGCCGAAGAGCATCTGCGCCGCTTCAGCGCCCGCGCAGGCGCGGCGTCGGTCTTTCGGATGCCAACGAGGTCGCTTGACCCCGACGAACTCTGGCACTCGCTACGATTGCTGGGCAACTGGCTTAGCTACGCCGATGAGGCGTCGCATAGCGATCCCGATCTGGAAGCTGTGAGCGAGGTCATCGCGCGCATGTGGATAGGGATGCGTGTCGCGCTAGACCGGGCCACCGACGAGACTGTCGGCGAGCCGTGCCGCGAACTCGGCAATTAGAGTCAGGAAGCGCTCGAACAACCCAAGGGCTCTCAATGCCTGCAATGGGCATCGAGCCGCCCGAAAACAAATCCTACCTGGCCTGCGGCCTAGGCGTTAGTCAGCACCGAGTCGGCGCCGTTTGCGAACGAACTGATATTATTTCCCAGCGCCATATACGTGCCGTAAACCACCACTGCGATGGCCGCAACTATCATGACGTACTCGGTCATCGTTTGGGCCTTCCGATTTCTTACCAGTGTCTCGCGCGCGCGGACGAAAATTCGTTGAATGTATTCCATCTGTTCCCCGCTGATAGTTCTGATAAGCCAAACCCTGTCTAAAAGAATGTTAGACGAAGATGCTCTGCGTGCCAAGACTCTTAATTGCGAGTCAAGGGATGAGAGATGCGAAAAACTGACCGACATTAGCGTCTAATGACAGTAAAATCAGTGCTTTTGGAGGCGATGATCAGATAATGAATGTTTTCACATCCAAAACAATGACGCTGCTCGTGATTAGGGGTCAAGTAACCGGCGCCAATCGCGGGCGATCGCATAAACGCCGGACCGCTTATTCAGCGGCCCGGCGTTTCTTTCGCGCAAGTCCAACCCCCCTCGCGCAAGCAACCAATTGACTGGGCCTCCCAAATGGAACGGCCTTCCGCTCTTGCTTCGATCTAATTGGGCTGCAGGCAGGTGGCGTAAGTTGTCACATCAGCGGGCTGCCCTCCGCCGTTGACTACCGTTACCGTCCAGCCCAGCGGAATGCTGTTCTCGGCAATGCCCGAAAAGACTGGACTATTATTCAGCACTTTGGCCCTCATAACGTAGCCGACCTTGGAATTCTTCGGCATCACCGTATAGCCGCCGCCCACTGCGTAGCTTTCAGTGCCGTCGCATTCCGCTTGCACGGTCACGATGTGATTGACCTCAACCCGCGCAGTCGCGGTCTCGGTGACAATCGAGAAAGTCGGATCGACATCCGGCTGCCAACAGAAATGCGGTTTGCCTTTCGAATCGGTACATGGATGCCCGTTGGCGCTGGCGACCCCGACGGTCCCAAGCAGCGCTACGGCCGCGATGAGCAACACTTTCCTTGCGTACATAATCTTCTACTATCTCCTTGCGCCGTTACTCCTGGACTTTCGTCGATCTCCAGCCAGCGAGAGATTCTGTGACACGCTGGACCGAAAGAAACGTGACAAAAGTTGTATTAAGGAGCAGTCGGCAGCTTTGAGAGTATAATAATAATCTAAACATATCTAGACATGTTATAGCTTAATTTATATTATTAGAGAATAAAGTCGCAATTCAGAACATAAAGGACCTCTTCTCGACAAAATGTCTAGGCAGAGGCGTTGAATTCCGGGAGAAGGAACGATGAGGATAGGGCTTCGAGGACTTCCTTTGGACTCGGGGCGCGATCAGGCCCTGCATGCGGGCGCCATTCAGAAAGGAGATTCGGCAGGATGAAAACGATGCTGCTCTGTCAATCGTGCGGAGGAGTGGTGGGCGGCAGCGCCGGAGAGATCGAACCGGATCTCCTGATCGAAGATGTGCGCAAGTTCGAGCGCGATCATGGCCTCGAACCGCGCACGGTGCTGATCGTGTGTCCGCGATGCGGCGAGCGATCGAAACTGTCGATTAAACGAGCACCCGAATTGTAGTTGCGTCGAGCCCGGCAGAACTCAAACGCGCGACTCGTTCAAGAAAAAATTCGTCCGCTGCCAATCTACGGAGGCAAGCGCGGCGGCAGCTCGCGCGCTCGGCTTATCCCCGCAAGCGCCAGGCAAGGCGGCGCACTCTCGCGAGGGCAAAGCATGTTTAACTAGTGCGAGGATTTGGCGTCCGGTTTTGCGTAGGGGTTCTTAAGCGGGTAGCCAGCGATGAATCGTAGTCTTGCGCTATGAAAGACGCCGGTAGCAGCGTCTTCATCGGCGTCAGCCACCAGGATATTTACGCTGTAAGATATGGTCGCGTCGTCCAATAGGTACATCGCCGTTTGCACTTCTTCGGAAGTGCTGCGGCCGTTGGCCGATTCAATTTTGAGACTTCGCATTGCATCAGCATAAGCCTCTGCCTCCGTTTCTCCTAATGCGCTCGATGCGACGGCCGCGACAGGCGCAGTCTGCTAGCTTTGATCCTTATTCTGTCACTTCTGTTACAACCAATCTCTCAACATCCACTTGTTTGCCGCGGGATTCGTCTCCATATTTCGAGCAGTACCTAAAATTTATCTCTCGTGGGGGGCGACATGGAAACGAGCGATGCGAATTGGGATAGTCATCGGTGGCTGCAACCGCAACCCCGGCGTCTCGAAGTTGACTCCGGTGAGCCTGTGCTGCAGCGACACTGCGTCCGATGCGGCCGGGATTTTATAACGGACCCGTCGTCAGGCAGTCGGTATGCGGTCTTCGTCTCTGCGACGAGCTTTCATCGGCTTGCGGACGAGGTCACAGGACGGTGGCTGGGAGAACCATGTCTTGGCAAGCGTCCGCCGAGCGATGACGAGGATCGAAACAAAAAAATCGCCCAGTTCACAGTTTCAACGGCCCAGGTTCCCGCGAGCTAGGCAGACGGAGCGGCCACGCTCAACCGGAATGCGCGAACGCGCGGTCACGCACGCGCTGGCGCAAGCGCACCGACTGGCGCGCGCTTCGGGGAATTGAAGACGACACCAAGCGAGCCTTTTGCTGGGTGATGCTCGCCACACTTTAGTTTCCTTTCAGGCGCGGATCGTCGCTGGCGATGCACTGAGAGTTCTCAAGCTGGTAGAATTGTATTCGGTCTCTTTCGTCGGCGGGGTTTGCTGCCAGTTCTGTCTTTGCAAGTTTGTAGAATGCGACCAACCCTTGCTCACATTGGGCTGCGCTATCGTGGGTGGAAAAAAACCTCCATTTTGACAAGGGCGCGTCTAAATCCACTGGCACGCTGCTATGAGGTACCGGCGGCGGTACCATCAGATACCAGCCGACCAAGGCGAGCGCGGCGGCGTGGCGGGTTTTCACGCGACCCATGTTAACAAGCCTGCCCCGCCCGATCCGTTACGCCTGGGCCATTTATCCACAAGAGCCTCGGTACAAAGCGCCCGCGAAGGTGTTCAAGAAGGGCGCGCCCCGCGCCGAAGTCGGGACGAGGATATCATCTGAGGCAGCATCGCGACGCCTCAAATCATTCGTTAGCTTTCGCAAAAGCTGCTGCGATCTCGCAGTGCTCTCAGGCAGGGAGTGAAATCGAGTACCCGACACGAAGATTTTCAAAAAAATTGCGCAGTTCGCAGTTTCAACGGCCAGGGTTCCCGCGACCTAGGCAGGGCCGTCCTCGCGCGGAGTGGCCGCATGGCACGGTGACACTTTTGATCACACCTAGTCACGCCGCCGACGGTTTGGCGTCCATCTCTAATTGAATAGGAGCGCTAGTGATTGAGCGACTGTGGCGCTAAGGAAGGGCGCCACCGCGCGAGCGCTCGTCAGATCGCTGTTGAGGCCGTTGCCTAGAACAACAGCGCTCTGCCCAATGGTTTCGTATGCCGCGAATGCCGCCAGGGAAAGCGACGCGAAGATGAGCGCGTACTCCCCGAATGTCTGGCCGCGCGAACTCTCACGAATCCATATGTAGAACTTTCGAAATGAATTGATGATATGAGTTGCCATTGGTTGTTTGGCATCCAGCATAGGTTATTTAGCGTGTAATAGGGTTATTCAATCAAATCAGCTAATAAACATCAATATCAGCGAAAACGCTATTTTGAGGAGCTTGGCTGGTTTACGCACGCTCGGATCCTGCTTCAAGGCTCGTCAGCCCAATGCCGCCGCGCGCAGCTCGCCCCTGGGGCTTTCCCTCGAAAGTCAGCGTTTCGCGAAGTCTGTTGTTGTCTTCAGCATTGTCCTGGCGCTCGCCGGATGCGGCGGTGATTCATCCTCGCCCTCCGCACATTCCACGCCTATGTCGGGGCCTTCCGCGCATGCCACCCCTACGTCGGGCGGCAGCTTCGCACCGGCCGCTTCAAATCCCTCGATGAACCAGGCGCGCGAGAGCGCCACCGCCACAACGCTGAACAATGGCAAGGTGCTCATCGCGGGAGGATTGCTCATCGCGGTAGAATCCGGAAAAGTCGATGAGAGCATACCGCCACGGTGGATCTCTATGACCCGGCGAGCCGCACGAAGGCGGCAGTCCTCCTCCGTAATCTCCATCACGTAATTTCTCCGGACCGCTTCTACATCGCGCCCAGATCGCCGAGTACTTTGCGCGCCTCGGCCGCCACGGCCGGATTCTTGGCGCTATCGGCTGAGGCCTGATTGAGGTAGTGCGCCGCCTGCTCGCGATTACCCATCTGCGCGTAAACCTCGCCGAGCCTGAGCGCCGCGAACCCCGAGGTCGCGTCGATCTGGTAAGCCTTCTGATAGTACGGGAGAGCCTCTGACGCCTTGGGCGGCGTGAACGACATGTAGGCCTCGCCGATATTGAGATAGGCGCTTAACGAGTTCGGCTCGTACTTGATCAGCTTCTTATAGACCGAGACCACCTGATCGAACTGCGATCTCGAATTGTAATAGAGGCCGAGGTAAACGTACGGGTCCTCCAGCGTCGGGTCGATATCGCTCGCCTGCCAGAGCAGCTTTACCGCCTGCCGGCTATCGGTCATGTTGATGGCCGCCTCGACCAGTGAGCGCGCCTTGGCCGCGCTGGCCTCGTCAGCGCGCGCTATCATCGGTCGGCCCATCGCGAGCATCCCCGCGACGCCCAGCAGCATCAGTTTCGCTACCATTCGCATTGAATTGATCGTAGCTGCCACTGATAGAATCGTGGCACGCGGAGTTACGTGTTGCAAAGCCGCGGACCCGACGCCGGCCGAGGTGGTGCGTGGTACCGCGGGGGTCAGGAAAGGGTTCAACGTCCCCCGGATGGAGCATCGGAAAGTCAGAAAATTCAAGGGTGCCGGAATCGAGCTTAACTGCGTCGACTACGGAGGCGAGGGCAGGCCGCCGATGCTGCTGGTGCATGGCGGCGCGGCGCACGCGCGATGGTGGGATTTCGTCGCGCCCGCATTGACCGGCCGCTTCCACGTGCTCGCGCTCGACCAGCGCGGCCACGGCGACAGTCCGTGGACCGCGCAGTGGGCGTACGGCTCGCGCCACTACGCCGCCGACCTCGAGGCCGTGATCGACGGATGGGGGCTGGGCGCGCCCGTGCTGGTGGGGCACTCGATGGGCGGGCATAGCGTGATGGTCTATGCGGTCGAGCACAGCCAGCGGCTGCGCGCGATGGTCGCGATTGACTCGATACCGGCCTACCCGGAGCACGCGATCTCGGCGCTGGCCGCAATCGCCGATCGTCCGGCTTCGATCTACGAATCGCTGGAGGACGCGCTCGCCTCCTTCCGGCTGCTGCCCGGCGAGACGCTGGCCGCGCCCGAGATTCTGCGCCACGTGGCGGAGCTGAGCTTTCGCCAGCGCGACGACGGCAAATGGGTGCACAAGATGGATCGCCGGACGCTTCGGCGCGAGCCGGTTCAGCTCGACGGCGAGCTTGCGCGCATCCGATGCCCCGCGCTGCTGATCAAGGCCGCGCTGAGCCCGGTGCTCTCGGCCTCGTTCGCGCGCGCGATGGCGGCGCGGATGGCGCACGGGCGGATGGTCGAACTCGAGAACTCGAACCATCACGCGCCGATCGACAATCCGTCGGGGCTGGTCGCCGTGATGACGCCGTTTCTTGATGAAGTCGCGGGCCGGACTGCGTAAATGAGCGAACCGCTGAGCCACTTCACCGGCTCCGCGCCGCGCCTGCACTACCTGGAATGGAATCCCGGCGCGACGCGCACGCTCGTGCTGCTCCACGGCAATTCGGCCAACGCATGGTGGTGGCATCCGCTTGCCGACGCGATGCGCGCGGCGGACGTGCGCCTGCTCGCGCTCGATCAGCGCGGCCACGGCGATAGCGAATGGATTCGGCCGCCGGCCTACAGCCCGCTCGCGTACGCCCACGACCTCGCGCGCTTCATCGCGGAATGCGCGCCGCCGCGGCCGTTCGTGGCCGGACATAGCATGGGCGGAATAAGTGCGCTGACCTTCGCGGCCGAGTATCCGGGCGCCGCGCGCGCGGTCATCGCGATCGACGCCGCGGTAACTTCCAGCGATCGGCGCAACCACTACCTGCGCCGGCTCAAGGGATTGCCGGTCATCAACTATCCCGACCTCGAAACTGCGCTCGCGCGCTTTCGCCTGATGCCCAAGGAGGGCGAGATCGCGCCGGCGACGCTCAGAACGATCGCGGAAAAGAGCCTCGGACGGACCTCCGAGGGCGGCTGGACGATGAAGTTCGACCGCGACAGCTTTCTCGGCAGCGACGGGATCGACGTGCTCGCCACAATCGCGCGGATTCGCGACCCGCTCTTGCTGATCCGCGCCGAGAAGAGCCGTATCATGACTGCCGAGGGCGCCGCGCGCGCCGTCGCCTCCAATCCGAAGGCCGCGCTGGTGACGATCGCCGGCGCGCATCATCACGTGATCCTCGAGCAGCCGGCGGCCGTGGCCCGCACCATCGAGGAATTCCTCGCGACCGTGTAGATTCGAGCTTCGTCGAAGATGCGCACGCAAATCGGAATAGTCGGTGCGGGACCGGCGGGACTGATGCTCTCGCATCTGCTGCACCGCGCCGGCGTCGAATCCGTGGTGGTCGAGAACCGCAGCCGCCAATACGTCCAGGACCGCGTGCGCGCCGGCGTGCTCGAGCAGGGCACCGTCGACCTGATGAACGCAACCGGCATCGGCGAGCGCCTCGGGCGCGAGGGCCTGATCCATCGCGGACTGGAACTGCGCTTTGGGCGGCACGGCCATCGTCGCGGCTATCGGATAGACCTGTTCGCGCTGACCGGCGGAAAAGCGATTACCATTTACGGGCAGAACAAAGTCGTCGAGGACCTGACCGACGCGCGGCTGGCCGCGGGCGGACGGATTTTTTTCGCCGCCGAAGACGTGAGTGTGCACGGCCTCGATAGCGGGATGCCCTCGATTCGCTTTCGCGGCGACGGCGAGGCCGTCGAGGTGCAATGCGATTTCATCGCCGGATGCGACGGCTTTCACGGCGTGTGCCGGCCGTCGGTCCCGGCCGGCGTGCTGACCGAGTACGAACGTATCTACCCGTTCGCATGGCTGGGGATGCTCGCCGAGGTCGAGCCGTCCTCCGAGGAGTTGATTTACTCGCGCCACGAACGCGGGTTCGCGCTCCACAGCATGCGCTCGCCGGAGCGAACGCGGCTCTACCTGCAGGTCGCGCGCGACGATGAAATCGGCAACTGGCCCGACGAGAGAATCTGGGACGAGCTCGAGCGGCGGTTCGAGACCCGTGACGGCTTCAGGCTCAAGCGCGGACCGATTGTGCAGAAGGGGATCACGCCGATGCATAGCTTCGTAGTCGAGCCTATGCAGTACGGGCGCCTGATGCTGGCCGGCGACGCGGCGCATATCGTGCCGCCGACGGGGCCAAGGGGCTCAACCTCGCGATCGCCGACGTGCGCGTGCTCGCGCGGGCCTTCAGCGACTTCTACACGACCGGCTCACGCGCCGGGCTCGAAGGCTACTCCGAGACGTGTCTCAGCCGCGTATGGAAAGTGCAGCGGTTTTCGTGGTGGATGACCTCGATGCTGCATCGATTCGAGGACGAAAACGCATTCGACCAGCGCCGCCAGCTCGCGGAATTGGAATATGTAGTCAGCTCGCGCGCCGCGTCGCAATCGCTCGCGGAGAACTACGTCGGCCTCCCGATGGAGTGAGTATTGGAGTGTATTGGAGTCATACCAGTCATTCTGATCGTCAACGAAGAAGGTCATCCTGAGAGTTTGTCAATTTTTTGAACGAAGTGAGTCCGCTCCTTCGGTGAAGCTTTTTCTTCGGTCATCCTGAGCGCAGGCTGCCGGAGCCGAAGGATCTCGCGCGGTCCCCCGCGCGTAATCCACGGTTTTGGGATTTCGGAGGTGAGTCAGGATCGACCGTGGCGTGTTTCAGGTCGCCTGCTGATTTGCCAATCGTCTCTTTGACGCGCGGAAGACCGCGCGAGGTTCCTTCGACTGCGCTCGCAGACTCGCTTCGCTCAGGATGACTGAAGAAGGTGACCTGGTCGGTACGCATAGGAAGGTGACGTGGTCGGTGCTCATAATTCACACACCGGCGAACCAATCGTAACCCTGGTCTTCCCAATAGCCACCGCCGGTGCGAGTAGGGAGAAAATTGATCTCGGTCAAATACTTGACATTTTTATATCCGAGCTTGACCGCGGAGTAGACCCTGAGCGGAGCGCCGTGGTCGGGATGCAAATCATGCCCATTCATCCCGTAGGCGAGCAAGGTCTGCGGATGTAGCGCACTGCCGAGGTCCCACGACGACCAGTAGTCGTCGTCGAACGAGTGGAACTCGACGTACCTGACGCGGGGATCGACGCCGACGGCGCGAGCGAGTTCGCTCAGCCGCAGGCCGTGCCATGCCGCCACCGCCGACCAGCCCTCCACGCAATGATGGCGCACGCGCATGTCGGTGCGGGGCATCGACTTCAATTGCTCGAGCGTGAACGTGCCCGGATGCGCTATCATCCCGCCGACTTTGAGCGACCATCCGGCGGGCGGAAATGGCATCGTGTCCGCGATGAAGTAACTCGGAAACGCGCGCTCGGGCGTCAGGTCTTTCTCGGGTGCCTCGGGCGCGAGACGCGAGGGCGAGAAGAGCAGTCCCTCGAAGCGCTCGTTGAAGCGCAGCATACTTTTCAGAAAGCCCGCCACGGGATGGCGCGCGTCGCATCCGGCGAGCAAGGAGGCCGCCGCGAATCCGGTGAGCAGCCTCCGCCGCGTGATTATCTTAGCCACGCTTGCCTCCGGTGATCATCGCCAGCAACTCGCGCGGATGCAGCAGCACCAGCACGACGTGGGTCACGACGAACATCGCGATAAACACCAACCCCAGCAGATGGATAACGCGGGCTACGTCGTAGCCGCCGAATAGCGTCAATAGCCAATCGAGCTGTACCGGTTTATAGATAGCCAGTCCCGACAGCACCTGCAGGGTTATGACTATTACCACCGAGCTGTACGCGAAACGCTGCAAGCCATTGTAGAAATCTACCGGCGGCGGCGTCTTCAGCACCCGCAGATAGTAGCCGAACATCCGGATCGCGTTGCCCGCGTCGCGAGCTGGCAGGAAAAGCCGCCGGCGCCATTCGCCGCGTCCGAAAAAATACGCGAGATAGATCACCCCGTTCAGCACCAGAAACCAGGCGATCGCGAAATGCCAGTGCCGCGCGCCCGCCAGCCATCCGCCGATCGTCAGCCATTTCGGCGGCGCGACTCCCTGCCACGGATACCATCCGTACTTTGCGCCCTGCGGCCCGAGCGAAGGGTAAGCGGCGAAGATTTCCAGTCCGCTGCCCGCCATCAGGACGATGAACAGCACGTTCAGCCAATGGTTGAGCCGGATCGTGAGCGGCTGGATGCGCCGTCCCCTGAATCGAGGATCGGCGACTGCTTCATGCATCGGAGCGCTCTTACTCGCGACGCTGGAGGGCATCGCGTTACTCATTCGTATCCATGCCTTGGGGCTTCATCATTGGCTTGGGCTTGCCGCCATCCATGATCGTTCCGTCCATCATTACCATCTGGCCGTCCTTCAGATGCAGTTCCTGGCCGTTAGGCAGCTTGACCGTGCCGTCAACCATCACGACCGCGCCGTTGGACATCGTCATGCTGGCGGTCATCGGGTCCATCGCCTTGCCGGCCTTCATCATCATCATTTTGCCGCCCTGCATGATAACGCCATCCATGCCGGCGGCGATCGGGCGCGCCGACATGCAGAGCGCGAGCAGCGCTGCCATCATGACTACTAGTAGTCCGCGCCGGCACATAAGTTACCTTCGTCTTGATCGATTTCGCCGGGTTTTCGATGCTTAGAGAGCGCGTTCCATCCTGCGATGCATGATGCCGGCTTCCTCGAACACCTCGCCGACAGGAATGAAGCCCTGCTTCAGGTAGAAGCCCTCGGCGTGCACTTGGGCGTCGAGCACGGCGCGCCGAAAGCCGCGCTGGCGCGCATGTTCGATGAGGAACTCCAGCACGCGCCGTCCGACGCCGATGCCGCGGCGCTCGGCCAGCACCGCCATGCGACCGATTTTGACGTAATCGCCGTGGGCGAGCATCCGGCCACATCCCACCGGACGTTCCGGATGTGCCGGGCTTGCCGGACTTGCGCCCTCGAGCGCGAGCGCATGGACGGCGCGCGCGTCATCGGCGTCGAGTTCAATTTCCTCGGGCACGTGCTGCTCTTCGATAAAGACGCGGCGGCGGAGCGCCCACGCCTGCTCCATGCGCGAGCGATCGCCGCCGACCTCGATAACGCTGAGCGCCGCAGGAGCGTCCATCGCATTTCCACTAGCGCGCGTTTGTCGCATCGTCAAACCGTGCCGCGCCGGGTCGAGTCGAATCCGCAAACCGCGCCGCGCGCGTGCGCGTTGAATCCTCTTGAAAGCCGGTAACGCCATTGTGCTACGTTCGCAAGGAGGGCAAGCTGCGCCGCTTAAGGCGCCGGGGAGTGACGCGAGCGCGATGGCAAAAGAAGTTGAACGTGCGACCGACGAGCAGATAAGGCAGGCGGCCGAAATGCTGCTTGCGGCGCGCTATCCGATCGCACTGACGGGCGCGGGGATGTCGGTCGAGAGCGGCATCCCGCCGTTTCGCGGTCCGGGTGGTCTGTGGACCAAGTACGGCGAGCCGCCGATGAACGGTTACCAGATTTTCCTCGCCGATCCGAAGAAAGGATGGGAGGAACGGATCAAGCGCCAGGATGACGAATTGTTCGCGCCGCTCAAAATCGCCAAGCCCAACCCCGGCCATTACGCGTTCGTCGAACTGGAGCAGATCGGCGTGCTGCGTTTCCTCATCACGCAGAACGTCGACGACCTTCATCGCCAGGCCGGGCACAAGGCGCTGGCCGAGATTCACGGCAACTGGAAGCTCATCCGATGCCTTCAGTGCGCGACGCGCTTCCAGGGCAACGAGATAAGCCTCGAGATGCTGCCGCCGTCCTGTCCGAAATGCCGCGGCCTGCTGAAGGCCGACACGGTCGCGTTCGGCGAGCCGATTCCGCCCGACGTGCTGCGCGAATGTGCCGAGCACTCGGCGCGCGCCGACCTGGTTCTTCTGGGCGGGACCTCGGCGACGGTCTATCCGGCGGCCGGCTTTGCGATCGAGGTCAAAGAGCGCGGCGGCCGCCTGATTGAAGTGAACCTCTACGAATCGGAGATCACGCAGCTTTGCGATCTGAGCCTGCGTGGCGGGTCGGCCGACGTGCTGCCGCGCCTGACCCGAACGATCGCGGAACTGCGCCGCGCGCGCCTGTCGTAGAAGTGCCGTCGCAGTAAGACTTTCTGCGGCAGGGCACGCCCCTTGCTGTTGAGGCCCGCGTCTCGTGCGCAGCCGCACGAAAACACGGGCGCTCGCGCGAGGTGGACTTGATGGATGCACAGCGGGCGGGCATTGCGGTGCCCGGTTGGCAGGCAGAAGTGGCCGAACTTCAGCCGCTCAACGAGATGTACGACGCGCAGGGCCGGCCGCGGCCGGAATGCGCGCGGGTAATCGCCTACCTGCTTGCGATGGAGTCCCGGCGACTCGCTGAACTCGGAGAGCGTGCCCATCGGATGTTCCAGACGATGGGCGTGACCTTCAATGTCTATGGCGATACTGAGGGCGAAGAGCGCATATTCCCCTTCGATCCGATTCCCCGGATTATCTCGGCCGAGGTTTGGGCGGGTCTCGAAGCCGGCCTGATTCAGCGTGCGCGGGCGCTCAACGCCTTCGTCGGCGACATTTACGGCGACGCGCTGATCGTCAAGGACGGAGTGATTCCCCGCGACCTGCTGGTCGGTTCGCCGCAGTTCCGGCACGCCGCCACCGGTATCACCTCGCCCTGCGGCGTCTACATCACGGTGGCGGGAATCGACCTGGTGCGCGGCGCCGACGGCCGCTTCCACGTGCTGGAGGACAACGTCCGCACGCCATCGGGAGTGTCCTACGTGATCGAGAACCGGCGGATCATGACGCGCCTGATGCCCGAGCTGATTCGCGGCTTGCGCGTCAGCAGCGTCGAGAACTACCCGGCCTATCTTCTCGCGAGCCTGCGCGAGCTGGCTCCGTGCGGCGTCACGGATCCCACGGTCGCGCTGCTCACGCCGGGCCCGTTCAATTCGGCGTTCTTCGAGCACGTGTTCCTTTCGCAGCAGATGGGGATCGAGTTGGTCGAGGGGCGCGACCTCGTATGCATGGACCACAAGCTGTTCATGAAGACGGTTCACGGGCCGCGGCGAATTGACGTCCTGTACCGGCGGATTGACGACGACTTCCTTGACCCTGTGGTCTTTCGTCCCGATTCGCTGCTCGGCGTCGCGGGTCTGACCGCGGTGCTGCGCGCGGGCAACGCGACGCTGGCCAACGCGATCGGCACCGGGGTCGCCGACGACAAGGGCGTGTTCGCCTACACGCCGGCGATGATCCGGTACTACCTGGACGAGGAACCGCTGCTGCCGATCGTCGAGACTTACCTGTTGCGCGACGCCGACGTCCGGCACAAGGTGCTGCGCGACCTCGACCATTACGTGGTGAAGCCGACCGGAGCCTCGGGCGGTTATGGAGTGGTGATCGGACCCAGCGCGACGGACGAGGAGTTGGCGCAAGCGCGCAAACGTATCGAGGCGGCCCCCGCCGATTTCATCGCGCAGCCGGTCTTTCCGCTCTCGGTGCATCCGACGCTCGTCGGCGGCGCTGCGGCGGGTGGCGAGGCCGCGTTGGCGGCGCGCCATGTCGATCTGCGGCCCTTCGTGCTGCTCGGGGAAAAGCCGCGCGTGCTGGCGGGCGGCCTGACGCGAGTGGCGCTGCGCGAAGGCTCGCTCATCGTCAACTCGTCGCAGGGCGGGGGCAGCAAGGATACCTGGGTGCTCGAAGAATAGTGCTGCGGCGCATAGCGGGTTCATTGTTCTGGGCGGCGCGCTATCTCGAACGCGCGCAATGGCGCGCGCGCCTGGTCGACGTCAACTACCATCTGCTGCTCGAAGTCCCGCCGCGCGACCTCGAGCCGTGGGAGCCGCTGGTCCGCATCACCGCCGAGCAGGAACTGTTCGCGGCCAAGCACAGCCATGCCAGCGAAGCTTTCGTGATCGATTTCTTCGTCTTCGACCGGGAGAACCCGTCCTCGATCCGCAGTTGTATCGAGTCGGTGCGCGCAAACCTGAGCCCGCTACGCCATTTGATCTCATCCGAGCTCTGGCTGGCGGTGAATCGGCTCTACCTTGAGGTCCAGGGATGGTCTCCGCAGGCGCTCGCCGCGGCCGGGGTGTCGGCCTTCTTCGCCGAACTGCAGCGCCACTTCTACACCATCGACGGAATCATCGTGAACACGATGCCGCGCGACCTGACCTACGACTTGCTCGCGATCGGCACGATGCTCGAGCGGCCGGACAACGTCTCGCGGCTGCTCGACGTCAAGTATCACTACCTGTTGCCGCGGCTGGAGGACATCGGCGGACCGGCCGACCTGCGTCAGTGGGCGGCGGTGCTGCGCAGCGCCTCGGCGTTCGAGGCCTTTCGCAAGGTCTACGGCCACGCTATTCGGGTGAACCGGGTGGTCGAGATACTGGTCTTCGATCCGGCGTTCCCGCGCTCGATGCGGTTCTCGATCGAACGAGTCGCCCAGGCGCTGGCGCGGATTTCGTTGCGGGAAGAGGAACCCGTACCTGAAATTCCACCTTGCGCGGAGTTGCTGGCGATGCTGCACGCGGGCTCCGCGGACCAGACCATCGCGGGCGGCCTGCACGAATTTCTGATCGACGTCGAGACGAAGTGTGCACGACTGGCCGACCACGTATTCGACCGCTTTATGTCACTCGAGTAAACTCACGATCGATGCTGCTACGGATAAGCCACAGGACCCGGTTCGCGTATGACCTGCCGGCGCACGATTCGCACAACGAATTGCGGCTGAGGCCGTTGGAAGATGCGGAGCAGCGCTGCCACTCCTTCGAACTCAGTATCGACCAGCCCGCCGCCGTGCTTGCCTACCGCGACTTCTTCGGCAATCACGCGCATTCGGTGTCGGTCAGCGCTCCCCATCGGGAACTGACGATCGTCGCCCGGTCGGTGGTCGAGCGCCCCGAGACGCTCGCGCAGAAGACCTGGCCCGAAATGATGTTCCGTGATTTTCTCGCCGAGGATGAAGCCCACATCAGAGACTATTGCGAGTTTCTGAATCCGAGCCATTACATCCCGTTCAGCAAACGGCTGCAGAGGCTGTTCTGGATGGCGCGGCCGGGCGAGACCGAGGACGTGGCAGCTTACGTGGCGCGGGTCGTGGCCTGGGTGCGTGACCAGTTCGATTACCAGAAGGCCAGGACCAACGTTCACTCCAGCGTCGACGATATCCTGAAGGCCGGCGGCGGCGTATGCCAGGATTTCGCGCATCTGACTATCGGACTGTTGCGCCTGGCGGGTGTGCCCGCCCGCTACGTCTCGGGATATCTGGCTCCGAGGGTTTCGGCCACCGGCGATGCGCCGCTCGGCGAGCAGGCGAGCCATGCCTGGCTCGAAGCATGGATACCGCATGCGGGATGGTCCGGGTTCGATCCGACCAATCGATATCGCACTGATGAGCGCCACGTCAGGGTGGCCGTCGGACGCGACTATGCCGACGTCCCGCCACTGAGAGGGATGTACCGAAGCCTTACGACCAGCCAGGTGATGACGGTCGACCTCAACGTCGAGCACACCGTCGCAACCGGCGTGACAGACGGAACCGCCGCCGATGGAACTGGCGCAGACGGCACTTGCGTTCCGCGCGGTAGCCAATCGCAATAGCGCAACTCCGGCTTTCTTACTGTCATCCCGAGCGAGTCTGCGAGTCGAGGGACCCCGGATCTTCTTTAAGCTGGGACTCGGGCAATGCTCCCTCGGAAGAATCCGTGCCGACGAGTCGCTGCAGGCGCGCGATCCGTTGGGCCAGTGGTGGATGAGTCGATTCCCGCTGTTGCTGGCTCATGTCGCGCCGATATTGCGCGTTCGCGAATCTCGTTGCTTCCTCTTCGGCCTCCGCCTCGCGCTCATCGTCGGATTTGCCAGTCTGCGAGTGGATCCGCGTAAGTTCGCCGACTAATTCCGCATAGCTGCCGCCCGCGCTCTTGAGAGGATCAACGAAAAAGAGCGGGGCGGTCGCAAGCGAAGCACGCTTCAGTGGCGTCTCGATCTCCGCGATCTTGCGCAATGCGCGAATCAGGCCGGTTGGATTGCGAGTGAATTCGACCGCGGCCGCGTCGGCCAGGAACTCGCGCTCGCGCGAGAGCACGAGGGCCATCCCGCGGGTGAGCGTTCCGAAAAGCATCTGCGAGAAGGATCCGACGCCGCCGAGCATCGTTGCCGTGACCAGCATCGTGAGCCGCATGTCGTAGCTGCGGATGTGCGCCATTTCGTGGCCGATCACAGCCTGCAATTCCTCGCGATTCATCTGATCGACCAGTCCCCGCGTCACGCAGATAACGGAGTCGTTGAAGTTGCGTCCGACAGCGAACGAATTGGGCGCGGGGTCGTCAATCATATAGAGACGTGGCTCCGGCAATCGCGCTGCTAGAGCCATTTCGCGTGTCACGTCGATCAGGATTTTGTCATTCGGTTCATCGCCGGAGACCGGGAACGCACCCACCGATCCCAGCACCATCCCCGGCCCGCCATAATAGGAGCGCATCGATTGCGTGATGCCAAAAATCAGCCCGGCGGCGGTGCACCATGGGAAGCCCATAAGCCGGCCCGCCGCGATGCCCACCATGCCGAACCCGAGGTCGAAGCCGAGGCCCAAGGCCGCAAAGACCAATACCTGTCCTGCGACCAGCAGCGCGGCCCGGCGCCGGTTGGCGCGCTCGAGCGCCCAGAAATTGTTGGATTCCCCCGCCATACGCGGTTTCAGACGTCGAATTCGGGGGGCTCGGTTTTGGGTGGCGGCTCAACGCCCGGCGGTCCCGGGATTTCCGGCGCGTAACCCGGCTCGCATCGCAGCAGCACCATCCCGCCCGAACCGTCGAGCTCGGTCGGATGGCTCAGCAGGACGGCGCGAAACTGCGCGCGTACCGCGGGCGGCAGGCGCAGGAATTCCTCGCGCCATGCGATCAGGAACTCGGGCCGCGGTCCACTCCAGATAGACACTACTGGCAGGTTGCGCTCGCTGTAATAGGCGACGTCATAGTTGAGCGCCCCCATGTAGCCGACACTGCGCGTGCCAACGATGTTCATCGCCTCGCGCGCGAAGGGTTTCAACGTGAGCGCGTTGGCCAGCGCCGGCACCACGAACAGATTCGCCGCAAGCGCGAGACATATCATCCCGCCAGTCACCGCCACGCACAGGCGCTCGGCGCTTGGACGACCGCGTAGCGCAAACATACCGATCGCGATCAGCGCGACTCCCAGTCCCATCCCGATGAATGGATGGGCCGCCGCGGCAAGCTCGAGTTGCGGCACGAAATCGTAGTCGGTGATGACCAGGTTCTTCAGCACCAGCTCCAGCGCATGAGGCGTGAACGCGAGCATCCCCAAACCGAACAGCGCATCGAGGCCGGCGATGACAAAGACCACCGCGGCCATCTGCGAGAGCCATCGAATCCAGTTCCCCGAGACGTCGAGGACGCGCGCGGCGGCCTCCACGTAAATCGCCAGCAAGGTGGCGAGCGCGGGGTAGAGCGCGAGCAGGTAAACGCCGCGCTTGCTTTGCGGCAAATTGTAGAAAAGCAGAACGACGATGAACCACACCATCAGGTAGGACAAACGCGGGTCCATGTCGCGCGGGCGGCGCGCGGCCTGCACGAAGACGATCAGCAGCAGCGGCGTCCACGGAAGGAAGCCCGCTATGAGCGCCCCCTCCATGTAGTAAAAGGGATGGGCGTGGCCCTCACGGAAGGCGCTGTCGCGCACGAAGCGGAAGAGGTTTTCGGCCAGGACCTGCTTGTGCACGAAAGGCATCCCGCCCTCCAACGCCGCCGCCAGGTACCATCCCCCGGCCAGCAGCACGACCAGCGCCGCACCGCGCACCAGGCAGAGCTCGCGCAACAGTTTCCATCGGCCTTCGACCGCGATCCACACGAGCGCTACCAGCCCCGGCAGGATTAGCCCCACCGGTCCCTTGCTCAGCACCGCCATCGCGATCGCGAAGTACAACGTCATCCGCCGTGCCGTCAGTCCTTCCGCGATCAGAATGAACTCGAAGAACGCGATCTCGAGGAAGAACGTGAGCGTCATGTCGACCCGCGCGCCGCTTCCGGCCTGCAGATACTGCACGGTGGTGCCGAGGATGAGCGCCGTGAGGAAGCCGACGCGGTCGTCGAAGAGCCGGCGCACGTACATGTACGCGGCCAGCATCCCGCCGATCGCGAACAGCCCCGAGGGCATCCGCACCGTCCACTCGCTGACGCCTCCGGCCAGCATCGAGATGATTGCCGCCAGCCAATGCATCAGGAGCGGCTTCGAGGGGACCTCGATTCCCGCGCGCAGCGGCAGGATGAACCCGCCGCCGTGCAGCATGTTGAAGACGGTGACCGCCTCGCGCGGCTCGCCCTTGGTGTAGAACGGATAACCGCCGAGGTTAACCAGGAAGAGCGCGATGCCTACCAGGGTGAGGACGAGAATCGCCAGCGGCGGCTCGGCGAGATCGCTGAACCAGGCCAGGCCGCGCGCGCCGTCGCCGCCGCCTGGCGACGCCGACGGCGCGCGGGGCTCAAGCGACAACGGAGATTGGGTAGCGCCTGACGCCGCATCATCCATCGCATCGAGGATACCGATTCACGCGAGCGGAAGCATCGTGCGCGCCGCGGCGAGGGGTGTTGCGGAGGCGGGCGGATGCGCTGCGCACGATCCCGCCGCGCGACGGGTCCACCAAGGCGGCGCCTAGTATTTCTTTTCGACTTTCACCCGCGCGCCGTCGTCGTAGCAGTAGAGCGCGGCGCTTTCCTCGTCGCGGGTGCGCTTGTGCGAGCCGTCGCAAAACGGCTTGTTCTTGGAGAGGCCGCAGGCGCAGATGTACACCGGCAGTTCGGTGCCCTCGGCGATTTCGTAGGGAGTGTTGCGCTCGTGTTCGACCAATCTGGCCATCGCGATCTCCTGTCGGTTTTGCCCGGCGCCGCAGTGCCAATCCGCGCCGTGATTTCCAAGTCACTGAAATTCTGAGCAACTCGCTTCTGAGCAACTAAAGACCAGCCCGAATTGTTAGTCAAACCGCCGCGCGAGCGACGGTCGATCGGGGCGACCTGGATTTCCAATTCACAGCGATCAATTCATGGCGATCAATTCATAGCGATCAATTCATAGGTTGATGGATTGCTTCCGCCGCCTCAGCCGGACTGGCCGGCCCGTGGCGTACGCCCTCGGCGCCGAGCACCAGCAACAGCACGCCGGAGATCGATACGAGGATCCCGATAAGATCGCGCCGGGTCGCGCGTTCGCCCAGGAAGACGATCGCGCACAGAATCGACAGCAGCGGGATGCCTGGAATGACCAGCGCGGTCGTCCATGCCAGCGACAACCGGCTAATTGCCGCATACCAGGCCAGCGAAGCGAGGAAATAGCACACCGTCCCGGTCGCGACGATCGTTCCGAGCACCATCGGGTTCGCGAGTTGCGTCACCGCATGCGGATCGACCACGGCCAGGGTCAGCGTCAGCACGATGGCGGCGTAGCCGTAACGCGCGGCCGTCATGCATAGCGGCGACAGCGGGGGCATCACCGGCAGCGACAGTACGTGCGAGGTCTGCCAGAACAGTGGCGTGCCCGCAACCAGCATCGCTGCCCACGCCGGCGAATAGGCGCCGCTCGACGCGCCGATCGCCGAGACGATGCCGGTGATTATGATTGCGGTCGCGGCCAGTTGACGCAGCGTGGGACGCTCTCCGAGGAACAGTGTCGCCAGCATCAGCGAGTAGACTGGCTCGCTCTGGAGCAACAGGGTCCCGGCCACCGCGTCGATATGGCGCAGGCCAAAGACCAGGGTGAGTGTCGTCACGACCGTCCCGATGATCGAAAGCGTCAGCAGCCGTATCCGGTAGCGCCGGTCGACCAGCAGGCTCAGTTCGCCGCGCACATAAACCACCGGCAGGACGCATAACGTCGCCACCACCGCGCATCCCGCCGCAAAAAGCATCGGGTCCAGCCGCGTGGCGCCGAAGCGCATCAGGGCCGGTTGGGTGGCGGCCGTCACTGTGCACAGCGCCGCCATCGTAATCCCGGCGGTGCGGTTGCTCAGGCGCGCGATGGAAGGTGTCGAAGCGATAGCCGTGTGCGCGTTCCGTCCGTATCTGCGAGGCGTATGCGCCGCCTAAGCGCCGCGGCGCAATGGCGAAAAGGCCTGGCGCGCGCGCTCAGCCACGGGCGAAGAAGACGGCGATGACCAACGCCGCGACCAGCAGCCGATAAACCGCGAACACGACGTAATCGCGCGTTCGCACGTACCGAATCAGGAACGCGATTGCGACCAAGCCGAAGACGGCGGCCGAGATGAAACCCAGCCCGACCGACCAGTCGAGCCCTTCGTGGATGAGCTTGCGCGCTTCGACCAATCCAGCGCCGGCGATTATCGGCGTCGCCATCAGAAAAGAGAAATTGGCCGAGTCACCGCGCTCGACTCCGACCGCTCGCGCCATCGTGATCGTGGCTCCCGAGCGCGATACTCCCGGAATGATCGCCAGCGCCTGGCTGAATCCGATCACCAGCGCGTCCCAATAAGTCATTTCGCCCATCGTTCGCTTTTGCGGTGAGAGCTTATCGAACAGCCACAGCAGGACCGCCAGGACCGCCATCGCAATCGCTATCAGCAGCGGAGAGCGGAAAGTCGTCTCGGCCTGCTTCTCGAAGGCGAGACCGATTATCGCTCCCGGAACCGAGGCGACGATCAGAAGTTGCAGCAAGCGACGCTCCGCGGATTGTCCGCCGGCAACGGACCGCGCCATCGCGATCCACTCATCGCGGTAGTAAATGAGCAGGGCCAAGAGCGTCCCCAGATGCAGGGCGACATCAAAGGCGAGGCCCGGATCCTGCCATTTGAGCAGCCATGGGACGAGAATCAGATGGGCGGAACTGGAGATTGGAAGGAACTCGGCCAACCCTTGCACGGCGCCCAGGACGATCGCTTGAAAGTATGAAATCATTATTTTTCAGCTACTTAGCTCACCATGAGCGGGCTTGGCATCAATACTTCTCGTTTGAGCCTGAAGTGGTGGTAAAGGGCGTGACATACTTGGCAAGGACCCAAAACCTGCATAGGATGATGCGGTGGCTTCAGGAAGTAAATCAGGAGCGACGGCATCGATGCTTCGTGGCGGCCTCAAGCGCAATGTTGTCCCCTTGCGCGAGACCAGTATCGTGTTGGACGGCGAAGTCGTAGCGGGGGACGAAGGTCTTCCGCATCTCGACACACCTCGCCGATTCCCGATTGTCTCCAGTCTCCCTCGCATGCCGCTGATGATTCCCGATGAAATCCTGGACTATTACGGCTGGGTTTTCTGTCAAGGTGGCTTTCTCAATCTTCAGATGACCTTCGAGCAGTTTCTCACCGTCGTGGCTGCCGTCAGCCCTACCGGACTGTGTCCGGAATACGACGAGGGCATCAGGATCCAGACCAGCGATTGAGCGCTCGACGCCCGTCTCTCTAAAGCTTTTTACGGTTGAGTACATCACGAGGCCGCGACGCGGACGACGGTCCTAATCGGCCGAGCCGGCCCTGTCAGGGGTCCTTTTGAGTAGGTTGCTGGCGACCCAGATGCTCTGGAACGGGGTGACGTCAGTGGGCGATTTGAGACTGTTGTCCTTGGCGATCTGCTGCCAGTTGCCCTCGCTGCCGGTCACGCGCTTGGCCAGTCCCTTGAGATCTTCGTTGGGCAGCAGAGTGAAATTGACTCCGCCAGATGCGGGAGTGCTGGAAGGGGGAGGATACTTGGCCGCTAACTCGTCGATCTCGCCGAAAAGCGCGAAGCGCTTGCTCGCCTTGTAATCGGCGATCTGGTTGTCGGGAATGCCCTCGGTATGGACATTGACCACGACTTTGCTCTTCTGGCTGCCTTCGGGAGTGACCTGGATTTCGTAGCGGTAGCGCGGCTGCACTCCGGCCAGGTTCTCCATGAAACCGACTTTGGTGTCGGCGTTGCGCCACAGCGTCTCCAGCGAATTGTCGGGTCCGACCTCGTAGAGGATGCCGTCGCCGCGCAGCGCGTCCTGGGTCAGGAGATAGGTATCGTGCGCGGGGAAGTTGACCTCATGCTCCTCGCCCAGCGCGGCATCGGCGGTGTTCCAATGCTCGCTTTCGCCCCATAGCCCGACGTAACATCCTGCGAGCAGGGACATCACGCCGACGAATATCCAGAGCGCCCACTTTGCAGCAGTCCAGCGATTCGTAGTCGCGTTCGTAGTCATGGCAAGAGCCTGACACGCGCGGCGAGCGCCGCGGCGTTCAGACAACCCAACAGACAACCACGAGCCTTGGCCGCGCGCAAGACGAAACGCGCATGTGGCCGCGATGTTTCATCGGTTCATATGCGATGCGATCTTATGTTACAAAAATGTAGCGGATGCGCCGCGAGTCCTCGAAGCTCTTTTACCGCACCGCCCCTCAACGCTAAGATTCACGCCCCATGACGGAATCCATAACCAGAGAAATGCCGCGCCACGTCGTCGCGGTAGTTGGCGCCGCTACCGCAGGTGCTGAAATCGCCCACATCCTGGCCAAGCGCGGCGCGCAGGTAGTCGTTATCGAGCAGAACCCTCGTCCCTACGGCAAGATCGAGGACGGGCTGCCGCGATGGCACGTCAAGCAACGCCGGGACGAGTATGAGGAAATCAACCGGCGCCTCGACCATCCCAATATCGAGTTCGTTCCGCTGACCCGGATGGGCGCCGACATCAACTACGACGATCTGCGTCAGCACTGGGGTCTCAGCGCGGTAGTGCTGGCGCACGGCGCATGGCGCGACCGTCCGCTCGCGGTCGAGGGTGCCGACCAGTTTATCGATCGCGGCCTGGTATATCAGAACCGGCTCATCTACTGGTTCAACCACTACCCCGAGAAGGCCTACGACGGGCCGCGCTACGACCTTCCGCCCGGTACGATCGTGATCGGTGGAGGTCTCGCCTCGATCGACGTGGTCAAGGTGCTGCAGATCGAAACCGCGCTCAAGGCGTTGCGTGCCCGCGGGATCGAGGAGGAAATGCTGCGGCTGGAACGCGAGGGCCTCGAGCCGGTGCTCGCTGCGCGCGGCCTCAAATATGCCGACCTTGGCGTCGCGCCATGCAAACTCTACTACCGCCGGCGCGTTCTCGACATGCCGCTCTCCGACATCGCGCCCGACGCGCCGCCCAAGCGGGCGGAGGCGATGCGCGCGGCGCGCGCCAAAATTCTGGACAAGGCGCAGCGCAAGTACCTCTTCGAGTTCGAGCCGCTGCGCGTGCCGACCGGGCTCATTGTCGAAAGCTCTACTGAGGATGGCCGGGAAAATTCTCGAATGGTCGGCGTACAGATGAGCCGTACCGAAGTCGCCGACGGCCAGGTGCGAACGCTCCCCGACTCGGCCTCGCCCGTACGCGCGCCTCTCACGATTAGCTCCATCGGCAGCATCCCCGAGCAAATCCCCGGCATCCCGGCCAAGGGCGAAGTCTACGCCTATATCGACGCCACGGTCGGCCTGCTCGACGACGGGCCGACGGCAGTGTATGCGGCGGGCAACGTGCTGACCGGCAAGGGCAATATCAAGGACTCGCTCGAGAGCGGCACCTTCGTCGGCATCCACGTGGCCGAGAGCTACCTGGGACTCAACGGCGAGGATGTTCCGCTGGCCGAGGGCGCGCGTAAGGAGGCCGAACGGCAAGGCGAGCGGATAGCAGACGCGATGAAAGCGCGGCCTGGGCTCGGACCGGAGCAGGTGGCCGAGGCGATGCGCCGGGTGCGCGAGCGTCAACGCGCGGTCGGTTACGAGGGCAACTATCGGGCGTGGATCGCGCGCGTCACGCCCGTGGATTTGCATTAATCCAGAAACCAGGTACGGCGGCAAAATGCGGAAAAAATGATGGACGCGCTTAAGCAGACCGATCCTGAAATTTACGATCTGATCCGCGCGGAGGAGCGCTACGAGATCGATTCCGTGCGCCTCATCCCCTCGGAAAACTACGTCTCGCGCGCGGTGCTCGAGGCGACCGGCTCGATCCTCACCAACAAGTACTCCGAAGGCTACTCGGGACGGCGCTATTACGAGGGCCAGCGCTATATCGATCAGATCGAAAACGTCGTTGCCGACCGCGCCCGCGCGTTGTTCGGCGCCGAGCACGCCAACGTCCAGCCCTACTCGGGCTCGCCCGCCAATCTCGCGGTTTATCTCGCGCTGCTCAAGCCGGGTGACACGCTGATGGGCCTCGCGCTGCCGCACGGCGGCCATCTGACCCACGGATGGGCGGTCAGCGCGACCGGAATTTTCTGGCGCGCGGTGCACTACCAGGTGGATCGCGAGAGCCAGCGTATCGACTACGACGCGGTGCGCGATCTGGCGAAGAAGGAACGGCCGAAAATTATTGTCACCGGCGCGACCGCCTATCCGCGCCAGTTCGACTTCAAGATTTTCGGTGACATCGCCAAGGAGGTCGGCGCGTTCATGCTGGCCGACATCTCGCATATCGCGGGACTGATCGTCGCCGGCGCGCATCCCGACGCGGTGCCATACGCCGACGTCGTCACCACCACCACGCACAAGACGTTGCGCGGGCCACGCGGCGCGATGATCCTCTGCCGCAACGAAGTCGCCGAGAAAATCGACAAGGCGGTATTCCCTGGCCTGCAAGGCGGACCGCACAATCACACTACCGCGGCGATCGGCGTGGCGCTCAAGGAGGCGGCGACGCCCGCCTTTAAGGAATACGGCCATCAGATCGTGCGCAACGCCAAGGCGATGGCCGACGAGTTGCTCGCGCACGGCTTCAACCTGGTCTCGGGCGGTACCGACAACCATCTCATCCTGATCGACCTCACCAACAAAAAAGTGATCGGCAAGAAGGCGGCGCAGGCGCTCGACCGCGCGGGAATCGTCTGCAACTACAACACCGTGCCGTATGATCCGCGCAAACCCTTCAGCCCCAGCGGGTTGCGGCTGGGCACGCCGGCGGTGACCTCGCGCGGGATGGGCGAGGGCGAGATGCGCCAGATCGCGCGATGGATAGACCAGGCGGTCGCGCACGCCGACGACGAACCGGCGCTCGCGCGAATCAACGGCGAGGTCACCGAGATGTGCCGCCGCTTCCCCGCCCCGGGCATCACGACGTGACTCATCGTGGCAGCATAACCGGTCGCCGCATGACGGCCATGCGCATCGCTACTACGCTGCTCGGCGCGTTGCTTCTTGACTGGCCGGCGGCGAGCGCCGGAGCCACGCAACTGTTTGCGTATCCGAACAAGGGCCAGAGCGACGTGCAGGAGCACAAGGATCAGGTGGATTGCGGCGGGTGGGCTGCACGACAAAGCGGATCTGCGGCGGGCGAGCCCGAAGCCACCGCGTCTCCCCACGCTGAGCGCGGAGCGGGCGGTGGCGTCGCGCAGGGGATGTTGCGCGGGCGGATGATCGGTGGAGCGGCAGGTAACTCGAGTGCGGGAGCGATGGGCGGCGGGATGGCTGCGATCCTGCGGCGCCGCATGATGGAAAAGAAGCAGGAACAGGCGGCTGGGCAGGGGCAGGCGGGCGAAAAGAGCGCTTTCGATCGCGCCTTCAAAGCTTGTATGGAAGGCCGCGGTTATACGGTGGAGTAGGAGCGGCGTAGCGACGGCATGGCGACAATCAAAATCGAACGCATGTTGAATCTCGGCGCCGCGTACACGCCCGAGATGGGCGCGGGCGGCAAACCCGAACCGACTTGGGCGACGCTCGGCGAGCAGGTGCGCGAGGCGCAAACGCTCGGCTACGACACGGTCGTCGCGGTCGAGGTGCAACACGACCCGTACCTGATGCTCGCGGTCGCCGCGCAGGAACCCTCGACGATCGAACTCGCGACTGGCATCGCGCTCGCGTTCACCAAGAGCCCGGTCGCAACCGCGTATACCGCGTGGGACCTCCAGCGGATGAGCGGTGGGCGGCTCGTGCTCGGACTGGGCTCGCAGGTGAAGGGCCACATCACGCGGCGCTTCGGGATGCCGTTTACCAAGCCGGCGCAACGGATGAGGGACTACGTCGGCGCGATGCGCGCGTGCTGGAAGACTTGGCAGACCGGGCAGACTGGCGCGCCGCTCGATTTTCAAAGCGAGCATTACAATCTCTCGCTGATGACGCCCAACTTCGCGCCACCGCCGCTCAAGCATCCGCGCATCCCGGTCCTGATCGCCGCAGTGCAGGAGCACATGCTGCAAGTCGCGGGCGAAGTGTGCGACGGCGTCCGCCTGCACGGCATCTGCACGCGCCGCTACCTCGACGAGATCGCGTTTCCCAACCTGCGCAAGGGCTTCGCCAAGTCGGGACGGCCGGCGGCCGATTGGGAGAGCTTCCAGATTTCAGGCGGCGGCTTTCTGTGCGTCGCGCCCGACACCGATTCGCTGGCGCGTGCGGTCGAAAAGATGAAAGAGACGATCGCGTTTTACGGCTCGACGCGATCGTACCGCACGAGCTTCGAGCTCGACGGATGGGCCGACCGGGCCGAGCAGCTTCATCGGCTGTCGGTGCAACAGAAGTGGAGCGAGATGCCGAAGCTGGTGACCGAGGAGATGGTGCACGCGTTCGCCGCGGTCGGCACCTACAACGATATCGCGGCGGTGATGAAGAAACGCTTCGCCGGCGTCAACCGGCTCGACTTCGAAATCCCGATCCGCGGCGACCGCGAGCGCGGCGTGGTGCGCGAAGTGATCCAGCAACTGCGTAAGTGATCCAGGACCTGCGCCGCGACTAAATTGGACGCAACGGCTTGTCACCTGAGAGTTTGTGATTTTTTCGATCGTTGGCGGCTGGTTCATCTTGAGAGCTTGTGAATTTATTCGGGAAGTGCCGAAAGATGGGCCGAGGCTGCCTCTTCTGTCATCTTGAGCGAGCGTTGCGCGAGTCGAAAGACCCCGGTTCTTCTGAGGGAGCGTTGCTCAGAGTCCCAGCGTAAAAGAAGATCCGGGGTCCCTCGACTCGCATACTCGCTCGGGATGACAGAAAGGAGGAAGCATCACCGTCGCTGCCTGACCGGCGTTTCGCGCGCGGCGCGGCTTCGTGAAATAATCTTTGCGTGGCCAGCAGACAGATAACCGTTGACGCAGTGCTCGAGGCGCTGGGCCGGGTGAACTATCCCGGCTACTCGACCGACGTCGTTTCGCTCGGAATTATCGAGGCCATCGAGCCCCTGGAGACCGCCGGCGGCTTCGCGGTGATCGTGCGCCAGGTGAGCGAGAGCGACCGCGTGATGCACGATCTCGCCGGCGCAATCAGCACCACGCTCAAGCGCGACCTCGGAGTGGTGCGGGTCGAACTCAAGCTGCGCAAGCTCGAGGCCGAGCTGGGCGAAAAGACCGGACGGGTGCGCCTGGAAGGCACGCGCTACGTGGTCGCGGTGCTGAGCGGCAAGGGCGGCGTCGGCAAGTCGACGGTCGCGGTGAACCTCGCGATGGCGCTCAAGCAGCTCGGGATGACGGTCGGGCTGATGGACGCCGACGTTTACGGGCCGTCGGTGCCGATGATGTTCGGGGTGGATGAGGAGCGGCCGCGCGCGGCCGGTGGCCAGAATTTCTACCCGGTCGAGCGCTACGGCGTGAAGCTCATCTCGATGGGTTTTTTCCTGACCGACAAGTCGCCGGTCATCTGGCGCGGCCCGATGGTGATGGGCGCGGTGCGCCAGTTCCTCAAGGACACGCTGTGGGGCACGCAGGATTTTCTGATTGTCGATCTGCCGCCGGGCACCGGCGACGCGCAACTGACGCTGGCGCAGCAGGTCGCGCTCGACGGCGCGGTGATCGTCACCACGCCGCAGGACGTGGCGCTACTCGACGCGACGCGGGCGGCGCGGATGCTCCATCAGTTGCACTGCCCGGTTATCGGCGTGGTCGAGAACATGAGCTACTTCGTCTGTCCCGATTGCGGCGAGCGCGACGAATTGTTCGGCGCGGGCGGCGGGGCGAAGCTCGCGATGGAAGAGGGCACGCGGGTGCTGGCGCAGATTCCGATCCATCTCGAGGTGCGCGAGGCGGGCGACGCGGGGATGCCGATCGTGCTGAAGGACCCGGAGCATCCCGCAAGCCGCGCCTTTATGGACCTCGCGCGCGGAGTGCTGGCGGCGATGCCCAAAGATTAGACGTGAATTTAGCGCCTTAAACCGTTGGAGATGGGCCAGTATCATCCACTGAGTCACGGTGACTGATTCTAGTGCTCCGACGCTGTGGGTAACCGCGTCCGGGGCAATTTACTTTGCTGCCGCGCTCCTATAAAAAACAGAGCATTATCAGTTCCACTTATCTTTCAGGGGCGGGCTCGCACGGACGCACCTGAGCCCTATTTGTGGACGACGGGCGGTGAATTGAGAAGAGGGGACATGGCGAAGATTCGAGTAGCAATCGTCGGAGTGGGGAACTGCGCATCCTCTCTCCTGCAGGGCATCGAGTTCTACCAGCATGCCCCGGCCCAGGCGCAGCGCAGTCCGATCGGCCTGATGCATTACGACCTCGCCGGCTACAAGCCGGGCGATATCGAAGTCGCCTGCGCGTTCGATATCGATTCGCGCAAGGTTGGGCGCCCGCTCGAGGACGCCTGCTTCGCGATGCCCAACAATACCATCACCGTTTGGCGCGACCTGCCAAAGTATGGGGTCACCGTCGACATGGGCGAGATTCACGACGGCGTCGCCGAGCACATGTCGCAGTATCCGCCCGAGTCCAGCTTCTTGCCGGCGAACGAAAAGCCGGTCGACATCGAGCGGCGCCTGCGCGAGAGCGGCGCCGAGGTGATGCTGTGTTATCTGCCGGTGGGCAGCCAGAAGGCGGTCGAGCGTTACGCGCGAGCCTGCCTCGCGACGGGCGTCAGCCTGCTCAACTGCATGCCGGTGTTTATCGTGTCGAACGAGAAATGGGCGGCCGAGTTCACCGAGCGCAAGATTCCGGTGGTCGGTGACGATGTGAAATCCCAGCTCGGCTCGACCATCCTGCATCGGACTATCATGAAGCTGTTCGCCGATCGCGGGATCAAGGTGCGCCACACCTATCAGCTAAACACCGGCGGCAATACCGACTTTCTCAACATGCTCGATCGCTCGCGCCTGGGCTCCAAGCGCAAGTCCAAGACCGAGGCCGTGCAGAGCGTGATGCCCGAGCGGATGCCCGACGGCGACGTGCATATCGGGCCGTCGGACTACGTCGCCTGGCAGCGCGACAACAAGGTCTGCTTCCTGCGGATAGAGGGCGAGGGCTTCGCCGGGATTCCGATCGAGCTGGAGCTGAGAATGTCGGTGCAGGACTCGCCGAATTCGGGCGGCGTGGTAATTGACGCGATTCGATGCCTGCGTCTCGCGCGGGACCGCAGGATCGGCGGCCCGCTCTATTCGATCGCGGCTTACACGATGAAGCATCCGCCACGCCAAATCGCCGACGATATCGCCCGCGAACGGGTCGAGAAGTTCATCAGCGGCGAGATCGAACGCTAACCGCGCGCGTCCGGCTCGGCGGTATGCCCGCGAGGGCGCTTTCTCCCCTCCCGCCGACGCCGTAGTATTGGCGTCACGATGGGCGTGCTAAAGGACAAGACGATCGTGGTCGGCGTATGCGGCGGAATCGCCGCGTACAAAGCCGCCGAGTTGGTGCGATTGCTGACCGCGCAGCAGGCGCGGGTGCGTGTGATGATGTCGCGCAACGCGGCCGAGTTCATCACGCCGCTGACGCTGCAAACGCTGAGCGCCAATCCGGTCGCGACCGACACCTTCAACCTGACCGAGGAATCCGAGATCGGCCATATCCGGCTCGCCGACACCGCCGACGCGATCGTGATCGCGCCCGCCAGCGCCGACGTGATCGCGAAGGCCGCGGTCGGTATCGCCGACGACATCGTGACGACGGTGCTGCTCGCGGCGCAGTGTCCGGTGGCCTTTGCGCCGGCGATGAACGTGCACATGTATGCGCATCCGACTGTGGTCGAGAACCTCGCGCGGCTGAAAGCGCGCGGCGTTACGGTTATCGATCCCGCCTCCGGCGATCTCGCTTGCGGCTACCAGGGCAAGGGACGCCTGCCGGATCCTGCGGCGATCGTCGAGGAGGTCGAGCGGATGCTCTCGCCGCACGACCTCGCCTCCGAGCGCATCCTGGTGACCGCCGGACCGACGCAGGAGATGATCGATCCGGTGCGCTTCGTCTCCAATCGATCGACGGGCAAGATGGGCTTCGCGATCGCGCGCGCGGCGTGGCGGCGCGGCGCACGCGTCAGGCTGATTGCCGGACCGTCGCCGCTCGGCACGCCCTACGGATCCGAGCGAATAGATACCGTCAGCGCGACCGAGATGCTGAACGCGACCGCGCGCAACTTTCCGTGGAGCACAGCATTGGTGATGGCGGCGGCGGTGGCGGATTTTCGTCCGCGCATCAGGCGCCGCACAAAATCAAGAAAAACGCGCGCGGGATGACACTCGAGTTGGAGGGAATCGCGGACGAGATGCCGCGCCTTAGTGCGCGCAAGGGCTCGCGTATCGTGATCGGCTTCGCCGCCGAAACCCAGGGGCTGGAGGAAAACGCCGCCGACAAGCTGCGGCGCAAGCGCCTCGATTTTATCGTGGCCAACGACGTCTCGCGGAGCGACGCCGGTTTCGCCGTCGATACCAATGTCGTGACCATCATCGGTGACGACGGCCGCGCGATCGAGCATCCCAAGCTCAGCAAGGACGAAGTCGCCGACGTGATCCTCGACCGGCTACTCGCGTTGCGCACGGCGAAATCCGGCCGCCGCACCCTGCGCGCAGTTCGCTAGCAGGATGCGAGATATCTATTAATCTCTGCTCATCCGGGAAAGCTTTGTATAACCCACGCGCTCGGCATCCCTTAACCTCTCCTTGACCAAGGAGAGGTCGCCGCGAGCTGCGACGGGAGAGGTCAGTCTGAATTCCGCTGTGCCGCAGCCACTTTGAGCGGGTTTCATAAAGCGACCACCGGACCTCTCCCCAACCTTCTCCTTGGACAAGGAGAGGGGGACTTTCGCCGCGGCGCGGCCTCTCCACATGAAACTTTCGCCACGACCGAACGTCTTTGCATCAGGCGTGGAGTGATCAGAGCGTGACCCTTGGTGCTGCTTCAGATGGCAGGCAGACGGGCCGTTTGTTCATAGCTCCACCGAAATTAAGAAAAGAGAGGTAAAGGTCCGTGCCGGAAGAACCAACTGGCGCTGGAAATCAAAGGGAAACAACCCAGGAGCGCCTTGAAGCGCGTCTTAACCGTCTCGAGCTGGAGGTACTGAAAGAAAATCGTTGGTGGCGAGGCGGCCTGATTGCCGCGCTTGTTTTGTTGGCGCTCGCGATTCTTGTGGGTGGGCACCACCATCGGCGAGAACGGATGTTCATGGCCGGGACGGGTATGCCCGGATGGGCAGGCCCCGAGGGAATGCCCGGCTACGGCCCATATCCTCCACCGCCGCACCCGGGTTTCGGTTGGGGCGGACCGTGCGGTCCCGCATATGGATATGGTTGGGGTCCGGGACCGTGGGGCGGCCAGCCCAGACATTGGGGGGCGCCGGGCCCTCAAGCACCTGAAGGTCCGCCTCCGCCTAATCGGTAGACCTGGGCGCTTCGACCTCGCAGACCTCCGCATGGCGATGAAGGGCGCGCGGGACGCCCGCCGCGGCGATTGTGCTGCGGCGGGCGTCCCGCGTGAGACTTGTTGCGGACACCGGCTCAAAGCTTCGGGCCGATCTCCTTGCCGAACACTCGAATCGCCTCTTTAGTCCGTTCGTGCGAGGGGCCGCCCGGATGGCGCATGCGCAGGACCAGGTAGTCGGGCTGCACTTCCTTCTGCCACATCTGCAGTTGCGCGAGACAATCCTTGGGCGATCCGACGATCAGCCGGTTGGGCGAGGCGACGTCGAAAGTCCAGTCGTTTTCCGACTTGACCTTGTCGATCACCTCATCCGGTGCGTAGCCGTTGTTGCGGTAATAGAACTTGTGCGTGTACATCAGCGGTTCGCTCTCGCGCCGCGCCGAATCCATCGAGTCCGACACCAACATGTCGCGCATCAGCACCAGGTAGGGTTTCTTGCCGTGCTTCTTGCACTCGGAGCGATAGAGATCGGCGAAGCGTTTGATCACCTTCACATGCTCGAGCGGCGAGGTTATCCATGCGTCCGAGATCCGCGCCACGCGTTTGATCCCGACGTCACTCCACGCCGCCATCCAGATTGGCGGGCGCGGCTTCTGGAACGGCTTGGGCGTGATCATCACGTTGTCGAGGTTGTAGAACTTGCCGTGATAGGAGAAACGCTCCTCTTCCCAGCATTTCTTGATCACCTCGACGCCTTCCTCGCTGCGTCCGGCGCGCTCCTTGATCGAAAGACCGAAAGCCGAGAAGTCGCGCTCCTGGTAGCCCACCCCGACACTCAAGATCATGCGGCCGCCGGTTATCTGATCGACGATCGCGGCGTCTTCGGCCGCGTGCACCCCATGCCATAGCGGGATCAGTGTGACGCAGGTTCCCACTTTGATCTTCTTGGTGCATACCCCGACCATCCCGGCCATCAGGATGACGTTGGGGATGTAGCAGTCTTCCTGCTGATGGTGTTCGCTGAACAGACAGCTATCGAAACCGCTCTCTTCCGCAACCTGCGCCTCGACGATCGCCTCGCGCAGCACGCCGCCGATATTGGCCCCGTGCGGCGGGTCCTGAGTACACGGAAAATAACCGACCTTCATGTGCTTGTCCTCCCCGAAGTTGAGTTACGATTCGACTACCTTCGCCAGTCCGCGACAAATGTCAAACGAGCGCGCTGGCAGAGCGGCTCGCTCGGACGTGGGCGCTACTTGTTCTCCGAATGCAGCACGCGCTGGCTCCGCAGTTCGGCGATCTTGGCGTCGCTCATGCCGAGTTGATCGCGCAGGATATCGGCCCCGTGCTCGCCCAAAAGCGGCGCGCTGATTTCCAGCGGCTTGGGGAAGGCCGAAAACTTGAGCGGAAATCCGGGAATCGTTACCTCGCCCAGGATCGGGTCGGGCACGGTGCGAATCATGTTGCGGGCCTTGAAGTGCGGATGACTCACCGTGTCGACGACCGACATCACCGGCGCCGCGGCGACGCGATGCTCTTCGAGAATCTTCAGCACCGCCTCGGTGGAGGGCTGCGCTTGCATCCACGCCTCGACGATCGCGGCCAGCTCGTAGCGGTTCTTCGCGCGGTCGCGCATCGTGGCGAAGCGCGGGTCTTCGATCAGCTCCGGACGGGCCATCGCACGCGCCATCGACGGCCATTGCCGGTCGAGCACCAGGACCACGATGTAGCCCTCCGGTCCCTTGAACGAACCGCACGGACTTACCAGCTCATGCTGCGAGCCCATCCGCTTCGGCACGTACTCGCCCTTGGTTGTGGCCCACACCTGAATGTTCACTTCGTGCATGTGATAGAGGCTGTCGACCATCGCGATGTCGATGTACTGCCCGACTCCGGTGCGCTCGCGATGGAAGAGCGCGAACCCGATTGCCGAGAAGGCGTGAACGCCGCTTGACTGATCGCCGATGCCCATCCCGACGAACATCGGCGGCCCGTTGGGATCGCCCGTCATGTGCATCAGTCCTGAGAAGGCTTGCGCGATGAAATCGTAGCCGACCTTGTGCGAGAGCGGCCCGGTGCGCCCGAAGGCCGAGATTGACGCCATGATGATGCGCGGGTTGAGCTTGCAGAGTGAGGCGTAATCGAGGCCGCGCTTTTCCATCACGCCAGGCCCGTAGTTCTCGACCACCACGTCGGCCTTTTTCGCCAAATCGCGCAGGAGTGCGATCGACTCGGGCTTTGAGAAGTCCAGGCAGAGGCTCTGCTTGCCGCGGTTTTGCTGGACGAAGTAGGCGCTCCGCCCGTTGCGCACCGCGGGCAGCAACCGCGCCGGATCGCCCATCGGTGCCTGCTCGACCTTGACGATCTCGGCGCCCATCTCGGCCATGAAGCGCGTGACCGTCGGGCCCGCGAGATATTGCGTGAAGTCCAGCACGCGCACGCCGGACAACATGTGAGGGGTGTGTTTGTCGCTGTTTGCCATTGTGGAGTTCCTTGCCGCGATGCTGCCGGCGTCGCCGTGATAACACCGATAGCGCGCGTATCACAAGCCCGCGCCGTTTTTCTCACGCGATGCGTGCTGCGCATTTAAATCAAAGAGAGGCGGTTCTCACAGACATTCAGAACCGCCTATCGACCCCCACCTTAATCCTCCCCCAAGACAAATTGGGGAGGAAAAGAAACGAGTGGAGGCGGTCAGGGCGGCTTCGGCGGGCCTCCGAACGGCACCTGGCTCAAATGCGAGCGCAGCTCCGCGACGGTCGAATTCGCGAGTTGGCGTGCGGCGCGCTTGGTCTCCGGCCCCATCCGCGCCAGGCGTTGCAGCGTGCGGCGTGCGCGCTGGGCGTTGCGCAGCGCCCGCTGGCCCATCGGATCGAACCGGCATGCGGGAGCCTCGTCGCCGTCGCGCATCAATCCGTCGATCGCGGAGCAGGAGGCGGAACAGAAGACTTCGACGTCCTGGCGATCGGAAGCTTTGACCCGGCCTATCGCAAGGATCACGCGATTCCACTCGCGGATCCGGCGGAGTCCTCCTCCGAAGATGCGCTTTTGCGCACGGAAGGGCAGCAGCGGAGAATCGATCTGACGGCTGAGCTTCGTGTCGAGCGCGCTGAAGTCGATCGCCATCAACTTGATCAGGGTCTCGCGATGCGAAGCGTCCTGCATCGAATCGAAACGCGCTTCGCTCAGGATGTGGCTCGCGATCGCTGAGTTGAAACGCCCAATCCAACGCGTCGGCAGGTAGAAGTTGTGCGCGAGCACGTCGGCGCCGAGATGCGCCAGGTAGCCGAGCGCGAACGCCTGCTCCTCGCTGCCGCGCGCGGCGCTCAGCAGCCCGAAGCCGGTCGACCAGTTGTGCGAATGGCGCCGCAGACGGCTCTGAAAGCGGCGGCCCTGCACGATGTCCGGCGCGAGCGAGCCATACAGGAAAGCGTCGGGCATCGAGAGTAAGATGGCTTGAAGCGGTTGTTCCAGGGTGCTAACGCTCGCAAGCACCTGGGCTCCGAGGGCAATATGAGTGACCGGTCCCCAGGCGAAAGCCGGCGGGGCGCTGAGCGCGATGAAGCCAATTACCAAGGCGATTACACTGGCGATGACCATAGCTGCGCCCGCCTTTCACGCCGGGTCGCTGGCTTGATGTTATGAGCCGCGACCTTAGCGCGCCAGAGCAGCGCCGCCTGCTGCTCGATTCGGTTCGCGATTACCTGGAGCAACTCGCCGAGGAAGGCCTGGAAGGATTGCCCGCGACGGCGCCGACGCGCGCCGCCGCTCCCAAAGCGGCCGTCCCCGCGGCCTCGGTGCCCGCGCGCGACGGAGTATCGTCTCGCGACGCCGCTGCCGGAGCCGCTTCGCCGCCGCGCCCGGCTTCGGCGCCGATCGAAATGCTCTCGCGCTATCCCGGTTTGGAGAAGACCGCGACGCTGGAAGAGTTGCGCGCGTTCATCGGCGATTGTCAGCGCTGCAAGCTTGCGCCGCTGCGCACGCATCTGGTGTTCGGGGTCGGCAACCCCGAGGCCGACCTGATGTTCGTCGGTGAGGCGCCCGGCGCCGACGAAGACGCGCGCGGCGAGCCGTTCGTCGGCCGCGCCGGACAGTTGCTGACCGACATCATCGAGCGCGGCATGGGGCTCCGCCGCGCCGACGTTTACATCTGCAACGTCATCAAGTGCCGCCCGCCCGACAATCGTAACCCCGAGGCCGACGAGGTCGCGGCGTGTGAGCCGTTCCTGATGCGCCAGATAGACCTCGTGCAACCGCGCGCGATCGTCGCGCTCGGCACCTTTGCGGTGCAGGCACTGCTGAAGGTCAAGACGCCGATAAGTCGGCTCCGCGGCAACTGGCACGAGGTCCGCGGGGTCAAGCTGATGCCGACGTTCCATCCGGCGTACCTGTTGCGCAGTCCGGGTGAGAAGCGGTGGGTATGGCAGGATATACAGGAAGTGATGAAGTTGCTCGGGATCGAGACACCCGCGCGCGGCGGCACGCGATGAAACAGTGAAACGGCGCGGCGCAATCAACGCGTTTGCGGTGCGCGTATTTGCGACTCTATGGGTGCTCGCGCTCGGCGGGCTCGCCAGTGCGGCTGCCGACCACAACGGCGCCGCAAGCAGCGCGGCTGCGACGCCCGCCTCGCTTCATGCGACGGTAGGCGTCGCGGCCGCGCCGTGGGTTTGCCTGATAAGGATCGAAGGCTCGATCAACCCGGCGGTCGCGGCGTTTATCGAGGATGCGATCGCCTACGCCAACTCGCATCACGCGGGCGCGCTGGTGATCGAACTCGACACGCCCGGCGGCCTGCTCGGCTCCGCGCAACGCATCGTCAAGGATCTGCTCAACGCGCCGATTGCGACGATCGTTTACGTCTCGCCGTCGGGCGCGAGCGCCGCTTCCGCCGGAACTTTCGTCACCGAGGCGGCGGCGATTGCCGCGATGGCGCCCGGGACCACAATCGGCGCGGCGCATCCGGTGGGCGAGGGCGGCAGCGAGATCAAGGGCGTGGTCGGCAAGAAGATCGAGAACTTCACCGCGTCGTTCGCCGGCAGCATCGCGCGCGAGCGCGGCCGCAATGAGCAATGGATCGAGCAGGCGGTGCGCCAAAGCGCAACCATCAGCGAAGCCGAGGCGCTCAAGCGCCACGTGATCGACATCGTCGCGCCCGATCTGCGAAGCCTGCTCGTGCAGGCGTCGGGGCGCGAGGTCAAGGTCAGCGGCGGCCACACGGTGGTGAAGCTGGAACTGTCCGGCGCCGCGATTCAGCGCCTGCGGATGACGATGGGGCAGGCGCTGCTCAACGTGCTGGCCGACCCGAACATCGTGTACCTGCTGATGCTGGCCGGGATCGTCGGGATCTATTTCGAGTTCGGCCATCCGGGCTTTTACCTGCCGGGCGTGGCCGGCGCGATTTGCCTGTTGCTCGCGCTCGCCTCGTTCGAGCTTCTGCCGATCAATCTGGCCGGCTTCCTGCTCCTGATGTTGGGCATCGGGATGCTGATCTCCGAAGCCTTCGTCACCAGCTACGGCGTACTCGGCATCGGCGGAGTGATCGCGTTTGTGATCGGCTCGCTGTTTCTAATCGATAGCGCGCAAACCAATCTCGAGGTGAATCGCGGTATGATCGCTGGCGCGGCGATCGCGATGAGCGCGATCATCCTGGGCCTGGGCTGGGTCATTTTACGCGAGCGGCATCGGCCAGCCACCACCGGGCGCGAGGGCATGGTCGGCGAAGTCGGCGAGGTGCGCGAGGCGATCGCGCCGGGCGCGCCCGGGCGCGTGTTCGTGCACGGCGAGCATTGGCGCGCGGTGAGCAACCAGGCGTTGGGCGTTGGGACGCGGGTGCGTGTGATCGCGGTGCGCGGGCTGGAGATCGAGGTGCGCGGGGAATCGTAACGCGGCTTTTTTTCAAGGTATGCAAGGCGACGGGCGGCGGCGCCCGTATATCGAAAGCGGGAGAATCCTATGGGACCGGCACTCGGAATAATAATCGTGGTTGGCGTGGCGATTTTGCTGAGCGGCCTCAAAGTGCTCAACGAGTACGAGCGCGCAGTGGTCTTTCGCCTCGGCCGGCTCACCCCGTTTCGCGGGCCGGGGGTGATTTTCGTCATCCCGATCATTGAGCGCGCGGTGCGGATCGATCTGCGCGTCGTGACGCTCGACATCGCACCCCAGGACGTGATCACCCGCGACAACGTGTCGATAAAAGTGAGCGCGGTGCTCTACTTCCGGGTGCTCGACCCCTCCCGCGCCGTGACCGAGGTGGCCAACTATCTCTTTGCCACCACCCAACTCGCACAGACCACGCTGCGTTCAGTGGGCGGCCAGACCGAACTCGACGAGTTGCTGGCCCAGCGCGACAAGCTCAACGCGCGCATCCAGGAGATCGTCGACGCGCAGACCGAGCCGTGGGGCGTCAAAGTCACCCTGGTCGAACTCAAGAACATCGATCTGCCGCAAGACATGCAGCGCGCGATCGCGGCACAGGCCGAAGCCGAACGCGAGCGGCGCGCCAAGGTAATCGCGGCGGAGGGCGAGTTCCAGGCCGCGCAGCGTCTCGCCGAGGCCGCCGAGATCATGAACAAGAGCCCGGTGACGCTGCAGCTCCGCTATCTGCAGACGCTCAAGGAGATCGCATCCGAGAACAATTCGACCACGGTCTTTCCGATCCCGATGGATCTGTTCGAGCCTTTTCTGAACTTGCGCCGCGCCTTCAGCAAGCCCGACGATGGCGGCACGAAATCCTGATCGCGATTCTTCATACTCAATTTAGTGGGGCCGGACGTTTGCGATGGGTAAGTTGATAATGGTTCGCCACGGCGAGAGCGAGGGCAATCGCGAGCGCCGTTTCACCACCACCCCCGACGCGCCGTTGACTGATTTGGGGCGCGAGCAGGCCGCTCAGGTGGCACGACGCATCGGGCGGCTGTTCCATCCACGGCTCGTCATCACCAGCCCATACGCGCGGGCGCGCGAGACCGGCGAGATAATCGCTGCCGCGCTGCGCTTGCCGGTCGAGGTCGAGCCCGGCCTCTACGAGCGCCATTTCGGCTACCTGCGGGGGCAGCCCTACGACGCGGTGCGCGACGATCCGACCTTCGAGACCGAGAAGACGTGGCTATGGCGCCCCGAGGGCGGCGAGAGCTACGAGGACGTGCGGGTGCGCGTCGCGCCAATCCTGGAGCGGCTGGCAGTGCACGCCGGCGACGGCGAACTGGCCGTCGTCAGCCACGGCGGCGTGATGCTGACGTGTTGGGCGCATCTGGTTGGACATTGGGAGAACGCGCACGTGCCGCCCAACTGCGGAATCGTGCTGCTCGAATACGAAAACGGAGGCTTCAAGCCTCCGCAAATTATCGAGGCCTAGCGCGAGAGCGCGGCGATCGCCGTCAGGCGGCCGGTATCAGGCCGACAGCAGGCGGGCGAGCGTCGGCGTTGCCGGTGCGGCCGTGAGCTCGGGCCACGAGCCCTCCTGGACAACGCGGCCGTGCTTCGATCGCCGCCGCGCGCGTGCAGAGCCGCTCGAGGATGTCGGCGCGATGGTCGACGGCGATCAATGTGAAGCCCAGCTCGCGATGCCATTGAAGGATCGCGTCCACGAGTTCGCTGATGGTCGGGCGGTCGAGCGCGGTGAACGGCTCGTCGAGCAGCACCAGCGGCGGACGCCGCGCGAGCATCCGCGCCAGGGCGACCCGGCGCGCCTGGCCGCCGGAAATCTGCCGCGCCGATTCGTTCCACAGCGGGCCGAGTTCCAGGCGCTGCTTGAGTTCCTCGACCCATTGCCGCGCCCCGTTACTTTCATAGTCGCTGAGGCCGAAGCAGACGTTGCCGGCGACGCTTAAGTGCGGGAACAACGAATCGCTTTGCGTCAGGTACGCGAGGGGGCGCCGATAAAGCGGCAGGTTCGGCGGAAAGAAGACCATGTCGCCAAATTGAATTCTCCCGGCGTCAGGATTCTCGATTCCCGCCAGGCACGAGAGCACCGTGCTCTTGCCCGCGCCCGAAGCTCCGAACAGCGCGAGCCGCTCTCCTTGTTCCAGGTGCAAGCGCACATCCACGGTAAACAGGCGCCGCGCCTTTACGATATGCGCATCAAGCGTGGGCATCGGCGTAGCGCCTCTGTGCGAGCAGATGGATCACCCACGGCAGCGGCAGCGCGGTGAGCAGGAACACGACCAGCAACGGCATCACCGCCGGCATCCCGGCATCCTGGAGGTTGATCCAAATTTGCACCGGCATCCCGCTCGGATAGTAGGCGGTGACGATTACCGCGCCAAACTCTCCCAGCGCGCGCACCCAAGCGAGGCTGACTGCCGCGGCAAAGCCCAATCGCGCGAGCGGAAAGGTCACGCGGCGAAATACCTGCCATGGCCGCAACCCAAGCAGCGCCGCCGTCTGTTCGAGATCGCCCGGCACAGCGGCCAGCGCTGCGCGCGCGGCCACGATATAGTACCCGACGCTGACGTAGAACTGGGTCGCAACAAACGCGAGCGGACTGTTGGTGGTCGGCAGTCCCATCCGCAACAGCCACGCGCCCGGCCTCATCGTCGGACCGAAGGCGAGCGAGAGCAGAATCCCCAACGCGAGCGGCGGCATCAGCACCGAGACCAGGACCGCCGCCTCCCAGACGATTTTGTCGCGGCCCGGCTGGCGCGCGAGATACCACGCAACCGGCGTGCCGACGATCACGTCGAGCAGCAGTGCGACTCCGGTAAGCATTAGCGAGACGCGGACGGACGAGGCTGTCGAGCCGGGAATACTGCCGTCCCATTGCCAGCGGCCAACCGGAGCGCAAAGGCCGGTCAGCGGGTAGAGCAGCGCCAGGGTGAACGCCAGCATGCCCATCCGGGCCCACCACTGAGATCGCACGAAGACTATATTACGGCACGAAGATCATCTTACGGAATGAGGGGCTTGGCGTCGCCGGGATCGTCGTAGTGATAGCGCGCGAGGATTTGGCGCGCCTCGGGACCGCGCAGCCACGCGACAAAGCGCGCCGCCAGCTTTGGCTGTGGCGCATCTTTGAGGACCGCGGCATAGAAGACGAGCGGGGAGGGCCGATGCGTCTTGCCGTTCAGGGTGACGCTCGCCTGCTGATATTCCTTCTCCATCGAAGCGGAGCCGAGGTTGATTTCCGGCGGCAACGAAAGAAACGGCAGGCCGAGCGCCGCGGGCTGGGTCTTGTAGGCCGAACTCGCATCGAGTTGTCCCGCCTGCACCCGCGCCATCACCTGGGGTTCCTGAAAAATCTGTTGCGGATTTATTTGCGGCCCGAGAATTTTCTCGGCCAGGCCCGGCTGATGATAGTAGCGCTCCGCGAGTTGCATCACGAAAATGACGTTCAACCCTTGCGGATCGGTATTCGGGTCGGTGCGCCCAAAACGAAAACCCGGCGTTTCCAGGATCTGCCACCACGGCTTGGCGCCGGAAGCGCCGGCCTTCGCGAGGTCCGCCGCATATTGGCTGTGCGGACTGTAGGCGATCACCATCTCGGTGCGCGCAATCGGTAGCGCGCTTTGGGCCTTGCCCGCCTTCAACACGATCCGCATCGGCTCCGGCGTCACCGAGATGAACACGTCGGGGCGGATGCTGCCCGCGACGATCAGGTTGGCGAGGCCGGTGGAGCCCGCCGCGCGTCCCTGCAATTGGGCTCCCAGAGCCTTCGCGATCGCCGGACGAACTCCGCCGTCCATCATCGAGCCCATCGACCCGGCGTAAGCGACCTGCAGTGGCGTCGTAGATTCGGTGACGCCAGAGCCGGCGATCAGCGCTGCGAAAGCGCCAATCACGGTCACGAGGCCCATCTGCAAAAGCAGCCTGCGGTTACATTTCATCGACGTTCCGCGACGTGCCTAGAAGGGGATGCGTCCGGTGGCGATCACCGCGTTGTTGTATGCCGGATGATGCGTGACGGCGACCTGGTAGCCGGCGCCGAAGGTCATCCCGACCCGGTCATGGATCGGAATGCGCCCGATAAGCAGTCCGGGTGTGATGAAGAGCTGGCTCTTGCCGGTATTCTCGCCGAGCGTGAACCAGGTGTAATTGAATTCCAGTTCAGGCCAGAAATACCTGAAGATGCGGTACTGGAAGGCGGTGTTCCAGGCAAGCGGCATCGAAAGCCGATCCACGCCGCCGTTGGGAATCGCGATTCCCACGGTGCTTTGAACGTCGAAATTGCCGAAGCCCTTTCCGAACGCGATCGTCGGCGTATAGATGGTGTGGCCGTTGCTGTTGCCGTCGTCGCCGGTTGGAACCGAGAACCCCATGAACGCGGTCAGGATGTAATCGCCGTTCTCCTCGTTGCCGGAAAGGATGCGGTACTTGATGAGAAACGTCTCGTCGGCCCAGCCGTCGCTCGCCGGCTTCGGTCCCGGCTTCTTGCCCTTCTTCGGCTTTTTCGGAAGTACGCCGTTATGCGCGATCCATCCCGGCACGCCGAGGATGATCTCCGTGTTCTGAAACGGGATCAGCTCGAGGCCCTTGTTGGCGCCGAAGTTGTCGAGCGCCTTGCCATGCGGTTGCGCCTGCCAGAGTTGGTCGTAGCGATACTCCTCTTCCAGGCGCGGAGTCACCGTCACCAGCGGCGTAACCCAGTGCGGCTGCTCGCTCTGGATACGCGTGACGCGCGGAAACCAGTCGACGAAGTACTGCACCACCGGCGATAACGGAGACGGATTCGAGACCGGCGGTGGGCTCGTAACCGTCATCGCGTTGGAAGCAGGCGGCGGACTGGAGGAGGTCGATGGGCTCTGTGCGTGCGCCTTTGTTGCAAGCGCGACGCAGAGAACGACAGCGGTGGCCGCGACGGCCACGCGAACCGGCGCGTGTCGGGGCATAGTAAATAACATTTTCATAGCGCAGCCGTTATGCCATGATGCGGGCGATATGACAAGTACTATGGCAGAACGCTCGGCCGGAGCGGCAGTGCGCCGCGCGCGTCTCGCGCGCGGCCTCACCCAGGACGAACTGGCCAGGCGCGCCGGTCTCTCGCGCCAGGCCCTGGGCGCGATCGAGTCCGGCGCGTATCAGCCCGGCGTTGGCGCGGCGCTCGCGCTCGCGCGCGAGCTCGGCGATAGCGTCGAGGCGCTGTTCGGCAGCGCCGGCGAGCCGTCGCTGGTCGAAGCCGACTGGGCGGAGGCGCCCGCCGACGCGCCTTCAGGCGCGTCGGCGGGCGCCTCCGCCAGCGCGGCCCGGAACGCGCCGCAGGGCGCGCCGGCATCGCCGGCGCGCCGGGCGGTCGCGCTCGGGCGCGTCGGCGGGCGGCTGGTTGCGCTCGCGCAACCGCCGCCGGCGATGCGGCTTGCGGCGGCCGGCGGCGTGCTGCAGCACGCCGCCGGCCGCCGCGCACGCGTGGCGGCGCTTCGCACCCAGCAGGAAATCGACGCGACGCTGCTGGTTGCCGGATGCGATCCCGCGGCGACGATTCTCGCGGACTGGATGGGACGCCATCGCCCGGCCACGGCGCTCACGCCGATCGCGCGCAGCAGCCGAGCGGCGCTCGCCGCGCTGCTCGGCGGCCAGGTGCATGCGGCCGGGGTGCATCTATGCGACCGCAAGGGGGGCGAGTACAACCTGGCGGCGGTGCGTGGCGCGCTTAAGCGCCGGCGCGCCGTGATGGTGAATTTCGCACGCTGGGAGCTCGGACTGGGCGTGCGGCGCGGCAATCCACTGGAGTTGCGGAGTATCGCCGACCTGGCGCGGGCGGGCGTGCGTATCGTCAATCGCGAGGCGGGTTCGGGCGCGCGGCTGGTGCTCGACCAGGCGCTGGCGGAGCTGAAGATCGCGCCGCGGCGGATTGTCGGCTACGCGCGGGAGCTGCACGGCCATCTCGAAGTCGCGGCCGCGATAGCGGCGGGCGAAGCCGAGACGGGGTTGACGCTGCGAGTGGCCGCCGAGGCTTTCAGATTGGGTTTTGTTCCAGTGCGCGAAGAGAGCTATGATCTGGTCATCCTGCAACGCGAGACGGACTCGCCCCCGGTGCGTGCGATGCTAGACGCGCTGAACTCCGGCAGCTTCGCCATTGAAGTAAGCCAGCTCTGTGCGTACGATACCGCGCGGATGGGGCAGGTGATCGCGCGCTTCAATTGACAGCAGGGGGTGACCGTACGGGTCGAAGCAGTGGCATTCGCAACCATGGCGCCAAGCCATCGAAGAGAAAGGAGCTGAACTAATGGCAGCAACAACCCCATCGGTAGAGAGGGCGGGCAACGGCGTGCGATCCAGCGCCGCGTTGAATTTCCTCAAAGCCTCCCCCAAGAAATTACTCATCGGCGGCAAATGGGTCCCGGCCAAATCCGGCAAGACTTTCGAGACGCTCAACCCGGCCACCGAGGAAGTCCTCGCGCTGATTGCCGAGGGCGACAAGGCCGACGTCGACGAGGCGGTTAAGGCGGCGCGCAAGGCATTCGAAGAGGGCCCCTGGTCGAAGATGGGGCCGCATGAGCGCGCCCGCTACCTGTTCAAGATTGCCGATCTGATCGAGCAGAATGCCGATGAGCTGGCCGAGCTCGAGACGCTCGACAACGGCAAGGCGAAGACCCAGGCGCGCGCGATCGACATTGCCGGCTCGGCAGAAACCTTCCGCTACTACGGCGGATGGTGCACAAAGATTTACGGCGAGACCAATCCGTCCGACCCGTCGATGTTCAACTACACGCTGCGCGAACCGGTCGGCGTGTGCGGACAGATTATTCCGTGGAACTTTCCGCTGCTGATGGCGTCGTGGAAGCTCGGACCGGCGCTCGCTTGCGGCAACACCTCGATTCTGAAGCCGGCCGAGCAGACGCCGCTCACGGCGCTCAGGCTCGGCGAATTGATGCTCGAGGCCGGACTGCCCGACGGCGTGGTCAACATCATCACCGGCTTCGGCCCCGGCGCCGGCAGCGCGATCGCGGAGCATCCCGATATCGACAAGGTCGCCTTCACCGGATCGGCCGAGGTGGGCAAAATCATCCTCAAAGCGTCGGCAGGTAATCTCAAGCGCGTGTCGCTGGAGCTCGGCGGAAAATCGCCTAACATCATCTTCCCCGATGCCGACATGGAGCAGGCGGTACCGAACTCAATGATGGGCGTGTTTTTCAACTCAGGGCAGGTCTGCTGCGCCGGCACGCGGATTTTCGTGCAGAAGGACGTCTACGACAAATTCAACGATTCGCTCACCAAGTTCAGCGCCGGCATGACGATGGGCGACGGGCTCGATCCCAAGACCATGATGGGCCCGCTGGTTTCCAAGGAACAGTTCGACAAGGTCAAGGGCTACCTCGAGCTCGGCAAGAAGGAAGGTGCCAGAGTCACCGTCGGTGGCGAGGCTGCTGGCGGGAAGGGCTACTTCGTCAAGCCGACCGTGTTTGCGGATGTGAATAACAACATGCGGATCGCGCGCGAGGAAATCTTTGGCCCGGTTGCCGCGACCATTCCGTTCAAAGATGAAAACGACGCGGTTCTTCAGGGTAACGACACCGACTACGGGTTGGCGGCCGCAGTCTGGACCAGCGACGTCGGCCGCGCGCACAAGGTCGCTCGCAAGCTCAAGGCCGGCACGGTATGGGTCAACTGCTACGGGATGATCGATCCGATCTCGCCGTTCGGCGGTTACAAGCAGTCGGGCTTCGGCCGCGAACTGGGCAAGTACGCGCTTGAGCTTTACACGCAAATCAAGACCGTTTACGTGAAACTGTAGAGACAATTGCTCGTATGACTGGGAAGGGCGCCTTCCAAAAGGGGGGCGCCCTTCTTTCGGCCGAATCCACACTTGTCTCGCACGCCCCACAACAGTCTGCCCGAACCGAAAAGGAGCAAACCATGGCTCTCAGTGCACGCAACCATCTCAAAGGCGAAGTCACCGAAGTATTGTTGGGAACTGTCACCGCTCTGATAACGGTGAAAGTAGGTGACAACATGGTCGAATCGGTGATCACCAAGCGCAGCGCCGAAGAATTGAAGCTGAAGAAAGGCGATAAGGTGACGGCCGTGATCAAAGCGACCGAGGTGATGATCCAGAAGGATTGAACGTGCCATTCATGACCGGACACAGGCACATGCGCCGCAGCATGCGTAAACCCTTGCATTGGAGCGTCGGATCGCTTTCAGCGCTGCTCTTTTTCTTCGCGGCGCTCGCTGCATCGCCCTCGGTTTCGGTGGCGCAAGCAGAGTTCAAGCTGCTCCGAACGGCGGCACGTTGCGTATCACGGGCGAGGTCAGCCATCCAATCGTATTGCATGAGGTCGTATTGCATGAAGCCGACCTTGCAATGCTAAGCCGGCAAACCGTACACGTCGTCGATGACAAGGGCGCGGCCGTGACCTACGAGGGTGTACCGGTGGCCGAACTCCTTCGGCGTGCCGATGCCCCGCTGGGCAAGCAACTGCGAGGACCACGCTTGAAACTCTATGTCGTGGTCGAAGCTGCGGACGGCTACCGCGCGGTGTTTGCCCTGGCCGAGTTCGATCCCGACTTCACCGACCGGGTCATCCTGCTCGCGGACCGCCGCGACGGCCATCCGCTATCGTCCAAGGAGGGGCCGTTCCGGATCGTGGTTCCCGGCGAGAAGCGTCATGCCCGGTGGGTGCGGGAGGTAACCGCTCTGGTCATTCAGGAAGCTCGATAAGGCGGCCGCAAGAAGCTCGATGAAGCGAGCGGTCGCGAATTGGGCAAGTATGCGCTTGAGCTTTACACGCAAATCAAGACCGTCTATGTAAAGCTATAGAGGGCAATAGGCCGTATCGATGGCTGGGGGCGCCCTCCAAAAGGGGGCGCCCTTTAACGTCTTGCCTAGGGGGGAAAGGATGTCCAGCGGACGATGGCGCGAAAACGGATAGCCACTTTCGGCGGCGGATGCTTCTGGGGCATCGAGGCCGCGTTCCGCGAGCTCGACGGGGTTGTCGCCGCGACCTCCGGCTACATGGGCGGCTGGCTCAAACATCCGACCTATCGCCAGGTCTGCTCCGACGAGAGCGGTCACGCCGAAGTGGTCCAGGCCGAGTACGATCCCGCGCTGGTGTCGTACGAACAGCTCCTGGAGCTGTTCTGGGAGATTCACGATCCGACCACCGTGAATCGGCAGGGGCCCGATTTCGGCACGCAATATCGCTCTGTGATCTTTTATCACGACGCCAAACAGAAGGCGGCGGCGGAAGCCTCGCGCAAGCGCCTCGACGAGTCCGGCGAGCTCAGCAGACCCGTCGTGACACAAATTGTGCCGGCCTCGATGTTCTATCGCGCCGAGGAATACCATCAGCGCTACTACGAGCGGATGGGTATCGCACCGCACTGCGGCATCCGGCGTTCCCGGATGGCCGCCGACTGAAACTCCGCCCGCGGCGTGCGTCATCGCCGCCGCCGCTCGGCGCTCAGGGAAGCAGCAACAATTTTCCCACTGACTGGCGCGATTGCAGGTAACGAATCGCTTCCACTGCGTCGGCCAGCGGAAATCTCCTGCCGATCGGCACCGTGAGCTTGCCCTCGCGCGCGAGCCGATACACGTCGTCCAGGCCGCGGCGATGGATCTCGTGCATTCCGTACACCATCGGCACCGCGAACCCGCTTATCTTGAGGGCCTTGCCGAACAGCATCATTGGATTCACCGGATCGGGTATTCCTCCGGCGCGGCCGTACAGCACCAGGTGCCCGAACGGCGCGAGGCACCCGAGCCCCTTGGTGAGCGTGGGTTTGCCGACCGCGTCGAGGATCAGATCGACGCCGCGCCCCCCGGTGAGCCGCATCGCCTCCACCGCGAAGTCGTGAGTTGCATAGTTGATCACTTCGTCGGCGCCGAATTTTCGCACGAAGGCGATTTTGTCGTCGCTGGAGACGGTGCCGATGACTCGCGCTCCCGCGGCTTTCGCGATTTGCACGGCCGCGATACCAACGCCGCCCGCTGCTGAATGAACGATCACGGTTTGTCCAGCCGTGGCCTGATGACAGCTATGGAGGAGGTGCCAGGCCGTAAGCACGGCGATCGGAAATGCGGCGCCCTGCTCGAAGTCCATGAAGTCGGGCAGCGGAATCGCGCGCGAGCGGCGAATTCGCGTGTACTCGGCATAGGCGCCCATCCCGATATACGCAACGTGCATCCCGGGCGTGATGTCTTTCACGTCGTGCGCGACGGCGTCGACCACGCCGGCCGCCTCCATGCCCGGAATGTCCGGGAACACCGGCTTGACCAGGTACTCGCCGCGCAGAAATAGCGTGTCGCCGAAATTAATCGCGATCACGTGGTTCTTGACCACGATCGTTCCGGGCTGAAGGTCGGGCTTTGGCACCTCGCGCAGCTCCATCACTTCCGCGCCGCCTAGCCGGTCGAATTGGATCGCTTTCATTGGTCGCGCCTCATTGTTGCAGCGAGAGAAGGGGATGCGTCCTGCATGGATGTTGCGGTTACGCGCGCGTTGCGGGCGCAATCACTGAGTCCAGGAACTCAACCGATCTGAGCTTGCGATCGACGACTGACGCGATGAAGCGCGCGATCGCGAGCGCGCCGTCGGCGCCCGCCGCCGTTGCCGCCGCGGCCGCTGCCAATGGCATCCGTCCCAATTCGGCGAGCGCCGCCGCGCTCGCCGCGCCAAGCCTGATGCCGCCTTCGGGCACACTTTCGCGGCATCGCGCGCAGACGATCCCGCCGCGCCCGATGATGAAATAGACCGCCGCCGGTCCTACTTGGCTCTTTGCCTGGCTCTCCGTCTGGGTCTCGGCGCACACACGGCAGCGGTCGAACTGCATCCCGAACCCCGCCCATCGGAACATCCGGAGTTCGTAGGCCTGCCGCAGCGCCGTGGTGGCCTCGCCGGCGCCGAGCGCGGCGAGCGCCTCGGTCAGCAGATGGTAGGCGCCGGACGCCTCCGCATCCTCGGAGGTCAGCGCTTCGGCGAGCTCGAGCATGTAGGCGCCGAGCGCGAGACGGCCAAGGTCGTCCTCGAGGCGGAATGGCTGCAGGCCCGCCGCCTCGGCGCGCGTGATGAAGACGAGCTGGCCGTGCGGGCGGCGGCGAAAATACAGCATCACGTGCGAGAACGGCTCGAGCCGATGCTCGAAGCGCCGGCGCGAGGCCTTGGCGCCCTTGGCGATACCGCCGAGCTTGCCCATCTGCTCGGTGAGCAGGGTCACGATGCGATCGGACTCCATGTAATCGCGGGTGCGGAGAACGATCGCGGGTGTGGCTTCCTCGGCTGGCATCGGCGGCGCGCTTCCAGAGGCCGGGCTAAATCCGGCGCAGCATCGACTGCTGGATTTCCTTGACCTGCGAGCGCATCGTCTCGACGCCTTGCACGGCGCGCCCGCTCTCAACCGCCTCGCGTACCAGGTGATCGAAGCGGACGAGGATGTTGGCGATCTTGGTGTGCGCCTCGACCATCGCGCGGCTCCGCAGCTCGTCGCTTTCCCATCGGCGGTCGGCGTACTCGCGCAGCTCCTGGCTCTGGATCAACAGCTCGCGCGCCTGCTCCTCGTAGCCCTTGACTAGCCGATGGATTGCGTCGCGGACCTTGGGATGTTCCTCCGGGTCCTTCCACAGCACGTGTTCGAGGAAGCCGAGATCGTCCTCGGTGACGATCGCGCGGCCGGAAAGGAAGGCGTGCGCGCGTAGCACGTCGAGCGAGTTGCGCCAGCGCCGGTCGGAAACCACTATTTGCTGGCGCCCGAGCTCGCGGCGCAGCTCGGTGATGGCGCCGAGCACGCTGCCCGGTAGTTCGACCGCGCGGGTTTGCGCGCGCAACTCGTCGAGGTCGGCGAAGCTGAGCGTGGTGCGCGCGGTCGAACGCGTCCCCTCGAGCATCTTGAGAAAACGAAACTCCTCGACCACATAGTCGACGGTGAAGCGGAGCATGAAACGGTCGTAGAGCGCGGTCAGCTCCTCCTCGTCGGGCAGCTCGTTGGAGGCCCCGAACATCGTGATGAGCGGCACGCGCACGCGCTCGCGCCCGTTGTGGAACAGGCGCTCATTGATGATGGTCAGGAGCGCGTTGAGGATCGACGAGTTGGACTTGAAAATTTCGTCGAGGAACGCGATATGCGCCTCGGGCAGCTTGTGCGAGGTCACGCGCCGGTAGTCGTCGTGCTCCAGGCCGCTTAGGCTCACCGCGCCGAAGATCTCTTCGGGCGTGCTGAACTTGGTGAGCAGCCACTGAAAATAGTTGGCGCCCTCGATTCGCCGGCACAGCTCGTCGGCCAGCATCGACTTGGCCGTGCCGGGCGGTCCGATGATGAGCACGTGACTGCCCGAAAGCAGCGCGCAGAGCGCGCCGTCGATCAACTCGGCGCGTTCCTGGAAGTTCTGGTTGAGTTCCTCGCGGACGCGCGCGAGGCTGGCTGCTGCGTTCGACATCGATACTCCATTCTTAGCAGAGCGCGCCCGCGCGCGCACGACGACGCCGCATCCCCGTGCTTGCCGGGGATAACCGCAGGAGCTACAACGGATCAATCATTCCACGCGCAGGCTCCGCAGCAGCAGGAGGTCTCGAAATGGAAAAGGCGTTGGCAGGCGTAAAGGTCCTCGATCTCACGCAGTTCGAGGCCGGCACTTCATGCACCGAGATGCTGGCGTGGCTGGGCGCGGACGTAATCAAGCTGGAAGCTCCGGGCAAGGGAGAGCAGGGGCGTTGGCAGTTGACCGAGAAGCCCGGCATCGACTCGCACTACTTCATGCTGCTCAACGCCAACAAGCGCTCGATCACACTCAACCTCAAGGACGATCGCGGCAAGAAAATTTTCATCGAGCTGCTAAAAAAAGTCGACATCCTGGCCGAGAACTTTTCGCTTGGCACGCTGGAAAGCTGGGGCTTCGGGTGGGAGCGGCTGCACGAAATCAACCCGCGCCTCATCTACCTGACCATCAAGGGCTTCGGCACGTACGGCCCGTATAGCAAGTACAAGAGCTTCGACATGATCGCGCAGGCTGCGGGCGGCGCGATGGCGCTGACTGGGACACCGGAGACTCCGCCGCTCAAGCCCGGCCCGACGATCGGCGATACCGGCACGGGGATGCACGCGGCCGTCGGCGTCCTGGCGGCGTACATCCAGCGCGAGCGCACGGGCAAGGGACAAAAGGTCGAGCTCTCGATGCAGGAAGCGGTCCTCAATTTCTGCCGCGTGCCGATGATGGGCACGTACATCACGCACAAGCCGGTCCCGCGGATGGGCAACCGGATAGCCGCCGGCGCTCCCGCCGACACTTATCGCTGCGCCCCCGGCGGCGACAACGACTACGTATATATCCTGTGCACGACGCCGGAGATGTGGACGAACCTGTGCAATGCGATCGGACGGCCGGAAATGGCCGTCGACGAACGTTTCAAGGAGCGGCGCTCGCGGCTTCAGCACGTCGAAGAATTGACCGCGGCGATCAACGAATGGACCAGCAAACACACCAAACATGAAGTGATGCAAATCCTGGGCGAGGCCGACGTGCCCTGCGGCAAGGTGCTCGACAGCGTGGAATTGCTCAACGACGCGCATCTGCGCGAGCGCGGCATGATCGTCACCGTGCAGCATCCGGTGCGCGGCGAATTCACGATGCCCGGATGCCCGGTGAAGCTCGAGGATTCGCCGGTCGAGGTCACAAGTGCGCCGCTGCTCGGCGAGCACAATAACGAGGTCTTCGCCAAGTACCTCGGCTTCGACATCGCCGAGCTCGAGCGCCTCAAGCAGGAAGGCGTAATCTAAGGTCCCGCTGTCGCCGGCGCGTAGCCAGCTTTCATCCTGCTCGTGGCGCCGACGATTACATCCCCAGACATGTTTGGCGCGGCCGAGCTGCTCAAAAAAGAGGGGCCCGGCGTGCTGCGCGCCTTCATCCGCAGCCATCGCGGCGCGGTCTCGGCCGATTTGCGCTTCGAGGCGATGTTCAGCCGGTCCAGCTCGGCGACCGACGGCGAGCCGCGTTCAGCTCACGAGGGCGAGAGCGCCGGCTTCAGCGTGAGCGTGCGGGTCAACGAGCGCTCCGGCGTCTCCAGCACGGGACAGACCGGAGTCGAGCTTGGCCGCCTCGCGACGCATCCGGCGCGGATGCTCGCAGCCATTCGCGCGGGTCTGGCCGAGGCATACGAGCGCGCGCGGCTCAGCACGCGCGAGAAGGCGGCGCTCATTCGCGCGCTCAGTCGAAACTCGGGAAGAGCGGGACTCGCGCGGAGTCTCGCGAGCGCGCCGCCCGTGCCGCGCGCCGCGGTGCATGACGAAGTCGCGGCGGTCTATCAGCGCGATCCGCGCACGCTGGATCCCGGCGAGCTCAGGCGCTTGTGCCGCGAGGCCTCGGCCCGCGTTGCCGCCCTTGGTCCGGAGATCGCGTTCAACGCGGTCGCGGCGCTGAGCGAATTGCGCGAGGAACTGTTCATCAGCAGCGACGGCACGCTCATCAGCCAGGGCTTCGCGTTTTCCCAGGGCGACTGCTACATCGTCGCGCAAAGCGGCGACGGCCATCAGGAGATCTACGACACGATCGGGCAGCAGCGCGGCCTGGAGTGCCTGGCCGAGGGATATCGCGACGAGCTGATGCCGAATCCGGACCTGCTCACGTTTGCGCTCGAGCTGGCGGCCGAGGCGCGCGAGTTGGCGGCGGCGCCGGTGCTCAAACCGCCTGACGCCGAAGTCACGGTGGTCACCGACCCGCATTTCAATGCACTCGTCTCACACGAGATTATCGGCCATCCGAGCGAGGCCGACCGTGCGCTCAAAATGGAGGCGGCGTACGCGGGGCGGAGCTGGTTTTTGCGCTCGCTCGAAGACAACGAGGTCGGCCGCCAGGTCGGCTCGCCGCTGCTGAGTGCCTGCTCCGACCCCGGCCTCGCCGGCTACGGCCATTATCGCTACGACCACGAGGGGACGCGCGCGCGGCGTGTCATGCACGTCGAAAAAGGAGTGTTCCGCGGCTTTCTCAACTCGCGCGAGACGGCCGCCGTGCTCGGCGTCGAGCCCAACGGATCGGCGCGCGCGAGCGAGGTCTTTTACGTCCCGCTCATCCGGATGTCGAACACCTTCCTGATGCCCGGAGAGAGCGACCCGCAACAGATCATCGCCGACGTCGAGCGCGGCTACTACGTTTGCGGCAGCGCGGTTCCGTCGATCGCGGAATCGCGCGAGAACTTCCGCATCTCGGCACGCCGGGTCTACGAAATCGACCACGGCCGGCTCGGCCGGCTGTACCGCGCGGGCAGCGTGATCGCGGACTCGAAAGAGTTCTTCATGCACGTCGACGCGGCCGGCAACGATCTGCGGCTTATCGCGATCCCCAACTGCGGCAAGGGGCAGCCGATGCAGGTCAAGCGGATGTCCAACGGCGGACCGACGCTGCGCTCGCGTGCGCGGCTCGGCGGGGGATGAGCAAAGGATAACGCGGCGATGCGCGCGGCGGCGGAACTGAAAAACTTCGTGCGCGAGGCGCGTGCGATGCTCGCGCGCGAGCGCGATCTCGCCCAGTTCGAGATCTATTGCGCCTCTGCGGAGCATCGCGTGGCGCGTATCGCTTACACCTCGGACATTCCGTGTCGCGGCATCGAGGAGTTGAAGTCCCACGTGGCCGAAGGCTTCACGCTCAGAGTCGTGATGCGCCGCGACGCGCACGAGGTCGGCACCGCGACCGAGGCTGCCGACTTGAGCCTGGAAGCACTGCGGGCGGCGCTCGTTCGCGCGCGCAGCGCGGCGCTGGTCGATCCGCATTTTCCCGGGCTGCCCGGCACGCCGCGGAAATTTTCGCCAAACTCGGCCGGTCCAGCCGAGGCGGCGGCCGCAGGGCTGATGCGCGTTGGCGACGCCCCGCTGGTCGAGGCGGCGTGGCGAATCATCGGCGGTGCGCTCGAGGCCTTCAGGATGCCGCCGGCGGCGGCGCGCGCTCATCGACGCGTCCGCGCCCGGCCTGGTTTTGGGCGGCGACGTCTCGATGATGCGCGATCGGATGGCGCTTGCGAGTTCGAACTTCGACGACCTGCGGGCCGAGGCCGGCGCGCACTTCACCTCGACGGTGACGGCGCTTATCGAATCGCTCGGCGCCAAGGGCACCGCGTCGTCGCTCGGCGCGACGCTCGGCGCCATGCGCGAGGTTTCGGCGCGGGCCGGACGCGACGCGGTAACGCGCGCGCTCGCGCTGGGCGGCGGCGAACGGCCGCCGGGTGGAAAGTATCGCGTGGTGTTCGGCCCGCAGCCGATCGCGGAAATACTCAACTACATGGTGATTCCGTCGCTCTCCACCGGCGCGTTTCACGCCGCCAGCACGGCTTATCACGGACGCTTCGGCGCGCAAGTGATGGATGCTCGCCTGACTTTGCTCGACGATCCGGCGGCGGCGCGTGGTGCGATTCACCGGCGGCTAACTTGCGAGGGGCTGCCCGCACGCCGCACGACGATGATCCGGGACGGACGGCTGGTCGGATTGCTGTCGAATTTCTACGACAGCCATCGCCTCGCGACCGACGAGCATCGCGCCGAGAAACTCGGGCCGCTCGGCGCCGAGCAATCCAGCTTCCCGCCCAACAGCGGATATCGACTGGGCGAGAGCGCGGTGCGTCGCTTTGACGCCAATCCGGGATCGGCGGCGACCAACGTGCTGATGCGCGCGCGCGACGGGAAAAGTGAACGCGAGCTGATCCGCGCGGTGGGCGAGGGCATTTATGTCGGCCGCGTGTGGTACACCTACCCGATCAACGGGCAGCGCGCGGGCGACTTCACCTGCACGGTGAGCGGTGACTCCTATCTGATTCGCAACGGCGTGCTGGCCGCGCCGCTCGCGCCCAACGCACTCCGGATCAACGCCAACATCGAGCAGGTTTTCGCGCATCCGCTTGGCGTCGGCAATCGCGCCGAGCCCGCGCTGGTGTGGGGCGCGCCGGAGGCGTACTACACGAGCGCGCTTGCGGCCGCACAGATCCCGTTTGCGGCGATCGAGGCGTCGCAATCCTCGATGGAATGACGATGACTTCTTTTTGTCATGCCGAGCGAGTCTGCGAGTCGGCCCTTGTCATCCTGAGGAACGCTGCGCGAAGAATCGCACTCGGCGTTACGCGGTCCAGGAATCCTGGTCTAAAGAATTTCGTCAAGGAAGCTTGGCTTTGGGACCGTCGCTGACATCGCCCGAGATCTTTTCGTTGTCCTTATAGACGTCGGTCCATTGTTTGAACCCGTTGCGATCCCATCGATGCCACACGCCCTCGCGTTTGCCGTTGCGGTACTCACCCTCGATCGCCTTCGAGCCGTTGGAATACCAGCTCGTATGCATCCCGTTCTGCACGCCATCGGTGTAATGGTCGACCGATTCACGCTGGCCGCTGGCGTACCACATCGTCCATTCGCCCGACTGTTTGCCGTCGTGATAGTTGCCCTCGATCATCCTCGCGCCGCTCAAATTGTAGACGATGAAGGCGCCGTCCTTGACCGGCACGCCGCCGACCTCCTTTTCGCACCAGATTTCCGTACCGTCGGGCGGCGGCGAGCCCTTGAGCTCAGCGCCGTCGGGGCAGCTTTTCGGAACGGCCGCCACCTTGTGCGTGTCCGCGAGTTTGCATCCGATAAGACCAAACGGGATCAGCAGGCTCAGCACGGCCATCCCGACTGCGAGGCGAAGCACTCGACGCAGAGGCTGGGCAACCATCGCATCCAAGCTTACACGGTCCACGCGCGAGAGAAAGCGTCCCGCGTCCCTTCAGAGCGCATCAAAGATGAGGGCACCCGCCGGCACGAACGCGCGCGAGTCTTTCACTTTGGCGCACCTTGGAGACCTGGCGGTAGTAATTCCTACTTCTTGTAGGCGGGAATGATCTCTTTTGCGAAGCGGCGCACCCATTCGCGGTCGGCGGGCTTGACCGAAAAGATGATATGGGTGACGCCGGCGGCGACGTATTCGTCGATCTGACGGCGCGCGTCGCTTAGTTCAAAGGGGCCAGCGCTATTCGCGGTGCTGACCAGCACCGACTTTTCGATCGTCGTGGGGTCGCGGCCGAGGTCGCGGCAATGTGCGTCGAGCCGCGCGATCTTGTGGCGAAAGATCTCTGGCGTGCCAAACGTGTTCCACATATCGGCGTGCTTCGCGACGATGCGCAGCGCGACATTCTCGCCCGTCGCGCCGACCAGGATGGGAGGATGAGGCCGCTGGAGCGGCTTGGGGTTGAAGCTCGCATCGCGCAATTGGAAATGCTTGCCGTTGAAGTTGGCGCGCTCTCCCGTCCACAACAAGTTGATCGCTTCCAGCGCCTCGTCGAGGCGGCGCAGACGCGTGCCCAGCGTATGGAAGGGGATACCATACTGCTGATGCTCGAGCTCGAACCATCCCGCGCCGATCCCGAAAATCAGCCGGCCGCCGCTGATGATATCGACCGTCGTCGCCATCTTGGCCAGCACGGCGGGATGGCGATACGTGTTGCCGGTCACCATCGTGCCGATGCGGACATTTTTCGACGCCATCGCCAGAGCGGCCAGCGCGGTCCATCCGTCGAGACAAGGCCCAGTGGGATCCGAGAAGATCGGCAGGAAGTGATCGAACACCCAGGCGGTATCGTAGCCGAGTGTATCGACCTCCTGCCACAGCGCAAGAATCTCCGGCCAGGTCGTATTCTGCTGCGGGATCTGGATGCCGAAGCGAGTGGGATAGCTTGTCATGATTCCCCTTTACTTACTGTTCTGCCGCGCGGCGCTTGTTCAAGAAAGGGCAATACCGCCGAGCGCTCAGTTGCTTGAGGGGCGATGAGACCGTTGTCTCATCGCCCCCGTTGAGTTCACTCAGCCAACGGCCGCAATGCGCGCGGCCCGCGGCCGGCTATCAGTTTGTGCCGGTCGACCCGAGCAGGTTGCCGCCGAGCGTAGGATGACCGACGGTCTTGTCGCCGATCACGTTGACCAGCGCGGGCTTGCCCGATTTGAAAGCGCGATCGAGCGCCGGAATTATCTCGTCGGGGTCCGTGACGTTCTCGCCATGGCATCCCATCTCCGCGAAAATCTTGTCGTAGCGAATATCCTGGAGCATGTTGAACGGGTCGGTGCGGTCCTTCAGCAACGGCATCGACTCGAAGCTCGGGCCCCACGAGCTGTTGTTCCACAGCAGGCACACAATCGGCAGCTTGTAGCGCGCCGCCGTCTCCATGTCCCAGCCGCCGATACCCAGGCCGCCGTCGCCCATCACCATCACGACCTGCGCGCCGGGCCGCGCGAGCTGCGCCCCGATTCCCATCCCGAAGCCGTGGCCCACCGGCGCCAGCGGTCCGGCGTCGATTATCTGGCCGGGGAAGCGGCAGACGAAGTTCTGGCTCATCCATCCCGAGAGCGTGAAGCTATCGATCACGACGGTGCAGTTTTTGTCGAGCACCGAGACCAGGTCGCGCGCGAGCCGCGCCGGATGGATCGGACGGTTGGTCTGAAACTTTTTGGCGTTCTCGACCACCTGGTGCTCAAAGTTGGAGCGGACCTCGGCCAGCTCCTTGATCCACTGCGAGCTGCGATTTTTCGAGAAGTCGAGCTTGAGTTCCTTTATACGATTGATCATCTGGCGCAGCACGAGCTTTGGATCGCCGACCAGCGGAACTTCCGCCGGCACTTGCCATCCGATCCGGCTCGGCGTCGGGTCGACCTGGATGTACTTGGCCTTGTCGTTCCAGGTCTTGGGTCGTCCGAAGTGCTCGCCGCTCCAGAAGCGGAAGCCCAGCGTCAGCACGACGTCGGCGCGACCGGTGAAGGGCTTCTTGAAAGCGCCGCGGACCGCGAGCGGATGCTCCTCGGACACCGCGCCCTGGCCGGCGCGCCGCGCGTAGACGGGAATCGAGGTAAGCTCGACGAACTCGCGCAGCTCGGGGCCGGCCTGCGACCAGAAGATTCCGTCGCCGCCGGCGATCAGCGGGCGTTCAGCCGCCGCCAGCAATTCGAGCGCGCGATCGATCTTGGCCGGGTCGCCCGCCGAGCGGACGTCGTCGACCGTGAAACGCATCCCGCCGGGGCTCTGCCGTTTGTCTTCATCGCCGTGGTACAGGATGTTCTGCGGAATTTCGACCAGCGCCACGCCCTGCGGCGGCGTGATCGCCTCGCGAAAAGCCAGACGCATGTCGAATTCGATCGTGCTCCAGTCGGTCACGCGCTTGGTGTATTTGGCGAAGCTGCTCAGCATCTCGGAACCGTAGGCCTCCTGGAAGGAACCTTGATGATCCTCGGTATTCGGATGCTGGCCCGAGACGCAGACCACGGCGCTGTTGGTCATCGCCGCGAGGCAAAGTCCGGTCATCGCGTTGGTCAGCCCGCATCCTGCCGTCACCATGCATACTCCGGCTTCGCCGGTCATCCGCGCATAGGCGTCGGCGGCGTAGGCGGTCGCCTGCTCGTGACGCATGTGGATGAGCTTGATTTCGTTGGCGCGCAGCTGGGCGAGGATTGGGAACAGATGCCCGCCATTGATGGAAAAACAATAACGCGCCTTGTTCTCCCGCATCACGCGGGCGACCAATTCACCACCGTCGACTTTAGGCATCAGCAGAACCTCCCTGGCAATTTGGGCTGACCGTGGCGTTGGGATGGGCGAGCCGCGTCCCCCTCGGGCGGCTCACCCAAACCGTGCGCGAACGGGGTCGCGCACCGACCCTCGGGGCTTGCCCTCCGGGAATCCTTGCACATTTTCGGCGAGCGCGGAAATGGCGGAGTAGCGGAATAGTCGATAGTTGATCGAAACGCCGGTGCCTGTCACGTTGTTACCCCATAAGTCTTGCGATAGGTGTTACATCCGCATCAACGGTCGATGAAGAGACTGTTCGCAATAGTGTTTATCTTGATGGCGTGGGTTCTGTGCGCCCGTCCGGCGCGCGCCTTTACCTTGCTCAATCCAGATAGCTGGCCGGGCTATCTCAACCCCAATACCTGGCCGAGCCCGCTGAACCCGCACAACTGGCCCTTTACCTTGGTGCCGGTTCCCGAAATCGAGACCGATCCCAACTCCGGTCAGACCTACGGAGTGCTGGCCGCGATGCTGTTCACCGACAAACACGGCGAGATCAACAACATCCTGGCGCCTGACATTATCAACAACGCGACCCTGGGGCCCGGCGGCACGTTTCGTTATCTCGGGTATCCTTCGGCGGATGAGCAGTACTATGTGATCGCCGGCTTCGAGGAAAAGATCGCGCGCCATGTGGATTTGGACTACGCTCTTGGCCGCACCCATCAGAGCGCGCTCTCCTTCAACGCGCACTTCTTCTTCGAGCGCGACCCGACCGAGCGCTTCTTCGGAATCGGCAACAGTTCTTCCGAGGGCAACCAGAGCAACTACACTACCGAGCAGCTCTTTTTCGAGGGCACGCTGGGCTACAACATCACCCCGCGCCTGCAGATAGCGCTGTTCGAGCGGCCGCGTTATGTGCGGCTGTTCAACGGCGCTTTCGAATCGATTCCAACCATCTTCAAAGAGTTTCCCAATATCAAGGGGCTCAACGGCGGCACCGAAGTGCTCAACCAGATCCAGGCCTCCTATGACACCCGCAACTCGGTCGATTTACCCACCGACGGTGGCTACGAACTGATCTATGCCTCGATCGCCGACCGCCGGTTCCTCAGTTCCATCTCGTACACGCGCTTCGGCGCAGACATCCATCACTACTTCCCGATCGGCCGCAAGATAACGCTCGCCACCCACGGTTACCTGCAATATATGCCGGCCGGCAATGAGGTCCCGTTCTGGTCGATGGCGCGTTTGGGCGGCGAATCGAGCCTGCTATTTGACCAGCAGACGCTGCGCGGCTATGGCGCGGGGCGCTTCGTCGATAACAACCTCTTCGACATCAACGTCGAAATGCGCACGCGGGTGTGGGAAACCGACATTTTCAACACCCACGGCATCCTGGAGCTGGCGCCCTTCTTTGACGTCGGCCGCGTGTTCCATAACCCGGGCGAAGACTTCGTCACCGACCTGCATCCGGTGGGCGGGATGGGCTTTCGGGGGATTGCCGAGCCCTTCGTGGTCGGCTACGTCGACGTCGGCTGGGGCGGCGAGGGCGCGGCGGTGTTTTCGGGAATCAACTACCCGTTCTAGCGTTATATCCGGCGTCTCCGGCCGCGCCCGATTCCGGCCCGCGCTTATGGAAGCTCGACCAAACAGCGGCGCCCGTCAAAAGACCGGCTCCGATCACATCGCACCCGACTGCCGCGGGATGAACTTCTACCGCGCCGACGACGCGTTTCGCGGCCTGCTCGACCTCTATATGGAGCCCGCGTTGCGCGCTCACCTCGAGCCCCATCTCGATCGCCTCGGCGGCCTCGCGGGCGGCCGCCTCGACGAGCTTGCCGACACCGCCGACAAGCATCCCCCGGTGCTCCATCCGCGCGACCGCTTTGGCCGCGACGAGGATTGGATCGAGTATCATCCGGCCTACCGCGAGATGGAGCGGATCGCGTTCAGCGAATTGGGCCTGCACGCGATGAGCCATCGCGCCGGCGTGTTCGGATGGCCCGCGCCGATGCCTCCGATTGCCAAGTACGGCTTCCAGTACCTCTTCGTGCAGGCGGAGTTCGGCCTGATGTGTCCGGTCAGCGTCTCGGACACCAGCAACTTCATCATCCTTCGCTACGGCAGCGACGAGCTCAAACGCAAGCTCGTTCCCCGCCTGCTCTCGCAGGACCCGGCCGAGCTATGGAAGGGCACGCAGTTCATGACCGAGAAGTCGGGCGGCTCGGATGTGGGAGCGTTGGAGACCGAGGCGCGGCAGGAAAACGGCGAGTGGCGGCTTTATGGCGAAAAATGGTTCTGCTCGCACACCGACGCCGACCTGGCGCTCATCCTGGCGCGTCCGCAGGGCGCGACGACCGGTACGCGCGGCCTGGGACTGTTCGCGATGCCGCGGCGGCTCGAAGACGGCAGCCGCAACCGCTATCGGATCGTACGCCTGAAGGACAAGCTCGGTACGCGCTCGATGGCGAGCGGAGAGATTCGGCTCGAGGGCGCATTCGCATGGCAGGTCGGCGAGCTGCGCGCCGGTTTCAAGCAGATGCTTGACCAGGTCAACCTGTCGCGGCTCTCGCACGGGGTGCGCGCGGCCGCGATGATGCGTCGGTGTCTTAACGAGGCGCTATGCGTGGCTCGCAACCGTATCGCGTTTGGCCGCGCTCTGATCGAAATGCCGCTCGTGCGCCGTCAGTTGCTCAAGCTGATGGTGCCGGCGGAGCAGGCGCTCTCGATGTACGCGTGGACGGCTGATGTGATGGACCGCGCCAATCACGCCGACGACGGCGCGGTGCATCTGCTGCGCATCCTCACTCCGCTGTTCAAGTTCCGCGCGTGCCGCGACAACTTGCGCGTGGCGACCGGCGCGATGGAGGTGCGCGGCGGCAACGGCTATATCGAGGACTGGATAAATCCGCGCCTGGTCCGCGACGCGCAAATCGGCGTGCTCTGGGAGGGCACCAGCAATATCAACGCGCTCGATGCAATTGGGCGCGCGGCGGCCAAAATGGGCGCGCACGAGACGCTCGGCGCGGCGCTGCACAGGCGTCTGGCCGAGGCCTCGCGAGTGCCGCGGAAGTTTCGGGCGCGGCTTGGTGAGTCGATCGATCGCGCGGTCGCCTTTGCCGAGCGCGCGTCGGGCGCGGAGGGCGAGAGGTTCGCGCGGATGGCGGCCGGCGCGCTCTACAACGCCGCCACGGCGGTGCTGATGGCTTGGGAGGCGGCGCGTCTGGAGAACGGCCGGCGGCTATTGCTTTCGCGGATGGTCGTCGAGCATCGCTTGAGCGCGCAGGATCCACTCGCGCCGCCCGACGGGGCATGGGAAGAACGGGCGGCGGCGATGCTGCTCGGCGAGGATGCCGTCACGCTCGACGAGGCCGCCGCGCTGATGAATTCGTAGGAATCTCCCATATTCCTGCCAACGCCCAGCGCATTACCCCGGCGCGAGCGCGCGCCGCGCGGCGCGCGCGAGCGCGAGCGCCGCGGCCACCGGGTCATCGGCGCCGAACACGGCGCCGATGACCGCGACCCCGGCGGGGCGGCTGCCGCCACTGGCGGCGGCCGCCCCGCCGGAGTGCGCCCAGCAGCGCCTCTGCGCGCTCGGCGGTAACGCCGCCGAGCGCGTAGAGCGCCATCCCGGCGGCGACCCGGCACGCGGCGCCGAGTCCCTCGGCGCCGCGTGCCGGGCCGTATGCGGACTTCGAGAGCGGCGGCCACACCGGACCGAATACCGCGAAGTCGGCGCCGGCGGCGGCCGCATCCGCGACCTCGGCGGCGCTATGCGTCGAGACGCCGACGAAGCGCGCCGGCCCTACGAGCCATCGCGCCTCGGCGATCGCGATCGAGTCGGCGGGCAAGTGCACGCCGTCGGCATCGGCGGCCAGGGCGACGTCGATCCGGTCGTTTATCATCAGATACGCGTCGTGCCGGGTGCAGATCGGCCGCAGCGCCGCGGCGAGTTCATAAAGTTCGCGCCCGCCGAGGTCCTTTTCGCGAAGCTGGAGCGCTACGCGGATTGCTGACTCATCGCGTGCTATCGCGCCGAGCACTTCGTCGCAGACTTGGGCGAGATCGCGCGGTGCGATCAGGCGGCGGTCGCTAATCAGGTAGAGCTGAAACTTGGCGGCCGGACTGAGCGCGCTGTCCAATGGTGGCTCTAGTGGATGTCGCTGTTCTGACGTAATCTCGCGCGAAAGTCGCGGTCTAGCGAATGAGTCCGCTGAGAGGGCTCGAGGCCGTCGCGTAAAGCTTCTGCTCGATTCGTCCAGCGAGATACGCGATCCGCCCGGCTTCGATCGCGAGCTTCATCGCACGCGCCATCGCGATCGGATCCTTGGCGCCCGCGATCGCGGAGTTGATCAGCAATCCGTCGGAGCCAAGTTCCATCGCTTCGGCCGCGTCCGACGCCGTCCCCACCCCCGCATCCACGATCACGGGGACCGTCGCCTGCTCGATGATGATGCGCAGGTTGAAGGGGTTGCGGATGCCCATCCCGGAGCCGATCGGCGCCGCCAGCGGCATCACCGCCGCGCATCCGATCTCAGCCAGCCGCAGACACGCGACCGGATCGTCGGTGATGTAGGGCAGCACCTTGAAGCCTTCCTTGACCAGGATCTTCGCCGCTTCGATCGTCGCCGGGACGTCGGGGAAGAGCGTCTTCTGATCGCCGATGACTTCAAGTTTGACCATATCGCCCACGCCTACCTCGCGCGCGAGCCGGCAGGTCCGCACCGCCTCTTCGACGGTATAGCAGCCGGCCGTGTTGGGCAGGATCTGGTAGCGCTTGGGATCGATGTAATCGAGCAGGTTCTCGCTCTTGCGATCGGCGATATTGACGCGGCGCACGGCTACGGTGACGATCTCGGCGCCGCTCGCCTCGACCGCCGCGCGGGTCTCGGCAAAATCGCGATACTTGCCGGTGCCGACGATCAGTCGGGAATGAAAAACCTTGCCGGCCAGTTCGAAATGATCATGTTCCATGGCATGTTCCATTTATCGATCATACACGGGCCGCGCGCGGGGTGCGCGAGGCTCGCGCGCGCTACCCGCCTCCAACGAAGTTGATTACCTCGACCGTGTCGCCCGGTTTGAGCTTGACCGCGTCGTATTGTGCCCGCGGGATGACGGCCTGGTTTATTTCGACCGCCACCCGGCCGCGGCGCATTTTGAGCCGGTCGAGCAACGCAACCAGGCCGGCGTCGCCTTCGATCGTATACTCCTCACCATTGAGCTGAATTGCGAAGTGCTGTGAAATCTCGGGCATCGAAGAAAGCCGCTTCCCCGTTATCGGGCAAGCGGCTTTAGGCGGAACCCGAACGTTCCGCCGTGTAGCAAGGGGCGGAGCGCGGCTTCCCTACGCCGGCATTACCCGGATCAGGTTCGAGGGGTTTACTGTTCTCAGTGCGCCCTTCGTGCGCGCACACCCCCAGCCAATTCTGTGAATATCACTTGGGCGGGGGAGTGTCAAAAAAGGGGTCAGGCCGGTATCATCAAGCGCATCCGGGGGGAGCATCACCGGGGAGACATCACAAGGGCGGTTTCAATCGTCGATGGAAGTCGTGAACGGGCCGCCGACCGTGGCCGAGATCGACCTGGGAGCGCTGGGCGCTAACTACCGGGCGATCAAATCGGCCGGCCGCGGCGCGGAACTGATGGCGGTGGTCAAGGCCGACGCTTATGGACACGGCGCGATCGAGGTCACGCGCGCGCTGCGCGGCGAGGGCTGCAGCCATTTCGGCGTTGCCCGCGTTTGCGAGGCGCGCGAGTTGCGCGCGGCCGGCGTGCGCGATCGGATCTATCTGCTGGGAGGATTTCTCGCCGGTGAGGCGGAGGAGATTGTCGGTCTCGACGTCACTCCATTTGTGTACGACATCGCACTGATCGCGCCGGTGCAGCGCGCGGTAGAATCGCAGGCGCGCGCGAATTTCCTGATTCACCTGAAGATAGATAGCGGCGCGACCCGTCTTGGGATTCTGCCCGGCGAACTGGACCAGGCGATCGCCGAACTCTCTCGCGCGCCCTCGCTGACGGTCGAGGGCGTGTGCACCTTGCTGGTCAATGCCGGCGATCCGCAAAGCCCCGTGACCGGCGTCCAACTCGAAGTGTTCAACGCCGCGGCGGCGCGGCTGCGGGCGGCCGGGATCGATCTGCGGGTCGCCCACGTCGCCAACTCCGCCGCTTCGATCCTGCGGCCCGACGCGCACTACAGCCTGCTGCGCCCCGGGCTTGCGATTTATGGATTGCCGCCCGTGCCGGCCGTGCGCGAGCGGGTCGAACTGCGGCCCGTGATGACCTTCAAGACCCGCGTGGTCCAGGTCAAACGCGTACCGGCCGGAGTCGGCGTCAGCTATGGTCATACCTTCGTCACGCCGCGGCCGAGCGCGATCGGTGTGCTCGCGGTCGGCTACGCCGACGGCTATCGGCGCGGACTTCAGCACGGCGGTGAAGTGATGATACGCGGGCGGCGAGCGCCGGTGGTCGGCGCGGTCTGCATGGATCTCACGATGGTTGATCTGACCGACGTTCCCGGCGCGGCGGTCGGCGACGAGGTCATCCTGTGGGGCGGTGCGGGCGAGGCTATGATTAGCGTGAACGACATCGCACGCCTCGCGCAAACCATCTCCTACGAGATGCTATGCACGGTCGGCAAGCGCGTGCCACGCGTTTATCGCAAGGCGGCCTGAGATGGAAACCGGCGCGGTGAAAATCACTCGGGCGGTGCTCGGCGTCTCGGACAAGGCTGGGTTGAGCGAACTCGCGCGGGCGCTCGCCGCGCGCGGAGTCGAAATAGTCTCGACCGGCGGCACCGCGGCGGCTCTGGAAGCGGCCGGGATCAAGGTCCGCGGTGTCGAGAACTTTACCGGCTCGCCCGAGATGCTCGACGGGCGGGTCAAGACGCTCCATCCGAAGATTCACGGCGGAATCCTGGCGCGGCGCTCCGACGAAAGTCATCAACGCCAGATGCGCGAGCACGGGATCGAGCCGATCGATCTCGTGGTGGTCAACTTCTATCCCTTCGAACGCACGGTCGAGCGCGCCGGCGTAAGCCTCGACGACGCGATCGAAAATATCGACATCGGCGGCCCGACGCTGGTGCGCGCGGCGGCCAAGAACTGGAACGACGTTGCGGTGGTGGTCGACCCGGCCGACTATCCGGCGCTGATCGAGGAACTGGCGAGCGGTGGCGGCACGCTTAGGCGGGAAACCCGATGGCGTCTGGCGCGCAAGGCGTTTGCGCGCGTGACCGCTTACGACTGCGCGATCTCGAACTACCTTGGCGCGATCGAGAACGGCGAACGCCAACCGCTCGGCGAAACCTTCAGCATTTCGCTGCCGCGCGAGCAGCCGCTTCGCTACGGCGAGAACCCGCATCAGGTCGGCGCGCTCTACGGGCGTTTCCTCGAAATCACCGAACAACTACACGGCCGCGAGCTTTCCTTCAATAACGTTTTCGACATCAGCTCGGCGGTCAACCTGATGCTGGACTTCACCGGCTATAAGGACGCAGTGGTCGCGATCCTCAAGCACAACACGCCGTGCGGCGTAGGCGTCGGCGCGACGCTGCTCGAGGCCTGGGAAAAAGCGTTCGCGACCGATCCCGACTCGCCCTTCGGCGGGATAATTATCGCCAACCGCCCGTGGGACCTGCCGTTCGCCGAGGCCGTCGACGAACTTTTCACCGAGGTCTTGATCGGCACCGCCTTCGAGCCCGGCGTGTTGGAGTTTTTGCGCAAGAAGAAAAACCGGCGCGTGATGCGGTTTCATCCCGAAGCCGTGCGGCGCGAGGACCTCGATCTCAAACGCGTGGTCGGCGGGCTGCTCGTGCAGACGCCCGACCTCAGTCTCGAGGACCCGCGCGAGGGCAAAGTCGTGACGCGGCGCGCGCCGACGCCCGCCGAACTGCGCGCGATGGAATTCGGCATCCGGGTCTGCAAGCACATCAAGTCCAACGCGATCGCTTTCGTCACCGAGGATCGGACGCTGGCGGTCGGCGGCGGCGCGACCTCGCGAATCGACCCGCTCTACGCGGCGCGTGAGAAAGCAGCGCGGCTTAAAGTATCACTTAAAGATTCAGTACTGGTGTCCGAAGCGCTGTTTCCCTTCCCCGACGGTCCGGCGCTTGCCGCCGAGGCCGGCGCTACCGCGATCGCGCAGCCGGGCGGTGCGATGCGTGATGCCGAGGTCATCGCCGCGGCCGACGCGCACGGGCTCGCGATGGTCTTTACCGGAGTGCGCCACTTCCGGCACTGAGCGCCTCACGTCACAATGGAATAGTGGACACCACGCCCGTGCGCGACCGTCCCGTTTGGAAAGAGGTCGCTCGCCCGATCGATGTCGGCCCGACGAAGGTATCGGCCTGATGAAGGTATTGGTAATTGGCAAGGGCGGGCGCGAGCACGCATTGCTCTGGCGGCTCAACCAGAGCGAGACGGCGCGCAAGCTCTACTGCGCCGGCGGCAATCCCGGGATAAGCCAACTGGCGCAAGTTATCCCTGTCGCGCAGAACGACTTCGCCGGGCTGGCGGATTTCGTGCGCAGCGAAAAAATCGATCTCACCGTGGTCGGAGCCGAGGGTCCGCTGGCCGGCGGAATCGTCGACGAGTTCGATCGCGCCGGACTCAGAATTTTCGGCCCGACGAAGGCCGCCGCGCAGTTGGAGGCGAGCAAGGCGTTCGCCAAGGCCGTGATGCGCGAGGCTGGCGTCCCGACCGCGAGCTTCGAGGTCTTCGACGAGGCCGAGGCCGCGCGCCGATGGGTCCGCGCGCGTGGCGGGCCGATGGTCGTCAAGGCGGACGGTCTAGCACTGGGCAAGGGCGTCGTCGTGTGCGAGGACGCCGCGGCCGCGCTCGCCGCGATCGACGACGCGATGGAACGTCGGCGTTTCGGCGCGGCGGGCGCGCGGATCGTGATCGAAGAGCGGCTTAAGGGCGAGGAGCTTTCCTTCTTCGCGCTCTGCGACGGCGAAAATGCGATCGCGCTCGGCCTGGTGCAGGATCATAAGGCCGCCTTCGACGGCGACCGCGGTCCCAACACCGGCGGGATGGGCGCGTACACGCCGGTGCCGCATTTCGGCCCGGCGTTCGAGGCGCGCCTGATGGATGAGGTGGTGATGCCGACGCTCGGCGCGATGCGTGCGCGCGGCGCGCCGTTTCGCGGCGTGATGTTCGTAGGGCTGATGGTCGACGGTGAGCGAATCAACGTGCTCGAGTACAACGTGCGCTTCGGCGATCCTGAATGCGAGCCGCTGATGATGCGTTTCGAAGGCGACCTTGCCGAGACGCTTCTCGCCTGCACCGAGGGCCGCCTGAATAGTGTGAGCGTCAGGCTTTCGCCGCGCGCCGCGGTGGCCGTGGTCCTCGCTTCGGGCGGATATCCGGGCGAGTATCGCAAGGGCGTCGCGATAAGCGGGCTTGAGCGGATTGACGGGGCCGAACCGTCGGACGCGAAGGTGCGATGGGCGCTGCAGAAGACGCGGGTGAAGGTTTTTCACGCAGGCACCGCGATGCATGAGGGGCGGCTGGTGTCCGACGGCGGCCGCGTGCTGGTGGTGACCGCGATGGCCGCGGATTTGTCGCCGCGCGGTTGGCGCCGCCTACGAAGCGGCCGCTATGATTGAGTTCGAGGGCCTCCAGATGCGCCGCGATATCGCCCGCCGCGCTCTCGACCGCCTTGCGCAGTGAGTACTGTCAACCGATTTTCCGTGGTCGGCGAGAGTTTCGGAGCGCCTTGTGTTGGTTGAGGGAAATTCCTCTACGGTTGCCGATGCGCTAGCGGCGCTGGCCGCCGGCGACGCGATCGTCTATCCAACGGAGACGTTCTACGCGCTCGGCGTGGACGCGCTCTCGTCGAAGGCGCTCGAGCGCCTGTTCGCGATCAAAGGCCGCGAGCCCGGTAAGCCGGTCGCGCTGATCGCGGCCGACACCGCTATGGCTTTTGCGGTCGCGCGTGAGGTGCCGGCCCAGGCGCGCGTCCTTGCCGAGGCCTTCTGGCCGGGGCCGCTTACGCTGGTGCTGCCCGCGCGCGACGAAATTCCCGCCGCGCTCATCGGCGACGACGGCGGAGTTGGCGTGCGCGTCTCGTCGCATCCGCTCGCCCGCGCGCTCGCCGCCGCGCTTCGCGGTCCGCTCACCGCGACCAGCGCGAATCTCGCGGGCGAACCGCCGGCCGTCGAGCCCACCTCAGCGCGCAGCGCGCTGGGCGATAAAGTTAAAGTGTTCGTTGAGGATGGTAAACTTGCCGGTGGCGCGCCGAGTACTGTGGTCGCCATCGATCGCTCCGGGATACGCGTGCTGCGCCCGGGCGCGGTGAGCGAGCATCAGTTGGCCGCCGCGCTAAAGGGGACAGCGCATCGAGGTGAGGCTTGAGCAAATGGCGATGACGCATCGAATCGAACCATTCGCGGGGCTGCTCTACGATCCGGAGCGAGTCGGTGTGCTGAGCAACGTCGTCGCGCCGCCGTATGACCTGATCGACAAGGCGCGGCAGGAGGCGCTCTACGCGCGGAGCCTTTACAACGTCGTGCGTCTGGAACTCAACCGCGATCCGGACCGCTACGCCTCGGCGGCGCGCACGCTCGGCGATTGGCACAAGGACGGGGTGCTCAAGCGTGCGACCCGGCCCGCGATTTATCTGTACTCGCAGTTTTTTGAGCTCGAGGGGCGTCTGCTCCGGCGTGACGGCTTTATCGTGCGTATCCGGCTGGAGGAATTCAGCGCCGGACGAATCCTGCCGCACGAGCGGACTTTTCCCGCCGCCAAACAGGACCGGCTCGAACTGCTGACCGCGCTCAACACCAACGTCAGCCCGGTCTTCGGCCTTTATGCCGGCGCGCATCCAGCGCTCGCCAGTCTGACAGCGGAGCTTACGGCGCGTGAGCCAGCGCTGGAAGTCACCGACGACCTCGGCACTCGCAACCAGTTGCGCCCGATCGAGGACGAGGCGGCAATCGCGACGATTCAGGATGAACTCGAGAGCCAGCGCATCTTCATCGCCGACGGACACCATCGCTACGAAACCGCGCTCGAGTATCGCCGCCGCCGTCGCACGGCCGAGCACGATCCCGCCATCGCGCAGCCCTACGATTACACGATGATGACGCTGGTCGCCTGCGACGATCCCGGGCTCGTGATCCTGCCGACGTATCGTGTGGCGCGGCGTCTCGACCCGGAGACGATAGCGTCCTTCGATACGCGAGTGGCGCCATTGTTCGCGGTCGAGGAGTTCAGCAGCCCCGACGCGATGCGCGCCGCGCTCGCGAAAGCGGGGCAGGGCGCGATCGCGGTGGCGCTCGGCGGCGAGCGGGTCAAGCTGCGGCTCCTGCGGCTCAAGGACCCGGCCGCGATGGCTGACGCGATGCCGGCGGCTCCGCCAGCTGTGCAGCGGCTCGACGTAAGTGTGCTGCACGCACTGGTGCTCGAGCGCATCTTTGAGATCACGCCCGAACAGATCAAGGCGGGCGGAGTTATCGAATACACTATCGACGCACTGGAGGCGCTCGGCAACGTCGGGCCGGGCACCGCCAGCGGCGCCTTCCTGATGAATCCGCCGGCGATAGGCGACGTCGAGGCGGTCAGCGACGCGGGCGCCGTGATGCCCGAGAAGTCGACCTACTTTCATCCCAAGCTGCTGACCGGACTGGTGCTGAATCCGCTCGATGACGCCGCATCCGCAAAGAGCTGACGCGATGTCCGCTCCGATGCGGTTGGTGCTGGTGCGCCACGGCGAAACCGTCGGCCACTCCAGCATCCGTTACTACGGCCGCACCGACGTGGCGCTGTCGGATTTGGGCCGCCGGCAGATGCACGCGGCGCGCGAATGGCTGGCGGCGCGCGACGGCGCGAGCGGCTTCGCCCCGGTATTTACGAGCCCGCTGGTTCGCGCGACGGAGGCCGCACGGATAATCGCCGGCCGGGACGCGGCTGCGATCGCTATCGAGGAATTCGCCGAAGTCGACTTCGGCCTGTTCGAGGGGCTGACCGCGGAGGAGATTGCCGCGCGCTATCCCGAGGAGTTCCGCCGTTGGAACGTGAACCGCCTCGCGCCCGACTTCGTCTATCCCGAGGGCGAGAGCAGGGCGGCGTTTGTCGCGCGCGTGGCGCGCGGCACTGCGCGGATGCTCGCGTTTTGGCACGACGCGCGCGCGGGTGGCCGCGCCGGCTCGGACGCGCTGGTCGTGGCGCATCGCGGGGTGATTCGCGCGGTGGTGCGCCAGTTGACGGGCGTGTTCGAGCCGCACATCGATCTCGGCTCGATTCACATTCTCGAGCAAGAGTCAGCCGGCGCGGACTTGCGCACTGCGCGATGGCGTCCGGTCGCGCTGGACCTGACCGAGCACCTGGGAGGCAGCGGGGGCATGGCTGATTAGCAGGAACCTGGCGCTTTGGCTAAACTTCGGCTGTTCTGTGAATCGAAGAAATTGGACAGAATTTGACTCAGAGCCTCCTCGCTGCGGTGGTGGTGTTCACGCTCGCCGGTAGAGCGCCGTTGTTGGTCGGTTCGACCGCGCGGAGCGTTTCGCCCGTAGCCTCCAATGTGCAGTTCCTGAGTCAGCGATGGCACGTGGTCGTTGAGTACAATGGAAACGAAGCAATTTTCGATTACAATCCGCAACGGACGGTTAAGGCAATCCTCGAACGAGCGATTCACACTTTCAGGATCACCCAGGGTCAGCCTCCCTTTTCCCTCTTCAATCTTGCGGGTCTGGAACTCCCGGGCACGGCGTCCGGCGAGGATGCCGGGATTCAACCCGGCGACCATCTGTTGCTACGGCCAAGCAAGGTAAAAGCGGGATCATGAGAGCGTACCCAATTCTGGGTCCACGCTCATGCGGCGCTCTGCCCCTTCCCTGCGTCGAGTGATACAAGAGGGCCAGTCGTTCCGATTTCGGGTGATTCGATGCGCTGCTCTAAGTGCGGCTCAGAAAATCCCGCCGGTGCGAAATTCTGCGACGGGTGCGCAGCACCGCTCGCGCTGCAGTGCCCCTCGTGTGGCACATCAAATAGAGCGGCCGCTAAGTTCTGCATCGAATGCGCCGCCGTGCTCGGAGCCGTCCCCGTGGCGCCGAGCTACACTGGAGCAGCACAGCCGGCACGACCTGAAGAGCACACCATCGCTCTGGGCGCCCCACTGGAACCTGCGAACCTGCCCGAGGGTGAACGCAAGACCGTCACCGCGCTGTTCGCCGACATCAAGGGCTCGACCGAGCTGACGCGCGATCTCGATCCCGAGGAGGCGCGCGCGATCGTCGATCCGGTGCTGCAGCTCATGATGGCGGCGGTGCATCGCTACGGCGGCTACGTTGCGCAATCGACCGGCGACGGCATCTTCGCATTGTTCGGCGCACCGATTGCGCACGAGGACCATCCGCAGCGCGCACTTCATGCGGCGCTGGCGATGCAGGAGGAGTTGCGTCGTTATGCCGACCGTCTGCGTAACGAGGGCAAGATTCCGGTCGAGGCGCGGGTCGGAGTGAATACGGGCGAGGTGGTGGTGCGCTCGATACAAGTTGGCGGACATACCGAATACACGCCGGTCGGGCATGTGACCAATCTGGCAGCGCGGATGCAGACGTCGGCGCCGGCCGGTTCGATCGCGGCGAGTGAGGCGACGCAGCGACTGTGCGAGGGCTACTTCGAGTTCCGCGGCGCTGGGGCCGACGGCGGTGAAAGGCCTCAAGCGAGCCGATCGAAGTGTACGAGGTGGTGCGCGCCGGGCCGCTGCGGACGCACTTCGAGCTCGCGGCGCGGCGCGGGCTGACGCGGTTCGTCGGGCGCGAGCGCGAGATGGCGGCGATGGCCGGCGCGCTGGAGCAGGCCAGGGCGGGCCACGGGCAGATCGTCGCGGCAGTTGGCGAGGCGGGCGCGGGCAAGTCGCGCCTGATGTACGAGTTCAAGGCCACTATCCCGGACGGATGCAAAGTGCTGGAGGCGTACTCGGTCTCGCACGGCAAGGCGTCGGCCTGGCTGCCGGTGATCGAGCTGCTGAAGAGCTATTTCGAGATCGCCGACGAGGACGACGACAGTCGCCGGTCCGAGAAGGTCGAGGCCAAAGCGCGCGCTCTCGACCCGGCGCTCGCGGAGACGCTGCCCTACATCTTGAGCCTGCTGGGTATCGCGGGCGCGGGTGCGTCACTGGCGATGATGGACGCGCAGATAAGACGCCGGCGCACGCTGGAGGCGATCAAGCGCATCATCATCCGTGAGAGCCTCAAGCAACCGCTGGTGGTGATCTTCGAGGACCTGCACTGGATCGACGCGGAGACCCAGGAGCTTCTGGACCTGCTCGTGGACAGCGTCGCCAGTGCGCGCATCCTCATGTTGGTCAACTACCGGCCCGAGTACCATCACGAGTGGGGCAACCGCGACCTGTTACACCCAGCTGCGCCTCGATCCGCTGGGTGGCCAGAGCGCCGACGAGATGCTTCATGCGCTGCTCGGCGGTGATGCAAGCCTGCAATCTCTCAAACGGCTGATCATCGAGAAAACCCAGGGCAATCCCTTCTTCATGGAGGAGATTGTGCGGGCGCTGGTCGAGCAGGGTGTGCTGGTCCGCAATGGCGCCACCAGGCTGACGAAGCCGCTGACCGAGATTCACGTCCCGCCCACCGTCCACGGCATCCTGGCCTCACGCATCGACGCGCTGCCGGCGTCCGAGAAAGGCCTGCTGCAGACCTTGGCGGTCATCGGCAAAGACTTCCCGCTGAATCTGATCAAGCATATGACTGCCAGCCCCGACGATCGGCTGGAGGCGATGTTGAAAAGCTTGCAGGCCGGCGAGTTCATCTACGAGCAAGCCGCATTGGGGGAAGCGGAATATACCTTCAAGCACGCGCTCACGCAGGAAGTGGCGTACAACTCGGTGCTGATGGAGCGCCGCCGGCTCTTGCATGAGCGGACGGGTGAGGCGATCGAGGCGCTGTTCAAGGATCGGATCGACGATCACCTGGCCGAGCTGGCCCACCATTACAGCCGCACCGCCAACACGCGCAAGGCCGTAGAGTATCTGTTTCGCGCCGGGAGCCAGGCGGCAGCCCGTTCCGCTCACTCCGAAGCGGTCACCCGGCTTTCCAGTGCTTTGGAGTTCCTCAAGCATCTGCCCGACGACGCCGAACGGGCGCGCCAGGAGCTGTCAGTGCAATCCGTCTTAGGCCGCAGTCTTGCCTATGTAAAAGGCTGGGCGGCGGCGGAATTGGAGCCTGTGTATGCGAGAGCGCGCGAGTTGTGCGCGCAAATCCGCGACCCTGCTCTCGCCTTCCACCCCCTTACTTGGACAATGGCTAATGCGTTGCTGGAAGCTGGAGTTGCACGACGCTCTGGGACTCGCCGACGAGCTTCTGGGCGTGCGCCGAGGATGTGAAAGACCCGGCGATGCTCCTATGCGGCAACTCCGCGCGCGGTACTATCCTTTACTTCACTCGGCGAGTTGGCCTTTGCGAATGCAGCACCTGGAGAAGGCACTAGCCGCTTTCGACCTCCGGCAACCCCTTTCCGAAGAGTTGGAGGCGTGGAGGTTAGGTTCGCTTCACGATCCTGTACTTTGGCCTGTACGGAACTTGGCTATCCCGATCGTGCCTGGGCGAAATCGCGCGAGATGCTGGAGGTGGCTCAGCGGTCTTCCGCTCCTTACGTTTTGGCTCGAGCTTCCTGCTACGTGGCCTGCACATCACTTGGTACGTGGGGATAGCACGGCCGCGCAGAAGTGCGCCGAAGAGGCGATGGCGCTAGCCGAAGAATTCGGACTTCCCGAGCCTTTCGGCACTAGCGATCGCCTATCATGGCGCCGCTCTGATCGCCCAAGGGCGCTACGAGGAGGGCATCGCCGGGATGCGCCGGGGCATCTCCGCTTTGCGCGCTACCGGGGGGACGCCTCGTACTGCGGATTTGTGTGTTTCTGGCCTCTGGGCTCGGAAAAGTCGGACGGGCTCCAGGAAGGACTTCAGGTGCTGGAGGAGGGATTTGCTTCCGTCGCGAAGACCGGGGAGCAGATCGCTAGTCCGTATCTGCATCACGTTAAAGGTGAGCTGTTGCTGGTACAGAACCCTCCGGACGGTGCCGAAGCGGAGCGATGTTTCCGCACAGCGATCGAGATCGCCCGGCGGCAAAGTGCGAGATCAGCGGAGTTGCGTGCCACGACGAGCCTCGCCCGGCTGCTCGCGAAGCAGGGCCGGCGCGACGAGGCGCGCACGATGCTCGCCGAAATCTACGGCTGGTTCACCGAGGGTTTCGACACTGCCGATCTGAAGGACGCAAAGGCGCTGCTCGACGAACTCAGCACCTAGTCCGATGCTGTGCACTCTTGCCGAGGAGCCGAACCATCAGCCCATAGTTAGGGTCTAATTTAATTCAGAAGCGACCGATGGTGCGGTCTGCCTCAGGCGGTTCTCGGCCATCGCTAGTGCGACCCGCGAGCAAATAGAGCGCGACGGCTATCGCGAGAATAGCACCGGCATTGGCGCCCATGTCGATCATGACCTGTCGGAATTTATCGGGCGAAAGAGTGTCGCCCGTTACACTCATCTGGGCGCCGATCGCCAGGATGCGCCGGGTTGCCGAAATGGCCGCGATGAACAGGAACGGCTGCAAGGACGTGGCGCGCTCCTGCAGATAGGAGAGCACCGTACGCAAAACCTCCATGATGATCATGACCAGCAGCAAATCGTTGACCAACGTGACGACGGCTAATGCAAAGCCTGTGTTACGTAGAGCGCCCGGAAAAGCGACCAGGCTGTAGCCAAGCATTCCGAGCGCCGCCAGCAGAAATACTACCCCGACCAGGCCGTAAACGATCGCGTCGGCTGCTTCAAGAGCCGGCACAAGCGTTTGGTGGACATGTTGTGCCCCTGTGGGCGCCTGCGGCTGCTGACTAACTGGAGGCTCCATCCGGTGCATCATACCTGCAGGCGACTAAAACTACAGACCCGGGCCTGTCACATTGGCTCTCAAGGTGTTCCGCATCACTTGGTTCCTCATGCCCTCTGAGCCGCAGGCGTGGTAAAAGAGTGCGAGTCAATCATGGCTTAGAGGGGGAGTTTGGGGGGAGTGCGAGGCGGGCGCGGGCAAGTTGCGCCTGATGTACGAGTTCAAAGCCACTGTCCCGCACGAGTGCAAAGTGCTGGAGGCGTATTCGGTCGCGCAGGGCAAGGTCTCGGCCTGGTTCAGGTCGGTCCTGAAGGTTGCCCCTGAGTCCGGCTTCTCGCCCAAATAGCAAGACTGACTATCTGGCTTCGTTCACGGCGCGGGTGGCTTCGGCAGGTTAAGGAAAAGCACGTCGTATCCCAACGTGTTGGTAGTGCCTTTACCGCGGCACTGGAACGTGCTGGTCGGGTCGTCGTACGGATAACTGTAGGCGGTCGGGCACGCCCGCTTGAGATTGACCAGCCATGGTTGAATCTGTGAATCCCAAACCACGTCGTTTGCGCGATTGCCGCTAACGCTTGCACATTTGCTGGTCCCATTCTTGGGCCAGAACTTGCTGAGTCCATCCGGGTTGCCTTGAGCGTAAGTAGCGCATCCGCAGCAGGTTGAAGGATAAGTCTGCGCAGTGCCATCGTTGTAGCAGGAAGTGGTATTGCCGGGGCTGCTGCCGCCCTTGGCGGCGCAGGCGAACAGCGATGCGAGATTGGTCTGGCTGGAGCCATCACCGTCGGTTATGAGGTCTCCACACTTGAGCGGACCGACCGTATAGCTCGGAAAGCCGGCGCAAAAATCATCGGCGCTCCACCAGCCGTCGAAGTTCCCGCATTGCTGCAGGAAGATGCCTTTGCCCGGAATAAACTGCGTGCCGCAATAACCTTTACCTGCGCACTCGATCTCCTTGCTGCACTGGCAGTAGTTCTTGCCGTCCTGCGAAGGCAGGCATTCAAGGTTGTTGGGACATGTATTGGCAACGCCCGGAGTGCACTCCAGGTAACATCCGCCTGGCGCGCCGCTGCATGTGTACTGAGAAGACGGGCATCCGTTTGGAGTGTTGGCGGTGGAACACGGTTTCGAGCTACTGAGAAGGAGAGCCGTGTAGTTTTTCACCTCACCTTCAGGATAATGCACATTCCTGGTGTATTGTATGAAATCCCAGTCACACTTGCCCCCTAGCGCGGTCTTCAGTCCCGGAGCCTTGCACCAGTACGGCTCTGAGACACTTCCTGGTGTGGCCGTGGGTGCCGGGATCGGTACCATTTCCTCCGCGGTGTTGGCGCCGTTGATTACGGTTATGTCGTAGAAGTCATTGGCTTGACTCTGCAGCGTGAACTCCGCAACTGTTGCGGGATTGCTCCCGCCGACGCCGGCACCGCAGTTGGAATTGGGCGACGCGCTGCAATCGCCGGTGGTGCAATTGGTTCCGTCCGGCTTGCACCCGGTGCGCGCGAAGATTCCGCCGCTCCACCATACTTCGGAGGGAATCGTGGTGCTCTGCCACGTCACCGACGCCTGATCCAGGCAAAATTCGGCCCATCCACCTCGCTGCGGCGGACTCGCGGACTTCGTAAGTTCCCAGGTAAATGGGTTCGCACCACCCGAGTGCGCGACAGGATTGGTGGGGAGCAAGAAATAGCAGAAATTGGTGTTCGTGTTGCACCCAGCGCCTGGACCGCATTGCGCATCTGTCGTGCATGCGCAGTTCAAGCCACCGTTGGTGTTTGGCCCTGTGCTCTGAGCGGTTCCCGGACATGCAAGCGTTCCCTGCTGGGCTCCGCAGCTGCATGCCCCGGTCGTCGAGTTAATGGTATCCGCCGCCGCAAGACAACTGGTGCTCGCGTTGACGACGCAGACGGAACGAAGTGCGCCGCCGCCGCCTCCAATCCAAAGGTCTTGTGGGCTGTGATTGCTGATCAGGAGTTCGCGCTGGCTCGGTGCGCATGCGACCCCCGCGGCCATACCAAAGCCCGACGTGGCCAAAAGGATCGAGCCCGCCACAGCAAAAATCGACATGAATTGAGCTATCGTCCGCATCCCCGCACCTCGCCCCGCCTTGGATATACAGAAGGCCACTTGATAATAACAGTTTTTATGTATTTCCGTCAATAATCATTCAATTAGCGAAAATTACTCACCAAAGCACTCTAGCGCTTGGAAAAAGGTAAGAACATTGAGTTGCATCCGCCAATTCCGCCTTCATGCTCGCGTGTACAGCTGTAAGCGCTGGAAAGAAAATCCGTCAGTATAAGCGGCCGGATCGGCGAGGTATCGAGATGCGGATGTTACTTGAGGGCCACCCTGGTCCCAGCCGAATCGATGTTAACCCTCGTCGCACGCGTGCTTCAGAAATGCTCGGGCTCGCTCGCGCGCCGGTTGTCGCGTTCGAGCTGTACCGTCATGTGACGGATGTTGAACTTCCGCTCGAGCATCACCGACATCTCCGACAGCACGCGGTCCTGATCGGCCTCGCGTGTGACCACCGCGTGCGCCGAAAGCGCGAACTGGCGGCTGGCGAGGCACCATACGTGAAGATCGTGGACTTCCTCGGTGTCGCGGATCGCGAGCAGATCGTGGCGCAACTCCTCGAGGTCGATATGCGCCGGCACCGATTCCATCAGTACGTCGACGCCCTCGCGCACCAGGCCCCACGAGCTGTAAAGCACCAGCGCACCGATCAGCAGGCTTATCAGCGCGTCGGCCTGGCCCCATCCGAAGAAATACACCAGCGCGCCCGCGAGCATCACGCCGAAGGTGCCGATCAAATCGGATAGCACGTGGACGAATACCGCCCGCACCGCCATCCCGGGCCGCCCCCCTTCGGCTCCGCCCGCGTGCGTCATCCAGGCCGAGAAACCGTTGACGGCCAGGCCGACCGTGGCGATTGCGATTACCGTCAACCCCGCGACTGGCCGCGGATCGTGGAGGCGCTCGACGGCTTCGTACCAGATGAAGATCACCAGCAGCCACAGGAAAAGCCCGTTGGCGAGCGCACCCAGGATTTCGGCGCGCAGGTAGCCGAAGGTTTTGACGCCGCTCGCCGGCCGCGTCGAGATCCATAGCGTGAGCAGCGCGAGACAGAGCGCGGCGATGTCGGTCAGCATATGGACCGCGTCGGAAATCAGCGCGAGGCTGTTCGCGTAGTACCCACCGATGAATTCGGTGGCGCAATAGAGCGCCGTCACGGCGAATACGATCAGCAGGCGGTTTCGATCCGCCGTGGCGGCGTGCTGCAGTTCATGGAGTTGCACGATTTTTTCAGCACGCCTGCCGGCCGATGCCGGATGTCACGCGCGGCACGGCGGTCACCGATACGGCCGCGTAGCCCCGACGGTCCGGGCAGACTTAGTCATACTGGATAAGCGAGAAGCATTGGACCGGCGCGATGCGCTCGCGCCCGCGGAGCGCGGCCAATTCGATCACGAACGCGCAGCTCACGATCGTGGCCTGGAGTTTCTGCGCGAGGCGCACCGTGGCTTCGGCCGTGCCGCCAGTCGCCAGCAGATCATCGACGATCAGCACGCGCGCGCCGCGCACCAGACCGTCTTCATGGAGCTCGAGCCCAGCGCTGCCATATTCGAGGTCGTAGTTTTCGCCGATCGTGTGGAAGGGCAATTTGCCCGGCTTGCGCGCGATCGTCAGCCCCACGCCGAGGCGGTAGGCCACCGGCGCGCCGACGATAAAGCCGCGCGACTCGACCCCGAGCACGGTGTCGACCTTGCCCAAAAACGGCGCCGCCATCATATCGACCATCGCGGCAAAGGCGCGCGCGTCGCCGATAAGCGGAGTGATGTCGCGAAACATGATCCCCGGCTTCGGAAAGTCCGGCACGTCACGCACGAGTCTTCGCAGTTCGTTCAGTTCCATCATTAAATGTTTGTGCCCGAAATGTTTGTGCCCGGCGCATGCGATGCGCGGGTCCGGCTAACGATACTAGGAGGGGCCGTTGCGGGCAAAGCTCTCGATGGGCGAAGGGCCTGGCGGCGCAAGATAGCTCAGCGGATTGTAGGCGTGGTTGTCGTAACGCACCTCGAAGTGGAGATTGGGGCCGGTGGTCCGTCCGCTGGTGCCGACCTCCGCGATACTCTGGCCGCGCGCCACGGGCGAGCCCTCGCTTACCAGGATGCGCGAGTTGTGGCCATAGACCGTCACGTAGTTATCGGAGTGACGGATGATAACCGTGTTGCCGTAGCCGTTGAGCTTTCCCGCAAACGCTACTACGCCGGAGTCGGCGGCGTGCACCGTCGTGCCGGCCGGCGCCGAGATGTCGACGCCGTCATGCATCGTGCCGTGACGCATCCCGAAGCCCGAGGTCACCGTGCCCGACCACAGCGGCCACGCGAATTGGCGCGGCGCGCGCGGCACGTTCCACATCGTGCCCGAGGCGCTCTCGGCGGCGCCGAGCGACGCGTAAGTGTAGGAGCCTGGAATCAGCAGGCTCTGGCCGACGCGGAGATCGCGCGAGTCGCTCAAATGGTTGGCCTCCAGCAGGCGTTGAACGCTGACGCCGTACACGTGTGCGATGTGATAGACGGTTTCGCCGGGACGCACGACGTGCTCGGCCGGCCGCCGCGAGCTTGCGCCGTATGCGAGCTGAGGGCTGGAGGGCGCCGACGACGAGCATCCCGAAAGTATCGAGCATCCGATGATCGCCACCACGATCGTCAAACCCTTCGAAATGATCGAAACGATCGCGAGCGGCGGGGCAGCCGTCACTATCGACATCGCAGATGCGCGCGCCGCCGTATCGACTTTGCTCTCGCCTGCGTCCTCTTCCACTACGTCTTCCACTACCACTCCACTGCCACTTCCACCACTCCGCCACCGCTGGCCCTACGGCTTACCGCTCCGCGCTTTGCGAATCATTGCGTCTTGAATCCGTAGCGGCCGGTCATCTTCACGAACCGGCATTCGCCGAAATATTCCTCGGACCAGGCGTCGTCGCGCCGGCTGATTCGCACCAGGGTTTGAAGGTCGTCTTCGCCGATCGGCGCGACCAAGCGTCCATCAGGCTTGAGTTGTTCGAGCAGTGGACGCGCGATTCCGGGCATCGCCGCGGTCACGACGATCACGTCGAACGGCGCCTGCTCGGGCCATCCCTCCGATCCGTCGCGGCAACTCAGATGCACGTTGCCGATTTCGAGTACTTCAAATCGCGCGCGCGCCCGCTCGTACAGTGCAGGAAGGCACTCGAGTGAATAGATGTCGGCGGCCAGGCGCGCGAGGACCGCCGCCGCGTAACCGGAGCCGGTGCCGACCTCGAGTACGCGCTCGACGCCGGTCAGGCGGGCGACCTCGCACATCAGGGCGACCATGTAGGGTTGCGAGATCGTTTGCTCGGCCCCGATCGGCAGCGGCTCGTCGTCGTAGGCGTGCTCGGCATACTCGGCAGGGATGAAGCGGTCGCGCTCGACCATGCGCATCGCGGCCAGCACGCGGGAGTCGCGGATGCCGCGGCGCTCGAGTTGCTCGACCACCATCCGTTCGCGAGCTTGCGCCAGGTCGTCCATCGTCAGCCCTTCGTCCACCACATCATCCGCGCATCAACTGCACATCGTCGGCTCCATGATTATAGCCTTCGCTGATACTTCATTGTAGGCCGTCTACTGGCGCGCGCCGCGCCGGTCCGCGCAGCCTCGTACGCAGGGCGGCCGGGACGCCGTTTGGGCCTCGAGCCGTAACGACTATCAGGGCGTGTTAGGAAATCCGACAGGAGTGGCAGGAAATCCGGTGGCAAATCGGATCGCACTATACTAAAGCTGGATTTGCACGGGCGGACCGGTTGGGGGCATCGACGGTCCCGCGGACGTCACGAATACAAGCTGGAGAAAGTCTCAATGGCAGAGAAGGAATGGACCGAGGAGAAGGTCCGTGTCGGGGGCACGGAACTCGCGATCATCAAGGGCGGGAAGGGCAAGCCGCTGCTGCTCCTGCACGGCGAGTTGGGATGGCCGGGCTGGACGCCGTGGAACTCCGCGCTGGCCAAGGAGCGCACGCTGATCGCGCCGATTCATCCGGGCTTCGGGAAGACCGCGATGGCCGACTGGATCATGAACATCCGCGACCTGGCCGGCTTCTACCAGCGTTACGTGCGCGAGCAAAAGTTGGGGCCGGTCGACGTGATCGGTCACTCGCTCGGCGGCTGGATTGCGGCCGAGATGGCCGCCGCCAATCCGGCTCAGTTCAACAAAATGATCCTGGTCGCGCCCGTCGGCATCCGTCCGCCCCAGGGCGAAATCATGGACATGTTCACAGTGACCGCGCGCGTTTACCTGACTCGCGGCGCGGCTGATCCGCAGAAGCCCGACTTCACCAAACTGTTTGGCGGCGAACAGACGCCCGAGCAATACGAGGCGTGGGAAGAGGCGCGGGCCGAGACCGCGCGGCTCGCATGGGCGCCTTACATGTTCAATCCAAGCCTGCCGCATCTGCTCGAGGGAATCGACGGGCTGCCGACGATGCTCTTGTGGGGCAAGCAGGACCCGGTGGTGCCGCTCAGCGCGGCCGAGGTTTATCAACGCTCGATCAAGGGATCGAAGGTCGTGACGATCGACAATTGCGGACACTATCCGGGAGTCGAGCAGCCGGCCGAATTTCTAAAGCAGGTGCGCGCGTTCTTGGGCTGAAGCTCTGGAGAGCATCCGAATGCACATAATGTGGTTTACCGAGCGGGCGTATCATCACGTGCCCGAGGACGAGGTGCTCAAGCTGCGCAGCTTTTTCGGAGTGTCGAACCGGTTTTTCGATCCGCAAAAAGGCGCGCAGCTCCTCAATCAGTACCTCGACGAAAAGATCTATAGCGACGAGCTTGGCACCTTCGACGGCGTGATGCTCAACGAGCATCACGGGACTCCGTTCTGCATGGGCGCGGTGATGGACGTCGAGGCGGCGGTGCTCGCCAAGTGCACCAGCAAGGTCAAGATCGTGTTGCTCGGCAATCCGCTGCCGGTGGTCGCCAACCCGGTGCGCCTGGCCGAGGAACTGGCGATGATCGATCTCATCTCCGGCGGGCGGCTGGTGCCCGGATGGGTCCGCGGCGCGGGCAGCGAGCAGCTCGCCAACAACGCCAACCCGGCCTACAACCGCGAATACTTCGAAGAGGCACACGACCTCGTGATCGCGGCCTGGACCCGGCCCGGTCCGTTTCGATGGGAAGGCAAGCATTTCAACTTCCGCTTCGTGAATCCGTGGGTGCTGCCGCTGCAGAAGCCCCATCCGCCCATCTGGATCCCGGGCCTCATCAGTCCCGAGACGGTGCGATGGTGCGCCGAGCATCGCTACCCATACGTGGCGTTGGCCACGATGGTCGAGCCGACGCTCGAGATGTGGAAGATGTACACCGACCGCGCGGCGGAAATGGGCTACCAGGCGGGGCCGGAAAATTTCGGCTACCTGCAGCCGATCTTCGTGCACGAGACCGACGAGAAGGCGGACGAGATGGGCCGTCTCTTCCTCTATGGCGGCGGCTTCTCTCACTTCGCGCGGCCCGAATGGATGTTCCCGCCGGGCTACAACTCAAGGGCCGCGACCAGGCGGCTCTCGACCCTGTACGCCAATCCGAACACGCCCGGACTATCGTTCGTTTCGCAGGATCACTGCGAAGACCTCGACGCGCTCCGCAAGACGATCCACGCGGCCTACGAAGGATCGAAAGAAACTATGCAGATGATCGCGGGGACGCCCAAGACCGTGATCCCCAAGCTCAGGAAAGTGCTGTCGGCGCTGCGGCCGGGAATTTTCTCGTTCTGGCTCGACGGCCCGGCGCCGGCCAAGGATCGGATGACCTGTCTGAAGCTCCTGGGCACCGAGGTCATCCCGCAAATGCGCGAGATCGGCAAGGAGCTGGGTCTTACGGGGCCGTTTGAGCGCCCGCCCGGATCGGTGCCGCTGGGCCCGTCGGGCAAGCCCGAGTACGTTGGTTCGATGGAAGGCCTGGGGGCGTAACATCGGCGTTTGCGGCGAGCCGTGCGCGATGCGCCGCGAGCGCCTTTGAGATAGAAAATAGAGTCAGGAAATGCACCACGCGGCAGAGCTCATAAGACGGAGACGGAGGGCTTGATATGCACATAATGTATTTCACTGAACGGCCGTACCTTGACGTTCCCGAAGACGAAGTTCTGAAAATCCAGAGCTTCTTCGGAGTGCCCAATCGCTTCTTCGATCCGGTCAAGGGCGCCAAGCTCCTCAATGAGTATCTCGACGACAAGGTGATGGCCGAGGAGCTCGGCTTCGACGGCGTGATGCTCAACGAGCATCACGGCACGCCCTTCTGCATGGGCGCCGTGATGGATATGGAGGCCTCGATCCTCGCGCGCATCACCAAGAAGGTCCGGATCGTGCTGCTCGGCAATCCGCTGCCGGTGGTGGCTAATCCGTTGCGGTTGGCCGAAGAGCTGGCGATGATCGACATGATTTCCGGCGGGCGGCTGGTGCCCGGATGGGTACGTGGCGCGGGGAGCGAGCAGCTCGCCAATAACGCCAACCCGGCCTACAACCGCGAATATTTCAACGAGGCGCACGACCTCGTAATCGCAGCCTGGACCAAGCCCGGTCCGTTTCGATGGGAGGGCAAGCATTTCCACTATCGTTTCGTGAATCCGTGGGTGCTGCCGATCCAGAAGCCGCATCCGCCGATCTGGATCCCCGGACTGGTCAGCCCCGAGACGCTGCTGTGGTGCGCCAAGCACAAGTATCCGTACCTCGCGCTGGCGACCTACCTCGAGCCGACGGTCGAGATGTGGAACCTGTACACGCAGGCCGCGGCGAAGGAAGGCTATCAGGCCGGCACCGAGAATTTCGGCTATCTGCAGAAGGTCTTCGTGGCGGAGACCGAGGAGAAGGCGCAGGAGCTCGGCAAGTTGGACCTCTACGGCGGCGGCCTTACGCATTTCGCGCGCGGCGAGTGGATGTTTCCGCCGGGATACAACTCCAAGGAGGCGACGCGGCGGATGGCGCGGCAGTTCAGCGACCCGAACAATCCCAACGGCCCCGCGCTGTTCCAGTCGCTCGAAGGTGCGGTCGACGTCGAGGCGCTGAAAAAAGCGGTGTACGCCGGCTACGAGAGCGCACAGAAGAACAATCAGATCATCGTCGGCACTCCAAAGTCGGTAATCCCCAGGCTCAAGCACATCCTTGACGTACTGCGCCCGGGCATCTTCGCGTTCTGGCAGAATGACGGCCCGATACCGACCGAGGCGCGGCGCACGAGCATGAGGTTGATCGCGCAAGAGGTAATTCCGCCGCTGCGCGAACATGCGAAAAAGCTCGGCTTGAAAGATCCGTTCGAGCGCACGCCGGGCTCGACGCCGCTTGGAGCCTCGGGCAAGCCCGAGCCGGTGGCGCATGCGGAGGCGCTGGCGGCGACGGCTTAGGACTGGATGCCAGCGCGCGATCGCGCGCGGGGGGACTGCTGGCGAAAGGCGGCGATGCGTGCTCGCTTGGGGGGCGCGCATCGCCGCTCGCGTTTTTGCGCTACCCGCGCGATCGGGCGTGCCCAGCAGGCCTCGCGGATGTCCTAAAGCGAGCGAGCCCTGCATAATGATCATTTCGGAAACCCGAATCCGTGCAAATTAGACGGTAATGTCGTTTCGCAAAGCAGTTCTGTTCGCGATCGCGCTCCTGCTGTCTGTCGCCTCGACGCGGCGCGCCCACGCGATCGACTTTTACGAGATCCAGATTTATCCGACCGAAACCGATCCGCTGGGGCATCTGCAACTGGAGCTTCACTCGAACAGCGTGACCACGGCCACCGGAAGAGAGGCCCATGAACAGATCGTCCCATACCAGATTCACGAGACGTTAGAGGCCACGTACGGAATTCTGCCATGGGCGGAGATCGGCCAGTACTTCGCGACGGCACGGCTCGGCAATGGCAACTACGAATATGCCGGATCGCGGAGCAAGTTCCATTTCGGAGTGCCCCAGACGGCGGATTGGCCGGTCTCGCTGGGCGGCAACCTCGAGTTGGACTACATGCGGCGCGCAGCTGAAGAGAATCCGCTGACGCTCGAAATGCGTCCGATCGCCGAGGCGCATCTCGGCAAATTCACCGTGATCGGAAACTTCGCGTTCGAGAAACCCTTCAGCGGACCGGGAACCCATAAAGGCGTAACCTTCGCGCCCTCGGGCGAGGCCGAATATGGGAAACTGTTTTGGTGGCTGTCGCCAGCGGTCGAATATTACGGCGACATGGGCGCCGTCAGCGATCTTCCTGGCGTCCAGCATCAGCAGCACTTCATCGTGCCGACCCTCAACTTCGATTTCGTCGACCGCCTGGAGCTGAATCTCGGAGTCGGATTCGGGCTTACCGACGCGAGCAACGGGACCTTCGTAAAGACGATCGTCGGCTGGACTTTCTAGGCGCTCGGGTCTCCCTTGCTCTAGGCGCTCGGATCTCGTGCGCGCGGGCGAGGACTCGGCGAGGATTGGAAGGGTCTGGCCGTCGATGCGGCTTGCGCGCGAACATCGGAAGGCTCAGACTCAGCCCAGAATTGTTCCATCCGGGACATTGGGCTCTTGAAAGGAGCGTGTGAATGATGACGCTGAAGCGCCGAGGGTGGTCGTCCTTACTAAGCTGCTGGCTTAGTTGCTGCCTCGTAGGGGTCTTATGGACAAGTGGCCATTCATTCTCGGTCGCCTTGGCACAAGGGGAAGCTCCGGAGGGGGCGGCGCCGCCGGACGAGAGCGCGGCTGCGGAAGCCCCGGAGGCGCCGGCTCCGCTTTCAAATGATCAGCTTGACCAGTTGGTGGCGCCGATCGCGCTTTATCCGGACGCGCTGGTCGCTCAAATTCTGGCCGGCTCGACCTATCCAACCGAGATCGTCGAAGCGGCTCGCTGGCAAAGCGCAAACCCAGGCCTTAGCGGGGATGGCCTGGCGGCTGCCGTAGATAGTCAGAATTGGGACCCCAGCGTCAAGGCGCTGACCCAGTTTCCGTCGGTGTTGGCAAACATGAACAACAGCCTCGAGTGGACCTCCGCGCTCGGCCAAGCCTACTACTATCAGCCCGAAGACGTCCTCAACGCAGTTCAAGTAATGCGCCGACGGGCGCTCGCGGCCAGGACGCTGGTGAACACGCCTCAACAACGTTACGTCGATCAGGACGACACGATCCTGATCGAGCCGGTCAATCCCGATGAAGTTTATGTTCCAGAGTATAATCCCGGTGTTATCTATGGCGCCCCGGAGCCGGTATATCCCGGATACTCAACCGGAGAGATGATCGGCGCTGGAGCATTGGCGTTCGGTGCCGGGGTGGCAGTGGGTATGCTCGCGAGCCGGGACTGGGGATGGCATCGCTGGAATACCGACTGGCACCACCATGACGTGGTTTATCAAAATAATGTGTACGTTTCGAATTCCAACACTTTTTCCTCTGCCGGTGGTTATGGAGGAGGAGGCTATGGAGGAGGGGGTCGCGGAGGTAACTTCAATCGTCAGGGTGGAAACAACCGTCAGGGCGGGTACAACGCCCCCCCGCCTGGCCGTCCGCAGGGAGGCGCCCGAGAAGGTTATCGACCCGGCGCGCCGGCGAATCCTCCGGGCAATGTGAATCCGCAAATGGCAAACCGCGGTCCGCGCGAGATGGGCGCTCCAGCCGCCGCGAGCCATCCGTTGGGCGGCGCCGGAGCAGGCTACAGGCCGGGCGCACCGGCGAATCATCCGGCTAATGCAAATCCCCAGGTGACTAGCCGCGGTCCGCGCGAGATGGGCGCTCCAGCCCCTGCGGCCCGTCCGGAGGCCGGCGCGAGACCAGCCCGCCCGCCCGTCGCGGCGGCGCCGCCACCGGTGCGAAAGAACCCCACGCCGCAGGCCAGCCAACCCAGTCCCTACCGAGGGTTTGCCAAGGCTCCGGCTACAGGTCTAAACAAAACCGCATTCGCCAGGATCGCTCCGGGTGGCGAGGCTATAGCCGCCAGCGCCCGCGGTCGGGCGAGCTTGGGCCATCCACCCGCGCCGCCTCCCGCGCCTCCTCGCGCGGCGCCACCGGTTCACGCCGCCGCTGCGCGACCCGCACCGGCTCCACATCCTGCTGCACCGGCCCCACATCCGGCCGCGCCGGCCGCACATCCTGCCGCGCCCGCGCCCCGTAAGCATTGAGCAGGGCGAGGACCTGCTTGACCTGAAGGAGAGACCGCGCAAAGCGCCCTCTGCGGATGACAGGGCCTTACGAACTAAGGAAAGAGCAATGCTTCAAACGAAAGACTATAAGCGAGAAAGCGGCGGTGGTCGGCTAACCCTAAAGGTCTTACTAATCGGATTGGTAGTGGGCGGGCTGGGCACCTCGCCGCCCACCTTCGCACAGGAGTCAGGCCAGAAGACCTTCAGCTCTCCCACCGCCGCGGCCGATGCGCTGGCCGCGGCCGCACAGAAACACGATAAGCAAGAAATGCTGGCGATTTTAGGTCACTCCGGCGAGGAATTGATTTACTCCGGCGATCGGGTTGCCGACAAGGCAAACAACGATCACTTCGTCGAGAAGTACCACCAGATGCATCGGTTCGCCGCCACCGGCTCGGGACGAATGATCTTATATATAGGAGCTGAAAACTGGCCGGTTGCAATCCCGCTAAAAAAGAGCGGGGCCAAATGGTATTTCGATACATCTTACGGCAAGCAAGAAGTATTATACCGCCGGATTGGTTCCAATGAACTCAATGTGATCAAGGTCTGCCAGGAAATAGTCAGTGGCGAGCGGGAATACTACGCCGCTTCTCACGACGGCGACTCGGTGCATCAATACGCTCAGAAATTCAGAAGCACTCCCGGAAAGCAGGACGGTCTATACTGGGAGGTCAAATCAGGCGAGCCGGAAAGTCCGCTGGGTCCACTGGTGGCCGAAGCTGCCAGTGAAGGCTACGGACATCACGCTCATCATGCCGCGGGAAAACCTCATCCTTTCCATGGCTACATCTACAAGTTGTTGCATCGTCAAGGGGCCGCTGCGCATGGGGGCGCTCAAGACTATATCGTCGATGGCAAGATGACGGGCGGGTTCGCGCTGATTGCTTATCCGGTCCGCTATCGCGACTCCGGAGTGATGACCTTCGTGGCTAATCAGGACGGCCAGATCTATCAAAAGGATCTAGGTCCGCGAACTAACCAGATCGCTTCCGAGATGACGGAATATAATCCGGACGATACCTGGCAACCGGTCGAAGGAACCGAGAATACGAATGTCTCTGATATCAGAGGATAAGTACTCCGGATCTCTCGCGAGGGCTATTTAGTGCTTGAGGTTACGAGAGCCAGTTCCTTGTACATCACGGTAGTGGCCTCTAATTCGGAGGAGTCCGGCCGCCGAGCGTAGCGCGGGATCACGCCGACCGGGACATAGCCGATCGATAAGTAGAGCGGCTCCGCAAAAGCGCCGGTGACCGTATCGAGTGTAATCAGGCTGCGCCGAGCCTCGCGTGCCTGATCCTCGATTGCGATCATGAGGGCTCTCGCAATCCCGCGGCGGCGCGCATCGGGATGCACCAGAAGTTTTCTGACTTCGGCCCGATGGGACTGGTTGGGCGGCGTCGCGAGATCCAGTTGCACCGTGCCAACGATTTTTTGCTGTGCGTTGCGGGCGACGAGAACGTGGCAGCATCCTGCCTTGACCGCCGGCAGCACCTTATCGTGCCAAAACGCTTTCGCGTCGTCGCGTGAAAACGGAAGGATAAAACTGACGCTCGCGCCGGCATAAACGCATGCGTGCAGGACGCCGGCGAGCATCTCGAGATCCTCAGCCAGACGCGATGAATCCGGACGCCAACGCTCGATGCGGATCTGGTCAGCCGTGGTCATCGACTTACAGTCAAGACTACCGTCACGGATGCACGCGCCGCGTCGCGAGCGTCTGGTGCGCTAGGCCTTTTTCTTCGCCGCTACGCGCGGCCGCCATTGCACGAACGAGCGAATGTCGATCGAAAACGTCCACGCACTGCGCGGCTGATTGATCAGATGCACGATCTCGTTGCAAATCGCCGAGGGCGGCACGAAGTGCGACGGGTCGGCGTCGGGCGCCGCTTCGCGCACGCGCGGGCTGTCCACCGCGCCGTCAACGTCGAGGGTCGCCGCATGGATGCCGAGGTGCATGTACTCGTAAGCGACCGACTCCGCGATCGCGTGCTGCGCAACCTTGGAGGCGGTGTAAGCCGAGTACATCGCCGGCCCGCCGCGAGTCTCCGATCCCAGCACGAAAATGATCGTCCCGCCGCCACGCGCGGTCATCTTGCCCACCACCGCCTGGGTGCAGAAGAACGGTCCGTACGTGTTGACCTTGAGCTGAAAGTCGAAATCCTCTTCGGTGATCTCCTCGAAGCGCTTGCGCAAGTAAGCGCCGGCGTTGTTGATCAGCACCGAGATCGGACCCAACTCGCGCTCCACTGCCTCGACTGACGCCAGCACCTGGTCGCGCTTGGAGACGTCCGTCGGCGTCACCAGCGCCTTGCCGCCGGCCTTGACGATAAGCTCGGCAGTCTCTTCGAGCTGCGATTTGGTGCGCGCGATCAGTCCGCAGGCATAGCCCTCGCGGGCCAGACGCTGAGCGATGTCGCGTCCGATTCCCCGTCCGGCTCCGGTAACCAATGCTACTTTGGGTTCTGACATGGCGCGCATCTTAGCCGAGCCTGTTCCTGCTGGAAACCCGCGGCGTGCCTAAAATTGTACGCGGGAACCGCCCGTTCGTCCGTGGGGTTTGTTTTAAAGGAGACCTGCGAGCACGGTCGGAGTCGGCCGAAGTAAGGACAATGTCCGTTTCTTGCAATGTTCTCCGCGCATAGTTGCGTGATGCCCTGTCGATTTGCTCAAGTGGGTGATAGCCTTGGCTTAACCCTGGAGAGAACCAGGTGATGCTATGAAATTCTACGGCGCAACCAAACGGTCTGGCGTGGTCGCGGTCAGGCGACGCGCCACCGTCGCGGTCACAATTGCGGCTGCGACGTTCGCTCTGATGTTCGCGGTCGTTATGGCCGGCACGTCGCAGGCCCAGGATGCCAGTAAAGACGCCAGCAAAGGTGACTCCTCCTGGGAGCGGGTCGATAGCGTTCTGGTCCTTCCGCCGGTATATCGAGCAAAGGACAAGTCCGAGCCAGCCGACGCCTGCGCTGAAGACTGTCCGAATCTGAGCGACCCCGGTATTGGCGAGTCTCCAACCGCCGTCGCCGGCACTGCGGACGATCCCTCGAATGCGAGCGCGGGAACTGCCGACGACCCAGCCGCCAACCAACAGGATGAAGCATCGGCAGTGGACGGGTCCACGCCTGGCGAATCGGGGACGCAGGAACAGCAGCCCGCCGCCGGAGCTGACCAGGAGAGCGCTGACAGCCTAAACCCTTCGATTGGATCCACCCAGGACTACCAGGAACAGCAGCAGGCGCAGGAGCTTGGCAACTACGGCATCGTCCAGGCCCCAACGGTGATCGTCGGAGCGCCGGGACTCTACTATCTCCCGGGTACTTCTGTTCCGGCAGCATCGGGATTCGCTCCCACGCGATCTCTGCCATCGTCACCGGCCTGGATGCCGCAGCCGATGCCCAGGGTAGTTCCGTTGCCTTCGATTGTGCCCAGCGGGGTTCCGCGAACCGTGGGAGGTTTCCCCGGGGGGTTCGCTGGAGGATTTCACGGAGGTTTCGCCGGAGGTTTTCACGGAGGCTTTTCACCCGGATTCCACGGCGGATTTGGACACAGGTAGGCCCGCGCGAACTTTAGCTTACCGTCGTGAAATCTCCGGAACACTCATGATGGTAGCGCAATGCTGGTAGCAATCGACGTTGGCAACACCGATACGGTGATCGGAATTTACGAGGGCGACCGCCTGCGCAATCACTGGCGGCTCTCGACCAAGGCCGAACGCACGACCGACGAGCACGGGGTGATGATCGGCGCACTCCTGCAGAGCGTCGGCCTGGAGCCGCCGCTGCGCCCCGAGGGCGTGGCGATCGCGTGCGTGGTGCCTCCGCTCAACCGCACGATGGAAGACCTGGCGCATCGTTACTTCCAGCGCGAGCCGTTGATCGTCGGTCCCGGGATCAAGACCGGGATGCCGATCCTCTACGAAAATCCCAAGGAGGTCGGCGCCGACCGTATCGTCGACGCGGTGGCGGCCTACGATCGCTACGCCAGCGCATGTATCGTGGTCGACTTTGGCACGGCGACCACTTTCGACTACGTCACCGGGCGCGGCGAGTACGTGGGCGGGGCGATCGCGCCGGGGTTGGGAATCTCGATGGACGCGCTGGTCAAGCACGCCGCCAAGCTCTACGAGGTCGAGTTGGTGCGACCGCGCGAGGCCGTGGGCCGCACGACTATCGGCGCGATCCAGTCGGGGCTCATCTTCGGCTACACGGCGCTGGTCGATGGACTGGTCGACCGTATCGAGCAGGAGCGGGGCGAGCACGCGCACGTGATCGCGACCGGCGGACTGGCCGACCTGATCGCGCCCGAATCGAAAACGATCGAGGTGGTCGACGAGTTTCTCACGCTGAAGGGATTGCGCCTCATCTTCGAACGCAACCGGCGCGCGCCCGCACCCTATCCGCCGGGCGGCGCGAGAGACGCCTGATGGCGAAGCCGCAACGCGTCGTCACCGATTCGATGATCGGGCTTAAGTTGCCCGACTTTGCACGGCACTCCGATCGCGTAGCGACCGTGCTGGGGCATAACCCAGGCCCGTTCACCGGCCCGGGCACCAACACCTATATCGTCGGCATCGGACGCCGGCCCATGCTGCTCGACACCGGCGCGGGCGTGCCGATTTACGAAGAGCTGCTGCCGCACGCGCTTAGGGAGGTCAGTTCCACTGGCGAACTCGAGCGCGTGGTCTGCACTCACGCGCACGCCGACCATATCGGCGGCATCCCCCAGGTGCATCGCCGCTTCGGCAAGTTGGAAGTGCTCAAGAAGCCGTGGCCGGGCAAGGACGAAGTCGCTGGCGCGCCGATTCGCGCGATCGAGGATGGCGCGATAGTCCGGACCGAGGGCGCAACGCTCCGCGCGATCCATACGCCAGGCCATGCGCCCGACCATCTTTGCTACTATCTCGAAGAGGAAAGGGCGCTGTTCACCGGTGACGTCGTGTTGGGCGCCGGCACCACGGTGATTCCGGACGACACCGGCGATCTCGGACAATACATGGCCTCGCTCCGCCGCCTGCTGGAACTCGACCTGGCGCTGATTTACCCTGCGCACGGCCCGGTGATCCGCAATCCACGGCAGAAAATCGAGGAGTACATCGCGCATCGCGAACTGCGCGAACGCCAGGTGCTCGAGGCGCTGGCCGGTGGTGAGCCGCTCGAACCGATGCAGATCGTCAAGAAAATTTACGTCGACGTGCCCGAGTACCTGCACGCCGCCGCCTCCAATTCAGTGCGCTCGCATCTAAAAAAGCTCCGCAACGAGGGACGCGTGGTCGAGCATGAGAGCCGATGGAGCCTCAACTAGACCGGCGCCGGCGCGCTCGCCGCTGACGCGCCGCGCCGCGACGTTCCCCGCGATGTTGCCGGCCTTGGCGGCTGGGCTTATCGCGCTCGGCGCGATAAGCCCAGCGCGCGGCCAGGAGGAGGCGCCCGTCGGCCCGTCCGCCACGATTGGCGCGCTGGGCGCCGCGTCCAAGGCGTCGGCGCGTGACGCGTCGACGCCAGCCGCCACGCCTGCCGACGAAGAAGAAGTCACGTTGCTGCCCGCGCCACCGGCCGACGCGACCGCTGCGCCGGCCGCGCCGGTCACGCCGCCGGCTGACCCGCCCGCAGTCGCGCCAGCCGACGCGAGCGGCGCGGCGTCGAGCGCTGCTGCGGTTCCCGTCGCCGCGGCCTCAGCTACCGCAACGCCCGCCTCCGGTGGGGCTGGCACGCCGGCTCCACCGGAGGCGGCGGCGGCCACCGCGACTCCCGCGGCGGCGGCGACGGCTGAAGCCTCGGCGCCAGCCGGCGGCCCCAAAACTTTTCTCATAAACGACGGCGCGCCGCCCGGGGCGACGTCTTCCGGATGGACTCCGGTTGCGCCGGGCTCGCCCGCCCCGGGCGCGCCCGCGGAACCCGCCGCCGCAGCGGCGGCGGGGGGCGCAGCGGCTACACCCATCGATGCTCCCGCGCCTGGCGAGCAGAGCATAGCTCCCGACGAGGCGCCGCTGGGAACTACGGTCATTCCGACAGCCTCTCAGCAACAGGCGCTCCAGCCTCCAGCGGCCTCCCAGGGCTCGCAGGTCATCAACTACGAAGCGAATCAGCAGATGCCGCTCAATGAGCCGCAGTTGCACAGCCTTCAGGAGTTCATGAACGAGGGCGTCAATACCTCGCCGCTCGGCGTTGAACTGCAGGAAGGCGCGCGGCGGACCAAAAGCGGCCGCGAGGTCGACGGGCTGCTGGTGGTTGCGTTGCAGCCCGGCAGTCCGGCCGAGCGCGCAGGTGTGCAGGCGGGCCATCGCGCGGCCCACGACGTGCTCGAGGGTGCGGCCGTGGCGGCGTCGCTGGTGTTTCCGCCGGCGGTGCTAGCCGTGCCGGTGATCGAAACCATGCAAGTCGGCGAGAACTACGATCTGATCATCGGAGTCGATGGCAACCGGGTCAGCAACTTCATGGATTTCCAGGATCAGTTGCGCGACGCGCAGCCGGGCGAGACCGTCTATCTCAACATCCTGCGCAGCGGCAAACGCCTCCAGGTGCCGGTCGAGATGCCGCAGCAGCCGAACGCAGCGAAATTGGAACCATAGGACCAGGCCGGCAGTTCTTTTGCTCAGGCGCGGATAGCTTTAGTTCGAGCGCCGGTGGGTCTTTACTCAAGCACCTTTACTAAGCAACGACATCGTACTAATAGATCGCCATCCGTCGAGGCTTAAGCCCGGCGAGACGTTTAGACGAGGCAGCGAAGACTCCGGCAACGGAGCATCGTGGACATAGGCTTGGGCTAGCGCCTGGATCTCGAAAGGACCGGGACCCCGAACGGCTTGAGCGCTCTGGTGAGCACGTTTGATGCGGGGTGCCGGTATGCGCGGTGGCCCCGCATTTTTGTCCGCGGCGAAATTGACCGGGTATCGCGACCAAAGAGGAAGCCGAAGGTGAAAATCATAACCACGCCAGCAGAAATGCAGTGCCGCTCCGACGCGATCCGCCGCGCGGGCAAGCGAATCGCATTCATACCCACGATGGGGTTCCTGCACGAGGGACATCTCAGCCTGATGCGCGAGGGCAGACGGCGGGCCGAGGTCGTGGTGGCTTCGATTTTCGTCAACCCCACCCAGTTCGCGCCCAACGAGGACTTCGGCCGCTATCCGCGCGCCTTCGAACGCGATTGCGAGATGATGAAGGACGTGCCGGTCGATCTGGTGTTTGCCCCGGAGCCGGATGCGATGTATCCGGCGGGCGCGCAGACCTGGGTCGAGGCGCTGGAGATCACCAAGGGGCTGTGCGGGGCGCATCGTCCGGGCCACTTCCGCGGCGTCACCACGGTGGTCGCCAAGCTCTTCAACATCGTCAAGCCGCACTACGCGATGTTCGGGGAGAAGGACTTTCAGCAGTTGCGCGCGATCCAGCGGATGGTCAAGGACCTCAACTTCGATCTCGAGATCGTGCCGATGCCTACCGTGCGCGAATCCGACGGCCTCGCGATGAGCTCGCGCAACGCGTATCTCTCGGCCGACGAACGCAGGCGCGCGCTCAGCCTGAGCGCGGCGCTCGAGGCCGCGCGCAATGAGTTTGCCGCCGGCGCGCGCGACCCGCGCGCGCTGGTGCGCGCAGCATGCGCGATACTCAGCGCGACTCCCGAGCTCAGGATCGAGTATATCGAGGCGGTCGATTCGGAATCGCTCGCGTCGATCGCGCGGATCGAACGGCCGGTGGTGGTCGCAATTGCGGCGCACGTCGGCAAGACACGGCTTATCGACAACGCGGTCTTCGCGCCGCTCCCGGCGTAGCTCTAGTGGTTCTCTTCGGAGCCCTCCCCCTTGAATTGGGGGAGGGTTGGGGTGGGGGTCGAGATGCTTTTCACGGGCACGCGGACATGACGCCCGCGCGTGTTGCGCATAGCGTTTTTTGCTAGCAGCGGCACAAAGCAAAATTCCGAAATTTCAGGCCGCGCTCTCGAGGCGAGCGCGCCGGAATCGACCCTCTCCCGACGGCCGCAATCGGCCGTCGGCCTCTCCCAAGACACGGGAGAGGCGAGAGGGAAAAGCGCGGCTGCCAGCCCTCTCCGAACCTTCATGCATTTGGTTTAGACTTGAGGGCCGTGAGCGATCAGATACATCTCCAACCGTATCCCGCGGACGCCGCGGCGGCCGAGGCGCCGATACGCGATGCGCGCGAACTGATGCTCGAGGAACTCGAGCAGTTCGTGGTCGCCGCGAACGAGCGCGCCTTTCGCGCGCGCCAGGTGATGGGCTGGCTGTGGCAGCGCGGAGCGGATTCTTTCGCGGCGATGTCGGATCTGGGCGCCGACTTTCGCGCTCACTTAAAGAATCACTTTAAGATTAGCCCGACACCTTCCGCCGCCGTCGCGCGCTCGGCCGACGGCACGCGCAAGCTGCTGGTCGCGCTCGGCGATGGCGAGGCGATCGAAAGCGTGATCATCCCGGCCGGCGAGCGAGTCACGCTGTGTCTGTCGAGTCAGGCCGGATGCGCGATGGCGTGCGAGTTCTGCGCCACCGCGCTGATGGGACTCCATCGCAATCTGACCGCCGCCGAAATCCTCGGGCAAATCGCCGCGGCGCGCCGCGAACTCGAGCCCGGCGAGCAACTAACCAATTACGTCTTCATGGGGATGGGCGAGCCACTCGCCAATTACCCGCGTCTCGCGCGCGCTCTCTCGATCATGACCTCGGCGTGGGGGATGGGGATTTCGCCGCGGCGCGTGACGGTCTCGACCGTCGGGTTGGTGCCGGCGATGGAGCGGCTGCTGGCGGAGTTTCCGTCGGTCAACCTCGCGGTCTCACTCCATGCGACGACCGATGAACTGCGCGACCGCCTCGCGCCGATTAACAAACGCTATCCGCTCAAGCGGCTTATCGACGCGTGCCGCGGTTTGCCGATCAAGCGGCGCGACCGCGTCACTTTCGAGTACGTGATGCTGGCCGGCGTGAACGATTCCTCCGCGGATGCGCGCCGGCTGGTGCGGCTGCTGGGCCAGCTCAAGGCCAAGGTGAACCTGATCATCTTCAACCCGTTCCCGGGCGCGCCGTTTGCGCCGTCCGCGCGCGCCGCAGTCGAGGGCTTTCAAGCGATCCTTCGGCAAGGTAACTTGACCGCTACAATCCGCGAGAGCCGGGGACAGGATATCGCCGCCGCCTGCGGTCAGTTGTACGCAGAGCGGCAATCCGGCTGACGCAACGGGGGCGCGCGCAATGGGCAGGACCGTGCTGGGTGTGATCGGCGGGAGCGGCTTTTACCAGATGAAAGGGCTCACCGCCGTCGAGCAGGTCGAGCTCACGACGCCGTTCGGCCGCCCCTCGGACCCGTTTTTTCGCGGCAAGCTCGGCGAGTGCGACGTGGTCTTTCTCTCGCGCCACGGCCGCGGCCATCGCCTGATGCCCTCCGAACTGAATTTCCGCGCCAACATCTACGGCATGAAACAGCTCGGCGTCGATCACCTGGTCTCGGTCAGCACCGCCGGGAGCATGAAGGAGGAACTGCGGCCGGGCGACCTGGTGGTGCCCGACCAGTTCATCGACCACACCTACAAGCGGCCGGCGACGTTTTTCGGCGAGGGGATCGTCGCCCACGTCTCGCTCGCCGACCCGGTATGCGCGGCGCTCGCGCATGAGCTCTTCGAATCCGCCGGCGAAGACGGCGCGACGGTTCATCGTGGCGGCGTCTATCTGTGTATCGAGGGGCCGCAGTTTTCGACCCGCGCCGAGTCGAATCTCTACCGCCGCTGGGGCGCCGACGTGATCAGCATGACGGCGATGCAGGAAGCGCGGCTCGCGCGCGAGGCCGAGATGTGTTACGCGGCGCTGGTGCTGGTGACCGACTACGATTGCTGGCACGAAAGCGTCGCGGCGGTCGATATCGGCGAAATCCTGCGCGTGATGCGGCTCAACGTCGAGCGTGCGCAGGGCGCGGTGGCGATCCTGGCGCGGCGAATCGCGGCGCGTGCACGCACCTGCGCGTGCCCGAGCGCGCTCCGCGATGCGATCATCACCGACCGCGCGGTGATCCCGCCCAAGGTGGCCGCCGATCTGCGGCCGATAATCGGCAAATACTTGCAGTGAAGCTAATCCGGCATTTTTCCGGCAAAACGAGGAGCGCGATGACGCAGGTCCCGGCGGATTTTCCCCGATGAGCATCGTGGTGGTCGGTTCGGTCGCCTATGACACGATCGAGACGCAACAGGGCAGGGCCGACGACGTGCTGGGCGGCTCGACCAGCTATTTCGCGCTGGCGGCGCGTTTTTTTTCGCCGGTCAGCATCGTGGGCGCGGTCGGCACCGACTTCCGCGACGAAGATATGCGCTTGTTCACGGAACGCAATATCGACGTGCGCGGGTTGGAGCGGCGCGACGGTCTCACGATGCGCTGGCATGGGCGCTATCACGAGGACATGAACAAGCGCGACACGCTCGGGCTCGCGCTCAATGTCTTCTCCGATTTCGCACCCAATCTCCTGCCCGACCAGTGCCGCGCCGACTACGTCTTCCTGGGCAACATCGCACCCGAACTGCAAAGCCGCGTGCTCGCGCAGGTGCAGAGCCCCAAGGTGGTCGCCGCTGACACCATGAACTATTGGATCGAGAACGAACGTCCGGCCCTGATGCGCATGCTTGCGCACGTCAACATCCTGACCGTCAACGACGATGAGGCGCGGATGCTGAGCGGCGAGCACAACCTGGTCCGCGCCAGCCGCGCGATTCTCAAGATGGGCCCCGACACGCTGCTGGTGAAGCGCGGCGAGTACGGCGTGCTCCAGTTCAGCTCGGGCGCGATGTTCGCGGTGCCGGCCTATCCGCTCGAAGAGGTAATCGACCCCAGCGGCGCGGGCGACACTTTCGCCGGCGGTTTTATGGGCTTCCTCGCGCGCCATGGACGCGTGACCGAACCGATCCTGCGCACCGCCGTAGTATATGGCAGCGTGCTGGCATCGTTTGTGGTCGAGCGCTTTTCGCTCGACCGGCTGGTGACGCTGACCTGGGAGGAAATCGACCAGCGCTACCGCGCCTTCATCGAGCTCACCGACTCGCAGTACACGCGATGGAACTCTCGATAGTTGTTCCGCTCTACAACGAGCGGGATAACCTGGTTCCGCTGCATGAGGAACTCGCGCGCGTGCTCGGCTCCGCCGCGTCCTACGAGATGCTGTTCGTAGACGACGGATCGACCGACGGCAGCGCCGACGTGCTGCGCACGATCAAGGCCGGCGATGCGCACGTCCGCGTGTTCCGGCTCGCGCGCAATTCGGGACAGACCGCGGCGCTCGCTTGTGGGCTGCATCAGGCCGTCGGCGACGTGGTGGTCGCGATCGACGGTGACGGCGAGAACGATCCTGACGATATCCCGCGCTTGCTCGCAAAGCTCGCCGAGGGCTACGACCTGGTGAGCGGATGGCGCACCGAGCGATGGGCGGGCGCGCGGCTTAGCCGCCGCCTGCCGTCGGTCGCCGCCAACCGGCTGATCTCCTGGATGACCGGGGTGCGGCTGCACGACTACGGCTGTACGCTGAAGGCCTACCGGCGCGATCTGGCGCATCGCCTGATGCTCTACGGTGAGATGCATCGTTTCGTCCCCGCGATCGCGGCCGAGCAGGGCGCGCGTATTGCCGAGGTCGAAGTGAGTTTCCGCCCGCGCCGCACCGGCAAATCCAAGTATGGCCCCGGCCGCATAGTTCGTACTTTCCTGGACCTTTTGACGGTCAAATTTCTCTCGGGTTACTCGACGCGGCCTATTCAGGTTTTCGGTGCGATCGGGCTGGTGGTGGGTCTGATCGGCGCGACGTGGACAGCTATACTGGTGTTCGAGAAGATCGTGCTGGGGCGGCCCTTGCACGATCGGCCGGCGCTGTTGCTGGCGATCCTGATGGTAATCGTGGGCGTGCAGTTCATCAGTATCGGACTTTTGGGCGAGATGCTGACGCGCACTTACCATGAATCGCAGGACAAGCCGGTTTACGTGATCAAGGAACAGTTCTGAGTTCAGGCAACGATAGCGGGTCCGAGGTTTTGGAAAATAGATGAATATCGCAGTCGTGGGCACAGGCTACGTGGGTCTGGTGAGCGGAACCTGCTTTGCCGAGAGCGGCAACGAAGTCATCTGCGTGGATATCGACGCCGCGCGTATCGAGCAACTCACGGGCGGGCAGGTGCCGATCTATGAGCCGGGACTCGAAGAACTGGTGCGGCGCAATATCAAGGAAGGCCGCCTCAGTTTCTCCACCGAACTCAAGAGCGCGGTAAACTCCGCGATGGTGTCGTTCATCGCCGTCGGCACGCCGATGAGCCAAAACGGCGCGGCCGACTTAAGCGGCGTAATGCGCGCCGCCGAAGAGATCGCGAAGGAGGTCGCCGGCTACCATATCATCGCGATCAAAAGCACCGTGCCAGTCGGCACCAACGATCGCGTGCGCGAAATCGTAGCCAAGGCCGCGAATCATCGCGTCGACGTCTGCTCGGTTCCCGAGTTTCTCAAGGAGGGCTCGGCGATCGAGGACTTCATGCGGCCCGACCGCGTGGTAATCGGCTCGGCCAGCGAGCAGGCGACCGCGATCCTGCGCGAATTGCACGCCGCGTTTCTGCGCACCGACAACCCGGTGATCGTGATGGACCCGCGCTCGGCCGAGCTGACCAAGTACGCCTCCAACGCGATGCTGGCGATGCGCATTTCGTTCATCAACGAGATGGCGAACCTGTGCGAGGCGGTGGGCGCGGAGATAAGCGACGTGCGGCGCGGGATGGGCGCGGACCGGCGAATCGGCTCGCAGTTTCTCTTTCCCGGCGCCGGGTATGGCGGCTCGTGCTTTCCCAAGGACGTGCAGGCGCTGGTTCACAGCGCCGCCGAGCACAGCCTCGACTTCGCGCTGTTGCGCGCGACCGACGAGGTCAACGTGCGCCAGAAGCGGCTCGTCGCCGAGCGCGTCAAGCAGCATTTCGGCCCCGACCTCCACGGCCGCAACTTCGCGGTGTGGGGCCTGGCCTTCAAGCCGCGCACCGACGACATGCGCGAGGCGCCTTCGCTCACGGTAATCGAGGAATTGCTGGCGGCCGGCGCCAGCGTCCGCGCGCACGATCCCGAGGCGCTCGCGAGCGCGCGCCGCGTCTTCGGCGATCGCATCAGCTATCACGAGAACAACTACGAGACGCTGGCCTCCGCCGACGCGCTGATCATCCTCACCGAGTGGCCCGAGTTCCGCCATCCCAACTTCCAGCGCATCCGCACGATGCTCAAGTCGCCGGTCATCTTCGACGGGCGCAATCTCTACGACCCGTCCCTGATGAAAGCGCTCGAGTTTCGCTACTACTCGATTGGCCGCCGGCCGATCTAGCCGCACGGAGGGGAATTGGGATGCGAATACTGGTCAGCGGCGGAGCCGGCTTTATCGGCTCTCATACGGTTGACGCGCTGGCGGCGCGCGGCGGTCATGAAATCGCCATCATCGACAATCTCGCGGCCGGCAAGCGCGATCAGGTCAACCCGCGCGCGCGCTTTTACCAGGCCGATCTGCGCGACGCGTCGGCCGTGCGCGACGTGATCGACCGCGAGCGGCCCGAGGTCCTGGTGCACCTGGCGGCGCAGATGGACGTGCGGCGCTCGGTCGCCGATCCGGCCTTCGACGCGCAGGTCAACCTGGTCGGGTTTCTCAACCTGATGGAGGCCGGGCGCGAGCGCGGGCTGCGGCGCGTGGTTTTCTCCTCCACCGGCGGCGCGATCTACGGCGAGCAGCAATCCTTCCCCTGCGACGAGGAGCATCCGCAGCGCCCGGTCAGCCCCTACGGCATCGCCAAGCTGGCGACGGAGAAGTACCTGTTTTTTTACCGCGCGCAGTATGGGATCGATTACGTCGCGTTGCGCTACGCGAACGTCTACGGCCCGCGCCAGGATCCGCATGGTGAGGCCGGCGTGGTCGCGATTTTCTGCGGGCGCATTCTCGAGGGCCGCCCGGTGACGATATATGGCGACGGCGGACAGACTCGCGACTACGTCTATGTCGCCGACGTGGTGCGGGCCAACGTCGCCGCGCTCGAAAGCACCGTGTCGGGCGCTTTCAACGTCGGGACCGGAGTCGAGACCAGCGTCAACCAACTCTACGATGCGCTGGCGGGTAATGCCGGCACCAGCCGGGCGGCCGAGTTCGGTCCGCCGCGCGCAGGCGAGCAGCGGCGCTCGGTTATCCTGCCGGAGCGCGCGGCCAAGGAACTCGGATGGCGCCCGCAGGTGGAATTGTCCAATGGCCTCGCCCAGACGCTGCGGTTCTTTCGCGATCGAGCGGCGCGCTAACTGAATAATTGCTATGCTGGGGGTTGGGCCGGCCGCCATTACGGCGGCCGTATCTTTATAAATCATCGGTAAATGATCGACTCCGCCAAATGACCGACCCCGCGCTCATCCGCAATTTCTCGATCATCGCGCATATCGACCACGGCAAGTCCACGCTCGCCGACCGCCTGCTCGAGCGCACCGGCGCGCTCAGCAAGCGCGAGTTGAAGGAGCAGTTCCTCGACTCGATGGACCTCGAGCGCGAGCGCGGGATCACGATCAAGGCCCGCTCAGTGCGGCTCAACTACACGGCGCGAGACGGCAAGACCTACGTGCTCAACCTGATCGACACGCCCGGCCACGTCGATTTCGCCTACGAGGTCTCGCGGAGCCTGGCGGCGTGCGAGGGCGCGCTGCTGGTGGTCGACGCCAGCCAGGGGGTCGAGGCGCAGACGCTCGCCAACGTCTACATGGCGCTGGACCACGGGCTCGAAATCGTGCCGGTGATCAACAAGATCGATTTGCCCGGTGCCGACGTCGATCGCACTCGCGCCGAAATCGAAGAGGTAATCGGACTCGACGCGACCGCCGCGATCCTGACCAGCGCCAAGGAAGGCGTCGGTATCGAGGAAGTGCTCGAGGCGGTGGTCGAACGGATTCCGCCGCCGCGTGTCACGCCCGGCGCTCCCACCCGCGGGCTCATCTTCGATAGCTGGTACGACGTTTACCAGGGCGCGATCGGCCTCGTGCGCGTGTTCGACGGTGAACTGCGGCGCGGGATGCAAATCCATCTGATCGGCACCGGCAAGACGGGCGAGGTGATGCGGCTTGCGCACTTCACGCCGTTCGAAGCCGAGGTCGAGCAACTGGGGCCGGGCGAAGTCGGGATGGTCGCGGCCAACGTCAAGACCGTGGCCGACATGCGCGTCGGCGATACCATCACCAGCGCCGAGCATCCGGCGACCGAAGCGCTGGCGGGATTCAAGGAACTCAAGCCGATGGTGTTCGCGGGGCTTTATCCGACCGAGTCCAACCAGTACGGCGCGTTGCGCGACGCGATCGACAAGCTGCGGCTCAACGACGCGAGCCTGATTTTCGAGCCCGAGACTTCGCAGGCGCTGGGCTTCGGCTTTCGCGCGGGATTCCTCGGCCTGCTGCACATGGAGATCGCGCAGGAACGGCTGGAGCGCGAGTTCGGGCTCAACCTGGTCATCACGGCGCCGACCGTCGCCTACCGGGTACGCAAGCAGGACGGCGAAGTCCTGATGGTGGACAATCCCTCGCGGCTGCCCGACGAGTCGATGATCGAGGCGATCGAGGAACCGTTCATCCTGGCTTCGATCCACGTGCCGCAGGAGTACCTGGGCGCAGTGATGAGTCTTTGCGAGGAGCGGCGCGGCGTGCAGCGCGATCTCCGTTATGCCGGGCGCGGCCGGGCGATCCTGCACTACGAGATGCCACTCGCCGAGGTGGTCTTCGATTTTTACGATCGTTTGAAGTCGGTCAGCCGCGGCTACGCCTCGCTCGACTATGAGTTTCTGGACTTCCGGCCGGGCTCTCTGGTTAAATTGGATCTGCGGATTAATGGAGACGTGCTCGACGCGCTCTCCATAATCGTGCATCGTGACCGGGCCTACGAGCGCGGGCGAGTGCTGTGCGAGAAGATGCGCGAGCACATCCCGCGGCAGATGTTCGACGTGGCCATCCAGGCCTCGATCGGGGCCAAGATTATCGCGCGCGAGAGCGTCAAGGCGCTGCGCAAGAACGTGACTGCGAAGTGCTACGGCGGCGACATTACGCGCAAGCGCAAGCTGCTGGAAAAGCAAAAAGAGGGCAAAAAGCGGATGAAGCAGGTGGGCAAGGTCGAAATCCCGCAGGAGGCGTTCCTGGCCCTGCTCAAAGTTGGCGAGTAGGGCTTCATCGTGGCTTCTCCCGTTAACCTCCGCAAGCCCGGCCCCGGCGAGACTCCGCCGATACGCCCGGCCGAGACCGTCGAGGCCCACGGCTCCGAGCTCCGCGAGTGGACCGAGGCGATCGTCATCGCCTTCATCCTCGCGATCATCCTGCGCACCTTTCTCATCCAGGCCTACAAGATTCCGTCGGGCTCGATGGAGCCGACGCTGTTAATCGGCGACCACATCATGGTCAACAAGATCCGTTACGGGTTGCGGATGCCGGATTCGCTCTTCGGCCTGAATCCGCTGGCGAACGAGATTCCGTACGGCCATTATCTCATCCATTTCGCGCCGGTCCGTCGCGGCGACGTCGTCGTGTTCGTTTTTCCACAGGATCCGACCAAAGACTTCATCAAACGGGTGATCGCGGTTGGCGGCGACACCGTGCAGGTGAAAAATGGACAGGTGATCCTCAACGGCGCGCCGATGCCCGACCCGCACGCGCATCTCGAGGTCGCGCCGGGCGACCGTTCGCCATACTCGCCGCGCGACAACTACCCTGCGACGACGGTGCCGGCGGGCGAGTTTTTCATGATGGGTGACAACCGCGATCGCAGCTTTGACAGCCGCTTCTGGGGATTCGTGAAGCTCGATCAGGTCGAAGGCCGCGCCATGTTCATATATTGGTCATGGGGTGCTGACAGCCAATCGTTCCTCGGCATACGTTGGAGCAGGTTCGGCAAGGCGGTCAGATAGCGCGGAGCAGGGGGCCAGTGCCAGTGTCGGATGAAGCCATTGACCGGGTAGGAGCGCTGCTCGAGCAGCTCGGATCGCGTTTCGAGCTGGTACTGGAGGCCGTCTCCGGATACGGCGCACGGCTGGACGCGCTCCGCGAGGAAATTTTCGGACAATTCACCGAGGTAGGGCGGCAAATCCGCTTTCTCTCGGAGCAGATCGCCGAGAACCGCGACGCTCTTGCGGGCGTACGCTCCGACCTCGGCGCCGAAATTGTGCGCCTGGGCGAGACCTTGGGCGCTACCCGGGTCGACTTTCGCGAACAGCTGGGCGCGCTCAGGCAGGCGCTGCAAAACGAGATGGGCGTACGGGCGGCGCAGGCGCGTGATCAGCTTTCCGAGGAAGTCTCGCGCCGCGCCGAGGCGGTCCGCGTGCAGCTCGGCCAGGAAATCGACGGGCTGCGCGAAAGCCTGCGCTCCGACGGCTCACGCCGCGTACCCGCGGCGACGCGCGAGGGCGTCGATCGCGCGATCGGCGACGCCGCCGCTCAGGTCAAGGCCGACGTCGTCAGCGCCGCCGAGTCGATTACCAAGAAGCTCTCGGCCGAGCTCAAGCAGACCAACAAGGCGGTCGCCGATTTGGCGCGCAAGTTCGAGCGCTTCGACGACCGGATCACGATCCAGAGCCGCGACCAGGAGCAGCGCGTGCGCAAGCTCGAACGCGGCGGGGGCGGGCGCAAAGCCGGCTAGGCACGGGGAGCACGCGCTGATTACCCGCGTCGGTCGTATCGACCCCCGACATTTATCAACAGGTGCCGGGTTATCAACAGCGGGTTATCAACACACGGCTCGCTGTAGCCAAATCCGCAGGCGCGACGGTGCAGGGTCACGCACGTCAGCTTGACCGGCCTATCGCCGTCGTTAGAAAATAACTCAGCCTTTAACCCGCCACAGAGAGGGCGGAAAGGGTACGACGATGGAAGTGTATATGTCAGGACCCGGCTGCGCCCGCAGGCGGGTCTTTTTTTGCGCAGCCGCGCCGCGAGCGATCCCTCTATGACCGCGCAGGGAAACTTCAAGCCGGCGCTCGCGCTCGACGCGGCCGCGATCGCGCGCTCGGTCAAGCGGATCGCGCACGAGATCGTCGAGCGCAACAACGGCGCCGCGAATGTCGTCCTGGTCGGTATCGTGCGCCGCGGCGCCCGCCTCGCCGAACGGCTGGCCGAGGCGATGGCCGAGAACGGCAAGCGCGCGGTCCCCGTCGGCACGCTCGATATTTCTTCCTACCGCGACGACGGGCGCGGCGCGCCCGGCGATCCGCGCCTGCTTGGCCGCGACATCCCGTTCGCCCTCGATCGCACTCGCGTGGTGCTGGTCGATGACGTGCTTTACACCGGACGCACGGTGCGCGCGGCGCTCGACGCGCTGGCCGACCTCGGCCATCCCGAATCGATTCAGCTCGCCGTGCTGGTGGACCGCGGCGAGCGCGAACTGCCGATCCGCGCCGACTACGTGGGCCGCAATATAGAGGCGCCGCGCGACCAGCGGGTCTACGTGCGCCTGGCCGAGGTTGACGGTGTCGACGAGGTCGTGATTGGCGGCGCCAAGCGGGCGGTGGCGGGCTAAAGCGCGATGGCACGGCTGGGAAAAAACGACATCGTCTCGATCGAAGACCTGACGACGGTCGATATCGAGCGGATTTTCGAACTCGCCGACTCGTTTGCCACCGGTCTCGAGCGCGGCGAGACGCTCGATCGCGCCCAGGGCCTCATCATGGCGACGCTTTTCTACGAGCCGTCCACCCGCACGCGCCTCAGCTTCGAGTCCGCGATGCATCGGTTGGGCGGCGCCGTTATAAGCTCGCCCGACATGCACGCCTCCTCCGCCGCCAAGGGCGAGACGCTGGCCGACACGGTGCGCGTGGTTGGTGCTTACGCCGACGTTATCGTGGTGCGCCATCCGCGCGACGGCGCGGCGCGGGTCGCCGCCGAGTACGCGCCGTGCCCGGTGATCAACGCGGGCGACGGCAGCCGCGAGCATCCCACGCAGACGCTGTGCGACCTCTATATCCTGCGCCGCAAGAAGGGACATCTGCGGGGGCTGACGGTTGCAATCTGCGGCGACTTGAAATTCGGACGCACCGTCCATTCGCTGATTTACGCGCTCGCCCGCTTCGGCGCCAACATCGTGGCCGTGCCCTACAACGGAATGAACGTGCCGGACTACGTGCTGGAGCGGATCGCCGCCGAGAGCAAGTACGGACTTTCGACCGTGTCGATGGAGGAGTTGCGTTCGCTCGCGGGCGGAATCGACGCGCTCTATCTGACGCCCAACGCGCCACATCAGATGGCGCTGTTCACCTCCGACATGCCGTTGGATGGCGCTCCGCCGGCGGCGGCGGCGCCCGCCGCGCTCGACGCGTTCTACCTGACGCGGCTGCAACGCGAGCGGATGGACAACAATGAGGATGCCGGCGGCAAGTACGGACACTTCGACGTGCGCGCGCTCAAGACCAGCCGCACGCACGAAGCGGTCGTGATGCATCCGCTGCCGCGCACCGACGAGTTGGCTTACGAACTCGATAGCGACCCGCGCGCCGTGTACTTCGAGCAGGCTGCCGCCGGCGTGCCGGTGCGGATGGCGCTCATCGCGTGGCTGCTCGAGCAAAACGGGACCGAGCGCGTACGTCCCGCTCCGCCGGTGCCCGCGATTCGCTTCAAGGCGCATCCGGCCCCGCGTTGCTCCAATCCGGGATGTATCAGCCGCCACGAAGGAGTGTATCTCTCGCCGCGCTTTCGGCTGGGACGCTCGACTGACTCCTCGACCGTGCCGCTGGTGTGCGAGTTCTGCGAGCGCGAACTCAAAATAGAATTCGTCGGCCACGCGCGCACGCGCCGCTACTACCGTTTCGATCGCAACCTCTACGGGTACGTGCGTAGCTGGATCGAAGAAAGCTCGCTTGCGGTGTTCGAGAGCGTCAAGCAGGCCGAGGAAAGCGGCTACGAACCCTATCGGCGCGGCCCGCAGCGCGAAATCATGAACGCCGACGAAGTCGCGGCGGCCTGCCGCGCGCTGGCCACGCAGATGGCCGCCGACCTGCCTGACCTCGCCTCCGTCACGATCGTCGGGGTGGTCAGTCACGGTGCGATGCTCGCGATGCGCCTGCGCGACCTGATCGAAGCGGAGACCCACGTGCGTCTGCCATGCGCGGCGCTCGACGTCTTCGGCGGCGAAGCGGCGTTCCATCCGCTCGACGGCGGCGGCGGACCGCTGAAAGTCCAAACTGAAGGCCAAATTGAAGGTCAAATTGAGGTCAAAGATCGGACGATCGTACTGGTCGACGACGTAATTAACAGCGGGTGGACCGTGCAGCGTGCGATGACGGCGCTTTGGCAGCGGGGCCGTCCCGCCGCGGTCAAACTTGCGGTGCTGATCGACCGCGGGCATCGCGCCGTCCCGATCCGGCCTAACTATGTCGGCAAGAATATTCCCACCGCGCGCGCCGAGCGCGTGCAAGTTCGCCTCGCGGCTCCCGAAGGCGCCGCGCCGGGCCGTGCCAAGGCGCAGGACCGGGTCCTCATCTACTCGATGGTCGAGTCGCTCAAGGAAGGAGAAAACGCGGAATGAGCCGAATCCTGCTACGCGGCGGGCGGCTTATCGATCCGGCGCACGCGATCGACGGCCTCCGCGACGTACTGATCGCCGAGGGCGAGGTCGAGGCGATCGAGCCGCCGGGGCGGCTCGGCGTTCCCGAGGGCGCAACCAGTATCGATGCGACCGGATGCTGGATCGTGCCGGGGCTCGTCGATCCGCACGTTCATCTGCGCGACCCCGGCTTTCCCGAGAAGGAGACGATCGCGACCGGACTGCGCGCGGCGGCGGCCGGCGGCTTTACCGCGGTGGCCGCGATGGCGAACACCTCGCCGGTCAATGACACTCCCGAGGTGACGCACTACATGCTCGCGCAGGCGGCGGAAGTTCATGCGGCGCGGCTGGTGCCGGTCTCGGCGGTGACGCGAGGGCTCGGCGGGCGCGAGACGGTCGACTTCGCCGCGATGGTGGCGGCCGGTGCGCGTCTTTTTTCCGACGACGGAATTCCGATCGACGACCAGGCCGTGCTGGCCAGTGCGATGGAACAAATCGCGCGGCTGGGTTTTGCGATTTCACTTCACGAAGAGGATCGCGCGCTCACCGCCAACTGCGCGGTCAACGCGGGCGAGGTCTCCAAGCATCTCGGCGTCGCCGGCGTGCCGGCGGCGGCCGAGACCGAGCGCATCCGGCGCGACCTGGCGCTGGCGATCGGCGCGGAGGCGCCGGTCCATATCGCGCACGTCTCGACCGCGCTCTCGCTCGACCTCATCCGCGCGGCCCGCAAGCGCGGCGCACAGCTCACCTGCGAGGTGACGCCGCATCATTTCGCGCTCGACGAGCGTGCGGTATTGCGATGGGGCCCGAATGCCAAGATGGCGCCGCCGCTGCGCTCGGCCCACGACGTCGAGGCGGTGGTAGCGGCGGTCGCCGACGGCACGATAGATATGATCGCGACAGATCATGCGCCGCACGATCCGCACTCCAAGCGGATGGAACGGCTGGCCGGGCTTTTCAGCCCCGAGCGCGATTGCGGGCGGCTGCCCGAAGACGAAGTCGAGGCGCTGACGCAGGCCGCCAACGGCGTGGTGGGGCTCGAAACCGCGCTGGGTTTGGCGCTCGAACTGGTCCATCGCGGCGTACTCGTTCCGTCGCGGATGGTCGAAATGATGTCCCTTAAAAGCGCGCAGCTATTGAGAATCGACGGCGGCACGCTGGAGGAGGGCGCGCGCGCGGACATCACGCTTATCGATCCGAATATGGAATGGACGGTGGACCCGGCGAAATTTATTTCAAAGAGCCGTAACAGCCCGTTTGCCGGGCGGCGGTTGAAGGGCAGGGCGATTTTGACGATCGTCGCGGGCGACGTCGTCTTCGACGGCAGAACGGGGGCGCGGGCGTGAGCGCGCAGCGCGAAGCGATATTGGCGCTGGCCGACGGCCGCATCTTTCGCGGCCGCGCCTTCGGCGCGATCGGCGAGACCGTCGGCGAAGTCGTCTTCAACACCGCGATGACCGGCTACCAGGAAGTGCTAACCGATCCGTCGTACAAAGGGCAGATCGTCTGCATGACCTACCCGGAGATCGGCAACGTCGGAATCAATGCCGACGATGCCGAGTCGGCGGGCGTTCACGTCGAGGGCTTCGTGGTCAAGGACTATCGCCCGCGGCCGTCGAACTGGCGCTCCGAGATGGCGCTCGGCGAATACCTCGAACACGCCGGCGTGCCCGGTATCGAGGGTATCGACACGCGCGCGCTGGTGCGACACATCCGCACGCATGGAGCGCAGGAGGCCGTGATTTCGAGCGTCACGCTCGACCCCGACGCGCTGGTCGCGCGCGCCAAAGCCTCGCCGGGGCTGGTCGGGCGCGACCTGGTGAAGGAAGTCACCTGCGCCGAGCCCTACGACTGGGACCTCGGTGGTTGGGAACTCGGGACTGGCTACCGGCGGCCAACCAAAGAGGAATTGCGCGACGCGCCGTTGATCGTCGCGCTCGACTACGGAATCAAGCGCAACATCCTGCATCGTCTCGTCGCGAGCGGCTTTCGCGTGCGCGTGATGCCAGCCGCGGCGAGCGCCGCCGACATCCTCGCGCCCAATCCCGACGGCGTCTTTCTCTCCAACGGCCCCGCCGATCCGGCCGCGCTGCCCTACGCGGCCGAAGCGGTGCGCGGCGTGCTTGGGCGCAAACCGATCTTCGGCATCTGCCTCGGCCATCAGATTCTCGGACTCGCGCTCGGCGGGCGGACCTACAAGCTCGGCTTCGGCCATCACGGCGCCAATCATCCGGTGATGGACCTGCGGACGCGGAAGGTCGAGATAACTTCGCAGAACCACGGCTTCGCGGTGGACGCCGATTCGCTCGTCGGACGCGCGGAGCTTTCGCATCTCAATCTCAACGACAAAACGGTGGAGGGTCTCTGCGGCGTCGGTGTGCCGTTCTTCTCCGTGCAATATCATCCCGAGGCCTCGCCCGGACCGCATGACGCGGGCTACCTGTTCGCGCGTTTTCGCCGCCTGGTCGAAGAATTCCCGCGATCGGGCGCGGAGGCGCTCGACCGTATCGCCGCCGAAGAGCGCGGCACGGGTCCACGATGAACCCGACGGACGTGTAAATGCCGCTTCGCCAAGACCTTAAATCGATACTGCTGATCGGCTCGGGTCCGATCGTGATCGGCCAGGCCTGCGAGTTCGACTACTCGGGCACGCAGGCGCTCAAGGCCCTGCGCGAGGAAGGGCTGCGGCTTATTCTCGTCAACTCGAATCCGGCCACCATCATGACCGACCCGGAGCTGGCCGATCGGACCTATATCGAACCGATGACCGTGGCGGCGCTCGAGCAGATCATCGCGCGCGAACGGCCCGACGCCTTGCTGCCGACAGTCGGCGGCCAGACGGCGCTCAACCTTGCGATCGAACTTGCCGAGACCGGAGTGCTCGAACGCTACGGCGTCGAGCTTATCGGCGCCAAGCTCGCCGCGATCAAGAAGGCCGAGGACCGCGACCTCTTCAAGCACGCGATGATCGCTATCGGGCTCGAAGTGCCGGACTCCGGTGTCGCGCGCTCGCACGAGCAAGCTGAAGAAATCCGCATGCGGCTCGGCTTGCCGCTCATCATTCGGCCCTCGCGCACGCTCGGCGGCACTGGAGGTTCGATCGCACGCGACCCCGCGGAGTACCGCGCCAAGGTCCAGTGGGGCATGGAGATGTCGCCCAACCACGAGGTGCTGATCGAGCAATCGGTCGAGGGCTGGAAGGAATTCGAGCTGGAAGTGATGCGCGACATGGCGGACAACGTCGTGATCGTCTGCTCGATCGAAAATTTCGACCCGATGGGCGTGCATACGGGCGATTCGATCACAGTGGCGCCCGCGCAGACGCTGACCGACAAGGAATATCAGATCATGCGCGACGCCGCGCTCAGGATCATCCGCGAGATAGGCGTCGACACCGGCGGATCGAATATCCAGTTCGCGATCGATCCCAAAAACGGCCGCATGGTGGTGATCGAGATGAACCCGCGCGTGTCGCGCAGCTCGGCGCTGGCCTCCAAGGCAACCGGCTTTCCGATCGCGAAGATCGCTGCGCGCCTGGCGGTGGGCTACCGGCTCGACGAGATTCCCAACGACATCACGCGGATGACTCCCGCCTGCTTCGAACCGACGATCGACTACGTGGTGACGAAAATTCCGCGCTTCGCTTTCGAGAAATTCCGCGGCGCGGCCGACGAACTCGGCCCGCAGATGAAATCGGTGGGCGAGGCGATGGCGATCGGCCGCACCTTCAAGGAATCGCTGCAAAAGGCGCTGCGCTCGCTGGAAATCGGCTCGTGGGGGCTCGAAAGCCGCACCGCCGGGATGCGCGAGACGGCCGCGCTCGCCACCATCCGTGCCCATCTGTCGCTGCCCAACAGCCATCGCCTCTATTACCTTGCCGACGCGGTGCGCCTGGGCGTCGCGCGCGAGGAAATCCATAAGCTCACCGGCATCGACCCGTGGTTTATCGACGCGGTCGCCGAAATCGTCGAAGTCGAGACGCGAATCAAGAGCGGTCCGCTCGACGCGGCGCTGCTGCGCGAAGCCAAGGAGAGCGGCTTTTCTGATCGCCGAATCGCCGAGCTCGCCGGCCTCGACGAAGCCGCAATAGCGCTCAAGCGGCGCGAAGCCGGGGTCATGCCGGTGTTCAAAACGGTCGACACCTGCGGTGCGGAATTTCAGGCCTTCACGCCCTACCTCTACTCAACCTACGAGGGCGAGGACGAAGCGCCGCCGGATGATCGCCCAAAAATTATGATCCTCGGCGGCGGGCCCAACCGTATCGGACAGGGAATCGAATTCGATTACTGCTGCGTGCACGCGAGCCTCGCGCTCAAAGAGGCTGGCTTCGAGACCATCATGGTCAACTGCAACCCGGAGACGGTCTCGACCGACTACGACATTTCCGACCGCCTCTATTTCGAGCCGCTGACGTTCGAGGACGTGATGGCGATTGCCGAGCGCGAGCGCCCGGTCGGCGTGATCGTGCAGTTCGGCGGGCAGACGCCGCTTAAGCTCGCAGTCCCGCTGGAACGCGCCGGAGTGCCGATCCTTGGCACTTCGCCGGACGCTATAGATCGCGCAGAAGACCGCGAGCGCTTCAACGTCCTGGTCGAGAAGCTCGGGCTTCGGCAGCCGCTCGGTGTGTTGACGCGCGGCCTCGCCCAGGCGGTTCGCGGCGCCGCGGAAATCGGTTACCCGGTGCTGATCCGGCCTTCTTACGTGCTCGGCGGACGCGCGATGGAAGTCGTCGCCGACGAGGCGGGACTGCGCCGCTACGTCGAGCAGGCGCTGCTTGCTTCCGAGGAGCGCCCGCTGCTGGTCGACCGCTATCTGCAGGGCGCGATCGAAGTGGACGTCGACGCGATCTCCGACGGCGAGACCGTGGTCATAGGCGGTGTGATGGAACACGTCGAGCACGCCGGAATTCATTCGGGCGACAGCGCCTGCGCGTTGCCGCCGCGTACGCTGGACGCGGCGATGCAGCAAGAATTGATGCGCCAAACGCGGATGCTCGCGCGCGAGCTAGGCGTCGTCGGTCTCATCAACGTGCAGTTCGCGATTTTCGAGGGCGAAGTTTACATCCTGGAGGTCAACCCGCGCGCCTCGCGCACCATCCCGTTCGTCAGCAAGGCGATCGGCGTGCCGCTCGCCAAGTTGGCCGCGCTGGTGATGGCCGGAAAAAAACTCATCGATCTCGGCTTCACCGCCGAACGCGTGCCGGACCACGTTTCGGTTAAGGAGTCGGTGTTTCCGTTCGTACGCTTTCCCGGCGTCGACACGATCCTCGGCCCCGAGATGAAATCGACCGGCGAAGTGATGGGAATCGATCGAACGTTCGCGATGGCTTTCGCCAAGGCCGAGCTCGCCGCATCGACCGATCTCCCGGCGAGCGGATGCGTTTTTATCAGCGTGCGCGACGAGGACAAGGCGGTGCTGGAGCCGATCGCGCGCGGACTCTCCGCGATGGGCTTCGAGTTGGTCGCGACTGGCGGCACCGCGCGTCATATCCACGGCCTGAGCATCCCGTGCGCGATCGTGAACAAGGTCGCGCAGGGCTCGCCCCACGTGGTCGACCTCATGCGCGAAGAAAAAATCGCGATGGTAATCAATACGCCGGACGCATCGGGCACCGCCGACTCGTTTTCGATCCGGCGCACGGCGCTCGAGATGCGGTTGCCGTTTTGCACCACGATGGCGGGAGCGCAAGCCGCGGTCGAGGGAATCGCGGCGCTTAAGGACGGGCACCTGGAGGTTCGCGCGCTGCAGGACTATCACTCGGCTAATCGCCACTTGGATAATCAGGAAGACCATCGCGCTGATGACCGCGCCTCGGAAAGCCGCCGCGGATAGACTGCCGCCGCGTCCTGGCGCATCGGCTCACTCACTCCTCGCGCGCGATGCCGCTTGAGATGCAGACTCCGCTGAGCGCGCTGAGCGGCGTCGGCCCCAAGCGCGCCGCGGCGCTGGCCGACCGCGGTATAGCGACCGTCGCCGACCTCATGTTCAACCTGCCACTGCACTACCAGGACTGGCGCTCGCGCACGCCGCTTACCGAACTTAAGCCTTCGACCTTTGCGGTGGTCGAGGGCCGTCTCGTCGGATTCAAGGAGCGGCCGATGGGCGGGATGCGATGGCGGCGGATGGCCACCGCCTGGCTCGAAGGCGCGGGCGGCGGGCGAATTCGCGTGGTGTGGTTCAATTTGCCGGCTTACATGAAAGGGCGCATGCCCGACGGCGAGCGCGTCGTGATGCATGGCCGCGTGGGCGACGCGCCCGACCGCGGTTTGGAAATCATTCATCCAGAAGTTTATCCGCTGGATTCAGGCGCGCCGCCTGCGGTGCGTCCCGTGTATGGCCTGCCCGCCGAGATTGGTCAACGAGTATATGCCGGGCTGGTTGCGCAGGCGCTCGCGGCGCTCGGCGGGCGAATCGAGGGCGCGATGCCCGCCGCGCTCCGCGCGCAGGCGGGCGTGATGGCGCTCGGTGAGGCTCTGCGGATGCTCCATCAACCGCCTGCGGACGCTGATCCGGCAAAGTTCGAAGCCGGCGATAGCGCCGCGCATTTCGCGCTCGCCTTCGATGAGATGTTCGCCTTTCAGCTCGCGATGGGAATCGATCGGATGCGAGCGGCGCGGCGTATCGGCGCGCGGATGGACGCTCCGGCCAAGCTGACCGCGCGACTGCTCGAGACGCTGCCGTTTGCGCCGACGCGCGCGCAACTCCGCGCGATCGACGAAATCGGCGACGACCTCGCGCGAACGCATCCGATGAACCGCCTGCTGATGGGCGACGTCGGCAGCGGCAAGACGCTGGTCGCGCTATGGGCGGCGCTGCGTGCGGCCGAATCGGGATGGCAGGTCGCGATGATGGCGCCGACCGAGTTGCTAGCCGAGCAGCACTATCGCAGCTTCATGGCGCTGTGCGGTGCGCTCGGCGTGCCGGCCGCGCTGCTGCTCGGCAAGACTCCGCCGTCCGAGCGCGCACGAACGCTTCGGCTGCTCGCCTCGGGCGCGATTCCGGTGGTGTTCGGCACCCACGCGCTCATCCAGGAAGGCGTCGCGCTCAGAAGCCTCGGTCTCGCGGTTATCGACGAGCAGCATCGCTTCGGCGTTTTCGATCGCGCGCGCTTAAAAGCATTGGGCCCCAGTGCTCATGTGCTCCTGATGACCGCGACGCCAATACCGCGAAGCCTCGCGCTCACGCTGCTCGCCAACCTGGACATTTCGGCGCTCGACGAGATGCCGCCGGGACGGACGCCGGTTGTGACCGAAATCTTCACCGAAGATCGAATCGCCGAGGTTGACGCGATCGTGCGCGCGGAACTCGAGGCCGGACGGCGCGCGTACTATATCGTTCCGCTGATCGAGGGCGAGGAGGAGGGCGACGAGCGCTTGTCCGTGGCAGCGACTGCCAAGCGGCTCGGCGCGGGACCGCTCGGCGGTTTCAAAATTGGCACGCTGCACGGCAGGATGCGCCCGGCGGATAAGGAACGCGCGATGCGTGAGTTTCGCGACGGCGCGCTCGACGTGCTGGTTTCGACCACCGTGGTCGAGGTCGGAATCGACGTGCCCGAAGCGAGCGTGATCGTGGTGATCGCGGCGGAGCGCTATGGGCTCGCGCAGCTTCATCAATTGCGTGGCAGGGTGGGGCGGGGCGCCGCGGCCTCGCGATGCTGCCTGGTGGTTTCGCGCGAGAACGACGCGCGTGCGCGGCTCGACAAGCGCCTGGAGGTGATGGTCCGCGCCACCAGCGGCGCCGAGGTCGCTCGCGCCGACCTCGAGCTGCGCGGCCCCGGCGACTTGCTCGGCGCAAGACAAAGCGGCGCGCTGCCGCTGCGCTTTGCAGACTTTATCCGCGACGGTCGGCTTATCGAGCAGGCGCGGGCGATGGCGGAGAGCTGGCTTAAGCGCGATCCCTCGCTTGAACTGCCTGACTCGGCCGGCGCGCGCGCCGCGCTCCTGCGGATGCTCGATTTCGGCTTCAGCCTCGGAGATATAGGCTAGAAGCGATGGCGCGGGCGAGATCCAAATCGAAACGGGGCGGTTCAGAAACAAAGATAAAGAGTCGGCGCGAGGTCTCCGCCGGCGGGCTCATCTGGCGGCGCCGGAGCGACGGCTCGATAAGCGTGGTACTCGTCAGGCCGGCCGGACGCAGCACCTGGGTGCTGCCCAAGGGTCACCTGGAGGAAGGCGAGACGGTCGCGCAGGCGGCGACGCGCGAGGCGCGCGAGGAGACCGGCCTTACGGTGGGGGAGATCGAGCCGCTCGGCGAAATCTCCTACGTCTATTCGTCGCGCGAGCGCAATGGCGCGGCGCTTACGCGGATTTTCAAGCGCGTGCATTTCTTCCTGATGGAACACACGGGTGGCGATACCTCGGCGCACGACTCGGAGACCGACGAGGTCGCCTGGCTGAGTTTCGACGAGGCGCTGACGCGCGCGACTCATCCGAGCGAGCAGGAGCTGATCGCCAAGGCGCGCGCGATGCTGGGCGCTTAAGCGCCGGGTGCGGCGGCGCCGATCGCGCTCGCACGCCATACGGCCGGGGCGAGTTCCGCCGAGTGCGCGGCGCCTGGACCGATAATCGCGAGCACCGCCGCACCGCGGCGCTCCACATGATAAGGCGCGCCATCGGTCGCGATTCGTTCCAGTATACCCGCGTAAGCCTGGGCGAAGGCTGCGGCGCTGGTGTAGTCGCTCAACGCCACGATCCAGATGACCGTGGTCGCGCCGACACTGTTTTGCAGCACCGCCATCCGATCTCCGCGCCACGCGCGAGCCAGTGCGGCCCCTGTCTGGCCGCCCGCACTGCGCGTCAGGATGACGCGCAGGAGCAACTCGCCGTAAGTGTTTTCCGCGACCTCGCGCCATCCCCTGAGCGCCCGCCTCCATCCGCCGACGGTTATCGCCGGCGGCGAGGAATGGCTGAAGTAGAGCGCCGGATCGATGATCTCCCGCGTCGAGAGCGGCGGCTTGCCGTAGAGAGCGTTCACCGCGTTCCAACCGCCGTGCTGGTAGACCTCGCCGACGAAGCGGGTCCCGTCGGTGTACTGGAAGATGAGCGAATCGCGCAGCGCCGCCGGCGTATCAGGCGATTGCACGTCGAAGATCTTCGGCATGTCCTCGAGATGGGTGAGCAACGTGTGAATGGTCTCCGCGTTGATGATTCCTGAGATATAGCCGTAGCCGACCAGCGTCGCGTCGCCCTCGACCACCGACTTCAGCGCCAGCGCGCGATCGTCATTGTCGATGATTCGATCGAGCTCGGTATGGACGCCGAAATACTGGTCCTGCAGCGCGTGGGTCAACTCGTGCGCGACCAGCATATCGCTCGTCGGATCCTTGCGCCTGAAAACTCCCGTGATCCTGGACCACAGGCTAGGCTGGGACTTGCCCTTGACCAGGATCATTTCCCGATCCTGGGGATCGTAAAAGGCCACGACCTGGCTGCTCAACACGCGCATCGTCTGGCTCTTGAGGTCGGTTCCCGCGGCGTAAAGTCCCGTCAGCTCGCCGACCTCAGCCGCGCGTTGTAGTTCAGCCTCGTCGTGATGGCCCGCAAATTCGCGTTCCATCACGAAATTGGCCTGGCCCTGGTCCATCAGCACCAAAGGAACGTCGGTTTTGAAGTTGAGCTGGCGCAACTCCTGCACGTCGGAATAAATCTGACCGGCCCTTCGAAGGTTGACCTGGCCGCCGCTCACGACCGCGTAGGCGCATCCCGCGAACGTAAGCGCGAGCAGCGCAGCGCCTTGATGAAGTCGCAGTGGACGGCGCGAGCGCATCAGCGCGCGGCGAGCCGGCGAAGCGGCGGCGACGTGGAGCGGGCGGCCGGCAACGCGGCATGGAGCGACGGACCGCCCGGCGTAATCGCCGGCGCCGGCGCGGTGATCGTACTGGCCTTCCATATCGCCGGCCCCAGGCGGTCGTAATGCGCGGCTGCTTCGCCGATCACCACGAGCACCGCGTTGCCCTTGAGTTCGACGCGATGCGCCGCCGGATGGCCATGCATGCCATCGAGCACCTTGCGATAGACGGCTGCGAAGCGCGAGGCCGAATCGGCGTCGCGAAACGCCAGCAGCCAAATCACCGTCACCGTCTCGCCCTTGCGCAGCATCACGATCCGGTCGCCCGCCCATTTGCCGGCGAGCGCCAGGTCCGGCGACTTCGTGCCGCGCGTGTTTTCCAGGATGATGCGCAGGCCGAGCTCACCCAGCGTGTCTTCGTCGGACTTATGCCAGCCGGCCATCCGCGATTGGTAGCCTGCGACCGTGACCGTAGCGGGCAGGGCAGGGCGCTCGAAGTAGAGCGACGGGTCGATGATCTGCTGGGTCGATTGCGGCGGATCGCTGTAGAGCTTGTCGACCCCCTTCCACCCGCCCCGCTGGTAAGCCTCGGCGACGAACTTGACGCCGTCGGTATATTGGAAAATCAGCGGCTCGGCCACGCCGCGCGGTACGCCGGCGGCCGCGCCGGTAAAGGTTTGCGAGAAGCTAGTGAGATTGCCGATCAGCGTGGCGAGGATCACCGAGTCCATGCGGCCCAGCATGCAGGCGTAACCCGCGATCGTCGCGTCACCCTCGGCCACCGAGTGCAGCGCGAGCGCGCGGTCACCGTTGCTCTTGAGCGCCTCGTCCCTGGCGCCGAAATCGAAGTTCTGGTCCTGCAGCGCGTGGGTGAACTCGTGCGCCAGGATCATGTTGTCGAGCTTGGTCTGGAGTTCGGGCGGCTGGCCGGGAAATTCGCGCTCGAGCGCGCCGTTTACCACCACCATCGTCTTCTTCTTGAAGTCGTAAAACGCGATCACCTGGCTTTCGAGCAGGCTCATGTTGGCGGCCTTGAGATTAACCCCAGGCGGATACAATCCGATCATCGCACCGGCGCGGCCGTCGGTATCGATCGCCTCGGGCGTGTATTCGCTCTCCAGTTCCGCCTCCAGCAACTTGCCCGCCTCTTCGGTGCTGCGGACCACGACCGGAACCTTGTTCTTGAGCTTGAGCAGACGGACTTCCTGGATGGTCTGCTCGACGGCGGCCGCCTGATGTTCGTCGATCTTGCCGTTTTCCGCCTGCGCGCGGACGCCTCGCGCGCCGGCCACTGCCAGCAACATCGCGGCAATGATCGAAAGCAGTAGCGCTCGCGGGGAGTAAAGCAGCGGATGTCGCGGGAGGGGGCGGGTGGGGTGTTTCATTCGCTGATAATTATAACCGGCAGTCCGAAGCGCGCGGTCTGGACCGCACGCGCCTGGGCTTGCTCGCGGGTCGCGAACCCACCCATCCGCACACGGTAATAGCGCCTGCCCCCGGTATCAAGCTCGCTCAGCCTGACGTCGGGGTAGTAGGCGGCGAGGCGGACGCGGATATTCTCGGCGTTGCCCTGGTCGGCGTACGATCCGGCCTGGACGAAGTATTGCGGCTCGCCCGCGGGATCGAACTCCGGCGTCGATACGAGGTCCATCCGCACCAGCGCCGTGCCCGGCGCGACCATCCCGAGCGCGCGCGCCGCGCCGTACGAGAGATCGATCTTGCGCCCCTTGCGAAACGGGCCGCGATCGTTGATCCGCACCTCGACCGCGCGTCCGCTGCCGATATCGGTCACGATCACGCGCGCGCCCAGCGGAAAAATGCTCGAAGCGGCGGTCATCTGGTCCTGATCATAGATTTCGCCGGTCGCGGTCGGACGGCCGTTGAAGCCCGGCCCGTACCATGATGCCGTGCCCATAATTGAACGAATCGAGACTGAACGGATCGAGACCGAGCCGATCGCACCCGACCCGGACGCGACGGGCGCAGGCGTCACGCTCGGCGCAGGCTGTTGCGAGGCGCATCCCGCCGCCATCGCGCACCCAGCTATCGCGAGCCCCAGCCATCGCCACATCGTCATCCGCGCCTCGCCTTGCGGCCCCGCCGCATCTTCGGCAACTTCGGGGATGATTATAGGCGGCAGCTCGGGGCTTAAGAATACGTCCCGCCCGTTTTTGAGCCGCGCTCGAATGTTCTCAAGCGCATCTCGAGCTCAAACTTGAGCGCGTCTGTTGACAGCCGATGGCCCCGGCGTGTCGGCGGGCCGCTCTTCGCGTGGTAGCATCGAACAAGCGCGCCCGGCCCCGGCCGCGTGCCAGGATGCTGCGAAACAGGGAGGATCTCGAGGAGTTGGAGGCGCGCACGCTCGCGCCTTACGCGATGCTGTCGCGGATGAGCCGCGGACGGCGTTTTCCCGAGCCGCCGCATCCGATGCGCACGGCGTTCCAGCGCGACCGCGACCGTATCGTTCATTCCGCCGCCTTTCGCCGCCTCGAATACAAGACCCAGGTCTTCGTCAACCACGAGGGCGACTACTATCGCACGCGCCTGACGCATACGGTGGAGGCCGCGCAAATCACACGCACGGTGGCGCGGGCGCTCGGGCTCAATTCGGAGCTGGCCGAGGCGGTCGCGCTCGCGCACGACCTCGGCCACACTCCGTTCGGCCATGCCGGCGAACGGGCATTGCGCACGCTGATGGAGCCGCATGGAGGTTTCGATCATAACGCGCAGAGCCTGCGCACGGTCGATTGGATCGAAGTGCGTTATCCGAATTTCCGCGGGCTCAACCTCACCTTCGAGGTGCGCGAGGGCATCATCAAGCACTCCGAGTTCAAGTTGCGCCCGGCGGCGGCTGAGTTCGATCCGGCTTTGTTCCCGTGCCTGGAAGCGCAGATCGTGGACCTCGCCGATGAAATCGCCTATCTCGCACACGACGTCGACGACGGGCTGAAGGCCGACATGCTCACGGTCGACGATCTCAACTGCACGCGCCTGTTCCGCCAGGCGGCCGCCGCCGCGCACGAGGCGAGCCCGCGGGCCGAGCCGGGCGTCGTGCGCTACCAGACCGTAATCCGCATGATCGACGCGATGGTCACCGACCTCGTCGCCAACATCGACGCGGAGCTCGAGCGCGGCGCCATCCGCAGCGTCGACGACGTGCGGCGCGCCGGGCGGGCGCTCGCTAACTTCGGTCCGGCGATTGCGCCGATGGTCGAAGAGCTCAAGCAGTTGATGCGCGAGCGGCTGTACCGTCATTACCGGGTCAGCCGGATGACCGGCAAGGCGGGCAGGGTGCTCGAGCGCCTGTTCGAGACTTACATGGGCGAGCCGCGCCAGATGCCAGGCCACGTGCTGCGCCGAATTGAAGTCGACGGCGAGGCGCTCGCGCGCGTGGTCGCCGATTATATCGCCGGGATGACCGACCGCTTCGCACTGGATGAGTACCGCAAACTTTTCGATCCCGATGAACGTGTCTGACGCGCCTTCAAACGGATTCGAAAGAAAGGGACGGCCGTCCGGCCGCGTTCGCGGCTCCACGGTGCGCATCGTCATCCGGCGCGAGGATCATATCGGCGACGGACTGGGATTTATCTTTCTCGAATCCGGCGGCGGCGATCACGACGCGATAATCGAACGGCTGCGCGAATATCTTGGCCCGCGAATCAGAATCCTCAAGGCTGAAATCGGCGCCGAGCGGATCGAAGTCGAAGCTGGCGGGCGACGCTTCGCCGACGAAGCGTCGAGGCTGGCGGAAGCCGGCGAGGGGCTGCGGCGCAAGGGCGCGTCGCGCAACGCGATGGCGCATTTCAATGAGGCGCTCGCGCTGGACCCGCTCAATGTGATGGCTCTGCGGGGGCTGGGCGCGCTGTTCTCGTCGCGCCAGGATTACTCGGCGGCGTTCAGGATGCTGTGCAAGGCGCGCGAGGCCGCGGGCGACAGCCCCGAAGTGCTGCACGATCTTGGCCGCGCTGCGGCAGGGATGGGGCGGATCGCGACGGCGATCGTGTACCTCGAACGAGGCTGCGAGCTGGCGCCGGACAACCTGGCGATCCGGCGGACGCTTGCGGACCTGGGACGGAAGCCGCGCTCGACGATGAAGCTCAAGGAACGCGCGGCGCAAATCCAGCGCGATCGCGAAAACGGCGGCTAGTGCGCGTGCCTTGCCGCGGTTTCCTCGCCTGTGGCGCGAAGGCTACAATCGCTCCATTGTGAAGTTCATCGATCTGCGGCAGGCGGCCGCGCTCGGCCTGCTTGCCACCTGGTACCTGCTGACTCCACCGTTCGCGCCCGGAAACCCGCCCGGCCCGCTGCAACTCCGTGCGCCGCTTAGCCAATGGAACCAGATGGATTCGTCCGACACCGCGTCGGGATGCGACGAACAACGCAACAACATGGTGCGTATGTACAGCAGCGGCGACATGACCTCGGTGTCGACCCAGTTCAAGCTCTGGCTCTACCACAACTCGGTATGCGTCTCTTCGGACGACCCGCGTCTCAAACAGGTCGGCGGGCAGGTTACTCATCAGCCGTTGAAGTAGTATGGGGTCAGGTCAACGGCTGCGATCTCGCCGGCTTGCGGGCCATCAGGATGACATTGTCGCTGAAGCGCCTGCCTCGCAACCATCGCGGCCAGTGAATCGGAGTAAACGGGATTCTCCCGGAATTCGTGTAATGGATTGTCGGCTCGACTAATCCGCATTCGCGAGCGATTCTCAGCAGATCGATCTCCAGCAAGGCCGTCAGGTGCGCCGGGTAGAGGCCCGGTGCTTCCTGAAAAGCATTGAACTGGTTCTTGACGACCAACGTCAATTTGCTCAACAGGCTTAGCTGATTGGGCGTGGACACTATTACCACGCCGCCCGGTTTGACTACGCGCGCGAGTTGCCGCATGAACGCGCGCGGGTTCTCCAGGTGCTCGATAGTCTCGGCCGAGGCGACCACATCCGCATAATCGTCGGCCACGGGCAGTGGGCCATCGTCTAGATTTCCGGTTACGAACTCCGCGTCGATGGGGAAGCCGTCATACTTGACGATGTCCACGCCGACATAGCGTGCGAAGGCCGGACTGAGCACGTGCCACAGAGCTCCGCTTCCGCAGCCGACGTCCACCAGAGTTCCACCGCTCCGATGAACCGCGCCGAGCGCCGCGGCTATGCCCGCATAGATGGCGGGATGGCTGCATCCCTCACTAAGGCGGGCACGGCGTTCGGTGTCGCTCATCGTTTCTGGCATATGGACGGCATCGGTAGAGGAGGCTTTAGTCCAGCGGATGACCAGCGCATGGTACCGATCGATCTGCAAAAAGAGTAGGGCAGATGAAAGGTGAAAAGTGAAAAGTTAAAAGCGCACGCGCGCGACGATCTTCCGGGCGCGGAATGCCACCGATCGCTCAGGCGTTTGTCGGCGCGCGCAGGCCTGACGCCGCATCAAGAATTTCGCTGCGGAGATTCCTTGACCGCGATCGTCTGGCCGATCGCGGCGCCCCCGAAGTGAATAGCCGTACCGGTTGCGACCGCATTCATATAGTAGCCCGAATCGAGATTCACCCAGACCGGTCCGGGTGGGTTGATGCTGGTCAGTTGAATCCAGGTGCTCATCGTGGTGTTCCCTCCTGGTGCCATAAGAGAGGTTCTTTCTGTCTGCTGAATTCGGCTCTGCCTCAAATCAAAGTGGCCGTTGGCGATAGACTCTACCAAGCGAACTGCGCCCCCGATTGCAAGCCGCCTGACGGTCGGCGACAATGCGGGCGCTTATGTCACCTAGGATTTCCGCCGTCTCTGCGTCTTTGCGATTCTCGGCAATGCTCCTGATGCTGATTTCCGTTACCTCCGCGATCGCCGCTCCCCCGGCTCATAGGCCCTTGCCGCCGCAGGTGGTTTCGCAGGCTCCGCAACTGCATCCGTTCGGGAAAGGCCGCCACTCGTGGTGGGGCATCCAAATGTACGACGCGACGTTATGGATAGTCGGCCCGCAATGGTCTGCGACCGGGACACACGCACTCGATCTCGAGCCGAGCCGAGTCGTTCCCGCCGACACTTTGGTGAAGAACGCGATCAAAGAGATGCGCGACCTCAAGGTTGGCGACGAGAGCAAGCTCAAAACCTGGCAGGCGGAAATGACCAAGGTTATCCCAAACGTTCGGCCAGGCGATCAGATCGTCATCTTCTGCTCGGACACCAACCGGACCCTGGTCTATCTTAACGATTCGAGCACCGGCGAAGTTGACGATCCGTCGTTCTGCCCGGCGATCATGAGCGTATGGCTTCATCCGCAAACCAAACATCAGGCAATGCGAAAATCGCTGCTCAGACAGTGATGAATTCGCGGCGCCTCCGTGCCGGTCTTTCGCCACGCTCTGCTCCCAGGGGCGGAAGTTCAACCGGATGACATAATATTTCAAGCGCCCGCCAGGAGCCCGTGCCCCAGTCGTCAGAAGCCATATTTTCGCGCTCGCCTTAAACTTGGCACGGGAGTAATGGTGGATTGGCGTCCGAGCAGCGGCATAAAGGGAGAAAATGGGGCATGAAACGGACTTTGACGGTTTTGAGTGCGGCGCTCTTCGCGGGTGCCATGATGGTTCCGGCTGTGCAGGCGCAAGAGGCTCCGCCTGCGGGCGCACCGGCTGCCGAAGCCCCGGCGGCTACGGCTCCGGCAGCTGAGGCTTCGCCTGCTCCTATGAAACCGTCGCATCGCATGAAGCGTCGCAATCGGCATCACCAGAAGGCGGCCGCCAGTGACAGCTCGGGTCCGACCGGCTCAGGCGGCAGCATGGGTGGCAGCTCAGGAGGCAGCACCGGTGGCACGAGTGGCAGCACCAATCCGTAAAAATTGAGCTGCGCGAACCGCGCTGCTCGCGGTACGGAGCGTGCCCGCGCCCGCCCGCTGCGCACCTCTGCCCGAACGCCCTCAGGCTGACATAATATGGCTGTGAGCTCGTCGGGCCTCCGCCATTCCGAACTTCCTATTTTCGCGGAACGCTTTGACACAATATTTCAAGCGCCCGCTGAGCCCCTAGCTCAGGGATTCACTGCCGGGATCTTTGTATCCTCGATGCATTTGGTTGACGGGATTGCGCGTGCCAGGCGGCGGCGCCGGTCCGTGTCTGTTCGTATGGTTCCTTCCTTCACCTGCGTTTCGAAATTAGCTCGCCACTTGGCCGCCGCCTGCTCACAAGCCTGCTTGGTAGGGAAGCCCGTTTTGTTCTCTGGAGCGGGGCTTCTTGGGATGCTGATGACAAGGGTCCAACTCAGCAGCCCCAGTGCAGCAATATGACTTGTCTTCATGAACGTCTCGCTCGTTGTCGGGCGTTTCGAACGCGCGCGATAACATAATATTTCGCGGGCGACTTCTGAGCATCAATCGCCCGAGTCTCGATCGCAAGCAGGCGTGCTTAAATCACAGTCAGGCCACGTGGATCACCAAGTGGGGACTAGGTGGCTGTTGACACTCGCGCGGGAAAGCGCTAGGATGGCTGTATGACAAAGGCACCGAAGACGCTGAGCGCAGCGAAAACCAAAGCTAAAGACCCGAAACTTTGCGCGGCAGTCAATTGCCCAGATTTAGGGAAACCAACTCCCATTCCCGATAGCGAGCAAGTCTGCAAGTGGACGCTCAGTCTTTGCAGTTTTCATGGGCGTATTCTTCAGGATGACAACAAACTACATCTGGCCAGAGAAAGAGGGATTAAGGGTCAAATAGCCCATGCAGACAGTCGGTGAATTCGACAGGGCGTTCGGGACTGACGAGCAATGCCGTCGCTTTCTAGTCCAAATGCGCTGGCCTGATGGCGTGCGCTGCCCTCGCTGTGACCGCAAGGAAAAGGTCTATGCGCTCAAGGCGCGTCCCTTTCATTGGGCTTGCAAGAACGAGGATTGCGGCAAGCGTCAGGGCTTTCGGTTCTCGGTTATCAGCGGGACGATTTTCGAGAACACAAAGAAGCCGCTCGATCTCTGGTTCAAAGTCGGCTACCTGATGCTGACTTCAAAGAAAGGCATGTCGGCGCTTCAGATTCATCGCGTGATGTTTGGCGAGAATTCCACGCACGACTATCATACAAGCTGGTTCATGTGCATGCGCTGGCGCGCCGCGATGGCTGGCGATATGTACCGTCCGCTGAGCGGCGAGGTTGAGATTGATGAGACCTATATCGGCGGGAAGGATCGCAATCGTCACAAGAACAAGAAAAGCGCCCAGGTACGCAAGGCCAAGGGCGCGCAACGGCTAGGCGAGGCTGTTGGTTTCGGCAAGATCGGCGTCATCGGCGCTATCGAACGCAAAGGCAACGTCGTGGCTCGCGTGATCGGTTCGATGGACGCCCCTACTCTCGGCGCTTTCGTTCGGCGCGCTACTGACGAGAAAATTACGCTGACGTGCGCTCAGTAGCCGACGAAATTTGAACGCGCTATGCTTCCGGCGTGCCTCGAAAGAAAAAATCGAAGCGGAGCACGACCATCAGCGAGAAAACGCGCGCCGAAGACGAGCGCCTAAGACAGGAACTCGCGCACGCCGATCCTGAAAAGTTCAAGCGATTGATAAAGCCGCTTTTCCATTCCTCATAATCCGCTTCTTGACCGCGCCTATGCCGTCGGAGAGACTCGAACTCTCAACCTAGCCTTGCGACGGGCTTGCTCTATCCGTTTGAGCTACGACGGCTAGACGCGGCCTTGCGGGTCGGGGTAGAGGCGCGCAAACGCCTCTCCCCGATTCCGCTTTTGAAAACTGGGATTGACTACTGGTGGCGGGCGAGGTAATAAGAACAAGGAACCGCGCCTCCACCGTAAGGTGGAAATTAGGTTAGCCACTTAATTTTGGGGTTCAGTCAGATGGGAGCCGAGCGGATTGCAGTCCGCTCGGTTTTCGCTTTTCTGAACCTGTCGTCTTTTTAGTTGTCCGCTACTTCTATTCTCCAAAAAAAATCGCGCCCGGCTTCTCAGACACGGTGGGGCCACCGCACATGACGCAAACCCCAACCCGTGAACTCAGAAGCCAGGCGCGAGGTACACAAGCCGACGAGCACCTAGCTGGCGAAAACTACACCCTCACTACCGACTACATTTTTTACCATCTCCGTCTGTCGAATGCTATAGCCAAATCTCAAGAGCCAGCACGTAAACGACGCATCACCCTCTCGGGCTGCGCGCGCGCCTCCATGGCCATATCGAACACGTTCTTTAGGTCAGGCGCAGTCCATTCGCGCTCAGCACCTTTCAGAAAAAGGATCGAATCCCATACGGGATGCCGATGCTCTCTCCCATAGGCGCGTTCTACGGCGTGCGCCCTAGCGTGCCAAGCATGAAGGTCCGCAATTTGAAGGGGTAGAACTTCATTCTCATCACGAAATTCAGGTTCATGTCCGATTAGCGGTTTAGTTTCGCGCGCGGCGTACCGTGTGTAGAGATCCCAGCCTTTTCTTATAAGCTTCTTTTCGTTTCTACCAACAGTGTCGAAAATGAAATCGATCTTTTCAGTTACCGCTCGACCGACTAGGTATCGAAGTGTGACTTGTATGATGGAATAGGTCGGCAAATAAAAAGGATTGTCGAATTCCCACGAAACACGTCCCTTGAAGATCTGTTTGTAATGCCGATGCGGTATTGAAACGCGGCACGGTAGAAGACTGTGTTTATGCACTAGGCTGACGAACTCATCTATGCGCGCATCTGTTTCGGCTCTTGTCCATCCACGGAACTGTTCAAAGGGCGGGCCGCCCATTCCCATGGCTTCCTTGGTTTTGAAGTAGAGAAGCTTCGGCGGACCGTCAAGGACCACCTGCCAATCCCGTGCGAACGCCAGCCACGTTTCTTCTGGCGCTGCAAATCCCGCCGCAACGTAAGCTCCAGCCGTCTGGCCGCGTCCGCTCTCATCAACAAAGACCTGCATCATAGCGAGGCAACGGGCCAAGCGTCGCTGCGGAGCAAGGCCGGACACCAGCGCCTTATCGGCCCGCACGTCCGGCAGCAGCAGTCCTTATTCTTGCTGTCGTGCTCACGCGTTCGGCCCGCAGGCCGATTTCTCTCGTATATTCGGACTGACTGTCAACATCCGACTAATCGCCCGTCTAGTTGACATAATATTTCTTATGCGAAGTCATACGCCGGAAGCGAGAATCGGCCGGGGCGCGGTCGCTTGTCTATCGCCGTCGCACGCGATGCCCTCCCCGAGCCCCGATGCAACGTCGCCGCGGCCCCTGCTGGCGCGCGACGCCCCGCGTCTCTATGATTGGGGGCCGTTATGAATGCAAAGCTTCAATTGCGACCGACCATCGTGGTTCTCGCCGCGCTGCTGGCGCTCACATCGTATTGTGGCTCGGCGCGGGCCGCCTCGGCGAGCGACACTCACGCCACCGCCGACGCGGCCGCCTCGGATAATATGCGGCTGCAGGTCTTCCTTCAGCGGCGTTTCCGGCTGTCCGCCGCTTCGGACGTCGAAATCGGTCCGCCCAAGGCCTCACCGATCCCGGGGATGTCTGCAAGGATCGTGAAGATGCATAACGATGCGGGCCAGGAAGGCACCTTCGTCCTTTACACCGACACCGCCGGCAAGACCGCGGTCTTAAGCGATGTCGAAGTCGGACCCGCCACGCCCGGCCCGTTGCACGGCTTGTGGAGCCGTCCGCTGCAACCGGCCAATCAGCCGCCCGGTTCTCCGGCCAAATCAGTGTTGATCACCGACGCGCCCGCCAAGGCGATCCTCGGCACCGAACTCGACTTGACCAAGGACCCCTGGGGACGTGTCAACCTCAGTAAGCTCCATCTCGGCGACCGCGCAACGCTTGGGCCCGATGACGCGCCGGTGACGATCATCGAGTTCGGCGACCTCGAGTGTCCGTTCTGCGCGCGCGCCTTCAACGAGATCGAGGCAGTGGTCAACACGACCCACAAGGGCAAGGTGCGGCTCATCTTCAAGCACTTTCCGCTAGGCATCCATCCGTGGGCGATGCAGGCCGCGATCGCGGCCGAGTGCGTGCGCCGCCAGAATCCCAAGGCCTTCTGGCCCTTCGTCAACGACATCTACCGCGACCAGGGCGCGATCAATCCGCAGAACCTGCGCGAGCACGTCACCGCCTATGTCGGGCAGCTCGGATTGGACCAACAGGTGCTCAACGCGTGCATCATGGCGCCGGGGGCCGAGGCACAGGTCGTCCAGGACCGCGACGACGGCAACGCAATCGGGGTCAATTCCACGCCGACCTTCCTGGTCAACGGGATTGAGCTGGTGGGGCTGCCGTCGGACAAGACTTTCGAGTACGTGGTCAGCTCCGAACTGAAGCAGCATCAGGCGCGCCGCTAATGTCCTGAGTCACAAACCCTGAGTGAAGCCTGCCTCTTCTTTCATCCTGAGCGAGCGCTGCGCGAGTCGAAGGACCTCAATCTTTTTCAGGCAAGCATTTTGAGAGTATCGAAGCGCAAGAACCCGGGGTCCCTCGACTCGCAGACTCGCTCGGGATGACAAGAAGGGGAAAGCCGGGCAGGGCGGCTCGCGAGCGGCCCCTACAAATTGTCATCCAGAGGTTAGCCCAGCGCCCTCTACAAATTTGTCGTCCAGATATTAGAGGCCGCTCACGAGCGGAGCCGGCGGGCCTAAGTTCTACGGGGCGCCCGGGGGATTGGTCGGCTTGACCATCGGCGGCGGAGAAACGGTCGCAGGCGCCACTCCGAGCTGGGCCAGCGTCTCCATCACGAGCGTGCGCTCGGGCGCGTACGGATGCTGCGCCAGGAAATCGCGGTAGACCGCGATCGCCTCGTCGCGTTTGCCCTGCTTCTGCAGCATCCGCGCCATCCCCAGCGCCGCCCTCGCCTGCTCGGGCCCTTCGATCTCTGACGCCCGGCGGTACGTGGCCTCGGCCTGCTTGTAGTCGCCGAGCTCTTCGTAGGTGACCGCCAGGTCGTCGAGCGCCGCGCCGCGGAAGACCGAGGCGTCGTCCTCGGCCAGGTAGCGCAGCAACGCGTCGCGCGCCTTGGCGGGCTCTTTCTGCGCGAGGTAAGCGTTGGCGAGGTAGAGGTTTGCGAGATGGCCGACCGCGCGATGCGGCTCGTCGGCGGCGAGGCTCGTTAGCTCCTTCTCGGCGGCCTCGTACTTGCCGCCCTGGAGATCGCTCAGCGCCTGATCGAAGCGCGCGGAGGCGGCGCGTCCGCGACGCGCCTCGTAGTAAAAGAAGCTGAGCGCGATAGCCACGATCACGAGCAACGCGGCCGCGCCGAGCAGGACCTCGGTCATGTGGAGCTCGAAGAAGAGCGCGGCGGTTTCAAAGACAGTTTGAAACTCGTCGGGCTGCTTGAGCTCTTTGCGGCTTATCTTGTGGCGGGTCGCCAATTGAGTCTGCGGACGCGCCCAAAACGGCGCGAGCGGGCCGTCGCAGCAAAGTTACATCTTGTACTTGAAATCGTCGGGCGACATCCGCTCGAGAATCTCGGACCACTTGTCGCGCGAGACGCTGGCCAGGTTCTGATCGCCGCCGTTGGACGGCTCGGCGGCCTGTTCGTGCAGCTCGCTCGACATCTCGAGCACTTTCTTCGCCACGTAGATCGGGGACTTGGTGCGCAGTGCGATCGCGATCGCGTCGGAGGGCCTCGAATCGACCTCCATGTCGCGCCCCTCGCGCGTGCGGACCAGGATGCGCGCGAAGTAGGTATTCTCGCGCAGCTCCGTGACCTCGACTGCTTCGACCGTGGCGCCCAGGTCGCCGAGGACATTGCGCATGAGATCGTGGGTCATCGGGCGCTGCGGGCGGATACCCTCGAGCTCGGTCGCCATCGAGGCGGCCTCCAGCGGCCCGATCCAGATCGGCAGATTAAGCTTGTTGTCGGGATCCTTGAGCACGACGATCGGCATCTTGGTGGTCGGATCGAGAGTCAATCCGCCGACGATCATCAGGATAAAATCTTCCCTGCGCGCAGCCATGATCAATATCTTTGCCCTGCCACCCCGTTCCCTGGCAATTCCGGCCTCGCCCTCGCGACCGGCGGAATCACCCCCGGCGTGCGTCCCCAAACGCTGTGGCCGGCGATCTTCGCGTCCTGAAATAATTTTGGACCAAACCCGTGCGGCGGTCAACCTGACTTTCCGCCACAGCGTGCCGAGCGCGGCGCTCAGCGCGTAACGAGATGGTCCACGACGCGGTAGAGCTGGTTGAGATTGCGGCACTCCTCGACCAAATCGCAATGCGGCGCGTAGCGTTCCATTTCGCTGTCGCCGAAGCCCCAGGTGTTACGGCTCTCCGGGTTGAGCCAGATGATACGGCGGGCGCGCTGGCGGATTTCGCGCAGGCACCAGTCGTGCGGCAGATTGTAATTGTTGCGCGCGTCGCCCAGCACGATCACCGTGGTGCGCTTGTTGACCGCTCCGATATGGTCGCCCACGAAATTGCGAAAGGCGCGGCCGAAATCGGAGTGCGCGTACACATTGATGATATCGCCCTTGAGCGCGATGTCGAGCGCCTCCTTGATGTCGTTGGAGCGGAAGTGCTCGGTGACCTCGCCGATGTCGGAGACGAAGACGAAGCTGCGCACGCGCGAGTAAAGGTCCTGGAGCGAGTAAACGAACTGCAGCATGAAGCGCGAGGCGTTGCGCACCGAGTCCGAGACGTCGCACAGGATGACCACCTGCGGCTTCTCGCGCCGGCGCTTCTCGAAGCGGAGCTTGAACGGCACTCCGCCGTACTCCAGGTTCTGGCGCAGCGTGCGTTTGATATCGAAGCGGCCCTTCTTGGCATGCTTGCGGCGCACCGCCAGCACGTTCTTGAGCCGCTGCGCCAGCCGCGCGACCGCCTCTTTCATGCGGTCCAGCTCTTCGTCGCTTAAGTAATAGAAGCTCTTGTCGGAGAGCTGGTTGAGCCGCTGCTCCTCGCGCGCGCGCAGATCGCGCTTCTCACGCTCCATCCGCACGTAGCGCCGGATGATGTCCTCGAGCGCCTTCAGCCGCCGGTCGAGGTATTTCTCGAGCTGGGCCTTCAGCGCGGCGCCGTACTCCAGCTTCTGAATCTGCTCGCGCAGCTCGCGGATCTCCTGCTCCAGCCGGTCCAGGCCGAGCGCGCGCGCCAGCGCGCGGGCGAAATAATTCTCCTCGATCGTGCGCTCGACGCCCTGCAGCCGCACGGCCCGCGCGGCCTCGCGCAGGCGCTTTTCGAGCTGGCCCGAGCGGTTCTGCAAGAGCTCGCGCGCCAGCTCCGAAAGCTTGTCGCCCTGCTGCTTGAGCATCTCCTCGACCTGGTCGAGGAACTTCTGGAACTCCTGGTCGGACATCGAGAGCGCGTCCTGCACCCCCTGCCCGGCCTGCTTGATTATTTCGCCCAGTCCCGAGAAGTAGACGTCGAACAGCTCTTCGAAGACCGGCAACTCGCTCGCGCGCTTGATCATCGTGGCGCGGAGCGCCCCGCGAAACGCGTCGCGCTCGCCCAAACCGATCATCCCGGAAGCGGCGAGCGCGTCGAGCGTCTCGGCGAGCGACACGCGGACGCCGTTTTGCCGGAGCAGGTTGGCGAATTCGACCAGCTTGTCTTCCATGATACTTAGCGCATTGTGATCCGGCTGACGCGCGATACGCGCGTGCGCCGCGAGTTCAACAGATCCCAGTCTAGCAGGTCCTAATTGAGTAAGTCCTGGTTGAGCAAGTCTTAATTGAGTAAGTCTTTGTCGCTCGCCGGGCCGCCGGCCGGGCCCGCGTCGCTGCCGCGGCGCGCCCGCGCGCGGCGCACGTATTCCTTGAGTTCCTCCTGGGCCTTGCGCACGTCGCCCTCGTACTTGACGATCGTGTCGAGCGTCTCGTTGACCAGCTCCTGATCGAGGTTCTGCACGTTGAGCAACGTGAGCGCCTTGACCCAATCGATAGTCTCGCTGATACCGGGGCTCTTTTTGAGGTCGAGCTTGCGCAGCGACTGGACTACGTTCACTACTTCAGCGGCGAGCTTGTCGGCCGCCTCGGGCGCCTTGAGCTTGATGATCGCGAGTTCCTGATCGCGCGCGGGAAAATCGATATACAGATGCAGGCAACGACGCTTGAGCGCGTCGGACATCTCGCGTGCGTTGTTCGAGGTCAGCACGACCAGCGGAATCTGGCGCGCCTTGAAAGTGCCAATCTCGGGCACCGTGACCTGGAAATCCGAGAGCAGCTCGAGCAGGAAAGCCTCGAACTCGGCGTCCGCCTTGTCGATCTCGTCGATCAAGAGCACCACCGGCTTCTCCGACATGATCGCCTTGAGCAGCGGGCGCGGCAAAACGAAGCGCTCGGAGAAGAAGACCTCGTCTTCCTTGGCGATCCGATCGACGGCGGCGGCCAAGCCCTGCGCGCCCGTCAGCACCTCGCTTATCTTGTCCTTCAGAATCTGCGTGTAGAGCAGTTGCTTGGCGTACTCCCACTCGTACAGGGCCTTGCCCTCGTCGAGCCCCTCATAGCATTGCAAACGGATAAGCTCGTGGCCGAGCGCGAGCGCCAGCACCTTGGCGAGATCGGTCTTGCCGACACCGGCCGGCCCTTCGACCAGGATCGGCTTCTTGAGCGCGGCAGCCAGATAGACCACGGTCGCGATCCGGCGGCTGGCGATATATTTCTGACCGGCAAATCGCTCGATTACCTCTTCGATCGACTCAAACATTCATCCTCCTGGGCGCTGCGGATGCCCGCGAAAGGCTGCCGCGCAGTCCATGTTAAGTATCATGAGCCGCCGGGGCTTTAAAACGCCCGGTGCGCTCAAATGTGCAGGTCAAATGTGCAGTTCTTCCATGACCAGCGCGCCGCGCTCGAAACGGTCGCGCGCGAGTGCACTCGCGTCGAAGCGCTCGTAGCGGCCGAGCGCGATCAATTCCGCCAGCGCCTGGCCGGCGCCCCAGGATTGCATCACGCCGCGCCCGCTGAACGAATGCGCCTCGAACACGCGCGGCGCCGCGCGGCCCACGATCGCGCTGCGGTCGGGCGAGACCTCGTACAGCCCGGCCCATCCGCGGACGTGCCGCAGGCGCTCGAACGCGCTCATCCGCGCATACAGCCGCGGCCAGATTTCGTCCATGAAGAAACGCTCGCCGTCGTAGTTGAAATGATAGCCCGGCGGCTCCTCGGGCGGCGAGTAGCCGGCCAGGATATAAGCGCCGTCGTTATGAAAGTACACGCCCGAGGTATCGACGATCATGCCGTAGGCGGCGAGGTTGGTCGCGCGATTGTCGACCAGGCAAATCTGGCGGCGAATCGGCTCGCTCAGGTTTTTGAGTCCCACCAGCTTGAGCGCGCTCGGCGACCATGCACCGCCGGTTATCACGACGGCCTCGGCGTTAAGCTCGATCAGATGGCCTGCGGCCGGTTCTCCCGGCCCGTCCTCAGACATCATGCGTATCAATGTCTCGTCGGAGAGCGCGTCGTCCGCCCGCCAGCATCCGATTCGCACTTCGCTCGCGCCCACGTCGATCGCGTGCACGTAGAGCCGGTCGAGGTATTCGGCGCCGAGCGCGCGGGAGCGCGAGCGGTAGTGCTCCTTCAGCAGGTTGGAATTGATAAGCCCGTCCTCGGGCGAGAAGGTTGCGCCGGCAATTCCGTCGAGCCGATCGATCTCGGGAACACGGCGATGCACCGCGGCGGCGTCGAGTTCCTCGATCGGATGGCCGAGTTCGCGCTGCAATGCGAGATGCTGCTCGGCCTTGGGCCAGGTCGCGGCGTCGTAGAGCCAGAGATAGCCCTTCTGGCGAAAGCCCACCTCCTCGCGCACGCTTTCGTAGTATTTGATCGAGGCGCGGCAGAGCGTGATATTGACCGGCTGCCACCAAGTCGCGCGCACTCCGCCGGCATTCTTTTCGCTGGAGCTGAGCCGTCCGCTGAGATCGATATCCACCACGGCGGTCTTGAGCCCGCGCTCGGCGAGCCCCATCGCGAGCGAGCTTCCGATAATCCCGCCGCCGATCAGCACCACGTCGTATCGCCGCCCGCCCGCCATGAGTTGATTCTATCCCAAAGACCTTGGCCGCGAGCACGGCTAAATGCGGAGCGTCCGATCCGAGGTTGAAAGAGAAAACAAAATGTCACCCTTCTTAAATAAGGTGCCATCGACGTTCCCGGAGTGCTGGTGGTGAGGTGGCTCTGGTTGGCGAGGTGACGGACCCGGCGCTCGTGGTCACCATCCTTTTCACTCATCTGTGCCGATCATCGAAATTGTTGGCGGCAGATGCTTGGTGTGTGGAATTAGTCTGCAAAGATCTCCAGGAATGAAGGACTCGCCACTACCCAACATAGGGTGACCTGGCAACTTGGTGCTCGAAATATTATGTCAATGAAAACGATACCTCAGCATGAATTACGCAGTCAGACGAGCCATGTATTGCGCCGAGTCGAAGCGGGCGAATGCATACGGATTACCGTGTATGGTCGCCCGGTTGCCGACTTGGTACCAGTTCGCGAGCTGCGTCGTAACTTCGTGCCCAGGAAAGAACTCTTAGACCTTCTGAAACGCGCCTCGTTGGATCCGAAGTTCCACAGCAATATCGAAAGTGTAACCGGTGCGGCGATGGTAAAGCTCTGATACGCAATCGCGCTTTGCCGAGCTGACGACACGCGCACACATCGCTAGAAGATCAAAACGAGGAAGCGCCGCAAGGAAAGCCATCTGGCGCTTCCTCGCTCGACCCCCACCTCAATCCTCCCCCAAGACACGGGGGAGGAGGTCAGTATCAGAACGGCTCGACCTGGGTTCTTGAGGAGGCCAGAAGGCGCGTGACCATTGCGGCGATACCCCCCTTGTTTCAGATATCCGGGGTCTGCCAAGTTTGAAACACGATGTGCACGCTCGCCATCTACTTCCAGGTCTTCCCCGACTATCCGGTCGTGATCGCGGCCAATCGCGACGAGTATCTCGCGCGCCCTGCCCTGCCCCCGACCACCTTGCTCGAGCATCCGCACGTCGTCGGTGGCAAGGACCTTCAGGCGAGCGGCACCTGGCTCGGAATCAACCAGTACGGGTTGGTGGCGGGACTGCTCAATCGCCGGCGCGCCGATTATGGCGATCCCAATCCGGCGCTGCGCTCGCGGGGTCTGCTATGTCTCGACGCGCTGCGCCATCGGACGGCCTCCGAGGCGGCGGCGTTCGTGCGCGGCCAGCGCGGCGCGGACTACAACGCTTTTAATCTGTTGGTCGCCTCGGGCGAGGAGGCCTTCGTCGCCTACAACCGCGGCGGCGGGATCGAACTGGTGAACCTCACGCCCGGGATGCATCTGCTGACCAATGTCGACCTTGACGATTTCGAGTGCCCGCGGATAAGCCGCGCGCATGATCGTTTCGCTTCGCTGTGTCCGCCGACGGAGTTCGCTCAAGATCCGCTGGCTCATCGCGAGCAACTGGCGCATCTGTTGGCCGATCACTCGACGCAACTCGACGCGCGCGAGGGCCGGCCCAACGCGCTCTGCCAGCACATGGGCGACTACGGGACGCGCTCGTCGAGCCTGATTTTCCAGCGGCGCGACGGGAGCGTCAGCCATTTCTTCGCGCCGGGGCCGCCCTGCACGGCGAGCTTCGCCCCGGCGCCGGTTCCTGTGGCAGCGTGAGAATCAAGCGCGCCGCGGCGGCCGGCGTGCATACTCGGTAGGGTCGGGAACTCCGGCTTCGCGAAAGCCCTGGATCCGTTCTGCGCACTTGGTGCATCGCCCGCAATGCGTGACGCCCTCGGGCCGCGCGCACGTCACAGTGAAACGCAACGGCAAATTCGCGCCGCGCCGGATCACCTCGCCCTTGGTCATCCCGACATACGGGGTCAATATTTTCAGCTTCAGCCCGACGCCGAGATTTATCGCACGCTCGAGCGCGCGAAAAAACTCCGGTCGCGCGTCGGGGAACGGATTGCTCTCCAGCGGCGCCATCGCGATCTCGCCAATCCGGTTGTAGGCGCAGAAAATCGCGGCCTTCGCGAGCAGGCTCAGATTGCGGCCGAGGATGTAGTTCGACGATACGGCCGCGCGATAGCCCGGCACTTTCCGCCCGGTCATGCTCCAATGGCCGCCGGCCAGGTCGCCCATCGGCAATTGCAGCACGCTCACGGAGTGGATGCTGCGCATGTTGAGGCGCCGGATGTAGCTTCGCAGCGCGCCGAGTTCATGCCGCTCCCACATCAAACCCGCACGCACGTAGACCGGAAAAACTTCGCGACCGCCGCGCGCCAGCTCGGCCAGCATCACCGAGCTGTCCAGTCCGCCGCTCGCCAGCACGGCGAGCCGCCGCTTGATGGGCACGATCCGATAGTCGCGATTCAGTGACTGTGTAGGTGTCCTTAGCTTCATCTTAGCGCGACGAGCTTGCGCTCAGGGCGGCGAGCTTGCGCGCATCGAGATAGGAAGCTATCGCCGCCGCGCCGCGCTCCGAAGCCGCCATCGCCACGTAGCCGTCGGGTCGCACGAGATACGCAGCGTCGCGCCGCAGTCCGGCCCGATCCATTTCCGGACGCCACCGAAAAACGTGCAACGGCAATTTTCGTCCCTCACACAGCGCGCGGATTTCCGTCGGTGCGTCGCCGTATATGTGAACCTGCCAATCAAGCGAGGCGAGCGGAATGAAGTTATCTTTTACGCCATCGTCAGTCTTCACCCATGGAAGACGGTCGCCACCGTGAACCTCGCCGGCGCGCCCCTCACTCAAGCTGCTGCCACGGTAGTTCACCGCCGTCTGTGAGACCGTACGAAACATCAGACGCCGCACCGCCCTGAACTCGGACAGGAGAGGGAGCAGACGCGGCACGATTTGCATTCGCACCACGCGAGCGATCGCACCGGGGCTGGTAACGCCGGTAAACGCCCGATCGGTGGTTGCGACCAGGCGCCGCGCAAAAGCGATTCGCTCCGGCTCGTAGCTGTCCAGCAGCGACGCGTCCGCACGGCCCTTTAAGACGGCAGCCAGCTTCCACGCGAGATTCACGGCGTCGCCGATGCCGGTGTTCATACCCTGTCCACCCACGGGACTGTGAATGTGTGCAGCGTCGCCGAGCAGGAACGCGCATCCCTTGCGGAAATGATCGGCGACTCGATGGTGCACATTGTACGTCGAGAACCAGTTCACGCGCTCAACGTCGATACTCATCCAATCGATTACGCGCTTGCTGACGTCGTTCCAGGAAAGATTTTCATCTCGTGGTTGGGTTTCGCGCACGGTACCGACAAGCCGCGCATGTCCCTCGCTCTTCAGCGGGAACACGGCCAGGAAATCGGTCGTGTCCAGACCGACGTGCACTTCGCCGTTCATCGTCGATCCTTTCGCTGCAACATCGGCGACGTAAAAAACGTGATCGTACATCCCGCCGGGGAATCCGATCTTCAGCGTCTCGCGGACGCTGGAGTGCGCGCCGTCGCATCCCGCGATATAGGCTGCCTCGCATTCTTCCACCGCTCCATCGGACCGCTTCAGGTGCGCGCGTATCCCGCCGCCCGTATCTTCGAAGGTCAGTAGCTCCGCGGGGCGCTCGACCTCGACGCCGGCTTGGATCAGGCGATCAATCAATAGACGCTCGTGCTCGTCCTGGGGAAAAACCAGCGCGTAAGGAAACGGGCTGAGTCCGGCGCCCATATCGCCGAAGCCAAGCCGTCCCACTTTTTTTCCGGACACCCATAGATTCGCGGCGGCGATTTTGCGCCCGCGCTCGACCACCGCGTCAGCCAGGCCGATTTGCCTATAGAACTCCAGCGTGCGGGCCTGCACCGCGAGCGCGCGCGACGTCGTTCCGGGCTCGGCTGTCTTGTCGACGATCCTCACGCGCACGCCGAGCCGCGTCAGCCACAGCGCCAGCACCAGACCTGTCGGCCCCGCGCCGACGATGAGGACGTCCGTGCTGCGCATCGGCGACGTACTCATCGTCCAAACTCAGCCGCGGCGCAGCGCTGTTAGTTGAGAAGACGGCCGCCGTCGAGCAGCAGCGTCGAGCCGGTGGCGAAGTCGGTGCCCTCGCACAAAAACATCACCGCGCGCGCGACATCTTCCGGCAAGCCCAGCCGCTTGGTCAACGTCCCCGCCAGCATGCGCGCGATCTCTTCTTCGCTGGCGTCCTCGGGCGGCATCACGGGACCCACCGCGACGCAGTTGACCTGGACCTCGGGAGCCAGCGCTTTGGCCAGCGCGCGGGTCAGTCCGATGAGCCCGCTCTTGGAGACGGTGTAAGGCAGGTAGTTGTTGTAGGGGCGAATCCCGGCCCAATCGCCGATATTGACGATTTTGCCGGCGCCCTGCCGGCGCATCGCCGCGCCCGCGAACTTGGAAAGAAAAAACGGGGCCTTGAGATTCGTATCGAGATTGACGTCCCAGTCGTGCTCGGTGAGCTCCTCCAGCGGCTTGCGATAGAAAACCGACGCGCAGTTGACCAATACGTCGATCCGGCTGAACGCGCTCAGCACTTCGTTTACCATCCGCTCGATCTCGGCGACGCTCTCGAGGTTTGCGCCAAAAGCGCGCGCGCGGCCGCCCGTGCGTTCGATTTCCGCGGTGAACGATTCAGCCTCGGCGCGCGAGCGATTATAGTGCACCGCGACGATCGCGCCGCGTTCGGCGAAGTGCGCCGCGATAGTACGGCCCACGCGGCGTGCGGCGCCGGTCACCAGCGCGACCTTGCCCTTGAGTTCCATCCGTTTGGCGCAAGCTACCGGCGCGCGAGCACGCTCCGCAGGATAACTGCGAGGATATTGTTGCGGAGACCGCGGCGGCGGTCTATAGCGAGGCCTTCACCGCGCGCAGCAGCGCGAGGTTGTCTGAATGGCCGGTCTTGTGCGCGATTACGTGGCCCAGGATCGGGCGTCCCAGCAGGTAAAGGTCGCCGATCAGGTCGAGCACCTTGTGGCGCGCGAATTCGTCGGCGAAGCGCAGCGTCGTGTTAACCACCTTCTCATCATCGATCAGAATCAGATTGTCGAGCCGCCCGCCGCTGGCGAGACCCATCTCGGCCAGCTTGTGGAACTCGTGCACGAAGCCGAAGGTTCGCGCCGGCGCGATCTCGCGCATGTAGGCAGCGGGCGAGGTCAGCTCGAAATGCACGCTCTGGCTGCCGATCGGCCGCGGATACTCCAGGGTATAGTCGATGATGAGGTGAGCGGCGGGTTCGACGCGGATCGATTCGCCATTGTTGCGGACCGCGATCGTACGTTCGATCCGGACCGGCTCGACCGCGGCCTCCTGCTCTTCCACTCCCACATCAGATATCTGCCGGCAGAATTCGATCGCCGAGCCGTCGAGGGCCGGCACTTCGTCGTCGGTCTTGATCAGCAGGTTGCTGATTCCCATCCCATGCAACGCCGACATCAAGTGCTCGACTGTGCGCACGGAGCGGCCACTCGCCGTGAGCGTGGTGTTGTAGCCGGTGTCGGTGACGTTCTCCAGCCGCGCCGCGATCGCGGTCTCGTCGGCGACAGAGGAAAAAAGGATCCCAAAGCCGGCCGGCGCGGGATGCAGGATAACTCCAGTCTTGAGTCCCGAGTGCAGCCCCTGCCCCGCCGCTACCACCGAGCGCGCGAGCGTGCGTTGCTTGCGCCCGGAGATCCCCATTGCCGGCGCGGGCCGAGGCGCCGTGGCGTCAATCGATCCTGCCTCGGGTGAGGCTCCCCCGGGCATTCGCACGCCGCCCGACTCGCGCTCGAGCACGCGTTCGATCGAGGTTAGCAGGCCGCTGACGGAGAATGGCTTCTCGATGAAATCGGCGGCGCCGAGCCGCGTCGCCGCGACCGCGTTCTGGATGTTGCCGTGGCCGGAGATCATGATCACGCGGACCTCGGGCCGCTCGGCCTTGATGCGGCGGAGCAACTCGATGCCGTCGATGTTGGGCATCCAGATGTCGAGCAGGACGAGCGCCGGATGCTCGCGCGCGATCAGCTCCATCACGCCGGCGGGGTCGCCGGTGTCGAGCACGCGAAAGCCCTCGTCACCCAGAATTCCACGGAGCGACGACCGAATCCGCTCCTCATCATCCACCACCAATACGGTCTCGTTCACTATTTTCCTTTTTTTAACTGGATAAAACGGCGCACGGCGGTACGCCGGAGCGCCTGGCCCTAGCCCAGAACCTTGGCGAATTGCTGCTCTTTTATCGGAAACTCGAGCACGAATCTACTTCCCCGCGGCGGGTTATCACGCACCCGGACGAAGCCGTGATGGTCCGCGACGATCGCCGAGACGATCGCCAGGCCCAGACCGGTGCCGCCCTTGCGGGTCGAAAAGTAAGGCTCGAAAATCCGCGACCGCATCGCCGGCGGAATACCTGGGCCGTTGTCGTTCACCTCGAGCGTGACCACGCCGCTTTGCGCGTCGACCGCGGTGCGCACGTCGATCCGCGGCCGCGCGCCGTTGGGATTGGCGCCGACGGCGGCGTTGACCGCGTTCTCGAGCAGATTGACCAGCGCGCGCTTGAGCGCGTCGCGGTCGATCGCGATTTGCGGCAGAGCGGAGGCCAGCGCGAGCCCGAATTCGACGCCGAGGTTAGCGTCGCGAAACGTCGCGACCGTCTCCTCAACCAGTGGATTAAGATCGCCCGGCGTGGGATTGAGATGCGGCATTCGGGCGAACGCCGAGAATTCGCTCACCAAGCGCTTTAAGTCTTCGACCTCGCCGATGATGGTGCGGGTGCACTCGTCGACCAGCTTGGCGTCGCCGTCGGAGCGCTTGGCGAGTTGGCGGCGCAGCCGCTCGGCCGAGAGCTGAATCGGGGTGAGCGGATTTTTAATCTCGTGCGCGATCCGGCGCGCGACTTCGCGCCACGCTTCCATCCGCTCGACCTTGGCGAGCTGGCTCACGTCCTCCAGGAACAGCACCGTGCCCAACTCGCCATCGCCCTCGCCGAGCGCGCTCGCGGTGACCATCAGCTCGATCTCGCCGCCGCCCGGCGGCTGCAGCTTGATCGAGGAGCGCGCCTCATGCGGACGGCGATGCTCGGCAAAAGTTGCCTCCAGCGTATGCACCAGCGCGGGCTGGAAGGCGGCGCGCCATCCGCGCCCGAGCACCTCGCCGGCCCGCAGGCCCAGGATCCGTTCCGCGTACGGATTAATCGCGGTGACGATGCCTTGCGGGTCCAATCCGACCACGCCCGCGCTGACGTTGCGGAGCAGCGTCTCGGTGTATGCGCGGCGCCGCTCAAGCTCGGTTTGCGAAGAGCGCAAGTCGCCGGTCATCCGGTTGAACGAATTCACCAGTTGCCCGATCTCGTCGTCGCCGACCGAGGGAATTTCATGCTCGAGGTCGCCGTGGGCGATCGCCTGCGTGCCCTCGGCCAGGAGCTTGATCGGAACCGTCACGCCGCGCGCGAGAAACATCCCGAACCAGCTCGCCAGCAGCACCACCACCAATCCAATTAGCATCAGGGCGAGAAAGTAGCTGCGCATGATCGGCTGGCGCAGCGTGCGCAATTGAAAGTAGTCCTCGAAGGTCTGCGAGATGCCCGCGGCGCGCTGCGCCAGGCTGCGCGGCAGATAGTAGTCGACCACCACCGCGCCGGTTACCGTGTCGGATTCGGGCGAGGAATAGATCGGCGCGGTGCCGCGGATCACGTCCGACTTTCCGAAACGGTCGGTGCGCGTGACCGCGTGGCCACCGAGCGTCTGTGCGAGCAGTGGTGAGTCGGGCGCCACGCCGATCCCCGTCGGCGTCCTGGGGCTGAGCGCGATCAGCAGCAAGCGGCGGGTGCCGTCGAACACCTCGATCGTGCCGAGGTTGTAGTCCTGCTGGCGCTGGGCGATGAAGGTTTTCAACTCGGCGCGCCGCTCGGGCTGCATCAGGCCCTTGGCCGCGACCTCGCCCGCGATCTCGCGCGCGAAGTGCGCGGCGTTGTTGGCCGCGCTCAGGTAGTAGACCTTCGCGATGTCGAGTGAGTCGTCGAGCACGCGCTGGTATTCAGGATTGAACCAGCTCGCAACGTCAGCGCGCAAAAACGCGCCCGCGACGATCAGCAGGAACAGGCTCGGCACGAGCGCCACCGCGATAAAGCCAAGGACCAGGCGGACCTGGAACTTGGAGCCGATAAGGCCGCGGCGATGCTCGAAGATGACCTTAGCCAGGTTGCGTCCGACCAGCAGCAGAAGCAGCCCCAGCAGCAGGAAGCTGATATCGAACAACAGGATGACGACCAGGTTCGAGACCAGCGAAGTGTGGCGCGTGAGCGGCGGCAGTTCGGTCTGCGCGAGCACGAAAGCGACCAGCACCGTAGCCGCCACGCCCACCGCGATAAGCTCGCGCCGGCGGCGCTTGCGGTCGGCCTCGCGCGTGGAATCGCGTGCGCCTGGGTCGCGGGCCACGACTCAGCGTCGCCTCAGCCAGGCTACGATCAGGCTCAGCACGATGCTGACTATTATCGAGGTCGTAATCGGAAAGTAAAAGGTGAAATTTCCGCGCCGGATGTAGATGTCGCCGGGCAGCCGCCCAGGTATCGGCCCCGTTATCGATCCTGATCCGAAGCCCCATACGGCCGCTCCCAGCACGACCAGTACCAGCCCCATCACGATCAGTGCCTTTCCCAACGGCGCCATCGTCACGTATTCCACGCGCATCGGCGCGCGGCCCAGGCGATGCGTAGGTTAGGCGTGCGCGCGCTCCTTTTGTGCGGCCTCACGAGCCTCGCGGGCCTCCCTCACAATCTTTTCGGTGACCGGCGGGGGCGCCTCCTCGTAGTGCGAGAAGCGTGACTCGAAGGATCCGCGCCCCGAGGTCTTCGAGCGAAGGTCGGGCGCATACTTCAGAATCTCGGACATCGGCACCAGTGCCTTGATGATCTGGCTCTGACCCTTGCGATCCATCCCGAGCACCTTGCCGCGGCGCGAATTGAGGTCGCCGATCACGTCGCCCATGCATTCGTCGGGACAACTCACTTCCAGCGCCATCACTGGCTCCAGGATGATCGGCCGGGCTTTTTCGAACGCCGCCTTGAGGCCCATCGACGCCGCAATCTGGAACGCCATGTCGGAGGAGTCGACGTCGTGATAACTGCCCTCGAAGACCGATACTCTGACGTCGACCACGGGAAAGCCAGCCAGATGGCCTTCGACCAGCGTGTTGCGCACGCCCTTTTCGACCGAAGGGATGAACTGGCGCGGGATTGCGCCGCCGACGATCTCGTCCTTGAACTCGAAGCCGCCGCCACGGGGGAGCGGCTCTACCTTGAGCCAGCAGTCGCCGTACTGGCCGCGACCGCCCGATTGGCGCTTGTACTTGCCCTGGGCCTCGGCGCGGCCCTTGATGGTTTCCTTGTAAGGCACTTTGGGCGCCTGAAGTTCAACTTCTACATTAAATTTCCGTTTGAGCTTCTCGACCGTCACCTCGATATGCATCTGTCCCGTGCCCGACAAAATAATGTCGTGGGTTTGCGAGTCGCGATGGGTTTCGAGTGCGCGGTCCTCCTCGACCAGGTGCTGCAGCGCCTGTGAGGCTTTCTGTTCGTCCCCCTTGGTCTTGGGACGAATCGCAAATGAGATGACCGGTGCCGGCCGCTCGGAGGCCGGAAAAATGATCGGGGATTTTTCGTCGCACAACGTGTCGCCGGTGGTGGTGTCTTTGAGCTTGGCGACCGCGACGATCTCACCCGGCAACGCGGTTGTGATTGGCGACTGCTTCTTGCCCTCCAGCCGCAGGAGCTGGCCGAAGCGCTCTCGCACGCCGCGAGTCGAATTGAGCACCGTGGCGTCGCTTGCGGCGCGGCCCGAGACCACGCGAAAGATCGATAGCTTGCCGGCGAACGGATCGATGACCGTCTTGAAGACGAAAGCCGAAAACGGCGCCGCCGGATCGGGCGCGCGCTCGACCGGCTCGCTGTTGGCGCCGCTGAAGCCCTTGCGCGCCGGCCGTTCGTTGGGCGCCGGGAGCAGCGTGTCGATCGCGTCGAGCAGCGGACCGATGCCGATATTCTTGAGACCCGAGCCGCACAGTACTGGCGTCAGCTTGCCCGCAATGGTGGCCGCGCGCAGTGCCGTGCGCAACTCGGCATCCTCCAGCACCCCCTTGTCGAGGTACTTCTCGAGCAGCGCGTCGTCGGTCTCCGCAACGGCCTCGCACAGGCGCGTACGCGCGGTTTCCGCGCGTTCCTTCTGCTCGTCGCTCAGCGCCTCCTCCTTGGGCTTGCCGCTGACGTCGCCATACATCAGGGCCTTCATCGCGAGGACGTCGATCACGCCGTTGAACGTGAGCTCCGCGCCGATCGGCAGCGTCAGCGCGACCGGATGCGCGTCGAGCGCTTTCTCCAGGTCCGCCATCGCGTGGTCGAAATTGTTGCGTTCGCGGTCCAGGCGCGAGACGAAAGCGATTCGCGGGAGGCGAAGCTCGTTCATCTCGGCCCAAATCTTTTCCGATTCGACCTTGAGGTCGCCGCCCGCCGTGGCCACGAACACCAGGCTGTCGACCGCGCGCATCGTCGCAAATGAGTCGGGCAGGAACGCCTGGTAGCCGGGCGTGTCGGCGACGATAACCTCGTCCTTCTTCCAGTTGTAGTGATGAAACGCGGAGCTGATCGAGATTTTTCGGTGCAACTCTTCAGGTTCGAAGTCCATCGCGGCCGTGCCGTCGTCGGGCCGCCCCTGCCGGGTCAGCGTGCCAGCCGTAAACAGCATCGCCTCGGCCAACTCGGTTTTGCCGGTCGCGCCCTGACCGACGATCGCGATAGTTCTTAGACGTCCGATTTCCTCCGCAGCCATAGCGTTTGCTCCTGGAGAAGATTTCTAGTTGCGCCTGGCCCCCCTCGCGTGACTTCCTGTGTAATTCCCTGTGCGATGCCCGCAACAGTCCCGCGAACAGCCGCGGTGCCGATGCTCGACATACTTCGCGTCCTACGTCAATCGTACGCCCCCTCGATACTTACGTCACCCGCCAAAACGCGGACGACTCGCCCCTCGGCCTCAAGCAACAATGCGCCGTCGGGCCCGATTCCGCGCACGGTGCCGCCGATACGGCTGGGACCGTCGATCACCGTGACCTGCCGGCCGGTCAACGCCGAATAGCGCTCCCATACCGGCCGCACGGCGGCGAAACCGCCGCTCAGAGTCTCCATATAGCGGGACTCAAGTCGGGAAAAAAGCTCGCCGGCGAGTTCCACCCGGTCGCACGGACGGCCCGTCGCCGCCATCACCGAGGTCGCGCGATCGCGCAACTCGGCCGGGATGTCCTCCGGGGCGAGGTTGAGATTGAGGCCGATTCCCAGCAGCACGCAGACCAAGCGATGGCGCGAGTCGGTAACCGCCTCGGCGATCATGCCGCCCGCCTTGCGCCCGCCAAGCCATATATCGTTGGGCCACTTGAGCGCGACGATTCGCGGCGCGACCAGCTCCATCGTCTCGGCCACCGCGACGCCCGCGACCAGGCTGAGCAGCGCGGTTTCGGCCACCGGCATCTCGGGGCGCAGGATGAAGGTGCCGTAAAAGTTGACGCCGGGCGGCGAGTGCCATCGCCGGCCCATCCGCCCTCGACCCGCCGTTTGCCGCTCGGCGATCACGACTTCGCCGTTAAGCGCGCCGCACGAGGCCAGTTCCGCCGCGGTCCGCTGCGTCGATTCCAACTCCTCGAAGTAATGAACGCGCCATCCGATTGTCCCTGATGGGCGGCCGGCTTCCGCAGGGCGATAAGGATTGTCAGCCATTTTGCTACATCGGATCGATTCGCATGCTGAGGTCGACGGCCGGCGCTGAATGAGTCAATGCGCCAACGGAAATCAGATCGACGCCGGTCTCCGCGATCGCGCGCACGCCGTCCAGCGTCACGCCGCCGGAAACCTCCAGCAGCACGCGCCCGGCCGGAGCGAGCGTGCGCGCCCGGCGCATATCGTCGAGTGTCATGTTGTCGAGCAGGATCGAATCGGCCCCGGCGGCGAGCGCCTCCTCGACCTGGGCCAGCGTCTCGCATTCGATTTCGACCCGCATCGTGTGCGGAACGCGCTTGCGCGCGCGCTCCAACGCGCGGCCAATCGATCCGGCCGCTGCGATATGGTTTTCCTTGATCAGGACGCCGCTATCGAGGCCGAACCGATGGTTGAAGCCGCCGCCGGCGCGCACGGCGTATTTCTCGATCATGCGGAGGCCCGGATGGGTTTTGCGGGTGTCGATGATGCGCGCGCCGGTGCTGGCCACGGCGTCGACGTAGCGGCGGGTCATGGTCGCAATCCCTGACATCAGTTGCACGAGATTGAGCGCCGTGCGCTCGCCGATCAGCAATCCCGCGAGGCGTCCCTCGATTACCGCCGCGTTGTCTCCGCGCTCGAGGACGTTGCCCTCATATGCACACGCCGCGATCTCCGGGTAGGCGCCGGCGAGGCGAAAGACCTCGGCCAGCAGCACGCCGCCGCAGAACACGATACGCGTCGATTCCTTGACGACAATATGCGCGCGGCCACGCTGTCCCGGGGTGACCGTCGCCGCGGTGGTGAGGTCGCCCTGCCCCAGGTCCTCCGCCAGCGCATTGCGCAACAGAGCGCTCACGTTGAGCCACTCCAACTGGCTGAACAGTTCCACGGCCTCTCAGTTCGCCTCCAAAAGCCGCAACTGCTTGCGCAGCAGCTCCTGCTGGCCCGCCAGTTCCTGCGCGCGCTGCTGCATCTGCTCCTGCATCTCGGGCGCCGCCTTCGCGACGAAGTCGGGATTATCCAGGCGCGCCTGATGCTGCCGGTGATGGGCGGTCACCTCGTCAAGCTTTTTCCGGAGCGCGGCGCGCGCCCGCTCGAAATCGAATCCTTCGGGAGCCATCACCGCGACTTCGCACCATCCCAACACCGCGGTTACCATCCCGCCCGGCGTATTGTCCGTCGGCCCCGCCAATCCGAGGCTCGCCGCCTTGGCCATGGTCGCGGCGTAGGGCTTCCATCGCTCGAATTCCGCGCGGAACTCCGCCGCCGCGCCGTCGGCGCTGAGAAATTTGATCCGCGCTTCGACTCGTTGTCCCGGATGGTAGCCGAGCAGCGAGCGCAATGAATTGATCGCCTCGGTCGCCGCGATACATCGTTCCATCGCGGCCGCTTCGTCACGCCCGAGCGCCGTCGGCGCCTGCGGCACCGGAAATTTCGCGATCGCTAGATGCGGCGCCAGGCCGGGCTCGTCGATATACGGGCGCAGCGCCTGCCAGATTTCTTCGGTGATGAAGGGCATGAACGGATGGAGCAGCCGGAGCAACCCGTCGAAGCATCGCACCAGCACCCAACGCACCGCGGCCTGCCGTTCGCCGCCCTGTTTGAGCGGCTCTTTGGCAAGTTCGATATACCAGTCACAGAACTCGTGCCAGATGAAACTGTAGGCGCGCAGCGCCGCGACGTTGAATTCATAGCGATCGATCGCGCTAGTGACTTCCGCGATCGCATTGTCCAGCGACGCGAGGATCCATCGCTCGGCAAGCGCAAGATCGTCAACTTCGGCCGGTGGGAGCGGCTGCGGCGCGCCCTCGAGATTCATCAGCACGAACCTCGCCGCGTTCCACACCTTGTTGGCGAACGCGCGCGAGGCCGCCAGGCGATCGTCGGACAAAATCAGGTCGCGCCCCTGCACGCTTAACTGCGCCAGCGTAAAACGCACCGCGTCGGTGCCGTAGCTCTCCATGATTTGCAGCGGATCGACCACGTTGCCGCGCGACTTCGTCATCTTCTTGCCGAACTGGTCGCGCACCAGCGGCGTGATATAGACGTCGCGAAACGGCACCTCTCCCGTGCACTTGAGCCCCATCATCATCATTCGCGCGACCCAGAAAAAAATGATGTCGAAGCCGGTGATTAGCAGGCTGGTCGGATAGTAGCGTGCGAGCTCCGGAGTTTGCTCGGGCCATCCCAGGGTCGAAAACGGCCACAGCGCCGAGCTGAACCAGGTGTCGAGCACGTCCTCTTCCTGGCGCAGATCGCTGCCGCCGCACTTGATGCATGCCGCCGGCCGCTCGGCCGCGACCATCATCTCGCCGCATCGCTCGCACCAGTAGGCGGGGATACGATGGCCCCACCACAGTTGGCGCGAGATGCACCAGTCGTACACGTTCTCCATCCAGCTGAAGTAGGTGTTCTCCCAGCGCTTCGGATGAAAGGTGGTGCGGCCGTCGCGCACTGCCGCAAGCGCCTCGTCGGCGAGCGGCTTGACACGGACGAACCACTGATACGAGAGCATCGGCTCGACCACCGTCTCGCAGCGCGAGCAGACGCCAATAGCATGCTGATGCGGCTCCATCTTCTCGAGCAGGCCCAGCGCCGTGAGGTCCTCGACCACCTTGCTACGGCACTCCTCGCGCGTCATCCCGCGATATGGGCCGGCCTCGTCGTTCATCCGCCCATGCGTATCCATCACCGAAATCTGCGGAAGATTGTGCCGCCGCCCCATCTGGAAGTCGTTGAAGTCATGCCCCGGCGTGATCTTGACCGCGCCAGTGCCGAAAGCAGGATCGACCGCGGGGTCAGCGATGATCGGAATTTCGCGCCCGATCAGCGGCAGCATGATCTTCTTGCCGACCATCGCCTTGTAGCGCGCGTCATCCGGATGCACCGCCACCGCGGTATCGCCGAGCATCGTTTCCGGCCGCGTCGTCGCCACCGTCACCGCGCCCGAGCCGTCGGCGAGCGGATAGCGGATGTACCACAGATGGCCGGGCGTCTCTTTGTGATCGACTTCGAGATCGCTAAGCGCCGTCTCGCATCGCGGACACCAGTTGATGAGACTCATCGCGCGATAGATCAGACCTTCGCGGTAGAGCCTGACGAAAATTTCGGTCACCGCGCGCGAAAGTCCTGGGTCGAGCGTGAAACGCTCGCGGCTCCAGTCGCATGAGGCGCCGAGGCGGCGCAACTGGTTGAGGATGCGGCCGCCGTAGGTCTCGCGCCATTGCCATACGCGCGCGACAAACGCCTCGCGGCCGAGGTCGTGGCGGCTCTTGCCCTCTTTCGCCAGTTCGCGCTCGACCACATTTTGCGTGGCGATCCCGGCGTGGTCGGTGCCCGGCTGCCACAGCGTGTTGTAGCCCTGCATCCGGCGCGTGCGAACGATAACGTCGTGCAGGGTGACGTTGAGGGCGTGACCGAGATGGAGCTGGCCGGTGACGTTGGGCGGCGGAATTACGATCGAGAAGACGGGACCGGGACGGGCCGGGTCGGCCTTGAAATAGCCGAGGTCAATCCAGCGCTGATACCAGTGCTCCTCCGCACTTTTCGGGTCGAAAGTCTTGCCTAGTTCCAAGAGATGTCCATCTTACCGGATATCGCTTTGCGCCGGATATGGGTTGCGCCGGATATCACGTTGCGCTCGACGGTCGAAACTGGTGCGAGAGGGGGGACTTGAACCCCCACGAGCTTGCGCTCACAAGGTCCTGAGCCTTGCGCGTCTGCCGTTCCGCCACTCTCGCACTGGTGTGTGAAAGGGTTTAGTCGGCTCGAAGAGCGAATTCAAGCCGTCAGTCGCCGCTGTGAGCCGCGCTGTTGGTGCTCGCGTTGCGCAAGGGTCAGGTGTTTCGGATGCGAACCGCTATTGCGCGTCGCTGGTGACGTTACCCTGCGCGGATTCCTCGCGCACCAAAATGACTTGCGGACCGTTCGCCAGGTAACGCTGGATCTTGCCGCCGACGTATTGCCATCCGTGTGCAGGATCGAACCAGGCATTCCGATGCGGGACCAGGCTGCCTAGAAGATTTCCAAACCATCCGAGCTTCGCCGTCAATTGCACACGTATCAGAGGTTTTGGATAGCGTGCCCAATATTCATTCTCCTCCCCGCGTTCCGCGATAACGGGAGCCAAGGACGGTCCGGGAGCGCAGTCGAAAGCATAGAAGGCAATATGTTCACGCCCGTCGCGAAATGCCTTTTCCATCGCCACTACCGCTGCTGCGCCGGCATAGGTATCCGATGGAAATTCGAGTTTCCTGGACAGTTCATGCTTGCTGCCGGCTTCATAGCTAACGCACGACGCATCACCGGTGCGGGGGTCTGCGCGCGCGATCAGCTTTGGAGAGCCATCCGCATTGAAGAACGTGTGCTCAAAGTGCTCCATCGACGGCAAGGCGTCGTTCTGGTTGAGCGCGAGGTCATCGCGCTCGATATCATGCTCTCCGTTGTTGTAATGGTTTTCACCCCAAACCATTATGCGGCTATTCAGGTGCTCGATCTTGTATTTCGCGTGACCTATGACTTCGTGGCTGTCCGGGTCGAGGATTGTGAAGCTGACTAGCTCGATTTTAGGACTCTCAGCATTGCCCCGCCCGCGGTCAGTGGCATGGGCGAGTGCGCTGACGATCAGAATGCAAAAGATAATCATTGCGAATCTGATTTGTTTGCCCATAGCTAAGAGATGGGCAAGTTCTATTCCAGCTTTTAGCATCAGGTCCATTGTCGCGATGGAGGAAACTTAGTGGCAGTTCTGAACGGCCTTAATCAAGGTTGGAAAAATTGCTGCCAGGTCTTTCACAGAAAGTCAGAAACATTTACCAGTGAGGCGCGTCTGATGGTCGCCTCGGCAACTTTTGCAAAGCCATTGGAGACGCGCTCGAACGCTGTCGAGCAAGAAGTAATTTGAAGCTCTCGGTTATAGTCGCGACTCACGCGCGTCCCGACGCGCTTGCGCGCCTGCTCAATAGCCTGGCGCCCCAGCTCGCCGGCGCCGCGGACGGGGCTTCGTACGAAATCCTTTTAGCCGAAAACGGCACGCCCGCGCCGTCAATACTCCCCGCGACGGCGCCGCCACTGGAGCATCTGCACGACCCGCGTCCCGGCAAATGCCGAATCCAGAACGTGGCCATCCGCCATGCCAAAGGCGACATAATCGTATGTCTTGACGATGACCTCGTCGTCGCGCCGAACTATCTCGCCGAGGTCGAGCGGTTTTTCACGGAACATCCCGAGTTCGCCGCGATGAAGGGGCGCATCCTTCCGGCCGAGGATCCGGCGGCCAAGGTCGGTGCGGACGCCGCGGTATGGCTCGACCTGCCGATCGTTGATCACGGCGAGGAGGTCATCGAGGTGCGCGGAGTGCTGGGCGCGAACATGGCTTTTCGCGCGTCCGCGCTTGCGGGCGTAGGCCTTTTCGACGAACGCCTGGGGCCGGGAGCGGCCGGCCATGAAGAGGAGACCGAGATGTCGGCGCGCCTCGTCCGCGCCGGCTTCAGGATCGGTTACGCGCCGCGCGCGCTGGTCTATCACGACGTGGACCCGGCGCGCGCCGACCGCGCCCGCAGCCTCCGCATCGCGCGCGAGCGCGGACGATGCCGGATGATCCACGAATCGCATCGCACGCTCCCTGTGATCGTGAACAACTTGATAGCGGCGCTGAGAGTGTGGACCGCGCGGCTCGCGGGCGCCGGGCCGCAGCGCCTGGCGCGCGAGGAGCGGCGCCTCGCGGTCGCGCAGGGGATGCTCGACGGATTGCGCTCCAATGGATTTCGTTTTTGCGGGTTGCGCTCTTGCGGCCGCGGATAGCTTTTACGACTAGCTTTTAAATGACTCGACTATCTCGCGCAGTCCGGTGGAGTAGCCGCTCCACGGATGGGCCTCGGCGGCAGCGCGCACGACCGCCCCGGATTGATGGTTGGTCTGCAACAACGCCGTGAGGCGCTCGGCAATCTCGGCGGAGTTGGCCGGATCTTTCACGACGAACGGACGCATCGCGGCCGGCAGCAATTCGGCGACACCGGATTGCGCGCTGACCAGCACGCCCAACCCGGCCGCCATCGCTTCCATCACGACATTGCCGAACGGCTCGAAGAACGAGGGCATCGCGAACGCGTCGACGGCGAGAAAGAGTTGCTCGATTTGACCTGTCGCGCCCAGGAACCGCACGCGCGAGCCGATTCCAAGCCGATGAGCGAGCCGGATATAGCGGAGCGCGGAGCGGTCGGTGCCGGCGACCAGCAGATAGGGATTCGATTTGATCGCAGGCCACGCTTCGAGCAACGGTCCGAGCCCTTTGCGCGCGAAGCCGTTGCCCACGAACGCGACCACCGGGGCGCCGGTCTCGAGTTCGAACATCTGCCGAAAGCGCTCGCGCTCAGCCGGGCTTGAGGGATGGAAGCGTTCGAGATCGACCCCGTTGTAAAGGGTCACAGCTTTCGCCGGGTCCAGTCCGAACTCCTCGATTAGCTGCGTGCGCACCAGGTTCGAAACCGCGATCGCCCGGCGCAGACTCTGTGATTTGAAGGCGGCGCGCTCGATTATCATTTGCGCGCGATGATACGGCCGGAGACGCATCGCGGCCGCCGCCCACTCCCCGCGCCATCGCCGCGCCGCCCTTAAATACGCGCTATGCGCCCCGCCGCCAGAGCGCAGGATATCCGCGCCTACCGCGCGCGCAAAACTCAGCACCAATTCGGCGCCCTCGCGCCGTGCCTGTGCCGGCGCCTCCCAGGCAAAGCGCATCAATTGCAGTGTCGAGATCGGCCATCGCGAGCCGACCTGGACCACGGGCAACGGCCGCGCCGTGCCACGCGCCTCGGAGGTATAGACGGTTACGTCGTGTCCCGCTTCGGCGAGACATTGTGCGGTGACAATAAGGTCGCGCTCGGTGCCGCCGCCGGAGGGGTCGAAGCGCCGCGCGATTAACCCTACGCGCATCGCGCTTCTGCCAACGCGTCCGTCAAACGCGCGACGCGGAGATGCCTCACGTGAGGCCTTGTGTTAGCGTAATTGCGAAGAAAAAGAGGTGCGGAGGCGATGATCGAGATCCAGTGCACAAGCTGTCAGACCCGCTATCGAATCGACGAACGGATTCTGCCTGAGGATACGCCGACGTTCAAATGCTCGCGCTGCGGGCACGTCTTCAGCGCCGAGCCGCGCCAGAAGTCGTCGCCGCGGCGCGCGAGCGCTGAAGGCGCTCGCGCGGGCGCGGCGGCGAAATCCGCGCCGCGCGCCTCCGCCGACGCGGCGGAGGCGCCGCCCCCCCGCGCCGACACGGATGCGGGCGCGAAGCGCACATCCGCGTCGGCCGGCGAAGAGCCGACTCCGCAGCCACAGGCGCCGCCCGCCGCTAGCGCGGTGGCGCCTGCGGCTGCGCAAGCATCGGTTCCGAGGCCGCGACAGGCCGGCGGAGCCGGCCGTCGCGCGGCCTCGGAGCCGCCAGCGGTGGCGGCGCCCACGGCGCCGCCACCGCCGCCGCCTGCCGCCGAGCCATCGCGCATCGCCGAGCCGCCGCCCAGCGCTGAGGTGCAGACGCAAGCCGAACCGACTCCGCCAGACCGGCATGACACCAGGGAGCTGCTCCAGCGCCGCTTCAGAATCGCCGCCGAAGAGGATGACAAGTCGGGGGGAAATCTCGCCTTCGATTTCAACGACGAACCACCGTCGTCCGATTCGGCTCGCGATTCGACCGCCGGTTCAGCTTCGCGTCGCTATGCGGAGGAAAAATGGGAGGTCGGTGATACTGACATTCCCCCTCCGCCGCCGCCCCGCGCGAAGAGCCGTATCCGCATTTCCGACATCGACGACGATCTAGTGGGCGATGCGGGCCTGGACCGGACTTTTGCGCGCAATCCGGTTCGGGGTCGGCTCGCGGACCGCGACGCGGATGAGGATTTCGATCGCATCCGTCCCGAGGAAGTCAGCGCGCAGGCGCGCAGGCTGGAGGAGGAACTGCGCGGCCGGTCGTACAAGCTTCACTCGGCCGGCTATTTTATCGGCCTGTTCGCGATGGTGGTGCTGGGCTTCGGCATCCTGACGATAGTGATACAGAGCGCGCCGATCGCGAGCGCCGGACTGCTAAGCGCCCTGCCGATCGTCGGTGAGGGCCTGGAGCCGCCGATTTCGGCCGCGCAACGTGTGGCGCTGGGCCAGGTGCAGGCGCAATACGCAAAGCTCAAGGGCAACCAGGCCGCGTTGGTCATCACGGGGACGGTGCAGAACCTGACCTCGGCGCCGCTCGGCGCCGTGCAGATCGAGGCCGCGCTGACCGCGTCCAACCCGGAACCGCTGCGCAGCCAGGCGGTCTACTGTGGCAACAGCCTGTCGCCGAAGATGATCGGCGAGATGACGCCGCATGAGATCGAGTTTTTCGAGAAGCTGGACGCGCCCAGGAGCTTTACTCTTGCGCCGCAGGCGAGCGCGCCGTTCGTGATCGTGTTTGTTGCGCCGCCCGCGGGAGCCGGCCACTTCCAACTGCGAGTCGTCCGCGCCGAGCCGGCCGCCGCGCCCGCGCCGTCCACCCCCGAGGGTGGTTAATGCCCCGAGGGTGGTTAATGCACGAGGGCGGCTGACGCCTTATTCTTTTTCCTTGGCGACCATCTCATCGTATTCTTCGCCGTCCATCAGATCTTCCAGCTCACTGAGGTCACTTATCCGAACCTTGATCAGCCAGCCGTCGCCATACGGGTCTTCATTGATGACCTCCGGGCTTTCGGGCAGGCCCTCGTTGACCTCGACCACGGTGCCGCTGACAGGCGCGTAGATGTCGGAGACGGCCTTGACTGATTCGACCACTCCGAAGGGATCATCCTTGCTGATCTTTTCGCCGACCGCCGGCAGCTCAAGGTAAACGATTTCCCCGAGTTGGTCCTGCGCATGGTCGGTGATACCTATCGTCGCAACCGATTCTTCGGCAGCGACCCATTCATGTTCCTTCGAGTATTTGAGGCCCGGCGGAACTTCCATGTACACCCCCGTGAAACCCGCCTTGGGCGCGCCGGCGCCGCGATGAGGCGGTGTGGCTCTCACGTCCACGTACTTTCATCACGCCCGGCGGAAATCCGCTTGTCAAGTTCCTGCGGGATGCCATTCGAAGTTTTATGTGATGCACGCGCGGTCGCGGCATCAAAGATGCGGCTTGGAAAACCTGCTCGAAAGCGCACGGCTGAAAGGATTGGTTCAACATGATCGTCGGAGTGCCCACCGAGATAAAGCCTGACGAGCGGCGCGTCGCGCTGACGCCGGCCGGCGCCGCCGCCTTTCGCAGTCACAACCATCGCGTGCTGGTGCAAAGCGGGGCCGGAGCCGGCAGCGGCTTCAGCGACGCCGAGTATCGCGCCGCCGGCGCGCAGGTCTTGCGGTCGGCCGCCGCGGTGTGGACGCGCGCGGGGATGGTGCTCAAGGTCAAGGAGCCGCAGCGCTCCGAATTCCGCTTCCTGCGGAGCGGCCTGATTCTCTTCACCTATCTCCATCTGGCCGCCGAGCCGGCGCTCGCGCGCGAGCTCGTGCGTAGCGGCACTGCCGCGCTCGGCTACGAGACCGTGCAGCTCGAGGACCAGAGCCTGCCGCTGCTCGCCCCGATGAGCGAAGTGGCCGGGCGGCTCGCGGTGCAGGTCGGCGGATGGTGCATGGAGGCGCAAAACGGCGGATGCGGCGTGCTGGTGAGCGGAGCCTCGGGCGTGCGGCCGGGCCGCGTGGCGGTGCTGGGCGGTGGAATCGCGGGCGCCAACGCGGCGCGGGTCGCCGCCGGAGTCGGAGCCGAGGTTACGATCCTCGACGTCAATCCGACCCGCCTGCGCTACCTTGGCGATTTGCTGGGCGGGCGCGTGACGACGTTGATGTCGAATCGGGCGACGCTGGAGGAAGAAGTGCTGAACGCCGACCTCGTGATCGGGACGGTGCTGCTGGCCGGCGCGCGCACGCCGCGGTTGCTGACGCGCGCGATGGTCGCGCGGATGAAGCGCGGGGCGGCACTGGTCGACCTGTCGATCGACCAGGGCGGATTGTCCGAGACCTCGCGTCCGACCAGCCATCGGCAGTCCGATCTATATCGCCCAGGGCGTGGTTCACTACTGCGTGACCAATATGCCGGCGATCGTGCCGCATACCTCGACCTACGCGTTGACCAACGCGACGCTGACTTACGCGTTGGAGCTCGCCGACCTTGGCGTGCTCGAGGCGGGGGCGCGCAACGCGGCGCTGCGCAACGGGGTTAACACCTACGGCGGCCACGTCGTTCATCCGGCGGTGGCTGCCGCGCTGCGCATGAAGCCGCGCTCGCCGTGGGACTGAGTTGTGAAGCCTTAGTCCGCGTTCATCAATCCGCGTTCATGGTGGGCGCCATCGGTTGCGGTGACACCGGCAGCGTGTAGCCGAGCTTGGATTTGAGATCGTCGAGCGCTTCGTCGATCCCGCGCTCGGCGAGGTCGTGCGCGCGCACCCAGCGTCCGCGATTAGCCAGGAAGTTGCCCACGTTGAAAATGTTCTGGGTCAGCGCCTCCTGCTGGCGAGCGTAGCGCGCGGTCCACAGCACGACTCCGTTGTGAATGTCGATCAAATGGAGCGCGAACGCGACCGCGGCCGGGCTCTTGGCGGCGTAGTCACTGCCCACGCGTTCCTGGTAGCGGGTCACGGTGCCATAGAGCACGGCGTCGGCGGAGACCTGGCGGCCGAGCTTCATCGCGTTGTCCTGCATGTTGGCCAGCGTAGTCGGCGGCATCTGCTGCATCACGCCGCGCACGTCGGATTCGGCCACCACTTCCCATCCCGAGACCAGCATCATGCGGCCCCAGGCGTCAGCAGTGATCGATTCGGCCGCGCCGTCCTCAATCGGCTCACCCGTAGCGTTGGGATGATCGATAATCGGCATCACGGCGACGCGATGCACTTTGATCGTGCGGATAGCGCGCACCGAATGCAGCTCGAGCGACGGGTCCTTTCCGACCACCGGCAGCGCCTCGACCGTGCCGGACCACATCTGCTTGGGCGAGATATTGCTGCTGCCGCATCCGGGCGCGATGAGCGCCAGGCCGAGCGCCAGCGCATACGCGGCCGGCAAGCGAATTCTCACGATGTCACCTTGATTGAAAGTTCGCGCAGTTGACGCGGGTCGACCTCGGAGGGTGCCCCGCTCATCGGGTCGACCGCCTTCTGCGTTTTGGGAAACGCCATTACGTCGCGCAACGAGTCGGTGCCGCACAGCAGCATCGAGATCCGCTCCACGCCGAACGCGATTCCGCCGTGCGGCGGCGCGCCATAGCCGAGCGCTTCGATCAGAAAGCCAAACTTGCGCATCGCTTCGTCTCGCGGAAAGCCGAGCAGCTCGAACACCTTAAGCTGAAGCTCGGGATTATGGATACGTATCGATCCGCCGCCCAACTCCTCGCCGTTGAGCACCATGTCGTAAGCGAGCGCGCGGGCCTTCAGCGGTTCAGTCCCGAGCAAGCCGAGGTCATCAGGATGCGGCGCGGTAAATGGATGGTTCACCGCGACCATCCGCTTCTCCTCCTCGTTGTACTCGAGCAGCGGAAATTCGACCACCCAGAGAAATTTCAACTCGTTCGTCTCGCGCAGTTTGAACTTGCTGCCAAGCTGAAGGCGCAAATCGCCCAAGATCGGACGTACGCGCGCGGCCGCGCCCGCGACCATCAGCAAGGTGTCGCCCGCCTCTAGCGCAGCCGCTTCGGCGGCGCGCGTCCGCTCGGCGTCGCCCAGATGGCGCGCGATCGGCCCCTGCCATCCGTCGCTCGCGATCTTGGCGTAGGCAAGGCCGAGGCCGTAGCGAGTGCGCACGCCCTCGGTCATCTCGTCAAGCTCGCGGCGGCTCAACTGATTCGCCGCGGGCAGCACGATTCCGTAGATACTCTCGCCGCGCGCGAGCACTTCGGCAAAAACCTTGAACTGCGTGCCGGCAAACGCGGCGCTCAGGTTCTTAAGTTCCATCGCGAAGCGCATGTCCGGCTTGTCGACGCCGAAACGTTCCATCGCCTCGGCGTACGGCAAGCGCAAAAACGGCAGCTTCAACTCGACCCCGAGCACGCGGCGGTAAATCTCCGCCATCATGCCCTCGCCGGTCGCCACCACGTCGTCGATCCGCGGGCAGGTCATCTCGATATCGATCTGGCTGAACTCGGGCTGCCGGTTGGCGCGCAGGTCCTCGTCGCGAAAGCATCGCGCGATCTGATAGTAGCGGTCGAAGCCGCTTACCATCAGGAGCTGCTTCAAAAGCTGGGGCGATTGCGGCAGCGCATAGAAGCGTCCCGGGTTGACGCGGCTCGGCACCAGGTAGTCGCGCGCGCCTTCGGGCGTTGCGCGCCACAGGATCGGCGTTTCGATTTCGACGAAGCCGGTGCTATCGAGAAATGAGCGCGTCGCCTGCACCGCCAGCGCGCGCCGGCGCAGATTGCGCTGCATCGCTGGGCGGCGCAGATCGATATAGCGATAGCGCAGGCGCACGTCTTCGGCAGTGGCGTCGGCGTCGATCGGAAACGGCGGCGGCTGCGAGATGTTGAGGATGTGCGCCTCGGTCACCGCGACTTCGACTGCGCCGGTCGGAAGCTCCGCGTTGACCGTACCCTCGGAACGCATCACCACCTTGCCGCGCGCAGCCAGGTAGTACTCGGAGCGGGCGCGCCCCGCGATTTCGTGCGCTGCGGGAGCCTCGGCGGGATTGAAAACCAGCTGCACGATGCCCTCGCGGTCGCGCAGATCGATAAAGATGAGTCCGCCGTGGTCGCGGCGCGAAGCAACCCATCCCCAGAGCGCGACCTCGCGCCCGGCGTCGCCGGCGCGCAAGGCGCCGCAATAGTCCGTGCGCGGCCAGGGGGGCAGTGGTGAATATTCGTGCGGGGCAGTCATCGAATTACGTCGAATTACGTCCGTGGAAGAATACCTGCGCCGGGCGGGCTACGGAATAGTCACGAAGTGCGGCCGCCCGAGATTGCGGCGATCAGATTGTTTTGCGCGACCTCGCTTTGCGTGCTGGTCTTCAAATCGCGCAGCATGGCGCTCCCGCGCGCGAGCTCGTTGTCGCCGATAATGACCGCGTAGCGCGCGCCGATCTTGTCGGCGCGGCGCAGCAACGCCTTCAGCCCGCGCCCGGGCGAGAGCAGCTCGACGCGCAGGCCCGCCGCGCGCATCTTGGCCGCGAGCGCCATGCCGCGGCGCATCGCAGCGTCGCCCAGGGCGGCCAGCGCCGCGTCAGCGCGTGAATCGAATCGGGCCGCGTCCAGCGCCAGCGCGAGCCGATCGACGCCGATCGCGAAGCCGGTCCCTGCGACCGCCGCGCCGCCCAGCGCCTCCACCAAGCCGTCGTAGCGGCCGCCCGCCGCGACCGCGCTCTGCGCGCCGACCGCGGTCGAGATAACCTCGAAGGTGGTGCGCGTATAGTAATCCAGGCCGCGCACCAGCCGCGGATTGACTGCGTGCGGCACGCCGGCGTCCGTCAACAGCTCGCGCACCGTCGCGAAATGCGCGCGGCAGTTGTCGCAGAGAAAATCCTCGCTCTTCGGCGCGGCTTCGGCCAGCTTCACGTCGATTTTGCAGTCAAGCAGGCGCAGCGGATTGCGCTCGAGGCGATTACGGCAATCCTCGCACAGCTCGGAGAAATGGGCGCGGCCGTATTCCAGCACCGCCTGGCGAAAACGCGGGCGGCACTCGGCGTCACCCAGCGAATTGATCTCGAAATTCAGCTCCAGCCCCAGCTCGCGGCGCAACTCGTCAAGCATCACCATCAGCTCGGCGTCGGTGGCGGCGTCGGCGCGGCCGAAAATCTCCACCCCGAACTGCGAGAACTGGCGAAAGCGGCCCTTCTGCGGACGCTCGCGCCGGAACATCGGACCGACGTAGTAGAAACGCTGCTCGGGATCGCTGCGGTCCATCCCGGCCTCGATATACGCGCGCACCACGCCGGGCGTGCCCTCGGGCCTGAGCGCCAGCGTGGTCTCGGCCTCGTCGCGGTCGACGAAGGCGTACATCTGTTTTTCGACCACGTCGGAGGTCTCGCCGCTGGAGTGCTGAAAGAGTTCGAGCCGTTCGAGAACCGGGATACGGATTTCGCCGACGTTGTGGCGCTCGACCACCTTGCGCGCGCAGTCCTCGACCGCGGCGAGGCTGCGCGCCTGCGCGCCCATCGTGTCCTGGAATCCTCTAAGCCGTGTCAGTTGCACAGTGAGCCAAGCGGTTGAACCGTTAAATGTGCGCCGCATTGGCGGCGCGCGTCACCAGAGAATCCATAAATCTATCCGCGCGGGCGGACGAGAAAAAGGGCCGCCCCGCGGGCGGCCCTTTATACTATCAGCGAAAGGTAGCGGCCGCTTGAGCGGCGGCCGTCCCACTAGGAAGAAGTCAGATCGTCAGCACGTGTATCGTGCAGGCCGAGCCGAGCCCGATAACATGTGCCTGTCCGACCTTGGCGTTGGGCACCAGGCGGTCCTTGGCGCGATCGTCCTGAGTGAGATGCCACACGACCTCGCAGATGTTGGCGACGCCGGTTGCACCCAGCGGATGACCCTTGCTGAGCAGGCCGCCAGAGACGTTCACGGGGTCGTGGCCGCCGAGCCCCGGATGCTTGCCGCCGCCCGAATCGATAAACGCGCCGGCTTCGCCGTCGCCGCACAGGCCCAGGTTTTCGTAGTGAACCAGCTCCGCGGTGGCGAAGCAGTCATGCAACTCGGTCAGCGCGATGTCCTTGGGGCCGATGCCCGCCTTCTCGTAGGCCTGCTTGGAGGCGCGCCGTGTCAGCGTGCTCACGTCGGGCAGCGCCGCGGTGCGGTCGGTCCACGGATCGGAGGTCAACACGGAGGCCGCGACGCGCGGACGCTTGCGCCCGGCGGCGAGCTGCTTGAGCTTGTTCTCGGAGACCAGGATCGCCGCCGCCGCGCCGTCGCCGGTCGGGCAGCACATGTAGAGCGTATTCGGATACGAAATCATGCGCGCGTTGAGCACGTCCTCGAGCGTGACCTCGTTGCGATACTGCGAGAACGGATTCTTGGTGGCGTGCTGATGGGACTTCACTGAGATCTTCGCGAAGTGCTCCATCTTGGTGCCGTACTTGCGCATGTGCTCGATCCCGGCCTGTCCGAACACCGCCGGCATCAGGCCCGAGCCGAGCCGCCCCTCGGCGCTGTACGCTGGATCGCTCCCGCCGCCGCCACCGCCGAGCAATCCCTGCTTGCCCATCTGCTCGACCCCGACCGCCATCGCGACGTCGTACATCCCCGAGGCGACCGCCATGAAGGCCTCGCGAAACGCAGTCGAGCCGGTGGCGCAGGCGTTGGCGACGTTGACCACCGGGATTCCGGTCTGGCCAATTTGCTGCAGGATACGCTGCCCGACCATCGCGTTGGACTGGTAGAGGTTGCCGCACGCGAACATCTCGACGTCCTTGATACCGACGCCGGCGTCCTTGAGCGCGAGGATCGCGGCCTCGCCGCCAAGCTCGGGCACGGTCTTGGTCGGATAGCGGCCGAACTTGATCATTCCGGTTCCCAGTACGTAAACGTTTTGCATCTCGGATCCTCCTGCCGGGCCAGCCGGCGATGGGGCCGCGCGTGACGCGCTCCGCCCCGATGCATCCACGGATGTTTCTAAATTATAGCTCTATTTCTTGCTCGGCTTGAAGGCGAACGCCACCACTTCATGGCCCTCGCGATCCTTGGCCACCACGTTAGTGACCATCTCGACCGGCATGTCGAACATCTGTTTGGGATTCTTCTGCGCGTCTTCGGGGTCGACGTCGACTATGTTGCTGCGTACGCTCACACCCTCGGGCAGGTCGACGATCGCCGTGATGTAGGGTGTCTTGATGCCGGGGAACGACTGATGCACGACCGAGAAGACGTAGACTTTGCCCTTGTCGGAGAGCTCGATCGGCTTGAAGCCCTCGGTCGCGCCGCACTTGGAGCAGGCGATGCGGGTAGTGTCGATAAAGACCGAACCGCAGGTCCCGCACTTCGAGCCCATCAGGTGCGGTTTGGGTTGGAGCTTGAGAAAGGGAACGATCGGACGCGGACCGCTATCGACCGCTTGAGCCTGCTCAGCCATTACGATGCCTCCAGAATTCCATATTCGCACCCAGTCGGCGGCGCTCTCGACGCCACGACTCTGCCGACAAAAATACGTGGGAGGCAGTGATTCACCCCTCTCCAGCCGTAACATCAAACATTCCCACAGCCGGCAGCGAAGCGTCAACCCTGAGCTCGCGCGGCTACTGCGCCTTGGAGTTGTACGCGCGCACCACTATTCGAGGTTCGGCGCGAGCTCGGCTGAAGTCCACGCTTACCGCGCCGCTGCGGTCGGTTCTGAACACGCGAGCGCCCGCCGCTATGTAACGCTCGACGACCTCGGGCGCCGGAAAGCCGAACGGGTTGCGATACCCGAGCGAGAGCACGACGACCTGCGGCCGCACCGCGGCAACGAACGCGCTTGAGGACGACGTGCGGCTGCCGTGATGCGGCGCCTTGAGCACCGTCGCCGCGAGCGCCGCCGCCGGCGTGCGAGTGAGCAGCGCCCGCTCGCCCGCGGCCTCGATATCGCCCGTGAACATCACGCTTTGCGAGCCTTGAGCGATTCGCAGCACCATCGAAAGATTGTTGTCTCGGGTCGCGGCCTCGTCCGGCGCGGGACCGAGGCATCGCACCCACGCGCCGCCCAGCATCAACGCTCGCATCGACGAGTCGACCACCCGCAGTGGAATTTTTTCCGCGGCAACCTCAGCCATGAGCGCCGTGTACATCGGCTCGGGCTTGAGCGCGCTGGTCACCCAGAACTCGCGCGGCGAGAAATTGCGCGCCACGAAAGCCATCCCGCCGAAATGGTCGAGGTCGGGATGGCTCACGACCAGATAATCGACGCGCATGATCTTCCGGGCCCAGAGATAACGCGCGACCACGCGCTCGCCGAAATCGAAACCGCCGGGCCACGCGCCGCCCGCGTCGATCAACATCACGCGCCCGCCCGCGAAGCGCACTATTGCCGCGTCGCCCTCGCCCACTGAGAGAAACGTGACGCGCAAGCCCGGCACGAACCATCGATCGTGCGCCCACCATCCGGCATCCGCGGCCAGCATCACGATCAAAATTGCGCAACCCACGCGGCGCCATCGGAAAAACGATGGCGCGGAGTGCTGCGGCAGCGGACTCATCGTGGAGCGCTCGATTGGCCTCGTCAGCCACAGGAGCAGGAGTCCGTAGACGACCACGATCTCCAGCGGGGTCGGGGTGAAAACTCTGAAATAGGCGGCAGGCCATCGCACGAACCATCCAGCAAGCCACGTTCCCACCGCGAGCGACCATCCGGCGACGATCAACAGCGGTGCGCCGAGCGCCGGCGCGATCATTCCGACCGCGCACGCAATCAATCCAACGATTACTCCGCCGACAGCCATGATCGGCACGACTACTGAATTGGCGATCACGCCTACCGCCGAGAACTGGTTGAAGTGATAAGCGGTCAGCGGCGCAACGCCGACGAGCGCCCAGAACGAGACGGCGGCGTAGCCCGCGATCGCCGCCGCGGCGCGCGATATTCGCCGGGGCGTATGCTCCGCCGGGTCGTATACTCCAAATCGCCGCCGCCACCACGGCGCGAAACGGCGCATCCCGAGCACGATCGCGAGCACCGAGGCGAACGAGAGCTGGAAACCGATATCCGCGGTCGAGCCGGGCAGCGCCAGGCAAATCACGATCGCCGCCAACGCCAGGCTCGCCAGCAACGCGCGCGCGCGGTCGGCGATAACCGCCAACGTGTACGCGAGCACCATCACCAGCGCCCGCGCGGTCGAGACGTGAGGCATCGCGATTGTGGCGTACGCGCTCGCGGCGAGCGCCGCGGCAAGCGCCGCCGCCTTGTTGGCGTAGCCACGCGCCGTCAGCGCGGGGAACAGCATCATCAGCAGGCGCACGAGGGCAAATGCGGCGGCCGCGACGAATCCCAGATGAAGCCCGGAGATGACCAGCACATGGGCGAGTCCGGTGAGCGCGAACCGTTGGCGTAGGGCCTCGCCGATACCGCCGCGGTCGCCGATCACCAGTGCGCGCATCTCCGCGCGTTCTTCGCCGGCGAGGTTGGCGTCGATAAAGCCGCCGATCCGCGCGCGCATCGCGGCGATTTGCGAGGCCGGAAACTCGCGGCGGTAACCGATTACCGCAAGCCGCCCGCGGCTGCTCGCGTTCAGCACCATCGTCGCGGCAATTCCCTGGCGCGCGAGGTATCCAGCGTAGTCGAACTCGCCGGGATTGCCGAAGTTGCGCGCAAAGCGCAGCGCGCCTGCGACCCGCACCTCGTCGCCGACGCGAACCGGCGCGGGCGCGCCCACAACCGTCAAGCGAACCGTGCCGCTTGAAGCCTGAAGTCTGGATGCGGACGCGCCGGCGTGTTCGAGGTCGACGAATACGTACTCGCGGTCAGGGTACTGTTGCGAGGCGCGGTTGATTCGCCCTTCGAGCGTGAGCGCCGCGCCGTCGGGAAAATTGCGGACGCTATGCGCTGAGTAATGCGGCGCGACGGAATCGCGCGCCGCTATCGACACCGCCGCGGCAATCGCAACCATCGCTACGGCGGTCGCCGCGTACGTCGTGCGCCGCATGAAAAGTGCGGCGGCCACAATAGCGAGCATCGCGGCCAGCCACATCGGCACGGCAAAGAGGCTCACGCCGAGCGCGTCGCCGGCGAGGATCGCAATCGCGATCAGGTAGATCGGTGCGATTTCGAGAAGGGAGCCAAGTGAGAGAGGTGCATACGCCGGTGGCGCGCGCGAAGGGGCGAGCGTTGCCGACGGCGCGCGGCCGCGCACGGGGTTTGGCGCGGTGGCGGCGGCCGCGGCCGCTAGCGGAGCGTTGCTGACGGCCGCCATCGCGCCTATCCGGCCGCTGCGGGTCTCATGGACCAGTTCCACAATTCATTGTGATGCGGATGGCAAAGGCGATGCGCCTCGCGAACGGGATAATTCGCACCAGTCGCGACTCGTCTGCGGTTATTTCTGACCTCGCGCATCCAGTCGGCGAGTCGCACCGCCAAGGCAGTGGCGATCAAACAGACGCGGTAGTTCAAGGGGTATCGGAGAAATCGGAGCTCATGTAGCGCGCTTATATTACCGCTTCTATTCAGCGACGCGAGTAGGGGATAAGTTTGTGTGTGTAGCCGTGAAGGTAACCGGCAGCGATGGCTTTGTCTTGACCGCTTACCTGACCGACAAGCCTAAGAAGGGACTCATGCTATGGGACGCAAATTCGTAAAGGTCTGGTACGACGCCGAAGGCGATTATCTCGAGGTGGTTTTCGAGCGCAAGGAAGGCACTTCCGAGAAACTGCCAACGATCAGGTGATGGAAAAGGTCGATGCTGAAGGGAACGTTATCGGCTTTTCGGTGCTCAAGGTGAGCGCTCTCAAAGAGCGGCCGATCGACGTTGCCCTCGGCTCCTGAAGCCCATCGTCCAGCAACACCTCCCGCAATCCTGCCATCTTAATCGACATCCCGAGGACCGCTGGTAGCCTCCGCGATGCCCGAGAGTTCCATCTGGCCGCCGTCGTCCGCGGCGCTATCGGCCGCGGCAATTGCGGCGGCTTCCTCGGCCGCCTCGGCGCGCTCCTGCTCCTCGAGCATCGCGCCCATCGTGTCGAGGTAGCGCCGCACCTCGGCCGCCAACTCGCGGTTCATCCCCTTCACCACCGCGATCTCGTCGGTGCTCGCCGCGCGAATCCGCTTGAGGCTGCCGAAATGGCGGAGCAGCGCGCGCCGCCGCACTGGCCCGATACCCTCGATATCGTCGAGCACGGAGCGCAGCCGCGAGCGCCGGCGCAACTCGCGATTGTAGGTGATCGCAAAACGATGGGCCTCGTCGCGGATGCGCACCAGCAGGAACAGTGCGGTCGAATTCTTCGGCAGCACGATCGGGTCCTTGCGATTGGGCAGGAAGACCCGTTCTTCGGACTTGACCACCGCGCGCTCGCGCGGATCGTTGAGCACGTGCTGCTTGGCGAGCGAGATTACGTCGATCTGATCGAGCAGCTTGAACTCGCGCAATACTTCAAGCGCTACATTAAGTTGCCCCTTGCCCCCATCGATGACCCAAAGGTCGGGATATTCCTTCTCGGCGGTCGCACGCTTGAGACGCCGGCTCAGCACTTCGTACATGCTGGCGAAGTCGTCCTGTCCCTCGACGGTGCGGATGCGGTAGCGGCGATAGAGGTCCTTGCGCGGCTCGCCCTCGTCGAAGGTCGCCTGCGATCCGACCACCATCGAGCCCTGCAAATTGGAGATGTCGTAGCACTCGATGCGCTTGGGGGTGTTGCGCAGATGGAGCCGCGTGCGCAGTTCTTCGAGCATCCGCTCGCGCGTGTTCTCGTTGTCGCGGCGCGCGGCGAAGCTCTGGCGCGCATTGTCCATCGCCATCTCGAGCAGCCGCAGTTTTTCGCCGCGCTGCGGCACCAGGAACTCGACCTTTTTCCCGCGCCGCTCGGTCAGCAACTCGGCCCGCACGTCGGCATCCTCCAACGCGACCGGCACGATCACCTCGTCCGGCGCGATCCGCGCGCCCGAATAGAATTGCGTGAGCAGGTCGGCGAGGATGTCCTCGTCGGCGAATTCGAGGTCGTGGAAGCTCCATCCCTGGGTGTTGGTGAGCTTGCCGCCGCGCACCATCAGGACGATCGCCTCGATAAAGCCGCCCTCGCGATACAGCCCGAAGACGTCCTGGTCGATGCCCCAGTGATGAAGCACGGTCTGGCGCTCGACGGTTTTTTCTATCGCGCGCACCTGGTCGCGCAAGCGTGCCGCCTCCTCGAATTCCATTCGCTCGGCATGGCCGCGCATCCGCTCGCGCAACTCCTTGAGCACTTCGAGGTTGCGCCCCTCGAGCAGCATCTGCGCCGCGTGCAGATGGTTCTCATATTCGGCGCGATCAACCGGCAGGCAGCACGGCCCGAGGCATCGCTTGATCTGGTACTCGATACACGGGCGCGAGCGGTTGCGGAAGACCGCGTCCGAACAGGTGCGCAGCGGAAAGACCTTGCGGATGACGTCGATCGTCTCGCGCAAGCCGTCGGCCGAGCCGAAGGGGCCGAAGTACTTGCCGCCGTCGCGCACGATTTTGCGCGTGACCATGATGCGGGGCCACGGATGGTTGGTCATCTTGGCGCTTAAGTACGACTTGTCGTCCTTGAGCCTGATGTTGTAGCGCGGCCGGTACTGTTTGATCAGGTTGTTTTCGAGGATCAGCGCCTCTTTCTCGCTGCGCGCGACCAGCACGTCGAAGTCGCCGACGCGCTTCATCAGGAAACGGACCTGGAAGCGGGTGTCGCCGCTTTCGCGGAAGTAGGCGCGCACGCGCGAGCGCAAAGACTTGGCTTTCCCTACATACAGGACTTTACCAACACCCTTTGCGCCGGCGCGCTCGCGCAGCAGATAGACGCCGGGCTCCGCGGGCACGGCGTCGAGCTTGCGCTCGAGCGCGGCGTCGTCGGCGGCGCGACGCGCCGCCGACGACGCCGCCCCCGCATCGGCATCCGCCGGCGTGCCGGCGGATGCCGCATCTTCCGGATGCTTGCGCCTCTTGCGCATCCTGCGCAGCCGCGGCGGCGGCGCGCCCTGCGCGTCGCCGCCCGCGGCTGCGTCCGCGTCGCCCGGATAGCTCACCAGCGAATTCCAGCGCCGGCGCTCCGCGGGCAACGGCAAGTTGCCCTGCGCGCCGGCGTCGGGATCGCTGGCAGGGCGATCGCGCGTGGCGTCAGCGTCGGACGCGCGATGCGGCGCGTCCGGCGCTGCGGACACGGCGCGCTCTGGCGCCCCGGCTTCGTTCGAAGCCGGCGCGCCAGGCGCCGTATCGACGGCGTCGCCGTCGATACGGCTCGCGTCGATATTTGCGGCGGAGGGCCTCACATGCAGGCCCTCCGCCGCACGCACCATCGCGGCGGCCGAGCGCCGGTCTCCTCTACGCGCCTTCGACATGACGCCTCAATTATACCATCATGACGGCTCCGGACTTACTGGGACCCGCCGCGATTTGCAGCGGGCAGACGGCAAACCAGGAGGGCTTTTTACGATGGCCAGGCTAGACGGCAAAGTTGCGGTGATAACCGGCGCGGCGAGCGGGATGGGCCGGGCGACGGCGATACGTTTCGCGGGCGAAGGCGCGGCGGTTGTGATTGCCGACCTCAACGAGGACGGCGGCGCGGCGGCGGTGCGCGAGTGCAAGGAAAACGGCGGCCGCGCGGTGTTCCAGAAGACCGACGTCACCAGCGAGGCCGGGGTCAAGGCGATGGTCGATCGCGCGGTCAAGGAATTCGGCCGCCTCGATATCACCTTCAACAACGCCGGGCTGCCGGGCGCGCTCGGCTCGATCGAGCAGACCAGCGTCGAGGACTGGGATCGCACTTTCGCGGTGCTGACGCGCGGCGTGTTCCTGGGGATCAAGCATTCGGTGGCCGAGATGCGCAAGGTCGGCGGCGGATCAATCATCTCGACCGCGTCGGTGGCGGGACTGGCGGGCGGTTACGGCCCGCACGCTTACAGCGCGGCCAAAGCGGGCGTGGTCAATCTCACGCGCTCGGTCGCGCTCGAGGTCGCCAAGGACAAGATTCGCGTCAACTGTATCTGTCCGGGCGGAATCAACACGCCGATTTTCAACTTTCTCACCTCCGACCGCGAGGTGACGGGCCAATTGCTCGGCCCATTGCATCCGCTGCGCCGCGCAGGCCTGCCCGAGGACATCGCCAACATGGCGCTGTTTTTAGCCAGCGACGAATCGGAATGGATAACCGGCGTGGCGATGGTGGTCGATGGCGGATTGACGGCCGGACGCGACATCTTCGGCGATCCGCAGTTCGGCGGCGGGATGTACTCGGCGAATGTGTACGTCGGCCCTTCTTTCGAAATCAAGCGGTAACCGCACGGAGATAGCGGTTTCCCACTCAAAACCGCACACAACCCAAAGCCACACTCTGCGCGAGTTGCCGGTTTGCTCCCGGGTCATTATTTTATTGAAAGGAAAATCCGATGGATCTTGAGCTGAAGGGCAAACTCGCGTTGGTTAGCGGCAGTACAGCCGGCATCGGACTGGCTATCGCCACGACCCTCGCGCGCGAAGGTGCTCGAGTGATTGTCAATGGCCGTTCACAGGCATCCGTCGATGACGTTGTGACAAGGCTTCAATCGACGACCGGCGGTTCCGTGCAAGGGTTTGCGGGAGATCTCAGCAAAGCGGCTTCAGCGGAGGAAATCGCCCGACAACATCCTGGCGTAGAAATCCTGGTTAACAATCTCGGCATCTTCGAGCCAAAGCCATTTGAAGAGATTCCAGATAACGACTGGGTGAGATTCTTTGAGGTCAACGTGCTCAGCGGAGTGCGCCTTGCCCGCCTCTACTTACCCGCGATGAAGCGCGCCAACTGGGGTCGTATCATATTCATCTCCAGTGAAAGCGCGATCCAAATTCCACCCGAAATGATCCACTACGGCATGACAAAAACCGCACAACTGGCCGTCTCACGTGGCTTGGCCGAAGCGGTCGCTGGCTCCGGCATCACGGTCAACAGTATTTTGCCGGGCCCAACGAAATCTCGTGGAGTTGTCGACTTCGTCGACGCACTTACAAAGTCCGAGGGAAAGTCGTTTGACGAATTCGAGCAGGAGTTCTTTGCGAAGGTTCGTCCAACGTCGCTCATCAAGCGATTTGCCTCGCCCCAGGAGGTCGCTTCTTTGGTGGCTTACGTCGCCAGTCCGCTCGCGTCGGCAACGACGGGAGCCGCTTTGCGAGTTGATGGGGGCGTTATAAAGAGCGTGTTCTAGGGCCAAATATCGCCACGTCGTTCGAGGTTAAGCGGACGCATCTGCGTATTATGCGAATGAAGCTGGCGACTCGCTTATCGATCTCTTACGTCCACACGTGGTGCCGAGGGCGGGGTTGTTCTGCCTGTTCGCCGTTCAAGGCTGATCGGCGTCTCGGGCTTAAACGGATGTGAGTTGCTTGGCTGCCGATGGGTTCGGTTATCGCTGCGCTGAACTTCAAGAGGCGTTGGTCAGTTGAAGAGCCTCTTACTTGGCGCTCGATATCCGCAATGGTCTCGTTCGCGATGAAGTATCGTTGGACTCTTAGCGGCTGCGGTCGACTGTTTGTCTGGCTGGATTCAGAACGAACTGTAAAGTGGTCTGGCCCAACGCGGACGATCTGAGGCCTCTGACACTCGAAACATTGTGATCATCGTCTAGGTCGCCAAGGCCAACGAAGAGTCGAGCTGGTCTACAGCCTTACGCTCCAGCAATGGCGGATTACGCGCTGAGGATCAGCGCGAGATCCTGCGCGTCGGCAGGCCTCGCTCAGGATGACCCAAATGCAACGATGGTTCAGTCCCTCTCGGTCGGTTTGGAAACACGGAGCGCGGCGCGCGATCGGAGCGAAGAGGCGCGCCGCGAATGTACCCTCACCCTACCCTCTCCCGCGCACCACGCGGGCGAGGGCCTTGAAAAAAGCAAAAGAAGAAAAGAGCGGTGACGCAACTGTTGGTGAAGAGATACCCTTTACCGCTGATGATCGCGGGCGAAGATATTGGAGGAAAATTCCAGAGGCGTCGACGAAAAACCGCTTGACCCATCTGATGTAACTGCGATGGGATGCCCTCAACAGGGAGGAACGCATCATGGCGGATTTCAAGAAGATCAATGGTTCATGCTTTTGCGGACAAAACCAGTTCGAGCTGTCGGAACCAGCGGTGGAGACCCATCATTGCCACTGTTCGATTTGCCGGCGGTTGCAGGGAGCCGCGTTCGTCACCTTCTCGATTTTTCCCCGCGCCGGCTTTCGCTGGACCAAGGGCGGCGACCTGCAGACCTTCAGCAGCTCGGCACAGATTCATCGCAACCGCTGCAAGAACTGCGGCTCGACGCTCACGATGGATGTCGACCCGATGCCCAACGTGATCGTGATTCCACGCGCCAGTCTGCCGGCGGACGCCGAGCCCGGACATCCGCCCGCCACGCTGCGCCACGCCTATTGGCCCGACCACGTGCCATGGATCGAGATGGGCGACAAGCTGCCGCGAGTGGCCGGCTTTGACAAGTAAGTTCCCCGGCTTCGATAAATAAGATTAGGTCGGCGCGGGTCGTTGCGCCGGGCCCTGTTCGATTACTTGGGCTGGTCGGGGATAATCTTCAGACTGCCCTGACGCGGCGTTGAGGCAGGGCCATCTGCGCGAGCGCCACGCCCCCTGCCCCGTCCGCGCGGCAATAGCGGCTTCTCGCTCGCGTCTTTAGGCTTCTGACGCTCGCCCCGCCCGCGCGCCGCATCGCCTGCGTGCTGATGCGCCGAGCCAGGCGGTTGCGCTGGCGCCGCGGCCTCGCGCTTCTGGTCGAGTCCGAAAACCTGCCGCTCGAGACGCTTGATCCGATCGCGCAGCTCGGCAGCGCGCTCGTACTCGAGCCGCTCCGCCGCTTCCATCATCTCCTGCCGAAGGCCGGTGATGCGGTCGGGCAGTTCGTGTGCGGGAATCAATTCCGTATCGGGCGGCGCGTCGTCGACCTCCGGCACCACGGCCCATTCGGGTGAATACATCTCGACCAGCGAGGCGTCGATCGCCTTTACAATCGATTGCGGCGTGATTCCGTGCTCCTCGTTGTAGGCGACCTGCCTCGCGCGCCGGCGATCGGTCTCGCCGATTGCCATCCGCATCGAGTCGGTCATCGCGTCGGCGTACATGATGACCTTCCCCTCGACGTTGCGCGCGGCGCGGCCGATGGTCTGGATGAGCGAGCGCGCTGAGCGCAGGTATCCCTCTTTGTCGGCATCGAGGATCGCGACCAGCGAGACCTCGGGCAGGTCGAGTCCCTCGCGCAGCAGGTTGATCCCGACCAGGACGTCGAACTCGCCCTTGCGCAGGCTCCGGATTATCTCGACGCGCTCGATGGTCTCGATGTCCGAGTGCAGATAGCGCACGCGCACGCCGAGGTCGTGGTAGTAGTCGGTCAGGTCCTCGGCCATCTTCTTGGTCAGGCAGGTGACGAGCACGCGCGCGCCGGCCTCGACCCGCTTGCGGATTTCGCCCAGCAGGTCGTCGACCTGCGTGCCGGCCTTGCGCACTTCGATCTCCGGATCGATTAGCCCGGTGGGACGGATGAGCTGTTCGACCACCAGGCCGCCCGAGCTCTTGAGCTCGTAGTCGCCCGGCGTCGCCGAGACGTAAACCACCTGGCGCGCGAGGCCTTCCCACTCCTCGAAGTTGAGCGGGCGGTTGTCGAGCGCCGAGGGCAGGCGGAAGCCGAATTCGACCAGGGTCTGCTTGCGCGAGCGATCGCCCCGGTACATCCCGCCAAGCTGCGGGACAGTGACGTGGCTCTCATCGACGAACATCAGGAAGTCGCGCGGAAAGTAGTCGAGCAGCGTGGGCGGCGGCTGGCCGGGTGAGCGGCCGGTCAGATGGCGCGAATAGTTCTCGATCCCGGGGCAAAATCCCATCTCGGCCAGTAGTTCGAGATCGTACATCGTGCGCTGCTCCAGGCGCTGCGCCTCGAGCAGTCGATTCTCGCCGCGAAAGAGCTCCAGCCGCTCCCTGAGCTCGGTGCGGATGTTGCGCACCGCCTCCTCCATCCGATCCTCGGTGGTGACGTAGTGCGAGGCTGGGTAGATGCAAACGCTTTGCAGCTTGCGAATCACCTTGCCGCGCAGCGGATCGATCTCGTACAGCGCCTCGACCTGGTCGCCGAAGAACTCGACCCGCACGGCGCGGCTCTCTTCGTAGGCCGGGAAGACCTCCACGATATCGCCGCGCACGCGGAAGGTGCCGCGATGGAAGTCGTAGTCGTTGCGCTGGTACTGGATGTCGACCAGCTTGCGCAGCACGCGGTCGCGCTCGATGGTCTGGCCTTCCTCGAGAAAGGCCAGCATCTCGAAGTAGACTTCAGGCTCACCGAGGCCGTAGATGCACGAGACCGAGGCGACGATCAGAACGTCGTTGCGCTCCAGCAGGGCCTTGGTGGCGGAGTGGCGCAGCTTGTCGATCTCGTCATTGATGCTCGCGTCCTTCTCGACGTAGGTGTCGGTCGAGGGGACGTAGGCCTCCGGCTGGTAGTAGTCGTAGTAGGAGACGAAGTAGCGGACGGCGTTGTCCGGGAACAGGCTCTTGAATTCGTTGTAGAGTTGGGCGGCGAGCGTCTTGTTGGGTGCAATCACCAGCGTGGGCTTGTTCACGTTGGCCACCACATTGGCCATCGTAAAGGTCTTGCCCGAACCGGTGACGCCGAGCAGCACCTGCTGACGCACGCCGTCGCGCACGTTGCGGGTCAGGGCCTCGATTGCGGCCGGCTGGTCGCCCTCCGGGCGATAGCCGGAGACCAGCCGGAAGATTCCTTCTTTGCCGCGCGCCAGAGAGAGCACAACACCAGTTTAGCAGGCTCGCCCATCCGCCCGCGACATGCACATCGCTGGCAGCCCCGCGCGGGCGCCGAAGCTTATGAACGGAGGCGGAGTTATCCACAAGCACGACCGGGGCAGGATCGCGATCGGTCGGGGATCGTCTGTGTTCCGCCACCGCCTATAAAAATGTTCTCTACGTGACACGCCGCAACACGTACGCAATCACGACCTGTCATGACAGTATAACAGCATCCAATTCCACTCTATTGATGTTGAGTATCGCGAGCGAATCCGCGTCAGCATCTACCACAATGCGTGAAAGCCGTTAATTCAAGCGGTCTTTCGGCGTGTCAAATTATTGCAATGCACTTAAAAAACTAAATATAGTGCTAGCGACATATCAATTTGGGTTGTCAACTCTATGCGCAGTTGGCGCCCCGCAAATGGTGCCCATAGGTGGCGGGGAATAGTGCGTAGCGGTTGTCGCTGTGCTCGGCCGATTCGCCGGGCGGGGTGACCGATCGCGTCGCGCTTCGGCACCGGGGCTAGGTAAAGGAAGGGTTATGATAGGACGAAGACGGGGAAAGGGGTTTTGGGTCCTATGGGCAGCGGCCGTGATCACGTTCGCCGGTTGCGGCATGACCACGGAACAGAAGGATTACACCATCTATGGGGCCGTGACGGGTGCCGCCATCGGCGGTGGTATCGGTGGCGGTGTATTCGCAGCCGATAACAGCGACAACTGGCCTGCGATTCCGGCCGGCATCGTGGGTGGTGCAATTATCGGTGGAATCATCGGCTACCTGATCGCGCCGCCGCCACCTCCGCCGCCGCCACCGCCTCCTCCGCCGCCGCCACCTCCGCCGCCGCCACCACCACCTCCTCCGCCGCCGGAGAAGATCATCCTACGTGGCGTCCATTTTGACTTTGACAAGGCAAATATCCGTCCGCAGGACGCCGCCGTGCTCGACGAGGCCGCGGAAACCCTGAAGTCGCATCCGAACGTGACGGTCAACGTCAATGGCTACTGCGACGCGATCGGCTCAGTCAGGTACAACCTTAAGCTCTCCGAGCGCCGGGCCAACGCGGTCGTGAGCTACCTGGCGGACCACGGCGTGGCGGAAGGCCGCATGAGCCCGCACGGCTATGGCAAGACGAACTTCGTCGCCACCAACAAGACGGCGGAAGGACGGGCCCAGAACCGCCGGGTCGAACTGGTGCCGAACCAGTAAGGTCTGATACAACTCTGAATACGGCCGCAGCCCCCATCGCGGGGGCTGCGGCCATGCTAAATGGCCCGCGCGCCCGCCCCTGAGATACCGCCTTGCGCCCGGCTCTTTACACCGGCGAATAAAAGTTAATAATGCAAGGAACTGAATCAGTTCCCGGGGGGAGCCATGAGTTACATCTGGCGCGGCGCCGATAGGCGGAATGGATTGGCGGATTTCGTGTCAATTGGCGTCTTGTTTGGCATTTTGTTTGGATTGACCGCACTTCCAATTGCCGGCTGCTCACAATCGGCTAGTCAGTCCTCTCCGGATGAAACGACCGCCTCAGCCGGGACCACCTCAGCCGAGACCGGCTCGTCGATGAAGGTGCAGGGCACCGCCCCGTCCGGCTCTTCAACGAGCGACGCGGCGGTCGCGAGCCTCCCGGCCGCGCCCGACGCACAAGCCGCTGCTCCCGGCGCAGCGTCGGCAGCCGCCGTTCCCGCGCCACGTGTTCCTCCTGTGACGTCACCCACGACCCCTGCGCTGGCGGTTGCGGCTCCGATGAGCCCGTCGCCCGTCGCGCCGGCGAAGGTCATACAGGCAGGCCTGCCGACCACCGCGGTCGTCGCGAGCACCGGCCCTGCGACCGTGAACGTCGCAAGCACCGGCAGTCCGGTACTAAAGGGCTTGAGCGGCAATGGGATGCAGGGCGCGGCGCAAACGCTCAACCCGGCCATGATGCGCGCGCTCAAGGAGTTTCAGGTCGCCAGCGCTTCCTTTCCGGATTTCTGCCGCGACTGGGCGCGCAAGCTGAGCGTCCGCGAGCACGACAACCTGGGGAGCATCAAGTGGGCGATGCACGACGGAGTCGAGACTGGAAGCTATGTCGGTTACAGCTCGATCGACTCCTGCACCTGCAAAGAGGCGAGCAACGGGGTCGCGGTCGGCATCCTTACCTATAAGGAATTTGACTACACGCTCACCGGCAAAAGCGTCGAGGAAGCCAGGCACGCGACGCCGCACGCGTCCACGATAGTCCCGACGCGCGAGATCTTCGCCTACGAGAAGGGCAAGTGGTTCTGGTAAGCCGGCATTCGTAAGTTGAATTGCAAAAGGCCGGCTCCTTCGAGCCGGCCTTTTCTTTTCCGATTTAGCGCCGCGCCGGGCGAGGCTCAGTTCAGTTCCTTGCTCGAGTACTCCAGGATGCGCCGCGCCACGATGATCATGTTGATCTGCTGCGTGCCCTCGAAGATGTCGTTGATCTTCGCGTCGCGCATCCATTTCTCGACCAGGTTGCGGCGCGAGTAGCCAAGCGGCCCCAGCAATTCGACCGCCTTCTGCGTGATCAGCGTGACCGCGAGGCCCGCCTTGGCCTTGGCCATCGAGGCCTCCAGGCTGTTGCGCATTCCCATGTCGAGCATCCATGCCGCGCGCCAGGTAAGCAGGCGCGCCGCCTTGAGCTGGACTTCCATCTCCATGAAGTCGCGCTCGACCGCGCTCAACCGCCGCGGCGAGAGCCCGTAGCGAATCTCCACCTTCTGCTCGGCGAGGAACTCGCGCACGAAGTCGAGCGCCGCGCGCCCCACGCCAATCGCCATCGCGGCCACGATCGGACGGGTCGCGTCGAACGTCGCCATCACGTCCTTGAAACCGCCGCCGTCGCGCTTGACCTCGGCGCTGCCGAGCAGATGGTCGGCCGGCACGCGGCAGTTGTCGAAGACCAGCGCCGCGGTATCGCTGACCCGGATGCCGAGTTTCTTCTCCAGCCGCGTGACCGACATCCCGGGCGTCCCATGCTCGACCACGAAGGGCTTTATCCCGGGACGGCCGGCGCTCTTGTCGACGGTCGCCCAGACCACCACGAAGCCTTCGGATTTCTCCACCGCCATCCAGCCCGAGGTGCAGAAAATCTTGTTGCCGTTGAGCACCCAATTATCGCCGTCGCGGGTCGCGGTGGTTGTGACCGCCGCCGAATCCGAGCCGCAGCCGGGCTCGGTAATCGCCATCGCGCCCCACTTGGGTTTGCCGCCGCGAAATGGCGCGAGGAACCGCTGCTTCTGCTCCGGGGTCCCGGCCGCCATCACCGCCGCGCCGCCCAGTCCGGCGTTGGGGATCGAAAGAAACAACCCGGCATCGCCCCAGCACAGTTCCTCGGTGGTGGCGACGGTGTAGACATTGCGCAGCTTCACCCCGCCCTGCCCGCTCGCGTCTCCGCCTCCCATCGGGTCGCCGCCGGGGGCGGTGCTCGCGGCCCACATCGCATTTAGGAAGTCCCATGGCTTCTCGTGCTCGTGCTCGTCGTATTCGCGCGAGATCGGCCGCATCATCTGTTCGGCCACGGTATGGAAGAGCTCGATACGTTTTTGGGTCTGCGGGTCGATTTCGAAATCGATCATCTCAATGATCTCCCGTTTTTCAATGATCTCACAGGAATCTGTTCCGCACCGTTCTCTAGTGGTTTTGCCGAAGAATGCCCCGCAAACCCGTCAGACCGTGGCGAGCCCCTCGAGCGCCGAAAAGCCGCGTGCGTTGCGCAGCCACATCTCGACCGGATGCTCCCGGATGTAGCCGTGGCCACCGAGCACCTGGACCGCGTTGTCGGTCGACCTTGAGCGCGGAGGCGGCGACGTAGTTGCGTGCGAGGTAGCTTTCCTTGTGCGCATCCTCGCCGCGGTCGAGATGCCACGCGGCCTCCCATACCAGCAGGCGCGCCGCGTCGATCTCGATCGCCATGTCGGCCAGCATGAAGGCGACCGCCTGCTTGGTCGCGATCGGCACGCCGAAGGCCTTGCGCTCCTTGGCGTAGTCGCGCGCGTAGTCAAAGGCGGCGTGCGCCACCCCGACACCCATCGCGGCCATCGCGACTCGCGACTGGCTCATCGCGCGCGTGAAATCGGCGCCGGCCTCGCCGCCCAGCCGCGCCTCGGCCCCTACGCGGCATCCCTTGAGTTCGACCGCGAAGGTCTCGAGCGCCTTGAGCCCCATGTTCTTTTCGCGCTCGCCGACGCTCAGCCCCGGCGCATCGCGCGCGACCAGAAAACCGTCGACGCGATCGTAGTTGGCGCTCGCCGCCCATACCAGGAGCGTGTCGGAGGCGGCGGCCAGCGCAACCATGCACTTGGCGCCGTCGAGCGTGAAACTGTTGCCGTCGCGCCGCGCCACGGTGGTCATCGCCGCCGGATCGAAGTCCCATCGCGGCTCCATCAGTGCCGCGCTCGCGGCGGCGAAGCTCGCGCCGGTGAAGCGTTTGAGATGGCGCTGGCGCTGCTCGTCGGTTCCCATCTCGAGCACCGGGAAGGCCAGCAGGCGCGGCGCCAGCACGTGGGCCGCGATCGCGAGGTCGCCGTAGGCGAGTTCCTCGGCGATTATCGCGCCGGTCGTCGCCAGACGCGTGTCGCCGTTGCCGCCGAGGCTCTCCGGAATCGGCCCCTGCACCAGCCCGAGTTGCCAGGCCTGGGCGACCAGCGCGGCGGGAATCTCGCCGCTCTCGTCGGCGGGCCGCGCCGCGGGCCGAATCTGCTCGCGGGCGAACGCGCCGACGGTATCGCGGATCATCTGTTGCTCTTCGCTTAATTCGAAGCTCAGCATGGTCGATTCAAAGCGGCTCCATTGGAATTGCGCTAACTCCGCATACTAGCCCCACGGGCGGGAGAACGCATCCGGAGCGTCGCGGCTCACGAGGATATACAAGCGTCACACACGTATTCGTGGGGCAATCGGAGCAACTCCTCGGCCGCCGGCTAATCGAGCACCTCGACCGCTGTTGAGCAGCGTGGCGGTAGGCTTCGCCAGCGCCCGGTGTTCATAGCGCGGCAAGCGAAGCGGCTCGGAGCCGTAAACTCCCGTTGGGCTGGCTCGGGGTCGTATGAGTTCGCACAGCTGGCGAGGACGCTAGCCATCGATTGAAATTTGCTCTTACACCGTCTGACGAGTCACCTTGCCGTTATTGAGCAGTGTGGTACGGTAGCGCTGAAGCGCGCCGTGTTTTCGATCCGCCGGGAGCCGAGCCGAATGGAGCGAAACTGTCTGGCTGCCGGGTATCATACACACTCCACTGTTCTGCGTAAGCTCGTTGCTCCGTCATAAATCATTCCGACTCCAGCGATCGAGTACCTTACCGTTGGGCAGCAACGTGGCAGTCGCCTGGGTCGCGCGCCTGGTTCATCGTGGGAGTCGAACCTCAGCGGAGCGAAGCTGCCGCCCGGGCGCAGGCGTGGGCGTCGGCATGGGACGCGGGCTGTGGGCGTTTCGGCGACATGGCGTCGCGCAAAGGCGATGACGACGAATCGCACCGCGCGCAGTCCGGCGAGACGCCAGGATTCAAGGCATTCGCTTCAGCGCCGCGTCGCTCCGCCGCGCCAGATGGTTCCTCCAGACGGATGCGATTTGCTGCCCGATGCATCCTTCCCATCATGCTTCCCCTCTCAACAGCTCACGAGACATCGCCGCCCTGCTCTTCCGCGCCGCATTCGCTCGCGTCTCGCGCGCGCGCCGATAGGTCGTCGGAGGTTCCTCCACCTTGGTTGGTGGCGGCACGGGCTTGCGCACCTTGCTCGACGGCGACTTGCGTTTGCGCCGGATCGGCTTGCGCGATCGCATGATGCTTCGAAATACTAATCCACGAATCGGAAAAAGCTATTCACGGGGAGTGACGCCAGGGGCAAAGCGCCCGATGAAACTGAGCTGCAGGCCGGTGACTTCGCCGCTGGCCGCGCGGCGTGAAAAGTAGCGCTCGGATTCGCTTTTCGTGCATGGTCCGACATTCTGAATTCCCTCCCGCGCCAGGCCTGCCACTACGAGCTGATCGCCAACGATACTGCGGAGATCGAGGTACGCTTTGCCCGCACGATCGCTCGGATGGACGTGGGTGTGCGCGCGCTCGAAGCGGCGCTCGAAGCGCCTGGCCAGCTCGTCGTCGACCTCGTAGCAGCACGGGCCTATCGAGGGACCCAGCAGTGCGCGAATCCCACCGGCCCGCGCCCCCTGCCGCACCATCGCGCGCACCGCCGCAGCGGCTATTCCGGCCAGGATGCCGCGCCATCCAGCGTGCAAGGCTCCAATCACGCCCCGCTCCTGGTCGGCGAGCAGCACCGGCACGCAATCGGCGGTGAAGATGCAGAGCACGACACCGGTTATCGCGGTGACCAATCCGTCGCCCTCGGGACGCGGATCGTCGTCGGCGCGCGGACCTATCGTATGGATTGTCTTGCCGTGGACCTGCTTGAGCTGGGCGAAGCGCACTCCGCGCGGCATCAGTTGGCGCGCGCGCTGCCAGTTGACGTCGACCGAGCGCGAGTTGTCGCCGACCCAGTACGAGAGATTGAGGGAGGCGAAAGGACCGCGGCTCGCGCCGCCCTCGCGGCCCAAAAATCCATGGCACAGGGCTGGCTCATCCCATCCTTGAAGAACCGGAGGAGCCGGCGGCAGCGATGTAGCTCGGCGAAGCGCGCGCACTCGGTTGTCCGCGAGTCGAAGGTTAACCTATAATTCTGATCTTTGGAATTCGCCCTTGGGGTCATCCTATGAATGGCTACGAATATCTCCTCGAACGTAATCGCCTGATGTTCAAGCTGGAAGATGACCTGGGGCGTCTGCGCGACTTGCCCCCGGCCGAACGCCAGGAAAAGACCGCCCGCCTGCAGGGCGCCTTCGACATTCGGCTGGCCGAGCTTTACGCCAAGGTCGCCAACGAATACCCGGGCGAGCGGCGCAAGAAAGCCCGTCCGTTGGCCGACCCGCGTTAGATGGCCGACCGGTTGCCGTCGATCGGCACCAAGCCTGGTCCAGGAACTAGAGAAACGCATTGAGCGGCGTAGAGCGCACCATCAGTATCCGCGGGGCTCGTACCCACAATCTCAAAGGTATCTCGCTCGACCTGCCACATAACCAGTTGATCGTGGTGACGGGAGTGTCGGGCTCGGGCAAGTCCAGCCTGGTCTTCGACACGCTCTACGCCGAGGGTCAGCGGCGCTACGTCCAGAGCCTGTCGACTTACGCCCGCATGTTCCTGGAGCGGATGGATCGGCCGGACGTCGATTCGATTTCGGAAATTCCGCCCGCGCTCGCGCTCCGCCAGAAGAACACCATCAAGAACGCGCGCTCGACCGTCGGCACGGTCACCGAGATAAGCGATTACCTGCGCCTGCTGTTCGCGACGCTCGGCCGCACGACGTGCCCGCGATGCGGCGGCGAGGTCACGCGCGACAGCGTCGAGAGCGCGGCGGCCCACGCGCTCGCGGGCCCCGGGATGCATCTGTTTCTCGCGCCCTTCGAGCCCGGCTCGCGCTCGACCGCGGCCGCCTGCGAGTTCCTAGCGCAAAACGGATACCATCGGCTGTTCATAGACGGCGCGATCGTCGAGACCGCCGAGCTGCTGGGACGCGCCGTGCAAGGCGTCGTGCAGGACGCTGAGCAAGGCGTCGCGCAGGAGGCCTCTAGCGGCATGGCGCAAGACGGCGCCAGCGGCATCGCAACCGGTGACGCGTTCGATACTGTGGGTGATGCCGCGTCCGCCGACCTGGCGCATCGAGCAAACGGCGCCGCTGGCGACACTGCCGGCGGCGTCGCGCGATCGGCGTCGCCTGACGGGCGCAACGGCAGCGGACCGCTGATGGTCGTCACCGATCGCGTCGCCAACGATTCCAACGACGCTCCCGCACGCGTGCGCGAGGCGCTGGAGAAGGCTTTCTATCTCGGTGGTGGGCGCGCCCGCGTGGTAACCGTGGTCCGCGAGAACGGGCGGATGACGCCGGTTGCCGACGCCGCCTTCGATCGCCGCTTCAACTGCTCGACCTGCGGCACACTTTTTCCGGAACCCACGCCGGCGCTGTTTTCCGCCAACAGCCCGATTGGCGCGTGCCCGGAATGCGAGGGCTTCGGACGCACCGTCGAGCTCGATCTGGAAAAAGTCATCCCCGACCCCGGGCTCTCGCTGCGCCAGGGACTTATAGCGCCGTGGCGCACGCCGGCCTACGTAGAGATGAAAACCTGGATGCTCAAGTGCGCGCGGCGCGCGCGGGTGCGCGCCGCGGTGCCGTTTCGCGAGATGACCGAGACCGAGCGCGTGTGGCTGCTGGACGGCGAGCCGCGTGACGGCCACGACGACGGCGCGCACGGCGATGACTGGGAGCGATGGCCGGGGGTGCGCGGATTTTTCCGCTGGATGGAGAAGCGGCGCTACAAGACCCACGTCCGGATCCTCCTCGCACGCTACCGCCGCTTCGTACCCTGCCCCACTTGCGGCGGCGCCAAGCTCAAGCCCGAGGCGCTCAACGTGCGCGTCGAGGGAATCACTATTGCGGAGGCCGGACGGCTCGCGGTGCGCGAGCTCAAGGGATGGCTGGAGCAACTCGGCGGCCAGCCGCGCGCGGCCGAGCGCGCCGGCGTCGTGCTGCGCGAGCTTAAAAGCCGCGTCGGATATCTCGACGAAGTCGGACTCGGCTACCTGACGGTCGAGCGCCAGGCGCGCACGCTCTCGGGCGGCGAGGCCCAGCGTATCCATCTCGCGAGCGCGCTCGGCAGCCTGCTGACCGCCACGATGTATGCGCTGGACGAGCCCACCGTCGGACTGCACGCGGGCGACGTGCGCCGCCTGCTCGGCGTGCTGCGTCATCTGCGCGACCTCGGCAATACCGTAGTCGTGGTCGAGCATGACCCGATGATGATCGCGGGGGCCGATTTCACCGTGGAACTCGGGCCCGGCGGCGGGCGCGACGGCGGCAACCTGATTCGGGCCGGCGCGCCCGCGCGCGCCCGCAGCGACAAGCGCGCCAAAGGCGCCAAAGCCGTCAAGCGCGCCAACGGCGACAGGAACGAGAACGCGGCCACGCCGGGGCGGGTGATGCTGATGCGTACGTTATCGCGCGAGCGGCGTTTCACTAAACGCGACCCGGCACTGCGGATCGTGGGCGCGCGCGAACACAACCTCAAAGGCCTCGACGTGCGGATTCCGCTCGGCCGGATGGTTTGCGTCACCGGCGTTTCGGGCTCCGGCAAGTCGACGCTGGTCGAGGACGTGCTCTACAACAATTATCTGCGCCGGCGCGGCGAGCCGGTGAGCGACGTCGGCGCCTGCGATCGAATCGAGGGCCTCGAGCTGGTCGGCGAGATGGTCCACATGGGACAGGAGTTGCCGGCGCGCTCGCTGCGCTCCAATCCCGCGACGTACCTGAAAATCTACGACGACATCCGCCGGCTCTTCGCGCAGGGCAACGAGGCGCGCCGCCTCGGCATCCAGCCCCGCCACTTCTCCTTCAACGTCGACGGCGGGCGCTGCGAGAAATGCCACGGCACCGGCACCGTGACGATTGAGATGCACTTCATGGCTGACCTCGAAGTGCAATGCGACGCGTGCGACGGCCGCCGCTTCCAGAGCCACATCCTCGCGATCCGCTACCAGGGCCGCAACGTCAACGAGGTGCTCGGGCTGACGGTCGACGAAGCGCGCGCGTTTTTCGCCAAGTCGCAGGCGATCACGCGCCGGCTCGAAGCGCTGAGCGCGGTTGGCCTGGGCTACCTATGCCTCGGGCAGGCGACCTCGACGCTCTCGGGCGGCGAAGCGCAGCGCCTCAAGCTCGCGCGTTTTCTGCTTGCCGACCTCGAACCGCTGCCGGTGGCGGCGGACGGCAAGCCGCTGGGGCGCGTGTTTCTGCTCGACGAGCCGACCACGGGGCTAAGCTCCGCCGACATCCGTCAACTGCTGCGCGTGCTCGCGCGGCTGGTGGCCGAGGGCAACACACTGGTGGTGATCGAGCATCATCTCGAGTTCATCGCGCACGCGGACTATGTAATCGACCTCGGTCCGGGCGGCGGCGAGGATGGCGGGCGCGTGGTAGCGGCGGGACCGCCGCTGAAGGTTGCCGCGGCGGCGCGCTCGCTTACCGGGCGCGAGTTGCGTGGGCTGTTCGGATTGCCGGCCAGCGCGCCCCGCGCCGCGGCACGCTCGGCCAAGCTGCGTGCGAGCGCCGGATGACATGGCGGTTGCGTGAATCGTGTCGCGGCGCGACGCGGCTCGGTTTCGCCGACATCATCGTGATCGCGATCGTGATGGCGATCCTGCTCTTCGCCTCGTGGAAGCAGTTCCCCGCCTATAACCGCCCGTTTACGCCTCGCGCGATTCGCACTCCCGTGCCGCGAGTGCCAACGCCCGGACATACCCGCACTCCGGCTCGGCAGTAGTGATCATTTTGAAATTTGGATTTTTATTTTTCCTGCCACAGAACGTCCGGCTGCAAAAAAACGCATCGCAAGGTTGAACGCGCTCTGCTAAAATTTTTTTACATCGTCCCGGCGGGGGGACGAAAGGCCCGCCGGGCCAAACCTGGGAGTGGTGCATGAATCCTGAACCTCCTTCGGCAAAACGGCTCAAAGAGTTTTTCCTTGCGATGACCCGCACCAGCTTCGGGCAGCTCGGGATCGCTGACCAGCAGGTCGTCGAATACGTAGCTTCGGTGTTGACTGACTTTAGCGCTGCGGGAAATTGGCTGGCGCTGCGCGACGCAGAGGGCCGCCGCCTCACCAGCGTGGTCGAGATGTTGGCCTCGCAGACCGGTCCGCCGCAAACTCGCGGGCGCGTGCTCGGCGAGCGCGAGTTGCGCAAGTACGTCGGCGACTACACGCTTTTCATGTCGGGCCTGTTCCGCACGTTCGTCGAGCGCGGCGGATACCTCGACTACTATCTTGAAGAGGGCAAGCGCTCTTATCAGACCGTCTCGGAACTCGATGTCGCGCTATACCGGCCAGGCTTCCTGATGTTCGAAGAGCTGAGCCGGAGCTTCGAGAACTATTCGGGCGCGCTCGACTACATGCGCAAGTGCTTCTTCAAGCCCGAGCCCAACCAGGATCCATTCGCGGGCTTCGCCCAAAAAATCGACGGCTGGGTCCGCCTGCGGCTGACTCCCAATTGATCCCGCCCGACTGAAGCCCCCAACTGATGCCGACTGACGCGCGAGAGCGCCTCGACCATTACCTGGTGCGCCTGGGATGGGCGCGGTCGCGCCGCGCCGCACGCGAGATGCTCGCCGGCGGGATGGTCCGCGTCAACGGCCGCGTTTTGCGCAAGGGTGAGATGGTCGGCGGCGGCGACGCGGTCGAAATCGCGGAGATATCGACGCTACCCGCGCTCGCGCCTGACCCTGAAGTAAAAATTGAAATCCTGTTCCGCGACTCCGCGATGCTGGTGGTCAATAAGCCGGCGCCGATGGCGTGTCATCCGTTGCGCCCGGGCGAGCGCGGAACGGTGATGAATGGCGTCGTCGCCGCATTTCCAGAGGCCGCAGCGGCGGGCGACAATCCGCGCGAGGGCGGCCTGGTCCATCGGCTCGACAACGGAACCTCGGGTGCGCTGCTCGTGGCGCTTCAGCCGGTCGCCTTCAGCACTCTTCGCGAGGCGATTCGCGCCGGCCGGATCCGTCGGGACTACCAGGCGCTGGTCGTCGGGAATCTTAAAGAATCACTTGAGATTGAGAAATCGCTCGCGCACGACCCGCGCAACGCACGGCGCATGATGGCGGTCGCGGCGAATGCGGCCGGCGCGCGCATTGCCGCGACGTTGATCGAACCGATACGCGAGCCGGTACGACACTATGGAGATTTCACCTTGGTCGCGGCGCGCCCGCGCACCGGGATGCGCCATCAGATTCGCGTGCACCTGGCCGAAGCGGGCCATCCGATTGCCGGCGACGCGCTCTATGGCGGACCGCCGCTCGACACGCTCGCCGACGGTCGCTTCTGGCTCCATCTTGCGGAGATCGAGTTTCGCTCGCCCGCTTCAGGCCCCGTGCGAGTGCGCTCACCGCTGCCGCGCGATCTCGAAAACGCGCTCAAAGAAGCGCGCCGCCGCGCTTAGCGCCGGACCAGCGGTCTATTCGTCGACGTAGACTTATTTATCCACGCGGACTTATTTATCAACGTAAACTTGCCGATGCGCGAACTGCCAGTTGCCATTGATCTTGCGCAGCTCGTCGCGATAGCCGCCCACCGCGGCCAACTCGGTCTTGCCACCCTTGATGTGGAAATAGATCAGGTTGCAGGTGCCGTGAGCGTGATCGCCGTGGACGTCGAAGCTGACGTTCACCATCATGTGGCGCACCTGCGCGCCCCCACATGATTCCTTGTACGAAGCGCAGAACTTGCGCAGCGCGGCCTGGCCGGCGTGCTTGCCGAACGAGGGGCTTTCGAAAATGCCGTCCTCAGTGAAGCAATTGATCCACTCCTCGAACTTGCCTGCGTCGATATAGAGCGCGTAGCGGGCGTAGAGTTCGCGGATCTGCTCGCGGTCCTCGAGGCTTCCGGTGATCTCTGGCATGAACTTTTCCTCCCCGTGCGCGCCGAGCGGCGCGTTGTTTCAGATTACACCTGACTCTTTAAGCCGCGCCACGTCCTCCCAGCTATAACCAAGCATGTCGGTAAGCACGCTCTCCGTGTGTTCGCCCAATTCCGGCGCGTGGCCGCGCGGATTGGCAGGCGTCTCGCTGAGCTTGACCGGAAAGCCGACCAGCTTCATCGCGCCCAGCCCCGGATGCTCGTAGTCCACCACGTAGTCGTTGGCCAGCACCTGCGAATCGTCGGGCAGGTCGGAGACGCGGTTGACGACGGTGTAGATGAAGTCGCCGCCCGCCTTCAACAGCTTCATCCATTCGTCGCGCGGCCTGGTGGAGAACGCCTTGTCGAAAATCTCGACCAGCGCCTTGCAGTTCTTGCCGCGCACACCGATTTCCTTGAAGCGCGGATCGTCGATCAGCTCCGGCAGGCCGAGCGTATTGCACAGGTCCTTCCAGTAGCGATCCGCCTGCAGCATCCCGAGCGTCAGCCATTTGCCGTCGGCGCATCGATAGTGGTTCCACAGCGGATTGAAGGCGTTCTCGCGCGTGTTGCGGCGGAACTCGGTGCCCATGATGTTGCGGCAGGCGAGGTTCAGCCCCTGCAACGCGATCATCGAGCCGAGGTGCGAGGCATTGACCTCCTGCCCAACGCCGTAGCGCTCGCGCGCGAGCAGCGCCGTGATCACGCCATACGACAGCATGATCGCGCCCATCTGGTCGGCCACGCCGCCGAACAGGTAGACCGGCTCGTCGCTCTCGATTCCCGCGATATGCATCACGCCAGAGCGCGACTGCGCCAGGTAGTCGAACGAGGGCTCGCCGCTGTCGGGCCCCTCAGGGCCGTAGCCCGAGGCAGTCGCGTAAATGAGCTGCGGATTGATCTCGTGCAGCGTTTCGTAGTCCAGCCCGAGGCGCTGGGCCACGCCCTTGCGATAGTTCTGCACGAAGACGTCGCTCTTGGCGACGAGCTGGTAGACGATCTCGCGCGCCTCGGGCTTCTTCATGTCGAGCGTGATGCTTTTCTTGTGGCGGTTATTGGACTCGAAGTAAAAGTTCTTGCCGTTGCGAGCGGTGGTGGCCCCCGAGACCGCGAAGATCGCGCGCCCCGGATCGCCGTCGAGCGTCTCGAGCTTGATCACTTCGGCGCCCAGGTCACCGAGCAATGCGGTCGCAAACGGCCCCTGCTGCCAAATCGTCCAGTCGATAACCCTTATTCCGTCAAGCGGCGTCTTCATGTTTTCCCTATACCACAAGTCAGGCCGCGACGGATCGCCCGCGCCGGGCCGCGATTGCGGCTCCTGTCCACAACGCCGGCCGCTTCGACAGTCGTTTCGCGGCTCAAATTGACCGGCAGACGCTTGAGTTACTCCGCGGGAGGCTTCATCAATAGACACGGGAGCGATGCTGCACTACCTGCTCAATTTTCTCTATCCGCCGCGATGCGCTGCCTGCGACGTTGGCCTGCCGATCGACACGACGCGCCGCGTGTGCGCATCGTGCCTGGCCGCGGTTGAGCCGCCCCGCCCGCCGTTGTGCCTCGTGTGCGGCGCGCCGCTCCATACAGGCGACGAGGAAGAACGTTGCGATCACTGCCGGGCCGCGCCGCCGGCGTTCGACTCGGCTCGTGCGATCACGCGGTACCGGTCTGGCACAGACGGGTCCCGCCCAGACGGGTCCCACACAGACGGTCCCGGCACCGACGGATCGAGCGCTGTCGCGGCGCTGCTGCGCCGGCACAAGTACGGCCTCGACCAGTCGCTGGGGCGCGCGCTCGCGGAGTACCTCGACGCCGCACCGGCGTTGGAAGCCGATGCTTACGACGTCGTTATCCCCGTGCCGCTCCATCGCTCGCGCCTTCGATGGCGCGGCTTCAACCAGGCGGCGCTGCTGGGCGCCGCGCTCGCGCGGCGGCTCAATTGCCCGCTCGACGTCGCCACGCTCGCGCGCGTGCGCTCGACCGCGTCGCAGACCGCGCGCGACCGCGCCCAGCGCACCCGCAACGTCCGCAACGCCTTCGCGGTGCGCCGGCCCTCGCGCGTCGCCGGCCGACGCGTGTTGCTGGTCGACGACGTGATGACTACCGGCGCGACCGCGGACGAGTGCGCGCGCGTGCTGCGCGCCGCGGGCGCGCGGAGAATCGACGTACTCACCCTGGCGCGCGTTCTATGAGCGACGCAAACCTGCGCGAATCGGAGAAGCGCCGCGATTGGGAACGCCGCCAGCTCGCGAGCGCCGGGCCTCGCGCTCCGGAGCCGTCGGTCGTCGAAATGCTCGACTTGCTGCCGCGCGGCCTCGCGCTCGACGTCGCAGCCGGCACCGGCCGCCATAGCCTGCTGCTCGGGCGCGCGGGATTCAGAGTCGTCGCGATCGATTACGCCGAACCGGCGCTCCGCACGCTGCAATCGATCGCGCGCGCCGAGAAGCTCTCAATATGGCCGCTCGTCGCCGACCACTCGACATTCCCACTGCCGCACGGCCGTTTCGACGCGATACTCAACCTCAATTTTCTCGACCGCGCATTGGTGCCGCGCCTGATCGACGCTCTACGGCCCGGCGGCGCATTGCTCTTCGATACGTTTCTTATCGACCAGGCGGCGACCGGCCATCCGCGCAACCCCGACTTCATGCTGCAACACTACGAACTGCGTGAACTGTTGCGGGAGATGGACCTCGTGCGCTACCGCGAGGGCCTCGTCGCCTATCCCGACGGCCAAAGCGCCTGGCGCGCGGCCGCGCTGGCCATCCGCAAGGGCGCCAGCAGCAGCCGAGGCGCCTAAAAAAGATGGCGCGCGGGCTCAGCTACAAATCGGCCGGAGTCGATATCGATCTCAAGGAGCGGCTGGTCCCGATGCTGCGGCGGCTCGCGCGGCCGACGCTGGGTCCGCACGTGCTGGGCGGGATCGGCGGCTTCGGCGCGATGGTCGCCCTCGACGGCGCGCGCGCGATGCGCTCGCCGGTGCTGGTGGCGGGAACCGACGGCGTCGGGACCAAGCTCAAGATCGCATTTCTGACCGGGCGTCATGACACGGTCGGCATCGACTGCGTTGCGATGTGCGTCAACGATATCGTCTGTCACGCCGCACGTCCGCTCTTCTTCCTCGACTACATCGCGACCGGCAAGCTCAAGAGCGCCGTCGCACTGGCGCTGGTGAAAGGCGTCGCGCGTGGATGCAGGCTCGCCGGGATGAGCCTGGTCGGGGGCGAAACGGCGCAGATGCCGGGTTTCTACCGGCCCGGGGAATATGACATCGCCGGCTTTGCCGTGGGCCTCGCCGAGCGCGCCGCGATTCCTCGCCCCGAGCGCATCCGGCCGGGCGACGTGCTGGTCGGCCTCGCCTCCAGCGGACTCCATTCCAACGGCTTTTCTCTGGTGCGTCGCGTACTGCTCGAGCGCGCGCGGCTTAAAATCAACTCGCGTGTCCCCGAGCTGGGCTGCACGCTCGCCGACGAACTCCTGCGCCCGACGAAAATCTACGCCAAGGTTGCGGCTTCGATGTTCGATCGCTTTCCGATTCGCGGGCTTGCCAATATCACCGGCGGCGGCATCGTCGAGAACCTGCCGCGCGTGCTGCCGGCCGGGATCGAAGCGGTCGTGCGCCGCGGGAGTTGGCCCGTGCCGCCGATTTTCGAGCTCATCGCGCGCCTGGGACGAATCAGCCGGGCCGAGATGGATCGCACCTTCAACAACGGCCTCGGAATGATCGCGGTCGTGCCGCCCGGCCACGCCGACGCGGTACTCGCTCATTTGCGTCGACTGCGCACACCGGCCTATCTTGTCGGCGAGGTTCGCAAGGCCAGGCGCGGCGTGCGAGGAGCGGTGCTGCTCTAGTTCGGCCGCGCGAATGGCGAGCAGAGGAGCCAAGAGGCGATGGCAGAGCGGGCGCCGGTCAAATTGGGAGTGCTGATTTCCGGCACCGGCACCAACCTGCAGGCGATCATCGACGCGCTCGAGCGCCGCGAGCTGCGCGCCGAGATTCGCCTTGTGATTTCCAACCGCGCCGGCGCGCAGGGGCTGGAGCGCGCGCATCGCCACGGCATCTCGACCCGCGTCATCGAGCATCGCCGCTTCCCCTCGCGCGAGGACTTCGATCGCGCGCTGGTCGACGTGCTCACCGAGCACGGGGTCGAACTCGTCGTATGCGCGGGTTTCATGCGGCTGCTTTCGCCGGTGATGCTGTCCGCGTTTCCCGACCGCGTGATGAATATCCATCCCGCGCTGCTGCCGGCTTTTCCGGGTGTGCACGCGCAAAAGGCGGCGCTGGAACATGGCGTCCGGTTCACTGGATGCACCGTGTTTTTCGTGCGCGAGGGCGTCGACGACGGACCGATCATCGTGCAGGCGGTGGTGCCGGTCATGCCCGGCGACGACGAAGAGAGCCTGAGCGAACGCATCCGTGCGCAGGAGCATCGCATCTATCCCTGGGCGATTCAGCTTTTCCAGGAAGGCCGCCTTGCGATCGAGGGACGCACCGTGCGTATAGCGGATTTTCCGGCCGGCGATGAATCGCTCGCCCTGGTGAATCCGCGATCGCCGCATTCGCCGCGCCTGAAACGTCCGCACTGAATTTGCCGCCTACCCGCCCCGCGCACGCGCGCGAGTATGCCAGTGAAAAAGTGAAAACACTGTCCGTGATCGTCCCGATGCTCAACGAGGAGCGCGCGATTGCGCCCACGCTCGACGCGATCGCGGCGGGCGCATCCGGCGCGGAAGTAATCGTCGAAGTAATCGTCGTTGATGGCGGCAGCTCCGATCGCAGCCGCGACGAGGCGCTTCCGCGATGCGCGCGGTTGCTGGTTGCGCCGCGCGGTCTCGCCCGTCAGATGAATGCCGGCGCCGCCACTGCCGAAGGCGACGCGCTGGCCTTCGTGCACGCCGATACGCTCGTGCCGCCAACCTTTGCTCGCGACATCGCCGTGGCGCTCGCCGATCCCGCCGTCGTGGGCGGCCGTTTCGATCTGCGCCTGGACGACGACGCGCCGATGTTGCGGCTTATCGGATGGCTCATCAGCGTGCGCTCGCGTCTTAGCCGCACGGGCACCGGCGATCAGGCCATCTTCGTGCGGCGCGAGGTCTTCGAACGGCTCGGCGGCTATCGCGATATCGCTCTTTGCGAGGACCTCGATCTCGCGCGCCGGCTCAAGCGAGCCGGCCGCGTCGCCTGCCTGCGCTCGCAGGTAACGGCCTCGGCGCGGCAATGGCGCGAGCGCGGCGTGCTCGCCACGACGGCGCGGATGTGGTTCATCCGGATCGCGTTTTTGCTCGGCGTTTCACCTTCCCGCCTGGCCCACCTTTACAACCGTGGCGGGCCAGTCGAAAATGAAGGCGAGAGGTCGATAAGTGGCTAAAGTCGAGGTCTACACAACTTCATATTGTCCCTACTGCACGCAGGCCAAATCCCTGCTGAGACGAAAAGGGGTGGCGTTCGAGGAGATTGATGTCTCCGGCGATTCCGCGTTGCGCGAGAAGATGATCGAGCTCTCCGGCGGCCGCCGCACGGTGCCGGAGATTTTCATCAACGGCAAAATAGTCGGCGGCTACGACGAGTTGCGCGCGCTCGACGCCGAGGGCAAGCTCGATCCGCTATTGAGCGAGCCAGGCTGAGCGAGCAACCCGGGCTGAGCGAGTAACCGATGCGAGTAACCGATGAATGACGAATTCGACGCCGAGCGCTTTCCCGGCAATTTCTATCGCGGAATGATCATGCGCCTGGACCGCGCGCGCGGGCGCGGCGCCGTGCGCTCGCATCAGGGACGCGAAGTGCTGTTCGAGTTCCCGTTCGTCGAAGTCGCCGGCGCGCCGCTCGGCGGCCGTTTCCCCGGCATCGATATGTTGAGCGAGGGCGACAGCGTCGGCTTCGACGTCGGATGGACCTCCAGCGGGTTGCGCGTCACGATGATCAAACCGTCGCGTCCTCCGCGCGACGCGGCCCCGGACTAGAATCGCGCCGCGCCTGCTTGATCATCCGAAATCGCGCTGACACCGCGCGGCTCGTTTCGTCGCTGACATGAAATGGGCCGCTGGGAGCGGCGCTTCATCTGATGCTAGTCCTCATATTCGTAATCGGGTTCATTGATCACTACGAATCCACCCTTTTCGGCATCGTAACGACGGCAAAACGCGGTGAAATAAGTTCGTCTAGCTCGCCACCGGCCCGGACTGCGATATCTGAAATAACCGAAGACGTGAAGCGCAACAGAGGACAAGTTGCGTTCGCGATGGACCGCCAAATATGCCTTCGTTACATCGTTGTCCGATCCCAAGGGCATAGTCTTATTAAGACTGTAAGGTTCAGCAGGTCTAACGATGATATCCGTGCCCGCGCTCCGCTCGTCATTATAACTCGGAGTTCCCTTCCGTACGTCGAAAGGCGGCAAGACTTTCTGCCTGCCCAGCATGCCCTCGATGGAGTCGACTTCGTCAACTTTCACAGTGATATTGCCTTCGACTATTTTGGCATCGCTTCCGCCCCGATTTATCAATGTCAGTCCTATCTCGATACCATTATTTCGTTTGAAACGCCCTTCGCTATCAGTCGCCAATATTTCGTCCGGAACCGTCAAGAGCGCGATTTGCCGAATCCCCAATCTAGGTCGGTGATCTGCCAGAAATGCCCACAAAAGTACTCGCCATTGGAGGACTGCGAAGATCAGGTATCCAGCCCCGACAAGCGCCAAGACGATATTGACCACGACAGATGGAGAACGCCAAGTTTCTTTCTCGGAGTTGGGCTGTTTCTGAGCGCCCTTGGCCTGTTCTTCTACAGCGCTGAGCGCTTCGCGGAAGGCGGAAAGTGGGATTTGTGTCTCTTGCTGCTTAGTGGCCTCTGTCTGTGGTGCGGGTGCGGTCTCGTTCTTATGATGCTCGGCCCGCGACTTTGGTGCAGCGAGACCGTTGGCAGCGCTTAGAAGTAGAAGAATCAGCACAACCAGCATCGTCGACCATGACTTTGACAACGAGCCGACCAACGCGAGCGCAGCGGCGTGACGAATTTTCATCGCGATCTATGCTAACAAGCCAGCCCTGTCCGATCCGTTCACGCCAGAGCCGTCTATCCACAAGAAGCCGAGGATTTGACGCGTGCGCGCGGTCGAAGGGTCGCGGCGGCGCTGCTTGAGCGCGAGATCGCTGAGCGCGATGGAACTTTACAAGATCGTGAAAGCGCGCTGACTGTTTGAATTGTTAGGGTAGTCACGCACTCATCTGTCTCGCCATCTCTTGAAGTTCTGCGGTCGTACCCATCCGCTTCGCAGGGTTCATCACAAAGAGGAAATCCAAGAGGTCCGCAAACAGATATGCAAATTTACCCGCAAAGACTTTGATCTCATTAACTCCGAAGACATAATCGGAGTTGTTGTAGTAGATTTTGTTGTAGTCGAAGCGTGCCTCTTTATCATGTAGCCGTAAACCTTTTTTGCTGCGCAGTTTTAGGTCGTCTTTGATCCAATTTGCAGTCCGCTGAGACTGATAATTGGGCGCGGCTAGGAACCACGACATTTCCGCGTTCTCACTTGTACTAAGTTCTGTCGCAACTCCATGGGCAATATCGTTTCGACGCCCCGACGCTTGGGCATAATTGTGAATGAAATTGGTAGAACAATCTTTCATCGCATCGATGGCACTATGGGCGCTTTTGGGAAAAGTGTTTCGGCGAAGCAAAAAATAGGTTTCAGATGCTTGGCGGAGAGCGGACTGTCTAGCTCTGGCGCGAATGATCGCGCCGTATGCGCGTAGTGCTGCAATTGAATTACTGTCAACGAAGTGCCCGAAAAGAATAGCAGCAGCGCCTTCTACCTGTTCCCAATTGGAAAGCGCATGACCCACGCTAATGTGGACGATTTTCTCGGATTCAACCCCATTCTTGCTCTTTGTTCCACGTCCCCAGAAATTCCGATCAAGTTAGCACCCTGGCAGCTTATATACCGGAAGTATGTCGGTCGCCAAAGTCATTCACCTCCTCGAGGTATGCGCATTCTTGACTCTATATGCGCAATTCAGCATCGAGGGTCCGTCTTTTTGACAGGTGGGGATGTCCCGAATCTCTGCGAGGCGAGGTCGTCGATTGGCACGGAGAACGCTTCCAGCGCAAGCGGCGCGACAGTTTCATCGCCTATTTTTCCTTCCGGCGCGGATGGTCGGTCGGCCGATGACTGAGCGCTTACAATTGATGGAATTCTATTCGGGATTCTTCAAGGATTCGCGGCAAATTTCGTCTTTGCAAGCTTGCTTATTCTGAGCCAATCTCGGTTACTTCGCTTCGCTATCGTATGAACTAAAAACAGTCCATTTGGAGAAGAGCGCATCTGGATCTACTGGCACGCTACTTTGGAATTACGGTGCGGCATCATAAATTGCTTCGTTCCAGGGACTATCGGAGCGCGCGAGAAGTTCTTCGCCTGCTTGTGTATCACATAGCTTCTCCGTCGCGGATCTTCCGTCGCTACACCGATTTGTGCGCGGTACTTCGGGGCCAGAGGCACCGGAAGTCACAGACCATCTAACGGCTTCCGAGGTGCCGATCAGTGCGCTGATGGAGCGCTGACGTGCGAGGCGCGTCCTTCTTCAATTATCGCACGTCGGAACTTGTTTAACCTGTCTTCAGCCTTTTCCACTTCGCGCTCAAGCGCTTCGAGGCCTTTCCTCTCCTCTTTCAGCTTCTCGATGTCGGGGCCGCCTTTTCGGGATTCATTCAATTTGGTTTTTTCGAGGAGTAGGCTCTACTTCTGCCTCGCGAGTTCCGCGCGTAGACGAGTTCGTTGTCGTAGTTCGGCGGCGTATCTGCTGTCCCTCGCACGACCAATGGACTGCTACTTGGGGCCATCTCAGCGTCGGCGGTTCCCGGCACGGCGGCCGGGCCTTCGGCAGCGAGCGGCAGCGGCAGCATCAACCAACTGATCAACGCGAGTGCGGCGGTATGGCGGAGATTCATCGTCTCGCTTTTATCGCACGCGCCCCGCGCTAAGGGAATCGCGCTGCTTGACGCGCACTTGCGAGACGCAGGGCCTGCGACAGGCGCGCCGCCTGCGACGTGCTGACGACTGCGGGCAGGACCGCGCAGCGCGCGGCGGCTCAGAGCGCGTCCCGAGCGTCAAATTTGACTTCTCGAAAGCCCATCCGCAATGACACAATAGTGTCACAATTGCATCTATTTCTGGTTAACTCAGGGCGCACGATCAGCGCGAAAACCCTTTACATTCGCGAACATCCGCCACATCCTGACTCCCAGCGGATAGAACTCTCCGATCACTTCGAAACCGTTGCGCGTGTAGTAGGCGACATTGGCCTCGGTCGCGGTCTCCAGGTACACGCCGTCGAGGTCGGAGCGCCCTTCCACCAGTTCGCGCAGATGATTGAGAATCGCAATTCCGCAATGCCGTCCCTGGAATGACGGCTCCACGCCGAGGATGTTGAGATAGAGATGCGGCCGCGGCGGATGATTGCGCGTCAGTGTGTCGAGCAGCTTAATCGATCGCTGCACCCCGCCCCACCCCACCGCACGCACCATCGTCGGCAGGATGAACAGCCCGTTCGCGACCGTCGCGCCGGCCGAGGAATGCATCGTGCCCTCGACCACTGCCGCGGCAATCAGGCGGCCGGCCTCGAACACGCCGAAGACCGGCTGGCCGCCGCGGCGCTGGAGCTTGAGCACGGCCGTGAACAGTCCGGCCAAACGGCCCGCGCGTTCGACCGGCTCGCGCGGCTCCGGCGCGAGCGCGTTCATTAGCGGATCGTCGACGAAGGCGCGGCCCAACACTCCGGCAGCATCGGCGTAATGTTCGGGGAAGACCAGCGCGGCGCGCGGCCAGGAGTTTTTATCCATCGATTTTCCAATGGCCCGTGTGGAATGTTCTGCAGGACACTAGCGCGAGGGCGTGATCACCGCGAGCGCGCCCGTCGCGCCGTCGCCGTCAAAGATCACCAGTTGATTGGCGCCGGGCGCCCATCCGATCACCGCCACGCCGCTCACCCCTCCGCTCGCCAGCACGAAGGCCTTGCGGTCGACGATCGAGAAGGTGACGATTTCACGCGTCGGACCGGCCGCCGCGTCCGCGTACAATTGCATTGCCAGCTCGGCGAAACCGTGCGAGTAAGTCATCGTGCTCGCCATCATCATCGCCGGCGTCGTGGGAATTCCCAGGCTATCGACGATCGTCTGGCCCTTCCTGGGAACGAAGCTCGCGATTTGCGCGGTCACTCGCTTGTCGGGCAACGCCGCCGCGGTCTGCTGGGTCAGCTCGCGATTTCCGAGCGCCATGACGACGCCCTCGCCGGTATAGGCCGCGGCGCTCGAGGAGACCGCGATAAGGTCGGTCTTTCCATCAACGATGTTGTAGCGGAAGACGCCCGCACCATGCCCGCGTCCCGCAGCCGTCGAATACAGAAAGGCGGAGCTCCCCGGCGCCCAGCCGAGCACCCTGATTGGCCCGTCAAGACTGACCTGATGGCAGTTCCCGTTGCGGCTGTCGAAAACCGACGCCGGCGTATGCTCGTCGCCCTCGCCGACCGCAAAGCGCGCGTCGGGACTAAAGACCAGCATGGAGGGCGGGCAGTCGAGCTTGACTTCCTCGACCGTCACCGCGCCAAGGACGTGAATCAGGTACAGGCCGCCAGGCTGCGCTGGCGGAGCGGCGGACTCGCCCGCCAGGCCCACGGCGAGTGTGTTGGGAGCGAGCCAGGTCAGGCTCACCGCGTGGAAATTGCCGTCGAAGCTCGCGACCGAGTTTTGTCCGCCATTGCTGATGACGTAGCGCACCACGATCTCGATCCGCCCCGGCTCGGCCTCGGCCACCGCCAGCGTCAACCCGTCCGGGCTCGCCGCGAGGCCGACGATCTTTCCGTGCGGCGCGCCGGGTCCACCGTCGGCCGCAACCAATCGCATGCCCTTGTAAGCGGGGCCGCTGAAGCCGAGCACTTCCGTGCGTCCCTGGAGCGTACCGGTCAGCGCGACTTCCTTGTTGCCCTGCAGCCAGAGCGGCGGCTGACCCACGATCGGCGTGAAGCCGCGCGGTGTTTCGACCAGTCCGTTGACAATGATGCCGGGCGTCAGATCCATCGTCGCCGTGTGCTGCGTGACCGGCAGAGCGGGCGGGGTTTTCTCGTGGCCGAACAGCGAGCATGAAGCAGCGCCCAGGCTGAGCAGGACGAGTAAGAAGACGAGTAACAGAGATCGACGCATCGAAAACCGCTAGTTTAGAAGTACGCTTGGGCCGGGTCTGAAGGAGCCGAAAATGAGAATAGCGATTCGTTCAGTGCGACGCGAGTTCAGGGTCGCAATACTGGTTGCGTTGTTGGCCGGAGCCGGTGCGCTCGCCATCCACTATGGCCTGACGGAGACCGGCATCGGGCTCGGCATGATAGCCGCGGTGCTCGCGGCGGCCTTCTGCCTGATGGTCTGGCGGCCGGCGCGGATTCCGCGCGGCGCCGTGCTGACGATCAAGCTCGCAGGCGCGATGCGCGAGGTCGCGCCGCGCTCGCCGCTCGCCCAATTGCGCGGCCGCGGCGGCCCCACGCTCTTCGATCTGCGACAGGTCCTCGAGGGCGCCGCACGCGACCCGCAGGTAAGCACTGTGGTCGTCAGGATTGCCGGGCTGGAAACCGGGCTTGCCACTGCCGATGAGCTGCACGCGCTGTTGCGCGCGCTCGGCCGCGCCGGCAAGCGCACGATCGCGCTGCTCGAGGGCGACAGTGCCGGCGTGCGCGAGTATCTCGTCGCCTGCGGTGCGGGCGAGATCTTGGCCAACCCCAACACGCTGCTGACGATGCTGGGCGTGGCCGCGGGCGGCGTCTTTTTGCGCGGCGCGCTGGACAAGCTGAAGGTCGAGGCGCAAACGCTGCAATGGAAGGAGTACAAGGGCGCGGCCGAGACGTTTACGCGCGAGCGAATGTCGCCCGAGTTGCATGAGAGCCTCGAGGCGATCGTCGCCGATTGCAAGGAACTGCTGGCCGCGCGAATCGCCGAGGCTCGCGGCCTCGCGCCCGAACGCGCCGCCGAGCTCGCGGGCAGCGGCTTCCTGAGCGTGCGCGCGGCGACCGAGGCCCGCCTCATCAACCGCGCCGGCTACTTCGAGGACCTGCGCGCCGAGTTCGACCCCGAGCGCAAGGATCGCGTGTTCGTCGGGCTCGGCCGCTACTTGCGCCGTCTTGCCTACGCACGGCAGCCCGGCCGCGACCCGCGGCTCGCGCTGATTCATGGCGTGGGTCCGGTGGTCGCCGGCGAGCCGCCCGCGGCTGGCGATTTTCTGAGCGGCGAAGCGGTCGCCGCTCAATTCCATCGCGCCGCCGGCGACAAGAGCGTCCGCGCGATCGTCTTCCGGGTCAATTCACCGGGCGGCTCGGCGCTCGGTTCGGACCTGGTATGGCGCGCACTCGGTGAGGCGCGCGAGCGCGGCAAGCCGGTAGTGGTCTCGATGGGCGACGTTGCGGGGTCGGGCGGCTACTACGTCGCGATGGGCGCGGATCAGATCGTTGCAGGGCCGGCCACGATCACCGGCTCGATCGGCGTGGTCTATGCGCGCTTCAACGCCGGCCAGGCGCTCGCGGCGATGGGCGTGGCGATGGAGTACGTCAAGAGCGACGAGATTAGCGACGCGCTCTCGATGTCGCGCGCGCTCACCCCCGTCGAACTTGGCCAGCTCAACGACGCCGTCGGAGAACTCTACGCCAACTTCACGGCCAAAGTCGCGCAGGGACGCGGTCTCGACCCCGCGCAGACGGAGGCGATGGCGCGTGGGCGGGTATGGAGCGGCGTTGCGGCGAAACGCGGCGGCCTGGTCGACGAACTCGGCGGGCTCGACAAGGCGATCGAAATCGCGCGCGCCCGGGCAGGAATCAAAGACGACGAGCGCCACGAGCTTGTGCTCTATCCGGCGCGAGGAATCCTTGCCGGCATCAAAACGATGACCGCGTCGGCGCGCGTGCCGTGGAGCGTCGGGTTGGTCGCGGAGACGATCGGATTGCCGCGGCGATGGGCGCCCGCGATGCTGGGTCTGCTGGTGCGGGGCGGTGCGCTACTGCTCTGTCCGTTTTTCTGATTCGGCACGGCCGCGGGTGTTGGTAAACAAAAAAATCAGGCGTCGCGGATGAAGCGGTCCCACGGATAGCTGGTGCGCTTTACCGGCGGGAGCGCGCCGTAGCCGAGCGCCGCGTCGGCGGCGCGGCCCACGATTTCATCGACCCGCGCGATCCCCTTGCGCGCGCAATACGCTTCCAGTCCCGCGAGCATCTCGCCGATAACTCCCGCGCCGCGGGCCAGCACGGCGCTCGCGATTTCCACGCCGCGCGCGCCGCTCAAAAGTGCCCGGACAACGTCGTCGCCGACGCGCACGCCGTTGGTTGCGAGCAGCGGAGTTCCCGGCGGCAGCGCCTTGAAGCATCTGCTGATCCAGTAGAGCGACAACGGCAGCGCCCATCTCCCGCCGATCGCGCCGGCCGATCCGAGAATCGGCTGCATCGTCTCGATATCCGGCATGAAACCCTGGAAACGGCCCATCAGGACCAGCATGTCGGCGCCGGCTGCGGCCGCACGTGCAGCCAGCGCGAGCGGATCGGCGGTCTGCGCCGTGAGCTTCACGCTAAGCGGGACCGTGGTCGCCTCCCGCACCGCTCGAACGTAATCGTGAACAGCATCGGCATTGCTAACCTGGCGCACCGCGCCGTCGACGGCCTCACGGCCATGCGGCGCGCTCAAATTGAGCTCGATCCATCTGAGCCCCGCGGCTTCCATCGCCGCCGCGATACGCGCCGCCGGCGCGGCGGCGGCAACCGTGATGCTGCCCGCCACGTAGGCGTCGTGCGTGCGCGCTTCGCGGTCCGCGCGCGCCAGCATCGCGAGCCACTGATCGAGCGGCGCCTGCGCGAGGCCTGAGCGGCAGAACAACGAGGCCTCGAGCCCCGCCCGCTCCCACGGCGAAATCGCCCATCCCGAATCAAGCATCACGTATTCCGCGATATCGAGTTGGCGCGCCGCTCCGGGCGCTTCGTTGACCGACTTCGCGATCACGGCTCCGGCTCCGGCTTGTAGCGCGGCACGGATTCCCTCGAGCGTCATCGTGAACTCCGAGGATGCACAGATGATTGGGTTCTTGATCCGGATACGGCCGAGGTCGGCGCTCAGGTCGGTCATGGCATCCTCGTTCCCGCAGCTCGAATAGTGGACGCGGGTTGCCCAAAAGATGCGCCGCGCGCCAGGCGGCTGTCAAAGCGCAACGAATCGGTTTTGGCAATGGCGTAGCACGCTGACCGGTCATTGACAGCGATCAGTCGGCTGGCGTAAATGGCGATGGTCAACGACCGTGCCCGCAATGAGCACGCACGACGCAAACCTTTACGAAATCAGCCGGCTGCTCTACGACCTGCGTAACCCGGCCAATCGCGAGGCCGTTCGCGCCGATCCCCAGGCGTATTTCGCGCGCTACGCGATCGGTGAGCGCGGGACGCATCTTTTGATGAACCGCGACTGGCAGGGATTGGTCGATGCCGGCGTCACCGTCTATCTGCTCACGAAGCTCGGGGCCGCGCTGGGAGTCAGCTTGCTCGAGATGGGCGCCGCGATGCGCGGGATGAGCAACGAGGAATTTCGGCGCTTCATCGAGGATCAGAACAAACGCAATCGCCCGCTCGCCCTGTTGCCGGCCGAGACGCGGCCGGAGAAGCCATAGGAGGAGCGGCGCGATGGCGACGGTCGTTGCAGGGCTGGGATGCTCGCATGCGCCTTCGATCGCGCATGCTTACGACAGCGGCGCGACGCGCGAACCGGAAATGAAGCCGCTGTTCGACGCTTTCGCGCAGGCCGCGCGATGGCTGGCGGAGCGGCGCCCCGACGCGCTGGTGGTGATCTACAACGATCACGTCGACAACTATTTTTTCGACGCGTGGCCGGCCTTCGCGATCGGCGTGGCCGACGAATACCAGATTGCCGACGAGGGATGGGGGCCGCGGCGCTTTGCGCCGGTGCCCGGCCATCGCGCGCTCGCCCGCCATCTCGCCGCGCAACTGCTCGACCGCGGTTTCGACCTGACGACGTCGCATCGGATGGAACTCGACCACGGGTTTCTCTCGCCGATGCCGATGATCGACGAAGGCTGGCGTGTGCCGGTGGTGCCGATGACGATCAACGTCGTGCTCGATCCACTGCCGGCGCCGGCGCGCTGCTGGGCGCTGGGTGAGGCCGTGGGCGCAGCGATCAAATCCTATCCGGAAGACCTGCGCGTTGCGGTGATCGGCACCGGCGGCCTGTCGCATCAATTGACCGGCCCCAATTTCGGCAAGGTCTTCGCCGAGTGGGATCGCGAGTTCCTCGTGCTGCTGGAACACGCGCCGTCGGGTCTCGTCCGCTACACGATGACCGATTTCGCGCGCCTGGGCGGCGAACATTCGATCGAAGTCGTGCAATGGCTGGCGATGCGTGCGGCGCTGCCCGAGCCGAGCCGGATGGAATTCAACTACTACTACCCGTACGGCCTGATGGGCTACGCGATCGCCGCCTTCTGTCCCGCTTAGGCGGAGCAGGCGCGCCGCGCGGCGCACGAAGCGAAACGCGACGGCTCGCGGCAGCGCGACAGCGTCGAACAAAGGAGAGCGCGATGGGAATCAGAACCGGGCGGCAGTTTCTCGACTCATTGCGCGACGATCGGCAAATCTGGCTCGCGGGCGAGCGAGTCAGCGACGTCGTGTCGCACCCTCGACTTGGCCCCGCCGCGCGTACGCTGGCTGAACTTTACGACTTGCAGCATCGCGCTGACCTGAGCGAGCAATTGACCTACCCCTCGCCGGCAACGGGCGATCGTATCGGTCTCACCTTTATCGAGCCCGGCTCGGAGAGCGATTTGGTGCGGCGGCGCGCGACGGTGAAGACCTGGATGGATTGGTGCGGCGGGATGATGGGCCGCACGCCGGACTTCATGAACATCCACATCACCGGCTTCGGATCGGCGCACGAATATTTCGCGCGCGGCGGCAAACAGTTCGGCCGCAATATACGCGCTTACTACGAGTTCCTGCGCGAGCGCGACCTCTGCCTGACGCACACGCTGCTCAGCCCCACCGTCGATAAATCGAAGCCGGTGCAGAATCAGCCGCCGGGCGTGGCGGCAGCGATCGTTAAGGAGACCGACGCGGGAATCGTGGTCAATGGCGCGCGCTCGGTCGCGACGCTCGCGCCGTTCGCTAACGAGATCGCGGTCTTTCCATCGACGTATCTGCAGAACTCGGAGGAAGCGCGGCCCTACGCGTTCGCGTTCTGCATTCCGATGGCCACGTCGGGCCTGCGCTTCATCTGCCGGCCCTCGCTGACCGAGACCGCCGGCCCGCCGGGCGACCATCCGTTCTCCTCGCGGATGGACGAGATGGATTGCGTCGCGATCTTCGATCACGTTCTGGTGCCGTGGGAGCGAGTGTTTGCCGCGCGCGACGTCGCGCTGGTCAACGGCCTGTTCGTCGAGACCGGATGCATCAACCAGCTCATGCATCAGTTCGCGATCAAGAACCTGGCCAAGGCCGAGTTTCTGCTGGGTGTGGCGCTCAACATCTCCGACGCGGTGAACTCGCGCGCCGAGAACGTGCAGAACCTGCTGGCGGAAATGATCAACACCGTCGAACTTGCTGCGCGCGGCGATCCGCGCTGCCGAGGCCGATCACGTTCCTGGGCCTGCCGGCACCGTGCTGCCCAACGCCGAGCCACTGTGGACCGTGCGCCTGCTCTTCCCTCAGCTCTATCCGCGCCTGGTCGAGATCGTGCAGATGCTCGGCTCGAGCAACCTGGTGATGATGCCCTCGCTGGCGGAGTTCGCGGGCGAGCGCGCGGACGACGTGGCGCTCTATTGCCAGGGCGTCGGCGTTTCGGCCGAGCAGCGGGTGCGGCTCTTTCGTCTCGCGTGGGACGTTTCGTGCTCGTCATTCGCGGGCCGCCAGACGCTCTACGAGCGCTTCTTCTCGGGCGACCCGTGGCGGCTCGGCATCGCGCGCTACCAGGGCTATCCGCTCAAGGATTCGCTCAAGCAACGCGTATGGGATTTCATCGCGCGCGCGGGTCAGGCTCCCGGTGCGAGTGCGAAGCGCGACTGAGGCGTAGGAGGACGCACGATGGATTTTGGGCTCCTGATGATGCCCGACGCGGCCGCCGCGGCGGCGCAAGCGCGCCTGGCCGAGACGCACGGCTTCACCCACTACTGGCTCGCCGATTCGGAGCTGATGGGCGCCGACCCTTACGTCGCGCTGGCGGCGGCAGCGCTCGCGACCAAGCGTATCGTCCTCGGCACTGGGGTGGCGATCGCCGGGACGCGAATCGCGCCAGTCACCGCGTGTGCGATCGCTTCGGTGGGCGCGCTCGCGCCGGGCCGCGTCGTGCTCGGACTGGGTACCGGCAACAGCGCGCGGCGCGCGATGGGGATGCCGCCCTACCGCGTGACCCAATTGCGCGAGCACGTACGCGTCGTTCGCGGATTGCTCGGCGGCGGCGAGGTGGATTATCGCGAAGGCGAGCTGAACCGCTCGATTCGTTTTTTCCACCAGCAACTCCAACTCATCAACACCCGCGACCGGATTCCGATCTACGTCGCGGGCAACGCGCCCAAGGCGATCGAGCTTGCGGGTGAGATGGGCGATGGGTTTATCACTTCGCGCACCAACACGGTCGAAGGATGGCGCGAGACGTGGGCGCGGGCGCGCGCGAGCGCGGAGCGCGCAGGCCGCAATCCGGCGGAGCTTTACACGATGCTGCTCACGGCGGCGTGCCTGCTCGCGCCGGGCGAGAGCTATGACTCGCCGCGGGTGCGGGCGGAGGCGGGGCCGTGGGCGATGGTCGCACTGCACGCGCTCTATGAGAGCGTCAAAAGCGTTGACGATGCGCCTGCGCCGATTCGCGCGACGTTCGCGGCCTACAAGGAATACGCCGACCGCCGTTTCGCGAACAACCCGGCCTACTACATGGAGTTACACGACGGCCATGGAATGTATATGCAGCCGGAGGAGGAGCGCTTCGTGACCACGGAACTCATTCGCCACGCCACGATGACCGCAACGCCGGAGGACCTGATCCTGCGCCTGCGCGCTCTGGAAGCCGAAGGCGTGCGCCAGGTCGCTTTCATCCCCACGCCCGGAAGCGTCGAGAGCTTTGCGCGCGAGTTTGGCGAGAAGATCATCGCGCGCTTCTAAACCGCTGAGGAACAGCCCAGCGGGACGTGAGGGGGCAGCCTAGCGCTCCAGTTCTTCGCGGATCGAGTACATTTTCTGGCGCGCCTCGGAGATGTAAGCGTCGAGGTTGCGGCGATGGTTGGCGAAGACCCCGTCGGGTGAGCCATCGAGCACGATCAGCGGCTTCATCATCGCCGCCTTGCCCAGCGGATCGATCGATTCGTCGAACAGTTGTGCGAGCACCGGCTTAGTCGTGAGCGCCTGATGATACTCGCGCTTCACCGCCTGCATCATGTAGTACATCACGGCCGCATAGCCCTGCGCGTGATAAAAGTAATCGTCGACTTCCCACGCGTGGACCGCGCTGCCGTCGTCCTTGCGCGTGCGATAGAGATTGGCGTGCGCGTCGCCCAGCATGTCGCCCCACGACTGGATGAGGCGGACCAGTTCGACGTTGCGCTGGTTGAGTTCGCGCGAGGTCTCGGGATTGGCGTGCAGGCCGGCGACGTAGAGATGCAGGTGGCGCACTCCGTCGCGATACTTGGACTCCGCCGACGGCAATATCCACTTCTGCGCGTCGTTGCGGAAGTCGGTATCCGCAGTCACCAGGTTCGGATCATATTCGTTCGACGACACCTTGGTCAGATGGTCCTTGAAGACGCGCGTGGTCTCGCGCACCGCCATGATGATGCCGAGTTGGCGATTCGCATTGTTGTCGGCCATCACATGCATGCCCCATAGGGGGAAATCGTTGGGGCGCCAGCCGAAGAAGCCGTTGAGTTCGTTTTCCATCACCGCCGCGAGCGTGGTCGCATAGATCTCGCCGGGCACGAATGGCTTGTCGGGCGGAAAGGCCTGGCTGACCGAGTAGTCCAGCCGATCGTGACGTATCTGGCCGACGTGGAGTCCGAGAATTATCAGGACGAAGGCCGTGAGAACGATCACGCCTGCGAGTACGAGCTTCCTGAGCGACATCGATTGATTGTCCGCCGCGGCGCTCCGCGAGCCAAGCTCAGAGCGCGCCGCGCAGCCGCTGCATCAGCGACCGCCGCGATCCGATCGCCGCTGGTGCAACGAGCGGAGCGCTGGCCAGCACCTTGCCGCCAGAGGTCGCCTGTCCTACGCCGACCTGCTGCCCGGCGCGAATCGGTGCGGCGAGCGAGGCGGGAAGCTGAAATTCGGCCTTGAGCGTGGGTTCATCGCCACGCTTCTGCATGACGCTTAGGTTCCTGCCCCATACCGGCGTGAAGTTCGCGAGCGAACCGCCGCTGACCGCGAGTGTCTGCTCGATCGGCGCACCCTGTTTGCCGACGACTCGCATCTGGTAGGTTGCGAAACCCTGGGCCATCAGCTCGGCGGCCGAGTTGAAGTTCTTTAATTTGTTGGGCGAGCCGAGCACCACGGCAATCAGGCGCATCCCGTCCCGACGCGCGGTCGCCACCACGTTGAAACCCGCCTCGTAGTAAAAGCCGGTCTTGAGCCCGTCGCATCCGGGAAACGTGCGCACCAGGTGATTGGTATTGCGCAATTCGAAGGTGCCGCCGCGAAACGGCGCGGTATCGATCGACGCCCATTGCATGATTTGCGGATACTGAATCATCGCGCGTGCCAGCAGGGCCTCGTCCCACGCGCTCGACATATCCGCCTGCTGGCCGGGCGCTGGCGGCAATCCAGGCACGCTATAATAATGCGTATCCTTCATGCCGAGCCGGGCGGCCTCGCGGTTCATCATCTGCACGAAAGCTTCGGTCGAGCCGCCGATGTACTCGGCGACCGCGACCGAGGCGTCGTTGGCCGAGTGCACCATGATCGCCTTCATCATGTCGTCGAGCGAAAACGTCTCGCCCTCCTTGAGATAGACCTGCGAGCCGCCCATCGCGGCCGCGTTGCGCGAGGTCGCGATCCTGTCGCCGGGCTTGAGACTGCCGTCGGCGAGTTTCTCCGCGACGATCATCGCGATCATCATCTTGGCCAGCGACGCGGTGGGCCATGGCTTGTGTTCGTTGTTCTCGAACGTCACGGTCCCGGTCTCAGGCTCCATCAAGAGCGCGGCGGCGTATGGCGCGGTGAGCTTATCCGGCTCTGCGGGCTTGGCGGCCGCTACGAGATGCGATCGCCGCTCGCGCGCGAGCGCGGCGCCCGGCGCCATTGTCGTAAGCATCGTCACTATCGTGGTGATGACGGCCAGCGCAGCCAGCACGGGCGCGAGCCCGCGGCCTTTTGTGACGCGGATTGAAACGGTTGCCGAAGCGGGCGACGAGCGCATAACCCCAACCTCCCCCGGCCCGACCCGAACAGGCCGCCCAGCCGCGTGGTCCCGCGGCGCACGTGTCAACTAAAAACGATCCGCGGTCCAATATAGCGCATTTGGCGCCTGGAGCATCGCGAACAACGCCGCTTCGGCCTCGTCGGCGGCGACGCCGAGGCGTCTGGCGAGTTTGCGCGGCGCGATTACGCGCCACATGTAGAAATTGTCCGGATGATGCATCACGAAGACGCCGGCCTCGCGAAGATTCTCCTCCAGCGCCGGGTCGTGTGCGGTGTGAGTCACCAGCAGCGCCGCACCGGGAGGATCCGCTGGATTGCGCAGCGCCGCCGTATCGCTGACGCCGTCCTCCAGCGGAATCGATGGCACCGTGCGCGAGGCTGTCTCGCCAAGATGCCGCACCAGCGCGAGCATCGCGTCCGCCGCTTCTGGTGCGTAGCCGTACTCCATCACCATCGGGAAGCCGTGGAACAGCATCGCGCGCGCATAGGCCACGATCTCATCCGACGCGTCGCGGCGGCACACGACGAAGTATTCGCCGGGATTGCCCGCATAGTGGAGATTGCCGCGCCATCCATCCGCGTCGCGCATCGCGGTGCCATCGAACCGGCCGCTGTATTCGCGATGGAGCGCCGCGACCTCCCGAAGGTCACGCGCCTCCGCGAAGCGCGCGAGCCGAAACTCCGCGGCCGTGCGCATCGTCCGGGTGTCGGCGAGCGCGCTGAACTGGCGCGTCACCGGACGCCATCCGAAACGTGCGTAAAAATCCAATCGCTCGGCGAACAGCAGCGACACCTCGAAGCCCTCGCGCTCCATCGTGGTAGCCGCCAACCGCATCAGCGCCGATCCGAGGCCGCGGCTGCGATGGCTCTCCATCGTGTAGACCGAGCCGATACCGCCGAGAGGAACGCGTGCGCCGCACAGGTTCACGATGCGCTCGAAGATTTGCGCGGTCGCGACGATACGGCCGCCCTCGCATGCGACCAGGCATAGTTCGTCGCGGAAGCCGGGGTCGTGACGGTTGTAGCGGGCGAAGAAATCGCGGTCGCCGTACCACAACGCGAGCAGATCGAGCACCTGGTCGCGTTCGCTACCGCGCGCCGAGCGCAGTTCCATGGTCAGTGGATGTTGTACTGGAGCTGGACCGGTTGGCCGTCGCGCATCACGGTCAGGCTGATGGAGTTCTGATTGCGCAAGGTGGCCAACAACTGCATCGCCTTGGCGGGATCGCCCACGCTCTGCCCGCCGACTCCGGTCAGCACGTCGCCGTCGCGCAGTCCGATCTGCTGAAAGATCGAGTCGGGTTGAATTTCGGAGAGCTTGAAGCCGTGCGATTGGCCGTCCGGACCAAGGTTGGGAATGGCGCGGACCTGGGTAAAGAGCGAGGCCATGTTGTTCAGGTTGTTGTCGACGGTAGAGCGGTCGAGCACGTAGCGGTTGGGCAGGATCTCACGTACTCCACTTTGACGGGCGCGCCCGCGCATGAAGCGGCGAAACGGTATGCCGGGCAGCCCGAACGGACTCGGAATTTCAGCCGGCGTGCCATTCTGGTCGGCCGGCATCTCGATCTTTATACGGCGGCCCTGATGCAAAACGATCGCGTGGTCTTTGTAGACGCCGACCAGCTTGCCCGCATCGGGAATCTCGTCGCCCATCCGATAGAGCGATTGCTGGTGGTTGTTGTCATCTTCGACGATGATGAACGGCTGCGAAAGAGAGAGCGTCGAGGTGCCAAGCAAATGGATGTGCAAATTGCTCGCGACCTCCGCGGGAGCTTCGGTTACCGGCACCAGGTTGAAGATGTCGCGCCGGGAAATTGCGTCGTAAAAAGCGCGAGGCCGGGTGCCCGGACCGGAGCGCGCAGGGCCCACGAGCGACGCCAGATGCATCGACGCGCCGCCGGCTACGCGGCCCAGAATGATGTCGTTGACCGAGAGCGCGAGGAAGTAGGCCAGGATCGCGATCAGCGACAGGTTGAGCGCCATCACATAGCGCTCGGAAATGCGCAGCGTCATCAGCTCAGCCCCTCGGCCTCGTACGCGGTGCCTTCGACCAGGCGCTGCACGTCGTAGTTCCATCGCCCCTTCCAGCGGTCGATGGTGAGGCTCGCCTGGGTCCATCCGTTGCGCACCTGGTCGAGCAGGCGCAGCAGGTAGATGCTCTCGTTCTCGCCGTGCTGATTGAGGCCGCGCTGGCGCTCCAGCCCGACGGTCGCGATCATCAGCGCCTCGAGCGCGAGTTCGCGGATGCTGACGCGGCCGGCGCGCGCTCCCAGGCCGAGCTTGTGCGCGGCGTCGGTCAGTTCCAGGCGCTCCTCGAAGCTCCATCGCTTGACCAGGTCCCAGGCGCCCGTCATGCAATCGGAATCGTAGAACAGGCCCTTGAACAGCGCGGGCAGCGCCAGCATCAGCGCCGGCGGCTGACTGTCGGCGGTGCGCACCTCGACGTACTTCTTGAGCCGCACCTCGGTGAAAATAGTGGTGAGATGAGAGGCCCAGTCTTCAACGGTCGCGCGCTCGCCGTGCCATCCGCGCTCCATGAACTGGCGAAAGGTGAGGCCCGGCGGCCGGGTCAGATCCTGCGGTTCGTGGTTGCGATAAATGAAATACATCGGGACATCGAGTGCGTATTCGACGTAGTCCTCGAAGCCCGCGTCGTCGCGGAAAACAAACTCCAGCGTGCCGCAGCGGTCGGGGTCGGTGTCGTTCCAGATGTGCCCGCGATAGCTCTGGTAGCCGTTGAGATGGCCGTCGCATAGCGGCGAGTTAGCGAACATCGCGTACACCAGCGGCACCAGCCCCATCCCGAGCCGCATCTTGCGCATCGCGTCGGCCTCGTCACCGTAATCGAGGTTGGCCTGCACGCCGGCGGTCTGCTTCATCATCCGCTGGCCCAGCCGTCCCTTGCGCGCCATGTACGGATACATGATCTGGTAACGCTTCTTGGGTATCAGCTCGATCTCGTCGACGGTGCTGATGGGCTGCATCCCCAGGCCCAGCACCACGGCGCCGAATTCGTGGCCGACGTCGATGAGCTGCTCGATGTGGCGGCTGAACTCGGCGTGCGCGCAGTGAATCGTCTCGCACTGCTCGCCCGAAAGCTCGATCTGGCTGCCCGGCTCGATCGTGATCGCGGCGCGCTCGCCCTTAAGCCCAATCACACGGCCGTGCTCCTCCTCCGGCTCGTAGCCGTAGCGCTCGGCCAGGCGCCGCAGGATCTGCTCGACCCCGCGCGGCCCCGAATACGGCAGTGCACGTCCGTCATTCGCCGAGACCGTGACTTTTTCGTACTCGGTCCCGACGCGCCATTGCTCGCGCGGCTTGGCTCCGCTCTCGAAGTAGCGGATCAACTGTTCGCGGGTTTCGACCAAATCAGCGCTCGTTGACATACTCAGAGGCTCCGTTTCAGGGCGCTTCGACCGCGAGCTTATCATGGCGAACATTCGACGCAAGCCGAGCGGCGACTCTTGTCGGCGGGCGCAGCCCTCGCCTAACTTAAGGCGCGATTCCACGCGCGAGCAGCAGACGCAGAGGCAACGCAAAGGCGAGGCAGGGGGCAAGGCAAAGGGCAAGGCAAAGGGATTGACGTCAGATGGCTGAGGCGGTCCTCGCAATCGACCAGGGAACGACCGGGACCACGGCGATGGTGCTCGATGGGCGCGGACGCATCCTGGGCCGCGCCTACGGCGAGATTCGCCAGTTCTATCCGCGTCCCGGATGGGTCGAGCACGACCCGGAACAGCTCTACCGCTCGGTGGTGCGCCTGGGCCGCCAGGCGATCGCGGCCTCGCGCATCCGGCCCGCCGGCATCGGAGCGGTCGGAATCACCAATCAGCGCGAGACGTTCGTGGTGTGGGAACGGCACAGCGCCCGTCCGGTGCATCGCGCGATCGTATGGCAATGCCGGCGCAGCGCCGCGATTTGCGCCGCGCTCGCCCAGCGCGAGGCCGAGGTTCGCCGGCGCACGGGGCTGCTGATCGATCCCTACTTCTCCGGCACCAAGCTCAAGTGGCTGCTCGATAGCGACCGCTCGCTGCGCCGGCGCGCCGCCCGCGGCGAGCTCTGCTTCGGCACGATCGATTCGTGGCTGATATTCCGGCTCACACGCGGCGGGGCGTTCGTGACCGACTTCACCAACGCGTCGCGCACCATGATGCTCAATTTGAAGGAGCGCATGTGGGACCCCGCGATGCTGCGGATGCTCGGAGTGCCGGCCGCGATGCTGCCCGAGCCGGTCGGCTCGCGCGGTCCGATTGCCGAGGCGGCCGCCGGCATGTTCGGGCCGCGCGCCATCCCGATCGGCGCGGTCATCGGCGACCAGCAATCCGCGCTCTACGGCCAGCGTGCCGTCAGCCCGGGTGCGGCCAAGGCAACTTACGGGACCGGCGCATTCCTGCTGATGCATACGGGCGACCGCGCGGTGACCTCGCGCAATCGATTGTTGACCACCACCGCGCTGGGACCAGCGGGCGAGCCGGCGTATGCGCTTGAAGGATCGGTGTTCATCGCGGGCGCGGCAATCCAGTGGCTCCGCGACGAGATGCGCATAATCGCTACCTCGGCGGAGAGCGAAAAACTCGCGCGCTCAAGCCGCGATCGCTCGCAGCCCTACCTGGTGCCGGCCTTCGTCGGCCTCGGCGCACCGTATTGGGACGCCGGCGCGCGCGGCGCGATCGTCGGTATCACCCGCGGCACCAATCGCGCCGACGTGGTGCGCGCGGCGCTCGATTCGATCGCCTACCAGGTGCGCGACGCTTTGGCCGCGATGGAGAAGGACAGCGGACGCCGCGTCAACGAGCTGCGTGTCGACGGCGGCGCGACGGCCAACGGCTACCTGATGCAGTTTCAGGCCGACGTGCTGGGACGCCCGGTGCGGCGGCCGAAAATGGCCGAGACCACCGTGCTGGGCGCGGCGATGCTCGCCGGGCTCGCGTGCGGCCTGTGGCGATCGCCCGCCGATCTGCGAGCGCTCGGCGGAGGTGGGCGTTTGTTTCGCCCCTCGATGCGTCCCGGCGAGCGCGAGCGGCTAATCAACGGATGGCATGCGGCGGTCGCGCGCGTGCGCAGCTAACGAAGCTTACGTCACGAATCACCCCTGCCTTGCCAGTACTCGGCGGCGACGGCGAAAGCGGCGGCCGCGCGCTCGAAACTGTCGAATACCACCAGACCGCGGCTCCGCGCGAGCTCTTTCGCGCGGGTGACGATCACCTCGACGTGGGCTGGATGCAGAATCGCGGCGAAGGGCTTGCGCGAGCGAAGGTTGAACTCGGCGAGCTTGTCGAGCAGGCCGGTCAGCTCGGCCTCGTGAGCCGCCCAGCGCGCGGCGCGCAGTCCCGTGCCGATCTCCAGCACGATCGCATCGATCGCCGCGTCGCGCTCGAGAATGTCGAGAATCCGATCGAGGTTGCCCTGGTCGTGGCCCATCCCGATCGTGCCGCCGGCGTCGAGCGGATTGCGATAGCTGCCGCCGATGATATTGAAGAAGCTTTTCAACTCCGCGTACGACCCCTCCGACAGCGCCGGCACTTCCAACCCCGCCGCGGCGAAGGTGTCGGTTATCACCACCGATTGCCCGCCGGTCATCGCGACCAGCCCCATCCCGCGCCCGCCGACGCGCCGCCCGCGCGCCAGCAGTTCCATCGCGTCGAGCATCGCGTCGAGGCTCGCGACCGAGACCGCCCCGCTCTGCACCATCAGGGCGCGCCACACGGCCGCCGCAGTCGCGAGCGAGCCCGTGTGCGAGAAAGTCGCGCGCGCCCCGGCCTCGGTCATTCCGCCCTTCCATACCACCACCGGGTGCCGCGCGGCGGCGCGCCTCAGGCTCGCGAAAAACCGCCGGCCGTCGCGCACGCCCTCGATATACATCCCAATCGCGCGCGTGGCCGGATCGTCCGCCATCACGTCGAGATAGTCCGCGGCCTCGAGCATCAGCACGTTGCCGATCGAGGCAGCCTTGTTGATGCGGATGCCGCGTGTCGGCGCCTGCAAACAGAAATTGATGCTGTGGGTGCCGCTTTGCGATATGAAACAGACGTCGCCGCCGCCGCTCCCGGCCGCCAGATCGGGAAAGTTGCACAACCCGATCGACGGATTGTACAGGCCCATGCAGTTCGGCCCGACCAGCGCGATATCCGACTCGGCGGCGGTCGCACGCAGTTCGCGCTCCAGCCTCACGCCCAGTTCTTCGCCGGTCTCGGAAAAACCGGAGGTGAAAAACCCGATGCCCTTGACGCCGGCGGCGACGCAATCCTTGAGGATGCGCGGCGCGATTTGGCGCGGCACGGCGCTGATGGCGTAATCGATCGGCTCGGGCACGTCGGCCAGGCTCTTGCAATTGGTTACGCCCATCGCCTCGATGCCCGGGATTTCGTTGGGATCGATTTGCACCGAGTAGAGCTTGCCGGAGAACCGGGACATCGCGCGCAACCACAGGTAACCGCCCATCCGCTTGTCGCCGATGACCGCGACCGCGCGCGCGTCGAAGGCCCGGCGCAAATTCTCGATTCGTTGCGCGTGTCGCGGATCAGGGGCCGGCGCGGACTCCGCGCCAGCCGGGTCGAGCAGCACGCGCGCGTCGAGCACGCGCAGCCCCTTGGAGTACACGGCCACCGGGTTGAGGTCCATCTCGCGCACTTCGGTGTGGGCGGCTGCGAACTCGGAAATCTTCGCGATCAGGTCCGCGGTCGCGTCGAGGTCGGCGGGTGCGTTTCCACGCGCGCCTTTAAGCAGCGCCACGCCCCGCAACTCGCCCAGCATCGCGCGCGCGGCGGTGGTGGTAATCGGCGCGATTCTGAGCGCCGTGTCCTTGAAAATCTCGACCAGCGTCCCGCCCAGCCCCACCATCACCAGCGTGCCGAAGCGATCGTCGCGCGTCATCCCGACAATCAGCTCGATCCCCGGCGTCGCCATCGCCTGCACCGCGACACCGTCGAAGCGCGCGCCGGGACGCCCGGCGGCAAGGCCATGCCGGATGCGTTCGAACGCGGCCCTGACCTCGGCGGGCGAGCCCAGGCCAAGTTCGACGCCGCCGACCTCACTTTTGTGCACCGCTTGCGGCGACACCACCTTGAGCACGGCCGGAAAGCCCACGCGTGCGGCCAGTTCCGCCGCTTCCTCGGCGCTCTGCGCGAGATGGGCGGTCGCGACCGGGATTCCGATCGCATCGAGGATTTGCTTGGACTCGATTTCCGATAGTTCGCTGCGGCCGGCGCCGATCGCTTCCGCGGATATGCGTGCGAGTATGCGCGCGAGAATGCGATCGACAGTTGATGTTGATGCGTCCACACGAGGCCTATAGCAAACGCGCCCAACGATTTGAAACGCACTCGCGTCACGGCCAAGATGCGATGAGCGTGGGAACCGGATGAAGCCTCGTGGCAAGCAAGTAAAAAACCGCGGCGACGGCGTAAGCGAGCGGCGGGTGTTCGTCACGCGGCCGATCGCGGAGCCCGCGATCCGACGGCTGGCCGCGGCGGCGCGGGTCGATCTGTGGGACGACGAAATGCCGCCGCCGCCGGCTGAGTTGCGGGCGCGCGCGCGGCAGGCCGACGGCGTGCTTAGCATGGTCACCGATCGCTTCGACGCCGCCATGATTCGCGCGCTGCCGCGGCTTCGCGTGATCAGCAACCTGGCGGTCGGCGTCGACAACATCGATCTCGCCGCCGCGACTCGCGCCGGCATCGCGGTCGGGCACACGCCGGGCATCCTGACCGAGACCACTGCTGACCTCGCCTTTGGGCTGCTGATGGCGGCCGCGCGGCGAATCGCCGAGGGCGATCGCTACGTGCGCGGCGGTCGATGGCGAACGTGGGGGCCGAAGGTGATGCTGGGGCGCGACATTCACGGCGCCACGCTGGGGATAATCGGATGGGGCGCGATCGGGCAGGCGATGGCGCGGCGCGCGGCCGGTTTCGGGATGCGCGTTGTCTACGTGCCCAGCCCGCATGCGTTGCGCTCAGCGCGCGGCCGACATTCGCGCTCGCCTGCCAGCGCCAAGGTTTCGACGGCGGAGCCGATGAGCCTCAAGCGGCTACTGGCAGAATCGGACTTCGTCTCATTGCACGTGCCACTGGTGACCGCGACTCGCCACATGATCGGCGAAGCGGAATTAGCGACGATGAAACGCACTGCCATTCTGATCAACACGGCGCGAGGCGCGATCGTCGATCCGCAGGCGCTCGTTGATGCGCTCCGGGCGGGACGGCTCGCGGGCGCCGGACTCGACGTGACCGACCCTGAGCCGATCGGCGCGAACGATCCGCTGCTCAAGCTGCCCAACGTCCTAATCACTCCACATATCGGCAGCGCGAGTCACGCGACGCGGCTCAGGATGGCCGAACTCGCGGTGGACAACCTGATCGACGTATTTGAAGGACGGCATCCGCGGCATTGCGTCAACCCGGCGGTGCGAATGCGGTGACGCTCCTCCGGGTTGGCGGCCTGCCCTGGGTGCTACTTGATCAGGATCGGTCTGCCCATGGCGCCATCGTTTGGAGCGCTCGCAGAGCCAGTGCTGTCGAAGGCCTCCTGCTGGATGAAATGGGCCTGGATCGTCCCGCCACTTTCCGAATCGATCCATACGGCGGCAAAGGCCACAATCTCGACTTGGCTTCTGCCGTTGGGGCTGTTCCAGACAACCATCGGCAGAATGACGGCGCGCGGATCGTTAGGGCTATGATTGTCGAAGGTTCCGCTTGAAAATTCGCTCTGAGCCTGCGCGAGGCGATCGGAGAAGCCCTGGCCGACTGGGCCCTTCTTGAATCCGGGCTCGGTGTCGACCCATTGGTTGATCGCAAGCGGTCCTTGGTAGCCGTCCGCGATGTTGGTGCGTTCGTTGGAGCCGCCCGTGCCGCCCAACGCCAGCGAACCCCAGTTACCGGGGCCAACCTGTCCCTGGTTGAATGTGACCGCCTGATCGAACTGATAGGGCGTGCTGGCATCAAGGCCGATTGGAAGCACGTCGCATTGGCCGACCGTGGTACAGAAATTTCCGGGGATTACGGTCGGCTGGCTCCCCGGAGTAGCTACCGCGCTGGTGCAGTTCACGCAGCCTGCCGCCTGTGGCATCTGGGCGGTCGCGCTGGCTGCCACCGTGCCATTTGACAGGCCGATCAATTTGAAAAACGCGTAGGGCACGGTGCGTTTGGCGGTCACCGTGATGGTCGTATAGTTTGGGCCCGGGACGTAAGCCTTGTTGCCACCCCCGTCGGCTATAAGTTCGCTATTCTTGATGCCGTTATTCTGAGCGTAAGTAACGGCGACATTGATTGCTGTGGGAGCGGATTCCGAGTTGCTCTGCAAGTAGCCGGCGCCGGCAAGCGCGGCGGCGTCAACCCCCTTCTGCAGGATAACCCAGTTCAAATACAACACCGCCGCATCGGCGCCGAGCCCCACAGCACCCAGAACAACCGTCATCACGAGAATCAGCGCGACCGAGATCTGCCCCTTGGCACTGGTATGTTTGATCTTCAAGGCCTAAATCCTCCCCGACTGGACGGGCTCCTCCGGCGGGAAACCCTCAGCCTTGAAAGCATCATGCGTGCCGCGAAAATATTCAATAAATTCAATGGTGATGTGTAGGTACAAAGCTGATAGTAAAGACTAATGAAACAGCCACGTTGCATAATCACAACGCGATCTCCGTCAGTAGAAGCAAAAAAGCGACGCTGGACCATCGGTCCGGCGCCGCTTTGAAGCCTTAGTCGATCGGTAATTCTACTGAGTCAGCATCATCTGGGTGCTGGACATGGTCTTCGGGAACGGAATTCCGAGGAAATTTGGATTGGTCGTCGAAGTGCTCAAAAAGATGACGGCACTAGTGTTCATGGTCAGTATAACCTGCACTCCCGTGCCGGCCGGCCTTTGCGCGGCGCAAGGTGTTAGTGCCCGTGCCTCCGGCAACAGTGCAGGTCATCGCGACGCCGATTCCGCCAGCGGGCGGGGCCCCGCACGAGGTATTGCCAAGTCCGATCTTTCCCATATATCCGGTCGCCGCAGGAAGAGGTGCATAGGGAAATGTTTTGGGTCCGTCGTTCCGGCAATGAGCTTCGCTACGTCGGAGCATTGAGGGCTGACCTGACCCCTGCATCCGTTATGCTGTTGTTCCCCGGGTCGGTGGCCCAGCGGGTGACCTGGTAGTTCAACTGGCCCAGCGCCATATATTCGCGTCCAAGAGCGGCCATCTGGATCGCGACGAACAATATGATGAAGGCGACGAAAGCCATGAACACGAACTCAGTCATCGCCTGCCCTTTGGATGCGCGATTGATTGTTGCCTGTCTTCATTTCATGGTCTCCGCAGGAATTAATCGCCAAGGAACTAATTGATCAACACGGGTGGTGCTAGCGAATCCGTAGTTTGGCGCGGTGCCGCTGCCCGTGGTCGTGCAGTTGTTGTTGGTGACGATACAGGCGTCGATTCCATTGGTGGTGCTGCTGTCTTGTTCCATATACATTTGCGCAAAACCATATATTTTCATGTTGTTGCAGCTTGCGCCGCTGCACAGCGAATAGTCGACCGCAGGCACAGTAATCAGGCAGGGATCGCTGCAGCTGTCAGTTTTTGGGACGGTGCCTCCATTTGCACAAGGGTCAGCTATTCCCGTTGTGCAATTGTTCAGTCTTGCCTGGAGGCCTTGTTGTGCAGGCTTTCCGTTACCTTTGCCCACGCCCGGCGTTGTGCTGACCAACGAGCCCACGGAAAAAGTCTCTGTACTGCCATTCTGCAGCACATTGCCAAGTGCGGGGGCACCGTTCCCTTGGCCAACATCGAGCCAGCCAAAGTTGCCCGGCGAATCCTCATTCCAGAGATTACTGATGACGAATTTCGACCCAAGCGTAATGTTACTTCCACCGCTGGCATTGCTGAGACTGCTGAGAGTTTTAAGCAGGGCTTTCAGATCACTGCATGGCGAACTACACGGCAGCCCGATTGGAAAGAGCCCCTGCGGAACGGTTCCCGGGGGCAAAATCGCCGCAGTCGCGGTCGCGGCGACCCCGGCCTCATTGAGCCCGATCATCTTGCCAAAGTAATACGGAACTGATCGATGGATTCCTACCGAAACCTGCAGTGTCGGTGACGTTCGTGAACACGATGTTGTCCGCGTATCCCGCAGGTGAGGCTGCAGCCGTGCATAGGGTACTAGTCCCATTCTTGATGCCGTTGAGACAGGCGTAACCGTTGACGTAATTGTACCACCGCTAGGCGTGAGGCCGCGGCCGAACCCGTCACCCCGGTGAGCTGCGAGGCTCCTGCCAGGGCTGCCGCGTCGGCGGCCTTCTGCACCATCGACCAATTGAGATAGATGAGCGCGAAATCCACGCCCAAGGCCATCACCCCGAGCAGCACCGGCAGAACGATAGTGAACAGAGCCATCATCTGGCCTTTAGAGAACCGAGAACGTGCGCTCATCGCAGACCCCCGTGACTTCGTCGCGAAAGACGTTTAACCCCGAACCCTAAACCAAAACGCCCCCCGGCTTGTTCTAACTCGCCTATGTTGTGCTTAGATATTCTGTACAATTTAACGGCAAGACGCAAGAGCCAATCTGCGCGCGGTTAGAGCTTTTGCTCCGAAAGGCGCCTAACGCCCTCATTTCTCGCGCTTTTCTCGTTATAGAGGAGTATGCGCTGCCATCACGACGCAATTGCCCCATACATAGGAGGGAAGCGTAAATCGTCGCGTCATATCGACGCGGCGATCGCCTGCGAGAGTGTGAAACGTCCTTCGTAAAGAGCCCGCCCTGTAATCACGCCTGCGATTCCGTGCTGGAACAGCCGGCTCAACGCGACAACGTCATCGATTCGCGCGACCCCGCCGGAAGCAATTACCGGCGTCTCTGAGGACCGCGCGATCGTCTCGTACATTTCGATGTCGACACCAATCTCGGTACCATCGCGAGATATGTCAGTCAATATGACTGCAGCTACTCCGGCCTTCTGGAAGCGCTCCAGAGCATCAGCGACGACAAGCCGACTTGTCTCGCGCCAACCTTTGATTGCCAAACGGCCCTCACGCACATCGAGCGAGCCAAAGATGCGTCCTGGATGCTCGCGGCAGGCCGCGGCGAGCATCGGCGGATTGAGCATCGCGGCTGATCCGATCGACACGTAGTCCGCACCCGCTGCAATCGCCGCGCGCACCGACTCGACCGTTCTCAGCCCTCCGCTTACATCCAGGAAGCAGCCGACCGCGGCGCGGATTGCGCGGATCGATTCGAGGTTGCGCGGCGTGCCGGCGATCGCTCCGTCCAGGTCCACGACGTGGATTATGCGCGCGCCCTCGCTCTCGAAGGCGCGCGCGGTCGCCGCAGGATCCTGGCCGTACACGGTCGCGCGGTCCATCTCGCCGCGCCACAGGCGCACCACTTCGCCGCCCTTGAGGTCGATCGATGGAATGACGGTGAACTTGTCGAACAAGCGTGTGCTTTACGACGAAAGCGTGCCTTTGGTCGAGAGCGCGCCGCCGCCCGAACGCGGTTCGCGTGCGGTCGCCTGATCCATCGCGCGCGCGAGCGCTTTGAAGGCGGCCTCGATAACATGATGGGGGTTGCGGCCGCCGACCAGATTGAGATGCAGGTTCATCCCGACCTCATCACTGAACGCCTTCATGAAGTCGTGCACCAGTTCGGTCTGGAAGTTGCCCACCCGCTCCTGCGCGATCGGCACGTTGTAGGCGAGGTAGCTTCTGCCGCTGATGTCGACCACCGCCGAGCACAGCGCCTCGTCCAGCGGAACCATCGCCTCACCGAAGCGCCGGATGCCCGCGCGATCGCCGAGCGCCTGGCGAAAGGCGCGTCCGAGCACGATCCCGACGTCCTCGACCGTGTGATGCTCGTCGATATGGAGATCGCCGTTCGCCTGGATCACGAGATCGAAGAAGCCGTGGCGCGCGAAGCTCTCGAGCATGTGGTCGAGGAACGGAACGCCGGTCGCGACCGCGCCGCGCCCGCCGCCGTCGAGATTGAGCGCAACCTTGACCTCGGTCTCGCGCGTCTTGCGTTCGACCGCGGCCGAGCGGGAGGCAAGCGCTTCGCCATTGCCACTCGCGCTCGCACGCGGCTTGTCCGTGGGCGCAACCTTCAGACGCGGAGTTTTACCACTACTCCTACCCGGCGCCTTGAGATGAGACTTGTTCGCCATCTTTTTCAAGTTCATGCCGTCCGGTGGGCGCGCGGTATGCCGCGTCCCGGATCGCATGTCATCTTATCTGCCCGACGGCCTTCGCGTAACTGCCGCGGCGGGCTTTTTCATTTTTCGCTCTTCACGCCGCGCAGTGCGCACGCCGTTGTGCCCCAATCGTAACTCGACCGCGCGCGCATGGCCTTCGAAACCTTCCATCCGCGCAAGCTGCGCGACCGCGGGCCCGAGTTTTTCGATCGTGCGCGCCGAGGCCTCGATCATACTCGTGCGCGCGACGAAGTCGTACGCGCCCAGCGGCGAGGCAAAGCGCGCCGCGCCGCCCGTGGGCAGCACGTGATTGGGACCGGCCAGGTAGTCGCCGAGCGGCGCGGGGCTAAGCTCGCCCACGAACACCGCGCCCGCCGCGCGCACCCGCCCAAGCCATCGCGGCGCGTCTCTGAGGTCGAGTTCGAGATGCTCGGGCGCGATCCGGTTGGCGAGCGCGAAGGCCTCCTCGAGAGAATCGACCACAACCAGCGCGCCGCGTCGCGCGAACACGCGCCTGACCGCCGCCGCGCGCGGGAGATCGGCGAGCGCATCCTCGATCGCGGTAGCGACGCGCTCGGCGACGGCGCGCGAGGGCGTCAGCAGCACTGCGGCTTCGTCACCCGAGCCATGTTCGGCCTGCGCGATAAGGTCGGCCGCAACCCACTCGGCGCGCGCGCCGCCGTCGGCTATCACCAGTACCTCGCTCGGCCCGGCCATTTTGTCGATATCGACCGCGCCGTAGACCATCCGCTTGGCCGTCTGCACCCAGGCGTTGCCAGGGCCGACAATTTTGTCGACCGCACCGATAGTGCGCGTGCCGTAGGCGAGCGCGGCCACCGCCTGCGCGCCGCCGACACGGTAGAACTCGTTGACGCCGGCGATCGCGGCGGCCGCCAGCACCGCCGTCGAGTCGCCCTCGGGCGACGGCGGCGAGACCATGACGATTTCGTCGACGCCGGCCACGCGCGCCGGAATCGCATTCATCAACACGGTCGAAGGATAAGCGCCCTGCCCTCCCGGAACGTAGATTCCGACCCGCGCTAGCGCTCGCACCGTCTGGCCCAGGCGCATCCCGGAGGCGTCGCGATAACTGAACGAGCGGCTCAGGGTGCGGCGATGGAACTCGCGGATACGCCGGGCCGCAAGCTCGAGCGCGCGGCGCTCGGCGGGCGGAAGTGCGCGGCGGGCCGCCTCCATCTCCGCCGGCCGCACCCGGAGCCGCGCTGGCGTGAGCTTTACGCGATCGAAGCGGGCGCCGAATTCGATCAGCGCACGATCGCCGCGCCGGCGCACGGCGGCGATTATTTTCGCCACCGCCGCATCGATCCCGGCGCCGTCGCCGCCGCGCCGCTTGAGCATGGCGTCGAGAAACCTGCGAAACGCGACGCTATGCGAATTCAGGATTGCGAGTTTCATCGCATCTCATCTAATCTCACGCCGCCTGCTCGTCGCGCACCCGCTCGACCGTCGCGCCCAGCGCTCGCAGCTTCGCGTCGAGCGCCTCGTAACCGCGGTCGAGATGATAGACGCGGCTTAGCTCGGTGCTGTTCTCGGCGGCGAGGCCCGCGAGGATTAGCCCCATGCTGGCGCGGAGGTCGGTCGCCATCACCGGCGCGCCGTAGAGCGTCGTCGCGCCGCGCACCACGGCGGTCGGCCCCTTCATCACGATATCGGCGCCCATCCGCATCAACTCGAGTGCGTGCATGAAGCGGTTCTCGAAGATGGTCTCGGTGATGACCGAGGTTCCGGCGGCCTGCGTCAGCAGCGCCATCATCTGCGCCTGCAAGTCGGTGGGAAAGCCGGGGTACGGGAGCGTGCGCAATTCGACCGGGCGAAGCGCCGCGCCGCGCGCGACCCGCAAGCCATCCGCGACCGGCTCGACCGTGGTGCCAGTCTCCTTGAGCTTGGCGATCACGGCTTCCAGATGCCCCAGCGGCGCGCTACGTACTGTTACGTCGCCGCCGGTCACGGCAGCCGCGATCATCAGCGAGCCGGCCTCGATACGGTCGGGAATCACGGTATGCTCGACCGCACCAAGACGTTCGACGCCTTCGATTTCGATCACGTGGCTGCCGGCGCCGGAGATGCGCGCGCCCATCGCAGTAAGCATCCGCGCGAGGTCCTGCACCTCGGGCTCGCGCGCCGCGTTTTCAATCGTGGTGCGGCCGCGCGCGCGCACCGCGGCCATCAGGATATTCTCGGTCGCGCCGACCGACGGCGAGTCGAGCCACACTCGCGCGCCGCGGAGGTTGGCCGCATGGGCCTCGACGTAGCCGTGGCGCATCTGGATGCGCGCGCCGAACATGCGGATTCCCGCGATATGCAAGTTGACCGGCCGCGCGCCGATCGCGCATCCGCCGGGCGTGGAAACTCGCGCCCGTCCGGTGCGCGCGAGCAGCGGCCCGAGCACCAGGAACGACGCGCGCATCGTCTTGACCAGTTCGTAGGGCGCCTCGTGCGAGGTGATGACGCGTGCGTGCAGCTCGACGTCATGGTCGCCGGTCCAGCGCGATTCGACGCCGAGGCGGCCGAGCAAATCGATCGAAGTCCGAACGTCGCGCAGGCGCGGGACGTTGTGGACCAGCACCGGTTCGTCCGTAAGCAGCGCCGCCATCAGGCACGGCAACGCGGCGTTCTTGCTGCCGGAAAGATCGACAGTGCCGCGGAGCGGCACACCGCCGCGGATGATCATCTTGTCCATTTGAAGATGTAGATTTCCCCCGAGCCGTCGAATCGTAACCCGCGCACGGCCCACGCCTCAACGCCGTTATTTTAGAGCGAGAGTATAAGGCGTGCGACCGAAATGCGCGATCAGAGCCGAACGGGTTTGTTCTTGCGTCCGTCCTGACCGCAGGCTGGGGGGAACGACCGGGCCCGCAGCCCTCGGCGTGCGCTGGGGCGGAATCTTTAAATGGACCCTCACCCTACCCTCTCCCGCGAACGGACGCGGGCGAGGGCATAGAAAAATGCGCACGATGAAGCCCAGGGACCGCGCTCTGCGACCAGCGGCTGCGATGCGAGTGACGCAAGCAGCGCTCTAAGCAAGCATGCTAGAAAAGTGCGCACGATAAGCGCAGCGTGCGCGCTTCACGACCAGCGGCTGTGATGCGAATGACACAGGCAGTGCACTGCGCAACCATGCTAGAAAAGTGCGCACGAGCAAGCGGAGCGTGAAGCCCAAGGCCCGCGCTTTGCAACCGGCGGCTGCGACGCGACGCGAATGACAGTAGTGCTCTGCGCAGACATGCCGGCCGTCTGGCACGCACGTCCTTGTCCGATGCTCTCGCACCCGTCATACGAGCTATTTTTCTGAGCCCTCGCCCACATCATCTGTGGGAGAGGGTGTAGGTGAGGGTCCCGCGATGCGCGTCCGCTTCGGACGCGCAAGTAACTGGAGAGCGCGGTGCGAGCGTACCACGCGATCGATGCCCGCGAGGTCGCGCTTCCGCGCGCCCACGGCGCATCCCGCCGCGCGCATCATCTCCTCGACCGCGTCCGCCTGTCCCGCGCCTACTTCAAGTATCACTTCACCATCCGGGGCAAGCCATCGCGGAAGACCACCGGCGATCCTGCGATAGAAGTTCAAGCCGTCTCGGCCACCCTCAAGCGCAAGCTTCGGCTCGAAGTCGCGCACCTCGGGCGCCAGCGTGGCGAGTTCAGCCTCGGCGATGTAAGGCGGGTTGGACACGATCAAATCGAACGAATCGAACGGCAGAACGCTGCCTTCCAGCGCGGCGAAGCAATCGCCGTGTAGGAAAGCGATCCGGTCGGCGCATCGATGGCGTCGCGCGTTGTCGGCTGCAACTTCAAGCGACACTTTAGATATATCCAGAGCGACGATCCGCACCCCGGGCGCGTTTGTGGCGATCGCGATTGCGATAGCGCCCGAGCCGGTGCCGATATCGAGAACCGTCGCGGTGGGATAAGAGGGCCGTTCACGAACGGCGCCTACAACAGAGAGATCCGCGAGGCGTTCTCGTTCGCGCAGAAAATCCAGCGCGGCTTCGACCACGGTCTCGGTCTCGGGACGCGGGACCAGCACGCCCGGGCGTATCGCGAACTCCAGCGAAAAGAACTCGCGATGGCCGACGATATAGGCGAGCGGCTCGCGAGCCTCGCGCCGCGCGACCATCCGCTCGAAGCGTTCCGCGGCAGCCGTGTCGATCTCCGCGCCGCCGGCAATCAGCGTCGCCCGCGAGACCCCTGCCGCTGCCGCCATCAGCAATTCCGCGTCCAGACGAGCGCTCTCGATGCCCGCGCGCGTGAGACGCGCGCTTGCGGCCGCGATTGCCGTCGCGGCGTGGCGCCCGGCCGTCCGCCGCTCAGCGGTCACATCTGAATCCATCGTCTGAATTCATGGTCGGAATTCATCTTCGGGATCTACGTTAAGTGCTCAGCGCTTCGGCCTGCTCGCGCGTCGCGAGCGCGTCGATCAACGGATCGATCGCGCCATCGAGCACCTGGTCGAGTTGATGGAGCGTCAGGTTGACGCGATGGTCGGTCACGCGGGACTGCGGAAAATTGTAGGTGCGGATGCGCTCGGAGCGATCGCCGGTGCCCACCATCGATTTGCGCGTCGCGGCCATCTTGGCGTCCTGCTCGGCCTGCGCCGCTTCCAGCAGGCGTGCGCGCAGGATTTTGAGCGCCCGCGCCTTGTTCTTGTGCTGCGATTTTTCGTCGCGGCAGACGATCACCATCCCGGTCGGGATGTGCGTGATGCGCACGGCCGAGTCGGTGGTGTTGACGCTCTGGCCGCCCGGCCCTGAGGCGCGCATCACGTCGATACGAAGATCTTTCTCCTCGTTGATGTTGACCTCGACGTCGTCCGCCTCTGGCATCACCGCTACGGTGACCGCCGAAGTATGGATGCGCCCCGACGCTTCGGTCGCGGGCACGCGTTGCACGCGATGCACTCCGCCCTCGAACTTGAGCCGGCTGTACGCTCCGCGGCCCGCGATGAGCGCGATCACTTCCTTGATTCCGCCCAGGCCCGTGGTGCTGAGGCTGAGCGACTCGACCTTCCATCGATGGCGCTCGGCGTAGCGGGTGTACATCCGAAACAGTTCGTTGGCGAACAGCGAGGCTTCCTCGCCGCCGGTGCCAGCGCGGATTTCGAGCAGCACGTTGCGATCGTCGTTGGGATCGCGCGGCGTGATCAGAGTCTTGATCCGCTCTTCAAGTTCGGTCTGGTGCTTTTGCAGCGCCGGCAGCTCGCCCTTGGCCAGCTCGCGCAGGTCCTCGTCGTCGCCCTCGAGCACCACACGATGGTCGGCGATCTCGCCCAGCGTGTGGCGATATTCGCGAATCGCGCCGATCACTTCCATCAGTGAGGAGCGCTCGCGGGCGAGCTGCGCATATTCGCGATTGTTGGCGATTACCGCCGGGTCGCTGATGCGCCGCTCCAGTTCGGCGAAACGCTCTTCGATTCCCTTGAGCTTGTCGAGCATCGGCACCTAACTCGTGACGGGGCGTGGCTTCAACGCCGCACGGGACAAAAATTTAGCGCGGCTACCGAGTATCGGGCCAGCCGCGCTATCAAGACCGATCCCCCGCCCACCCGGACGCATCGTGATGCGCCGCGGGCAGCGGAGGTTGCTATGCTACTTTACGACCGTACTTGCGATTGAAACGCTCGATCCGGCCAGCCGTGTCGACCAGCCGCTGGGTGCCGGTATAGAAGGGATGGCAATTCGAGCAGACCTCGACGTGTAACTCGTTCACCGTCGAGCGCGTTTCAAACGTGTTGCCGCATGCGCAGGTTACTACGCAGCGATGGTATTCGGGATGAATTCCGGGTTTCATTTGCTTCCCTTTCTTGCGGACATTCTATCATCAGGCGGCAGGCTACTCAATTCGCCTTTTAAAACAGCCGCAGCCTGTTTGACCATGGCCTAAGATAACCACGAATCGACAGTTTGTCATTGTCCGCCCGGCCCTTGGGTATTAACATCGTGCGCTCGCGGCGCGCGAGCGCCCAGCAGAAATCAAGGATTCTTCTCGCCAGGACGGCAATGCGATACGGCAATGCGATACGGTTTGATGCTCCCGGTACGCGCCAGTAGGGGTGCGACCACGACGATCGACGCCTTGAGCGCCGCGGTCGCGCTGGGCGCGGCCATTGTCGCGACCGTGATAGCGCTCGGATGCTCTTCGCAGGCTCCAACCAACGCCGCCCGGTCATCACCGCCGCCGCCACCAGCGGCTCCGGGCTCGCCGCAGGTCATCACGAATCTCTCGCAGCTTTCATCCGGCGACGCCGATACCGCCTCGCTCAGTAACGCCGCGAAGGTGCTGAAATCGAACCCGCCGCGGGACCAGTCCGCGACGGTCGCGCATGGCATGGGCGATGACACGCCTTCGACACTGCGCCGTCTGTTCCTGGAGGATCCCGATTCCCCGCGCTACGCCGAGACTGTGATTCCGCATACCCAGGTGCGGCTGCTCAATGCCAAGGCGGCCGAACATCCGGGCTTCTCGAACCTGATGATCACGCAGTTGCTGAGCGAGATGGTCAGGCAGGAGAAGCTGGAACCGATGGTGACGTTGGAGTTGTCCGAAGAGATCAAACCAGTGGTCGTTACCGCGATCCTCGACGATAAGGGCCAGCTAAAGGAGCTGGTGTACCAGCAGCATTCCGGGCTCGCCGCGATCGACAACTTCGTGATCGCCGCGTGCAAGCAATCGCTGTGGGCCAACAACATGCCCAAGGGAGCGCTCTCGGGGGATGGCAAGTACCGTTTGCGTATCGAGGCCCAGCTTAGCAAGTATAGTAGTGACCGCGCGGGGAATCAGACATTTGTTACACGAGTGGGCCTGGGAATCATGTGATTCCGGGCCGGCGCGGATTTTTTCCCGCCGGAATTTCGCCAAATCATTTGTTCGATTATGAGGTGCGATGACAGCTAAGAGACAACTGAGACTTGTCGGACGGCGACGGGTGGCGCGGCGCGCAGACGAGCGCGAAGTGCGTCGTTATGTGCCCAACGCCGGGCTCTCGACGCCGGTGGTCACCATCCTCGACCGCTCGGGCGAAGTGCTCGAGGACGAACAGCGCGCGGTCGTGCGCTGGGCGGTGCAAGACGGCCACGGCGCCAACATCATCTTCGCCGCCGGCACCACCGGCGAGTGGGACAAACTCGATAATCGGCGCCGCCAGCAGATCGCGCGCGTGGTTGTCGACGAATGCCGCCGTCTCAACGCCGCAGGCGTCGCGGTCGAGGCCTGGGTCGGGATTACCGGCCATACGCGCGCCGAGACGCTGGAGAACCTCGAGTACGCGCTGGACCTGAACGCCGAGGCGGTGGTGGTCGCGCCGCTTTCGATTCGTGACTCGGATGATCCGATCGGCTTCGTCAACCGCGAGATCAACGCGCTGTTCGAGCGTATCAAGCGGAGCATCCCGGTTTTCCTTTACGATAACGCCGAGATTTCCGCGCCCGGCCACGCGCCGCATCTGCATACCCGCGACGTCAAGCAGATGAGCCGGATGGGCTACGTGCGCGGGGTCAAGGTCACCGCCGGCAAGGCGGTGCTGGGCAATTACACGCGCGCGGCATCGCACTTCAACCGCGGCGGCGATTTTGCGATTTACGCCGGCGACCCATATCTCATCTTTGACCTGTTCGCGCCGCCCGAGGGCGCGGGCGGATGGACCCGGCACTACTGGAACCGCTACTGGACGCGCGATTCGCTGCCCTACGGAATCGTCGCCGGGCCCAGCAACGCGATGCCGCGCGAGTGGCAGCGCGCGCTCCGCGTGTGCCGCAACGGCGACGCCGCCCTGATGCATCGTTACGCCCAGGTGCTGGAGGACTTCCGCGCCGCGTGCGAGTTCAACCGCGGGGGCCGCAGCTTCCGCCCCACGCTCGCCTGCCTCAAGGCTGCGCTGGCCGAGATGGGCGTATGCCGCAGCGAAGCGCTCGCGCCGGGGACGCCCGCGTTCAGCGACGGCGAGCGGCGCGAGTTCGCGCGCCGTTTCAAGGACCTGCGCCGGCGCGCGGCGGCTACGCTGGAGCCCGGATGGCTCAGCGAGGCCGACGCGGAGCGCCCGCAGGCGAGGCGCGCATTGAAGGATGGCTGAGGCAAAACTCGACGTCGCCGGCTGCGGCAGCATGGTGGTGGACTTGTTCTACCGCACGCCGAGATTCGTCCGCGCCGAGGAGAAAATCGCGCTCGACGCCCATCACGACGACGGCCGGATGGAACGCGCGGCGGTCGGCGGGCTGGTGCTCAACCATCTCGGATGGGCGCGCGTGCTGGGACTCGAAGTCGGCGTGTTCGGCAAAATCGGCGCCGACCGCAATGGCGAGTTCCTGCGCCGCGGGATGGATCAACTGGGAATTCGGCATCATCTGACGACCGACGGATCGGCCAGCTCGTTTGCCAAAATTTTCGTCGACGCGCGCGGCGAACGCGCGATCTACATGGCGCGCGGCGCCACCGCCGAGCTTGCCTCCGATGAGATTCGCCGCCGCCACGCCGGCTTCATCCGGCACGCCCGGATGATCTCGACTGAAATATCGCAACTCCCACTGCGCACCGTTATCGCGCTGCTGTTGTTCGCGCGCGCCAATTCGATCCCCACCGTGCTCGACGTCGATCTGCCGCCCGCCGACGCCTGCCCCGTCCTCGGCACTCGCGCCGAACTGGAGCGCGCGCTTCGCCTGGCGACAATTCTCAAGCCGACCCGGCTCTCGGCGCGCGCGCTGGTGGGCGCGGGGCGCGGCGACATCTTGAAACTCGCGCAGGCGATGCGCGCTCGCTATCAGAGCGAGGCGGTGGTCGTCACCGACGGCGAGCGCGGATGCGCGATCGCGGCGGCGGGCACCGCGCTTAGGCTGCCGGCGTTCGCAGTCAAGGTAATCGACACGACCGGCGCCGGCGATGCATTCCTGGGCGCGATGCTCGCGGGGCTTCGATGGGACCTTCCGTGGCGCGCGATCGGCACGCTCGCCAACGCGGCGGGCGCGGTTTGCGTGGGACGGCTGGGCGCGTTTCCAGCGGGCTTCGAAGTGCGCGACGAAGTGCTCGCGCTGTTTCGCGACGCGATGCCCGATCAGGCGTTGCCGGAAATCGAAACGCCCGCGCAGGCCAGCGGACCGCTCGATCCCTCAGTCGAAGTCAGCCGTTTCCTGGAATTATGCCTGCGCGAGCTTGGGACGCTGCAGCGCGAGATCGACCTCAACCAGATTCGCGCCGCGGTCGCCATGATCCGCACCGCCGAGTCCCGCGGCGGCCGCGTACATCTGACCGGCGTCGGCAAACCCGAGCACGTCGCGCGCTACGCGGCGAGCCTGCTCTGTTCGGTGGGCACGCAAGCGACTTTCCTCCACGCGACCGAAACCCTGCACGGCAGCCTCGGCCAGGTCGATCCCAAGGACGTCGTGATCGCGATTTCCAACAGCGGCAACACGCGTGAGTTGTGCGAAGCCACGATCGCGATCAAGGACCACGGCGCACAGCTAATCGCGGTCACCGGCAATCGCGCCTCCGAACTTTCGCATCTCGCCGACCTCGTGATTAACGCTCCGGTCGAACAGGAGGGCGGAGTGCTCGGGCTCGCGCCGCGGATCAGCGTGCTCGCCGAGGTATGCGTACTGGCCGCGCTGTCGGTCGCGCTGGAAGCCGCGCGCGGACTGACGCTGGAGCAGTACGGCCGATGGCATCGCGCGGGCACGCTCGGCGCGGCGGCCCGCCGCCTGGTTTCGGGACGCCCCACGCGGCGCAAGCTCAAAGCCGTAAAATAACCCGGAGAGTCCTGCGATGAAGTATGGAATCGCGATCCGCAACATGGGTCCGCAATCGACACGAGAAACTCTCGTCGCGTGCGCCCGCGCCGCCGAGCAGCTCGGCTTCGACGCACTCTTCGTTTCCGACCACCTCGCGCTGCCGCCCGACGACGTCGAAGGCTCGGGCGGGCGCTATCTCGACGTGCTGGCGACGCTCGCATTTCTCGCCGGAACGACCGAGCGAATCCGCCTGGGCGTGTCGGTACTCGTGCTGCCGTATCGTCCGGCAGTGCTCACGGCCAAGCAGGTCGCAACGATCCAGGAATTGTCCGGCGGCCGGATGATTCTCGCCACGGGCGTCGGCTGGATGCGGCGCGAGTTCGAGGCGCTAGGCGTCGACCCGGGCCAGCGCGGCGCGCTGACTACGGAGACGCTCCGCGTGTTGCATCAATTGTTCGCAAACGACGTTACGTCCTACGACGGCGCGCTCGTGCGCTTCGCGCCGATCGTGTTTGCGCCGCGGCCGCCATTGCCTCCGATCTGGATCGGCGGCAACGGCGACAACGCGATCGCGCGGGTGCTGGAGTACGGCGACGGATGGCATCCGATGCTGCCGGCGGACAAACTCGGCCCGGCCGTGGCGGCGCTCCGCGAGCAGGCTCGCGCACGCGGCCGCGCCGAGCCGGAAATCGTGGTGCGCCGCGGGCTGAAGCTCGACGATGTCGCCGCGGCGCGCGCCCGGCTTGAGACCGAGCGTGCGGCCGGCGCGACGTACTTCATCCTGGACCTCGGGCGCTACGCGGACGAACGCGAGTTCGTCCGCGGCGCCGAGGCGTTCATGATGCACGCCGCACGCTAAGGAGCGCGCCGCGCGTCATGTTCTGCACGCCAGCGGGGTCCCGCGCGCCAAGCGCGCGAACCCCGCTGCCATGCTGCAGCCGTGGCGGGCGGCCGCGGCCTCGGGCGCCACGACGTCGCTTCGTCACTTACAGTTAGCTCTGTCCTCTGATAGTGTACTGCGGCTGCACACGACGAGCAGTTGACTATTTTTGCTCGCCTGGGAGCTTCGCCTGATGACACCTCCCGAACCGCCCGCCAACGCCCGATTCTTTCAGTTTCCATCGTCTTACAGATGGTTGGTGACCGGATCTCTTGCAGTATTTTGCGTTTTCGTGATCACTAGCGTTTTCTTTCCGTTGTTCAATCCGGGTCCCAAATCGCTGATCCTCGGCGCCATCTGCGTCATTGAATTCGGCTTCTTCGCGCTGTTGGCGATTCGCGCCGTTCATCTGGCGCGCGACCGCGTTGCAGTGAATGACGACGGTCTCTGGTATCTGAGGCGTCGCGACCTATCGACCTTCATTCGATGGGACGAGGTCGCAAACGTCGAAGCGCACGAAATCAGGAAGCGGCTCGTAATTACCGACATCACCGGTCAGAAGCGGATTAATCTCGAATATCAACTTGATGGGTTCGAAACCCTGCGGAATTTCGTGCTCGAGCGCACAGCGGCACGCCGGCAGGAGACCCAGGCGCCGTCCGTGTTCCACGGTAGTTATCTCAAACTTGGATTTATGCTCTTTGCCTTTCTGATGTGGATCGCGTTCGTGACTATGAGTATACGTAGCGGCCAGCCGCTCGCCGCCGCAGGCTTTGTGGGGCTCGCGTTGTTGACGCTGTACGGAATCGTGCGCGAGCCTCGCACTCTAACAATATCTAGTATTTCGATCAGCGTCGGTTATCCGGGCTGGCACCGATCTATTCCCTTCGATTCGGTCACGAACGTCGAAATTGACAACATTCCTGGGGATGAGCACGGCGATATTTCAGCGGCGGTGTTCGTCGAGACGGTGAACGGTCGGCCGCTGAAATTGATTGGATTCCGAGAAGGCTCGGTGGCGCTCTACGACGCGCTTTGCGCGGGTTGGGCGGCGGCGCGGGGCATGAGCCACACATCCATCGCGTCCGCGGCGCCATCGCCCGCTTTCGGGTCCGAGCCGGCCGCATCACCAGCAGCGACCACATCCGCGCTGCCGCGTGTGTTTCACGCGGGGATGCATACATGGCTGGTCCTGGTGGGGCCGGTCGTTGCATACAGCGCCGTCATTTTTGCAGACCAACTTTATCGTAGCGGGGACTATTTCGGTGACCGGCGCGCTCTGATCATAGGCTGGTGCGTGTTGTTCGCAGTGTATCTTTTCATCGCGCTGCTCAGAGTACCGCGCCGGATAAGACTTTCGAGCCAGGTGCTTGAAGTTCAATACACGCTCTGGCGGCGCGCAGTCCCGTACGGCGCGATCGCTGAGATCGAATTGAGCACCGGAAGGGATCTGCGCAACAAACGCACTCACACAGTCAGAGTCCATCTGCTAAAAGGAGGCTCGCTAAGGCTGGGAGGTGTGCGAGAAGGAACGGCGGAGCTTTACCAGGTGCTGCGCGCGGCTTGGCAGGCGGCTTCCAGCCTCGCCGCCCAACAAAGCACCGCGGCGGATGCGAGTCCCGCTGACGTCTCGGCCCACGTGCCGCCCTCAAACGAACTGTCGCAGACGACACAGTTTGCACGTCTATTTCCCGTATGGTTTGTGCCCGCGATGGTTGCCACCGCCGCCCTCGTTGCGGTTATCGCGATGCCGGGAACTTGGCGCAGGCTTCCCTTGATGGGCCGCCCTGCGCCCGATTGGAAGGCGCTCGAGCGGTTTCCGCAGATGCGCACCGGATGGAAGGGAACTCCGCGGCCGCTCTTCTCAGGCGACGTGCGCTATCACCGCTGGAACCTCGACTATGCAACGGGAGTCTTTTCCCATAACCAGACGGACTTTTATATTGGCGATTCGATTCCGCTGAATCTGACCCGAGTCTACCTCAATCGCTTCGAATCCCAAGCTTTTGGCGCTGGTATGAGCGCCTCCTGCGATATCTTGCTGCTCGGCGATAGTGTTCGCTTCACCTATCTCGATCTGATCATGCCCAATGGCCAGCAGTTCCACTTCAAACGAATCTCGCCGGGTGACAGCTGGGCGGGATCCGTCTTCCGTAGCGACCCGGCGAGCAATCAGGCGCTGAAGAGCGCGTTTCTCGGAGCGACTCTCTGGTGGAACGGCAACGGATGGAGCTTGCGGCTGACCGACGGAACGCTGATGAAGTTTCCCGCGGTCCACGGCAACATCCGTGTCGTGCGAGGCGCGCTCCTAAGTATCGAGGACGCCCATGGGAACGCGTTCGTCATCAGACGCGACCACGAAGGCAATATCCTCGAAATCGTTTCTCCGCATGGGGCCAGCGTGGTTCTCACCCACGACATGAAGAACCGCATCTCAAAAGCCATCGACAGCTTCGGCAATACGATCTCGTATTCGTATGACGATTTCGACCGGCTGGTGGCGGTAAGCGATTCACGCGAAGGCACTACACGGTATGCCTACGATGAGGGCAACAACCTGGTAAGAGTGACGAAGCCGGACGGTGCCGACTGGCTCCGGATCGAATATGACTCCCAGGCGAGAGTCGTCAAAGTGACTTTCGAAGACGGCAGTTCCTGCCGCTACTCTTACAAGACCGATTCACAGGGCGCTGTTGTCGCGGTGGATTTGTTTCCATCCAATGGGCCGCCCAGACAAGTGTCCGTAGGCCCGACCGCGAGCCAGGACGGGCTTTCAGCCAGGTAACCCGGATTGCCGTTGCGCCCGATGGCGGACGGCTGCTTTCGACTCTTTGGGGGAGGACTTTCGATGCCGGAAGTTGAAAAGCCAGCGGTCAAGGTGAATCTCAGAGCGATATTGCTCGCCGTGGTGGTGATCTGCCTTGGCCTCATCGTATTTTCGAAATTCCGCCCAAAGCCCGGCTGGGTTGCGGCCTCCATTCCCCCGATCGTGCGAGGTCCGCTGAAACCACTTACCCCACCGCTCACCGCAAACAGGCTGGAACTGCTGTCAGACCTCAGGGCGGGGCGCTTCGACGCTCTTGACGCGAAGCTCAAGGGTTATGAGGAGCAGGCCGAACGCGACGTTACCCAGGAAGCCAACGCCAGGTTGGCTCTGGAAGCATTCGATAACAGCGACCAGGGGCTCGACCCGCTGCTAGAGCAATGGGTCAAGCGATCTCCAGGCTCCTACTCCGCTCATCTCGCGTGGGCGACGCTTTTATTCACCCGGGGCGGTGAGGCACGCGGCGACAAATGGGCTAGCCAGACGACGGAGCAGCAATTTGCGCGGATGCGGGCCTTTTTTGTCCAAGGCGCCAGAGAGGCCCGCGCGGCGCTCGCCTTGAATCCTAAACTGGCGTGGGCGTATGGGCTATTGCTGGAGCAGCAGAAAGGAGAGGCCGGACCCGGGGCTTGCCTGCAAGCCGGTCAGAGCGCTCTCAGGCAAATTCCGGCGAGCTACGAAATCAGGGCCCGGGTGATGTCGTGCCTGGAGCCGCGATGGGGTGGATCGTACCGGGCGATGGATTGGTTCGCACACGAAGCACAGACCTTTGTGGATCAAAATCCACGGCTGGTAGCGCTTAAAGGACTCGCCGATTTTGATCGCGCCGATCGGCTCTCCGCGAACAGCCAGTACGTCCCTGCCATCGTACTTCTAACCCACGTGATCGCGGTAGACGGAGACCATGCCGCCTTTTACCGGGCACGCGGCGACGCGTTCAATTCCATGGAACGCTATGCGGACGCAATCGAAGATCTCAGGCGCGCCGACCAACTGTGGCCTCAATATCCGCCAACGCTCGAGTTGCTTGCCAATGTCATGTTGCGGGCGGGCAAATACCAGGACGGATTGAATGCAATTAACCTGGCCATCCAGATAGGCGGGCCGCGACCCGATGATGAGCAGCTGCGCACCTCCCTACTGATGCAGCTCCAGCGGACTTCACAGGCGAAGGCAGCCGCCGGCGGCGACTGAACAGCTGCTGTGCCGAGCCGGAGATCGTGGCGCGCCGCGGGCTCGACGATGTCGCCGCGGCGCCGAGGCTTTTATGACGCGGGTCGCCCGCTAGGGCGCTTCGTTATAGGTCCATGACGCGCCGAAAATCGGCCAGCGGAAGCTCTTCAACCGGCCCGCTCCCCTGGATACCCGCGTTGTTAACCAGCACGTCGATGCGGCCCGCGTCGGCTAAAACCTCTGCCACGGTTTTGCTGACCGAGGCGTCATCGTCGACGTCCATCGGGAGAATCTTGATCGGTAGTTTCTCCGCGGCGGCAATTCCAGAGAGTTCGGGTGCAGCCGCGGGTTTCCGCATCGTTGCGTATACGTCCTGACCCGCGCGACCGAGCGCGACCGCCGTCGCCAGCCCAATCCCCGTACTGGCACCAGTAACCAGCGCAACTGCCATTGTTATTTTCCCCCTTTGTCGAGCGGTCGCGCCGGCCACGCTCGCGACGCCGCCACGATATTATCTTCCTAAATCAACTTGCTAAATTAACTTGTCGCGCCTGAGCTCCTCGATCTCCGCCGGCTTCAGCCCCAAAAGCTCGCCGTACACCCGATCGTTGTCGTGGCCGACGCCCACCGCGCCGCGAAAAATTTTACCCGGCGTGGCCGAGAACTTCGGCACGATCCCGACGCCCTTCACCTTGCCCGCCTGCTCGTCGGTCCATTCGACGTGCATGTCGCGCGCCTTGTACTGCTCGTTCTCCGCCATGTCCTTGCTCGACATGATCCGGTTGCAGGCGACGTTGTGCTCATTCATGTGCCGCACGACTTCCAAGGCGGTTCGTTCGTTGATCCATCCGCGCAGCAGCGCATCGAACTCGATCCCTTCCATCGACTCGACGTCGAGGCGCGCCTTTTGCCATTTCGGGTCGGCCGGATCGAGTCCAATCGCGCGTACCACGCGATCGTAAACCTCGCCGATCGCGCCCAGCACCACCCATCCGTCGCTCGCCTCGAAGCTATCGAGCGGCTGGAAGCCCTGCGCCTTGTTGCCCGAGCGCTCGCGCACCAATCCCTGCTGGAAGTACTCGACCATCGTGCCGCCAAGCGTCCGATGGATCGCTTCGTATTGCGCGAGGTCGATCGCCTGCCCCTTGCCGAAGCTGCGCGCGTAGGTCAGCCCCGCGAGCGACGCCCACAGCGTGAACAGCGCCGTGATGTAGTCGCCCGTCCAGGGTGCGGCGCGCGAGGGCGGCGTCTCGGGGAAGCCGGTCTGATACATGATACCGCCGAAGGCCTGGCCCACGATGTCGTACGAGGTGCGTCCGATGTAATCGGGATGGCCATATTGGCCGTAGGAGCTGACGTGTGTGATCACCAGCTTGGGATTGATCTTCCATACCGAGGCGTCGTCGAGCCCCCATTTCGGATAAGTCCCGGCCTTCGAACTTTCCATCCAGATGTCGGCGCGCTCGAGCAAGCGCACGAACAGCTCGCGTCCGCGCGGCCGCGTAAGGTCGAGCGAGATGCAGAAGACGTTGCGCCGCTCCTGCACCCAGTTGGTCGCGGTCTCGCCCTTGCCGTCGCGCGTCTTGAGCCGGATGCCGACGGTGCGCCATCCCATGTCGCCCACTCCTGGACGTTCGACCTGGATGACTTCGGCACCCATGTCGGCGGCCAGCGCGGCGGCGAACGGCTGCGCGATCAAGGTGCCACTCGAGACGATTTTGACTCCCTGGAGTGGTCCAAACGCCTCGGGTACAAGGGTTTTCTCCGCCATCGTGACCTCCTGCCAATCAGACGCGTCCGTGAACGTCGAATCATGCACCGTTTGCGCCGAAGTGGGCAACCCGCGCCGTCGGACTTCGCCAGACGTTTGCCGCGTCCGCGAGCCGGGTTATTATATTGGATGATGGTCGCCGATTTACGGCGGCTTCGAAGACTGCGTCAGGGCTATGCCGGATTCTTTGTCGAATTCTGTGACAAACGCTTCGCCAAATTCCGCCCCAAAGGTTGCGCCAGATTCCTGGACGCCAATTCCTGAGGCCGCAATTCCCAGACACCAAATCCTGAGAAGGGTTCGCCTCGATGAACGACACGATTGACCGGCGCGAGCTTACCTTCATGGCGCTGGCCGGACTTATCGGCGGCGCGCTCGGATGGATTCCGGTTGAGGCGGTCAGCCACGGACACACCATCACGCAGGTCGAGAACACCTGGACCCAAATCGAAGGCGTCGTCTCGATGGCGCTGTTCTGGGGGCTGGTCGGCGGCTTCATCGTCGCCGCGCAGGGCAAAACTCTGCAAGTTACACCGGCGGTCACACGGCGTTTCCTCACCGGTCTTGTGGTCTGCTTCCTGATCGGGTTGCCCGCGGTCTATTACTCCAACGTCGTCTTCACGATGATCCTTTCGGCCGGCGGATGGGGCGCCAATCAGGCCGGCTCGGAGATCTACCTGCGGGTCGCGCGTGTAATCGGATGGGTCCTGATGGGCTTCATCTGCGGCGCCGGCGTGGGCCTGGCGAGCGGCTCGATCAAGGACCTCGGAGGCTCGCTGCGCAATATCGTAAAGGGCGCGGTCGGCGGATGGGTCGGCGGCTTCGTCGGCGGCGTGGCCTTCGACATCATTGGGGCCAACGCGAGCGGGCTCTACGCGCGGCTGTTCGGCCTATGCGCGCTCGGATTGGCGGTCGGACTGCTGATCGGGCTGGTGCAGGAGCTGACCAAGAGCGCGTGGCTCAACGTCGAAGCGGGGCGGCTCCGCGGGCGCAGCTTCAATATTGATCGTGGGGTGGCGACGGTCGGCCGCGCCGAAGAAAACGTGGTCGGGCTTTTCGGCGATCCCGGCGTGCAGCCGCGCCACGCGGTAATCGAGCGCCAGGGCAACAACTACGTGCTGAAAAATCTCGCGGTGCAGCAGGGCGTGTTTGTGAACGGCAACCGAATCGAAACCGCCGCTCTGAACGAGGGCGACCGAATCAAAATCTCCGACTACGAGCTGAGCTTCCATCTAAAGCGCGCAAGCGCCGGGCCGCGTCCCGCCGTTATGCGTCAAAACGGTCAACCAGGGCGAGATGGCGCGGCGGCCTTCCCCGCCGAGCGAGCGGTGCCACCGCACGCCGGCCGGATGGCGACGCCGTGCCTGGTTGACGCCAGCGGGCGGCGCTACGAGCTGCGCCCCCAAGCGCCGACGACGCTCGGCCGCGCGGTCGACAATGATATTGTGGTCGCCGACGCCTCGGTGTCGCGCCGTCACGCGACCATCGTGCCGCAGGACGGCGGTTTCGCGCTGCGCGACCTGGCCAGCCAGAACGGCACGTTCGTCTGCGGCCAACGGATCGACCGCTCACGCCAACTCGCAAACGGCGACGACGTGCGGTTGGGCGACGCGCCGTTCGTGTTCCATGGCTAACATTCGGCATGGCTAACGCGGGCATAGCTGACACGGGCATTTCTGAAACTGGCATGGCTGATACAGCAACGACACGGGCGCGCTTCTGCTCGCAATGCGGCCAGCCGGTGACGGTCGCCGAGGCGGTGTTCTGCAAGCAGTGCGGAGCGAAGTTGGGCGCCGCGCGATGGCTCGGCGATATGGCTTCGCCGGCGGTGATCGCCGTGGTGCTGAGCGTGGTGCCGGGGCTCGGCCATTTCTACGCCGGGCGCACCGGGCGCGCGATCGGATGGTTTTTCGGAGCGCTTTGGGCCTACGACATTTCGCCCTCGCTGGGCGTGCTGATTCATCTGGTATGCGCGGTGTCGGCGGCGCGCGCCGCCGCGCTGGATGCCGAACGGCGCGGGATTCGCGCCTCCGGAGCGTTGACGGCGAGGCCGCGCCCGCAGTAATTACCGCAACTCCGCGATGATTGCGCCAAACACCATAATCGGCAGCCGCTACCGCGTCGTGAAGCCGCTTGGCGGCGGCGGGATGAAGCTGGTCTACCTTGCCGAGGACCTGCGCCTCGCCGCGCGCCGCTGCGCGCTGGCCGAGGTGGTCGACAATTTCACCAACCCCGACGCGCAGCGCCAGGCGATCGAGGCGTTCCAGCGCGAGGCCGACATGCTGGCGCGGCTCAACAACGAGCATATCCCCCGCGTCTTCGATCGCTTCAGCGAGCAGAACCATCACTACCTGGTGATGGAATATGTCGACGGCGCGACGCTCGAGGAGGAGATGAAGCATACGGGCGGCCGGCTGGCCGAGCCGCGCGTCATCGATATCGCGCTGCAAATCCTCGACACGCTCGCGTACCTGCACGGGCTCGAGCCGCCGGTCATCTACCGCGACCTCAAGCCGTCCAACGTGATGATGATGGCCAACGGACAGGCCAAGCTCATCGACTTCGGTATCGCACGCCATTTCCAGCCGCTGCAGAACGCGACCATGATCGGCACCCAGGGCTACGCGCCGCCCGAGCAATATCGCGGCAAGGTCGAACTGCGCTCGGATCTCTATGCGCTCGGCGCAACGATGCATCATGCGCTAAGCGGCCGCGACCCGGCCAACGAAGCGCCGTTCAGCTTCCCGCCGCTCGCCACGCTATGCCCCAACATCAAGCCCGCCCTGGCGGCGCTGGTCGACGAGGCGCTCGCCTACGACGTCGAGCATCGGGTGCAAAGCGCGGAGGAATTCAGGCGCCGGCTGCAAAATATACGCGACGGCATTAGCGAGCGTCGCGCCGACGGGCGCGGCAACGTCGTCGGCAGGCGGTGACACAGACGGCGGAGCCGGTCGGCCAGTCAGCGGAGCCGGTCGGTCATTCAGCGGAGCTGGTCGGCTGGCGGGGGAAGCGCAATCAACGGCGCCCTCGCAAGCGGCCTCGGGCCCTGCGCGCTCGCAGCTTCGCCTGCCGCTTGGAAGCGCCAGCGCGCCGCGAGCTGCGTCGCCGTCCGCGCCCACGGTGCTCCGTACGGAATCGGAAATCGATTGCGCGAAATGCCGGCGCGCGATTCCCTCGGACTCGCGATTCTGTTCCTTTTGCGGAGCGGAGGTGAGTTACGCGCCCGCTTACGTGTCCGATCCCGCTTACGCGACCGATAAAGAGGGCGTCGCGGGCGATCACGAAGCCGCAACGGTGCTGCTCTCCGTGCCGCCCTCTGCCCCATCCTCGACGGAAGAACGGCCGCGCGTGCCGCCCCGCGGTGCGCCGCTTTACAATCGGAGGCACAGCGCGCGGCGTCCTATCTTAGTGCTGGTGTTGATCTTCGTGGGCACTTTCGCGGCAGTGCGAATGTTCTCGTGCCTGAACGTCGGCGATTCGGGTGACAACTCGCCTGGCGCGACGCGCGCCGACGCGCCAGTGCCCGCGGCGCCCGCACCGGACGCACCGGCGCCCGACGCTGACTCCGGCGCGCCCCCGCCTGACTCTCCGCCCTCGACGCCGGAGTTTCTCGCCGAGCGGCTGGAGGCTTTTCGCGCAGCGCTGGACGCCGGCGGGCTGAGCGGCGTGCACTTCAAAATGGTGGGCGGCACGATGGAACTCTGGGGGACGGTGCCGGACGCTACCGACAGAGCGATGGTGCAGATGCTGGCGTTGAATGTCGCAGGCGTCGCTTCGCTCAAAGATCATATCAAGGTGCAGAACGGCTCCCCGTAGGGCGTTCGCGGCAGCGCTGCAAGAAAGTCACTGGCGCGAGCAGATAGCGCGGCGGCTTTCCAAGCCGCGCCGGCAAATGTGAGAATCATCGCGCCATGCTCATCGACTTGCACGTCCACACCCTGCTCTCTTCGGATTCCAACATCGCGCCAGAGCTATACGTCGAGGCCGCCGCACGCGGTCCGCGCCGCCTCGACGCTATCTGCTTCACCGAGCATCGCTTGTTTCCTGCCGATCCGGAACTCGACAAACTTTATGCCGAGCTGACGGAGCAGTTCGGCGTAATGGTGTTCAAGGGTATCGAGGCCGACACCAACCTGGGCCATCTGCTGCTGTTCGGGGTCACGCGCGAAGTGCTGCGCCGCTTCGATTTGAGTTCGCGGATGCTCAAGAGCGACACGCTGATCGAAGTCATCCACGGCGAGGGCGGAATTGCGATCCCGGCGCATCCGTTTCGGGACTCGGGCTTCGGTCCGCAGCTCGACGATCTGCTCGCGCGTCACGGCGCGGCGCTCGGCGTGATCGAGGCGCTCAATGGACAGAACTCGCCGCGTGAGAACGACGCGGCGCTGGTCGCGACGGAGAAGCTCGGGCTGGTCGGCGTTGGCGGCAGCGACGCGCACTTCGTGACCCCGAAATGGTTTCTGACTTGCGCGACCGAGCTAGAGCGCCCGGTAAGCGACGTCGAGGGACTGTGCGCCGAGTTGCGCGCCGGCCGCGCCCGCCCTTTCCGCTTCGACGACGTGTCAAATCCGTCCGCGAGCGAATAGACGCAAGCGCCTCGCGTGCGCGCTCACCACAGATTAGAGAAGCGAGAAACCGCTGCTACGCCCGGCCCTGCGGTCGAAGGTGACGGTGTATTCGCAGCCCAGGCGCCGGTTCACCACGGCAATCAGCGCATCCGCAAAATCGCCACCGGCTTGATACTCGCGCAAAGCGGTCCAGGCATCCTGATGGTCCTCGATCTCGAACTGGGAGGTGCGCAAAATTCTGTCCAATGCCCGAGCCACCTGACTACGCGGATATTGGTAAGCCGTTTCAAGTACCCAAACCATTTCGCAAAGGACCACACGATTAATCAGGCCCGGCGAGTCCGCTGAACAGTCCTTTGTGATGAACGCGGCTGCTTTTCTGTTCTGCACCGGCTCATCCTGCACCAGGTAGCGGACGAGAACGTTGGTGTCGATGCCTTTCACCGCGAGCGGGCGCGTTTGCGGACGGCGGCGTCCATTTCCTCTATCGAGACTCGGCGCGGCGCGGGTGCGAGCAACCCTTTCAAGTCCGCAACATCGACTGTCGCAGGGACCAAAATCACCCTGCCGTCTGGTTCGACCAGAAATTCCAGCCGATCGCCCGCCTTAAGCTTGAGATGGCGCCTGATCTCGCCCGGTATTGTAGCTTGGCCCTTGCTTGTAATTGTTGAAACAGCCATCTCTCTTTCGCCTTACTTTTAATATCATTCCTTACTTCTATGTAATACCATATCCTGGCGACGAAAGGTACTCAATCTTCGGAATCTTCCTGGAACGAGTAGCGCTCCTCGGTCCACGGGTCGGCATGGTTATGATAGCCGCGCACTTCCCAGAAGCCGCGCCGATCCTCGAACGTGAATTCGATCGCGCGCACCCACTTCGCGCTCTTCCATCCGTAGAGCTTCGGCACCACCAGCCGCAGCGGCCAGCCGTGGTCGGGCTCGAGATCGCGCCCGTCATGCCGCCAGGCCAGCATCACGTCTTCGCCGACGAACTCCGCGAGCGCCAAATTGGTCGTGTAACCTCCGTCGCAGTGCACGATCACGTAGCGCGCCTCGGGCTTAAGCCGCACGCGCGCCATCAGGTCGATCGTCCTCAGGCCCTCCCAAAGATTGTCCAGTTTCGACCAGGTGGTGACGCAGTGAAAGTCGGCGCGCTGACGGCTAAGCGGCAACGCGCGAAATTCCTCATATGAAAAGCGCAACTCGTCCTCGACCATGCCGAAGACCCGGAAGTCCCACTTCTTGGGGTTGAAACGCGGCGTCGGCCCGTAGCTCAGGACCGGAAAATTGTCGACCAGGTGCTGGCCGGGAGGAACACGTTCTGCGAGTTGGTCGGATATCGGCCGCTTACTCATAACGAAAATACATAGCTAAGCGCGATCATGTGGAAAAGGGCGCTATTTGAGCGCGCGGATCACCGCCGCGGTCATTTCCGCAGTGGTCGCCTTGCCGCCGATATCCGGCGTCAGCACCCGGCCCGCGCGCAGCACTGCGTTCACCGCCGCGCGGATCCGATCGGCGGCGCTACCGTAGCCGAGATAGTCGAGCAGCAACGCCCCGGTCTTTATCGCCGCCACCGGATTGGCGATACCCTTGCCCGCGATGTCGGGCGCGGTGCCGTGGACGGTCTCGAAAATCGCGCCATGCTTGCCGTAGTTCGCGCCGGGCACGAAGCCCAGTCCGCCGACCAGTCCGGCGCAAAGGTCGGAGACGATGTCACCGTAGAGGTTTTCCAGCAACAACACGTCGAACGCATGCGGATTGGTCACCAGCCGCATGCAGGCGGCGTCGACGATCTGTTCCTTGTACTCGATGTCGCGATATTCGCGGGCCACACGCTGCGCGCATTTCAGAAAAAGTCCGTCGGAGAGCTTCATGATGTTGGCCTTGTGAATCGCGGTCACCAGGTGCCGATGATTAGTGCGCGCGTACTCGAAGGCAAAGCGCGCGATCCGGGTCGAGGCGCGCGCGGTTATGATCTTCACGCTCTCGACCACGCCCGGCGCGACCTGATGCTCGATGCCGGCGTAGAGGTCCTCGGTGTTCTCGCGGATCACGATAATGTCGACGCCGCTAAAAGGCGTGTGCACTCCGGCCTGCGTGCGCACCGGGCGCACGTTGGCGTAGAGCTCGAAGAGCTTGCGCAGGTAAACGTTGATCGAGCGATAGCCCTCGCCCACGCGCGTCTCGAGCGGCCCCTTGAGCGCGACCTTGGTGGACTTGAGCGAATCGATAAGCTGATCGGGCACGGGCGAGCCGAAGCGTCGAAGCGCGATCGCGCCGGCCAGTTGCTGATCCCAGTCGATTTTAACTCCGACGGCCTCGATCACCTTAACCGCGGCACCGATAACCTCGGGCCCCACCCCGTCGCCCGGAATGAGCGTCACTCGCGGCGTCCCCGCGGCCTTGCCGCGCCGGCCGCGCCGCCCGTCGCTATTCACCTTGCCGTGATGCGCACCCCCGCCGCCCGCCCTTACCGCCGTCCTAGCCATCCCGCCTCTTCTTTCCTGTTGAATTTCGAAATGAGCGCGATCCCGGATCGGCACGGCCCGCGATCAGTAGTTGACCAATCCTATGAATATATCCGAGACGTTGGTGCCCGTCGGCCCCGTCACCAGGAGATCGCCGAGCGCGGCGAAGAGCGGATAGGCGTCGTTGCGCGCCAGCGCCGCGCCGGCATCGAGGCCCGCCTCGCGCGCGCGCTCCACGGTGCGCGGCGAGACGAACGCGCCGGCCGCGTCGGTCGGGCCGTCGATTCCGTCGGTACCTGCGAAGAGCGCCATTATGCGGCGCTCGCGCCCCAGCCGCTCCAACTCGAGCGCCATCGCCAGCGCCGCCTGCTGCGCGCGCCCTCCCCGCCCCCGCCCACGTATCGTGACTACAGGCTCACCGCCCGCGAGCACGCAGACGCGCGCACCGCCAATCGCCGCAAGATGCGCGCTGAGCGCACGGCCGACGTCGTCGGCCTCGCCATACAGTTCGCGCCATCGGTCGACCGTATAGCCAGCAGCGGCGGCGGCAACGGCGGCGGCGTCAACTGCGACACGATTGTCGCCGATCACGAAATTGTCGGCGCGCGCGAGCAGCGGGTCGCCGGGCTTGACCGTCTCCGCAATCTCTCCGGCCGCACCACGCTCGAGCCGATCGCGGATCGTCTCCGGCGCGCGGCCCCACAGCCCGCGGCGTTTGAGCACGCCGATAGCCTCGGCGAAAGTGCTCGGGTCGGGCGCGGTAGGTCCCGAACCGATCGTCGCGAGATCGTTGTTCGCCACGTCGGAGAGGATGAGGCTCAGCACGCGCGCGCCGCCGCAGGCCCGCAACAGTCCGCCGCCCTTTATCGCCGAGAGATGGCGGCGCACGATATTGAGTTCGCGAATCGACGCGCCCGAACCGAGCAGCGCGGCGTTGATCGCAATCTTGTCGGCCAGCGTAACCGGCGCGGCCGGAGCGGCCATCAGCGATGACGCGCCGCCGCTCAGCGCGAACAGCAGCAGATCGCCGGGGCCGGCGTGGCTGGCGATTTCGAGCGCGGCCTCGGCGGCGCGCTGCGAGGACGCGTCGGGCAGTGGATGTGCTGCCGCGATTATTCGGATCGTCTCGCGCGACGCATCGGACGCCGCTGCTTGCGTACCGGATCCGCCGGCGTCCGGGAACGATGGCAACGATTGGACGATCGCGAGCGCGTCGTGAAGCTTGGGGCCCAGGCGCGCCGCGAGTTCGATCGCCATCCCGAGCGCCGCCTTGCCGGCCGCCAGCAGAAAAATCCGCGACGCGTCGGCGAGCAGCGCCGGAACGTTCTCCGCGCCCTCGACTTCGCCGCCAAGCGCGCGTCCGATCAGATGCGCCGGCGCGACCGCCGAAACGGCGGCGGCGTAGATGCGCGTCAAGTCGCGCCGGGCGAGCGAGTTGGCCGAGCGTGCGGAAGCGTCATCCATCGAGCCGCCCGCGCCGACGAATCACGCGGCGAAAGGATGCCGCGCGAGATCCTTCGACTCCGCTCGCAGACTCGCTTCGCTCAGGATGACAGACTGTTGTTCGCAACTTATTAAAAAACGCTACGTCAGCGCCGGCGCTCGAGCGTGGTGATCGAACCGTCGCCATTGGCAATCAGCACGACGCTCGCGATACCGACGAAAAGCCCGGTGCCGACCACGCCAGGAATCGCGATCAGCTCGCGCTCGAGGCGGGCGGGAGCTTCGATCCTGCCTATGCCGCAGTCCATCACGAAATTGCCGTTGTCGCTCAGGAACTCGCGCCCGTCGTCTCCGATTCGCACCGCCGGTTTGAGTCCCAACTCCCGCATGCGGCGCATCGCGTAGTACGCCGCGAACGGCACGACCTCGACCGGCAGCCGGCGGCGCTCGCCGAGACGTTTCACGCGCTTTTCCGCGCCAACCAGGATCACCACCTTGCGCGAGGCGCAGGCCACGACCTTCTCGCGCACCATCGCCCCGCCATAGCCCTTGACCAGGTTAAGCCGCGGATCGACCTCGTCGGCGCCATCGATATCGACGTCGAGGCGCGCCTTGCCGTCGAGCGCGACGACTTCGATTCCGACCGAACGCGCAAGCTCGGCGCTGGCCATCGAAGTCGGAACGCCACGCACCTTGATGCCTCGCTCGCCGAGCGCGCGGATGAAGGCCGAGGCGGCGTGTCCGGTTCCAAGCCCCACGGTCTGGCCGGGTTTGACGTAACGCAGGGCATGGACGCCCAACTGGTCGAGCACCTCGGCTGAAACGGGTTCATTCATTGATTGGCTATTTCACTGCTTCGATGGCGCGCCGGCTTCATCCGCGCGCGAGCGGCTGCCGCCCGCGAGTGGCCTAAACTTTGCCGTTGCGCAGCAGGTTCATAAACTCCTGCCGGGTCTCCACGTGAGTGCGGAACACCCCGAGCATCGCCGAGGTCGTAACGTAGGAGTTCTGCTTTTCGACTCCGCGCATCCGCATGCACAGGTGCTCGGCCTCGAGCACCACGGCCACGCCCAACGGCTCGAGCTCCTCCATCAGCGTGTGCGCGATCTGCGTGGTCAGCCGCTCCTGCACCTGCAAGCGGCGCGCGTAGATCTCGACCAGCCGGGCGAGCTTCGAGAGCCCGATGATCCGCCGGTTGGGCAGGTAGGCCAGGTGCGCCTTGCCGAAGAAGGGCAGCAGGTGATGCTCGCACAGGGAGTAGAAGTCAAGGTCCTTGCACAGGATGATCTCCTGGTACTCCTCTTCCGAGAAGACAGCGCCGTTGATCGCGACCTTGGGATCTTCTTTGTAGCCGCGGGTCAGAAAATCCAGCGCGTGCCGCACCCGGGTCGGCGTGAGCTTCAGCCCCTCGCGCTCGGGATCTTCTCCGATATGGAGCAGGATCAATCGCACCGCATCTTCGACCGCGGCCCCGCTGGAACTTTCCGCGGGCGCGGTCTCGTCTTCCCGTCGCGGCGGACGCGAGGCCGCCTCAAGTCTCATTTTTCTAGCGCGCACCGGAATCCTCCAGCGAACGGCTGAACTCGAGCGCAAGCTCGATCGCGAGCGACGGTCCGCCACCGCTCATTATGTTAAAGCCTGCGACCTCGTCCGCCAACGCGCGCATCAGCGCGACGCTCGAGTCGATCGACATCCGCCGTGCCTCCTCTTCACCCATTCCGGCGTAGCGATCGAAGTGTTGATGGGCGCCGGCGAGGTCGGGAATGCGATCCTTGAGGTAACTGGCCATCGACTCGCGCTTGACCGGCAGGATGCCGAGCACGACCCGGAGCTTGTGCGTGCGCGCGCGGACAATGAAGTTTCGCGCCACCGCGAGGTCGAAAACCGGCTGCGTGATCACGAACTCGGCGCCCGCAGCCGCCTTGCGCTCGAGCAACTCGAACTCGCGCTCGACGGCCTTGCGATTGGGATTGGCGACCGCGCCGATCGCGAACTGCGGGAGCGTCTTTAGCAGACGGCGTCCCTCGCCAGTGTCGCCGCGGCGCAGATCGTTCATCGTGCTGAGCAGGCTGAAAGGGTCAAGATCGCGGACCGGCTGCACGCCATTGGGATCATCGATGAGCTTGTCGCCGGCCAGCGCCACCACGCCTTCGATCCCGAGCGCGCCCGCGCCGAGCAGATCGGCCTTCAACGCGTAGCGGTTGCGATCGCGGCAGGAAAAATTGATCACCACCGCTATCCCGAGCCGCGACTTGATCATCGAACCGAACACCAGCGGCGCGAGCTTCACCCGTCCCAACGCGTTGTCGGCGAGATTGATCGCGTCGACGTGGCCGCGGAGCGCGTCGAGCCGCGTAAGCATCGACTCGACCGCGATTCCGCGCGGCGGAGCGACCTCCAGCCAGAGCGCCGGCTTGTGCGCGTCGAGGCGCTCTAGAAGCGCGGACATCGGGGATTCCCTGGACAGTTCCCTGGATGGTTACCTGCGGAGGCGGCGATAGACGCCGGCGCGGCGGCGCGAAGCGGATGCGGATTCATCGCGAAACGGGGACGGCGCCCGAGCGCGCTCAGGCCTTCAGCCGCTCGTTCGCCTTCACCTTCTGGTACTTGCGGTAATCGTACCCGGTCGCCATCGCCATCAACAGCGCCTCCATCCCGCCCTCGCGCTCGCGGCGCAGGATACGCAGGCGGTCGAAGAACTCGCGGAAGTCCTTGTGGACTCGGCGGTTGTTATCCAGCGGATGGAGAAAGAAATCGTGCAGGCGTGTGATCGTGAAGCGCAGCGAAGAGTAGCGCAGCTCGTTGGGAAAGGCGTCCCATTCCGCCAGCGACAGCGTGCGCACCGACTCATAACCATGGAGCAGGAAGCGGAAGCGGTCGAGCGAGTATTGGCTATCGACGAAGCATAGCGCGTTGACCGCGGTCGCCAGGTCGAAGATGAACTTGCCACGGCAGGCCGCCTCGAAGTCGAGCACCGCGGTCAGCTTCTCGCCGCGGAACAGCACGTTGTCTGCGAACAGGTCGCCGTGGATCACGCCCTTGGGCAGCTTGCCCTCGAGGTAGCGCGTCAGGTAGTCGACCTCGTCCTCCAGCGTGCGGCTTATCTTGCGAAAATAGTTGGGCAGCCGGCCGCGCACGCTCAGGTAGAGGTCGGCGATGCGCTCGAAGCTGAAGCGGTTGTCGATGCCCTTCTTATAACCCTTGCCGATGACGTGCAGTTCGCCGAGCGTGCGGCCGATGGTCTCGAGCTGGGTCGGTCGCAGGCGCTCGGGCGGCACGATCCGCCCTTCGTGGTAGCGGTAGAGCGACGCGCACTTGCCCTCGCACTCGCGCCAGTACCGGCCCATCCGGTCCTGCAATGGATGCGGACAGGGAAAGGAATGCTTGCGCAGAAAGGCCAGCAGGTCGATCTCGCGCTTGACCTCGCTCTCGGTCTTGACCTCGTCGACGCGCAGCAGGAAGCGTCCCTTGGCGGTCTCGACCAGGTAGTTGCTGTTGACCGAGCCTTGCGGGACGCCGACGGCGCCGACAATGCGTCCGAGATTGTAATCGTCGCCGAGTTGCTCGAGAAACGATTTGTGGAGCTCGGTGTATGCAGCCATGAAGACGACAAGTGTTTTGTTCGAAGACCCGCCGCAAGCATAGAGGCTGATCGGCGCGCCGTCAACTATGATCTTGGCGAAACCGTTGCGCCACAGGAGTTTTTATCGCCGTCGAGACTTGGGCGCGCTTTACCCCAAGGTCAAATGATGGAATCGTGGGCGCAATAGAGGAGCGAAAATGGCCAAGGCGCGCACCATTGCTGGCAACCCCAAGGCAGTCGTCAAGGGAATCGTACACGAGATGGAAGGCCGCAAGGCCCCGCTCTTCGAGCTTACCGACGGCGGCGGCAAAACCGTGTCGCTCAAGGAACTGCTCGGCCGCGGCAATCTAGTGCTTTACTTCTATCCCAAGGACATGACGCCCGGCTGCACGATCGAGGCGTGCGACTTCCGCGACTCCGCGGCCCGCTTCAAGGCGGCAGGCGCGCAGGTCGTCGGCGTCAGCGCGGACTCGCCGGACTCGCATCGCAAGTTCACCGACAAGCACACGCTCAATTTTCCGCTGCTGAGCGACGCCGACAACCGCGTCACGCGGCTCTACGGCGTCTACAAGAAGAAGTCGCTCTATGGACGCGAGTTCATGGGAATCGAGCGCACCACCTTCGTCATCGACCGCGCGGGCGTGATTCGCAAGGTCTTCCCCAAGGTCAAGGTCGCCGGCCATGCCGACGCCGTGGTCGAGGCACTGAAGGCGCTGCGCTAGAGCGTCGAGCGGGACGCAGCGCCTTTGCTCGCGAAGAACCTGTCAGAACGAATTCGAACGAATTCTGTTGATGAGTAACCGCCGGAAAGAAAATCGCCTATTCGACGGTCACTCAATGCGAAACACTTGACTTAACCGCGACGCGGTTCTACGCTCCGGCGGCTGGGGGAGCATTCCCACACCCTTTACACCTCCGCAACATCTATACCTCGTATCTTCCATTAGCTCCTCGCGGCAAGCAGACGAATTCTCAGGCAGACCGTTCGCAGCGATTCTGACCGAATCCTGAGGGCACGGCATTGTTGTGAACGGCCAGTGAGCCGCGCTCATCGGGCATAGCTGTGTCTTGATTTGGGTGATCATGAGAAAGGATTTGTGTGTCGTGCGTGTCGTATGTTCGGTCATACTGCTCAATCTTCTATTGATAACGACTGTGCCATCGGGAATTGCGGGTCCGGTGCACTACTCCATGTTGCCTCCCGGTGCTGTATTAACTTCCGAGAGCAACTGTGTCGCGGCAGTCAATTCGCCTCCAATTACGACGGAAAACGCACCGTGGAATGCAAATGATGGAAGCCCGGCGAGATGGAATTCAAATAAGCCGCCGTCCGAAAATCCCATCCCGAGCTATTTTTATGACAGTCCGTCCTGCTGCACCCAACTTCCGAAAGGCGATTTCAGTAACGTCGATGGCAACTATTCAGGCACGACGGATGAGGCGCCTATAGCGATAATCACGACGGCGCATGCGTGCGCGGCTCGGCGGCGATCAGGTTCTCGCGCAGGAACTCCTTGAGCGGCCCGTCGACCTTGCCGCCGAGGTCGTGGCCGTCGTCGAAAAACCGCGTCTCGACCTTGGCCCCGCGAGTCTGCAGCTCCTCGGCCAGCCGCTTGGCCTGCTGCACCGGCATCTTCTTGTCGTGCTCGCCGTGCATGATGAGCACGCTGCAATCGAGCTTGGGCGGCAGATGCGCGATCACGCTGCGCTCGGCGAGCACGCGATGGCTCGGCCATACCTGGCGCAGGATAGTGACCTTCTCGCGCAGTGTCGCCTCGGGCCACATCTTAAGCGTGTCGTAAAAGCCCGACTGCAGGATCACCGCGCGCAGCCGCGGATCGCTATCCATCAGCAGCCCCGCCGCGACCGCGCCATCCGAGAGTCCCCATACCGCGATACGGTCCGGATCGACGTCCGGCCGCGCCGCCATCAGATCGACCGCGCGATGCGCCGCCTCGACCGCCTGCGGCCCGACGAAACGGCTCGGCCCCGAGGACTTGCCGTAGCCAGGGATGCTGATGCAGGCCTCCAGCATGCCCATCGCAATCAGTCCGGGGCTCTGCTCGATACAGCGGCGCGCATTGCCCTCCCCCGCCGTCAGCACGAGCAGCGCTGGCAGGCGTCCGGAGCTCGCTGAGCGCGCGATAAAGCCCTCGATACTATAGTGGTCGGCGCCGACCTCAATTTGAAAATTGAAAGGGACGAAAGCGGGCTTCGGCCGAACTTCCGTTTTGACGCTGTGGCGGCAGCCGCCGATCGCCGCAGCGAGCAGCATCAGCACCGCGGCCAGCACGCCCCTAAGCGGCTGGGGCAGCTTCATTTTCGACTATTGCCCATCTGCCAGTCTCCCCGAGGCGACTTTATACATGCCCGGCCCGATTTTGGAACCGCCCGCGCATGGAGCCCGCCCGGCCGCGAAGCTTAGTTCCGGTTATTAGAAGAAGCAGGCGCGGCAGCGGCGGCATTGAAACCGCCCGAACTTTAGTCGATACTTTCGTGTTTACCAAAGGAGTTTGCCGGGTGCACGAAAGCCGGCGCGCGCAGATGGAAACCCAGCCAGCATCGCAGCCGGCGGCCTCGAACCGGGCCGCCTCGCAAATCGACTTCGAAAAGGCCGGCGGCGTCGTCCCGGTCGTCACCCAAGACTATCAAAGCGGACGCCTCCTGATGGTTGCCTACATGAACCGCGAGGCTTTCGAGGAAACCGTCAAGACCGGCCACGCCTGCTACTTCTCGCGCTCGCGCAACCGCCTGTGGCGCAAGGGCGAAGAGTCGGGCAACTATCAGACCGTGCACGAAATCCGCATCGACTGCGACAACGACACCATCCTGCTCTCGGTCGAGCAGCACGGCGACCGCGCCGCCTGCCACGAGGGTTTCGAGTCGTGCTTCTTCCGCATATTTCGCGACGGCGCCTGGCACACCGTCGATACGCGCCGCGTCGATCCGGCGAAGTACGGCCCCGGCTACGGCCATCAAACTCAGCCCTCCCGGCCCTCCGATCCCGTCAAGCCCGCCAAAACCGCGCATTGAACCGCGCGCAACGCATCTTACGTTTCGATAACCCGACGACACGGAAGCACGCTGGCGATTATGTCCGCTGACAACGTACTCAAATTCGGATTGCCCAAGGGCAGCCTCGAAGCCCAGACCATCGAACTGATGCGCAAGTCGGGATGGCGCGTGTCGGTCGGCGCACGCTCCTACATGCCGAGCGTTGACGACCCGACGCTCAGTTGCCGCCTGCTGCGCCCGCAGGAGATGCCGCGCTATATCGCCGACGGCTCGCTCGACGCCGGCATCACCGGCAGCGACTGGATCGTGGAGAACGCGGTCGAACTGACGGAAGTCGAAACCTTCACCTACTCCAAGGTCTCGCTGGTGCCGACGCGATGGGTGCTCGCGGTGCCGGACTCCTCGCCGGTGCGCCGGCTCGAGGACCTCGAGGGCAAACGCGTGGCGACCGAGATGGTCGAGTTCACGCGGCGGGTTTTCGCCGAACGTAAAGTTAAAGTTGAAGTTGAGTTTTCCTGGGGCGCCACCGAGGCCAAGGCCGCTGAGGGCCTGGTCGACGCGGTGGTCGAAGTCACCGAGACCGGCTCCTCGCTCCGCGCCAACGGGCTCCGGATCGTCGAGCAGCTTTTGACCTCGACGCCGGTACTGGTCGCCAACCCCAAGGCGTGGGCGGTCGAATGGAAGCAAGCCAAGATTCGCCAAATCGGGATGCTTCTCCGCGGCGCCCTCGACGCCGAGAATCGGGTCGGAATCAAGATGAACGTCGCGCGTGAGAACCTGGAAAAAGTGATCGCGCTGCTGCCCTCGATAACCGCGCCCACCGTTTCCTCGCTCTACCCCTCGCCCAACCTCAAAGGCAAAGAGTGGCTCGCGGTCGAAACCGTGATCGCCGAGCATACCGTGCGCGAGTTGTTCCCCAAGCTGCTCGAAGCCGGCGCGGTCGGGATCATCGAGTTTCCGCTCAACAAGATCATTTGACGAGGAGCTTCGGCAAGATCCTGTGAACAGAATAGACTCCGCCCCCGCCACCCACCCAGTTTGTGTCGCGGCGCTCCGCTGCGTCGCTATCTCCCTTTGCGCCGCTATCTCCCTCTGCCTCGCTATCTCGATGACGTCGTGCAAGTCCTCGAATTCGGCGACGGTGAAACCCGCGCCTGCGGACGCGCCACCAATCACCGGCAAGCAGTGGCGCCTCGAGAAAGAGATGGTCGCGGCGGACAACAAGGAAGACTACGCGGCAGGGGCCGCCGCGCTCAGCACGTTCGACGCGTTCGGCACGATGGAAGTTAGCCAGCTTTTTTACCATCACAAGCTGGAGATGGTACCTGCGGGCACGATGGTCGGAGAGACGGGCCCGAGCGAACAGGGCGCGGCCCGGGTTCGAGTGCTCGACGGCCCGCTAGCGGGGCGGAGCTTGTGGCTCTATCCCAAGACCGCCGAGAAGATGGGGTTTCCCGCGGCGACGCCCACTCCTTGAAGACGTCGCCACTTGAAGAAGTCGTTTATTAGGACGCGCGCTCGTCGGGGATGGCGATAGACCGCACGCGGAGGCCGATATGGAAACCACGACAACGGCAATCAGGATGTACGACCTGGCGGGGGCCGATCCCGCTCGCAGGTTCAGTCCCTTTTGCTGGCGCATCCGGATGGCGCTCGCACACAAAAACCTGAGCGTCGAGACGATTCCGTGGCGCTACTCCGACAAACCGGCGATCGCGCATTCGGGACAAGACCGCGTCCCCGTGATCGAGGACGGCGATCGCGTGATCGCGGATTCCTGGGCGATCGCCAACTACCTCGAAGACTCTTATCCCGACCGGCCCTCGCTTTTCGGCGGAGCCGCCGCCAGAGCGGCCGCGCGCTTCATCAATAGCTGGGCCGACACGGTACAGAACGGCGGCACCGCGACCTTGATCGCGGCCGACATCGTGCGCCATCTCGATCCGCGCGACCAGGAATACTTCCGCCAATCGCGCGCGCAGCGCTTCGGCATGACGATCGAGCAGTTGTGCGCCAATCGCGACGCGCGCGTCGGCGCCTTTCGCCAAACCCTCGAACCGCTGCGGACGACGCTCAAGTCGCAAGCCTTCCTCGGCGGCGCCGCACCGCTCTATCCCGACTACATCGTGTTCGGCGGCTTTCAATGGGCGCGCACGATAAGCGACTTCGCATTGCTGGAGACGGACGATCCGATCGCGGCATGGCGCGAGCGGATGCTCGACCTGTTCGGCGGTCTCGCGCGAAAAAATCCCGGCTACTGACGCCGCCCCGGTGCGTTACGCGAAGCGTTAGCGGAGCAGCTAAGCGCAGCCGACGGCTACAAGCGAGACGACGCAGTGAAGCATCTCCTGCTCGTGATTTTTCTGGTCTGGATCGCGATCTAATCAAGCGGCGCAAATGGCACTGACGGCGGCGGCGAGCGCAATCCGGTTGTCAGGCCCATGCATCCCGCGACCTCGCAGCGGCACGCTTCCAACACTAACCTGGCGGCAGAAGCAGATCCTGGCCCGTCGCCGAGATAAGCACTGCGAGGATTTTTGCCTTGCGGCTCTTGCTCGCGTTGCGGGCCACGCGATGCGTGTGCATCGGGAGTTCGTACCACGTCTGCCCGGCATGGTAAGTGACGGGCTTGTCCGGGTCGACTTCGCTCACCACCGAACCCTCCAATACGTAAGCGATAGTCGAGCCTGGATGGCGATGCGGCGAATTGCCGGCGCCCGGCGCGAACTCGACGAGCACAATGCTTATCTGCTTCCCCGGCGCGTCGGGCAGCTCATGCTGCATAATCGGACGTACCGTAACGCCCTTGTCCGACGCCAGAGGATTCGGAGCCTTGCCCGCGTCCATCGCGCCACCCTCTTGGGCTTCTGCCAGAGCTATCGCGGCGAACAGTTGCGATACCACCGCGGCCGAACCAGCCATCGTCTTCATCATCTCGCGGCGCGTTATCATCGTGCGTATGCTCCTCCAGGTGAAATCGGCAATCAAAAATCTTCGATCTAAGCGCGCGGTCAACCGCGCGCGGGCGCCTCGAGCACCATCTGAGTCTGAGTCACGATCGCGAGCAATCTGCCCTGTGCGTTGGTGATCCGCGTCTGCCAGACCATCGTGCGACGCCCGCGATGGAGCGGCGCGCACTCGCCGGTTATGGTCGTGCCGGCGGGCGCCGGAGCGAAAAAGTTGGTCTTCGACTCGATAGTCGTGGTGCTCGCGCCCTCCGGAAGATTGAGCATCGTCGCATACCCGCCGAGCGAATCGGCGAACGCCATCACCGCTCCGCCATGGAGCACCGCTGGCACCGTGCAGAGATTCTCCCGCACGAGCATCTCGGCCGTGAGGCGCTCCGGCGCGGCGCTCAGGATTCGTATGCCGAGCAAATCCGCGAACGGCATTCTTTTTTCGTCGATGATCGCAAGCGGATCCATCGTCGTTCTCCCTTACTGCGTTCGTTCTCCCTCTGACTTAACCCGCGGCCGCGTTCTATTCGCAGTTTCTATTCGTTCTTCCACTGCGGCTTGCGCTTTTGCGCAAACGCGAGCGGCCCCTCAATCGCGTCCTTGGACTTCCACAATTTCGCAGTCCCCGGAAAGTTGTGCGTGCTCGCTTCCTCGAGCGACATCCCGAGCCCGCTCATCGCGGCCTCCTTGCTCGCCTGGATCGATACCGGCGAACATTCCATGATCTCACCCGCCCATCGCTCCGCCGTCGCCATCAGGTCCTTCAGCGGCACGACCTCGTTCACCAGGCCCCATCGATGCGCCTCCGCTGCGCTCAGATGCTTGCCGGTCAAAATCATGCCCATCGCGATCTTGAGCGGGATGTGGCGCGGCAGGCGATGGACTCCGCCGGCGCCCGCCATCAGGCCGACCCGCGGCTCTGGCAGGCCCAGGCGCGCGTGTTCGGCGGCGACGATGATGTCGCAAGCGAGCGCGATTTCACATCCGCCGCCCAACGCGAAGCCGTTGACCGCAGCGATGATCGGTTTGGTGATATCGAAGCGCGAGGTGATGCCGGCGAAGCCGCCCTTGCTCATCTGCGGGCGCTCGCCGCGATGCTCGGCGGTCCATTTGAGATCGTTGCCGGCGGAAAACGCGCGCTCGCCCGCGCCAGTCAGGATCGCAACCCACATCTCCCGGTCGCCTGCGAAGTCGTCCCACACCTGGTCCATCTCGAGGTGACACGGCGGATGCAGTGCGTTCATGACCTCGGGGCGGTTGAACGTGATGTAGGCCAGGTGGCCGCGTTTTTCGTACTTTATGAATTTAAGTTCCATCGTTGGCCTCTCTATTTAGTGGTCCGCTTAATGGTCCGCGTCGTCGAGCAGCTCGAAAAATGCGTCGATGCTTTGCAGGAGCTGGCGGCGAATCTGCGCGCGCGTGCCCTCGATCAGATGCATCGTCACCCGCCCGGTGCTGCCGTCGTTAAGCCGCACGTGCGCGTCCTCGACCGCCGCCACGTCGCTTTGGGCGAAGATTCGCATCCCGTAAACCATCGCGGCGCGTTCCGCAGCGCCCTTGACCAGCCGTAGCTTGCGCGGCATCGATCCCTCCTCGTCGCCAACCAACGGCAGCGGTTATAGCACAATGGCTTTGTGCCGGTCAGACTCGCCCGCAGGCGCTCCGGATGGCCCTTGGGACAGTTGAAGTCAGTTGAAGTCTGCGGGTCCGATGCGAGAAGCTAGCCGCGGCGGGCCGGACGCGCGAGCGTCGGTCGTGGCGCGCGGCAGTCTGATTAAGTTTTGCGAGCCGATTCAGTCTTTCCTAGGCGATTTGCGAGGCGATTTAAAATGAACGGCGACGAATACCTCGAGCGCGTACGCACACTCATCCCGGCCTTTCGCGAGCGCGCCGCGCTGACCGAGCGCACGCGGCGCCTGCCCGACGAGAGCTGGGCGGATTTCCAGCGCGCCGGGCTGCTCCGTGCGCTGCAGCCCACGCGATGGGGCGGCTTCGAGCTGCATCCGGCCGCGTTCTATCGCGCGGTGATGGAGGTCGGCGCCGCGTGTCCTTCCACCGGATGGGTGCTCGGCGTGCTCGGCGTCCATTCGTGGCAACTCGCCGCGTTTCCCGAGCGCGCGCAGCAGGAAATCTGGGACGCGGACTCGACCGTCCAGGCCTCGTCGTCGTACGCGCCCACCGGCAAGATCGAACGCGTCGAGGGCGGCTTCAAGGTTAGCGGGCGATGGTCGTTCTCGAGCGGATGCGACTTCTGCCGTTGGGTGATCCTGGGCGGGTCGACGCGCAATTCCGACGGTACGCCGGACGCGCGCAGCTACCTGCTGCCGCGCCGCGACTATGAGATCGACGACAACTGGCACGTGATGGGCCTCACCGGATCGGGCAGCAAGGACATCGTGGTCAACGGCGCGTTCGTGCCCGAATATCGCACGCACAAATTCCTCGACGCCTATAACCGCGACAATCCAGGTCAGGCGGTCAATCAAGGCGCGTTGTATCGGCTCGCGTGGGCGTCGGTGTTCGCCTATGCGATTGCGGCTCCGGCGATCGGCGCCGCGACCGGCGCGCTGGAATGCTGGCGCGAGGGCAGCCGCGCGCGACGCACTGCGTACGACCACAAGATCGTCGCGGAGGATCCGTTCGCGCAGATGCGCCTGGCCGAGGCGGCGTCCGCGGTCGACGGCGCGCGCCAACGGCTGCTCGACACGTTCGACGAGATGATGCGGCTCGCAGTGGATGGACGCGAAATCAGCGTCGAGCGGCGTGCGCGGCTTCGATGGGACGCCGCGAACGCGGTGCAAATTAGTGTGCACGCGGTCGATTTGATGTTCGAGTCAAGCGGCGGCCGCGCGATCTTCCTCGACAATCCGATCCAGCGCTACTTCCGCGACGTGCATGCGATCCGCGCCCACGCACTTAATAATCCGCAGCGCGCGGGGCGGACCTTCGCGATGGCCGAGATGGGCAGCTTCATCAACGAGCGCGGCTTCCCAGCGGATATTTTCGTCTGAGCTGGACCTGACGCCTTAAAGCGCTTTGCGCTTTAGACCACCCCGACTCCGGCAGCCCGGGCCGCATTTCGCAACGCGGCGTCTACCGTCGCCAGCGGGAGAGCCTCGCGCAGCGCGAGTTCCAGATAAGCGGCATCGTAGGCTGACAGCCGATATCGCCGGGCCGTCTCGGACACCGCATTAAAGATGCGCTCAATTTCCGCACGATCTACCGCAATCGAAAGTTGACCGAGTGTCTGGAAAAAGGCCGCAGCTTGCGCGGGGTTAACTATCCTGCGTCGCTCGGCAACGGTGACGACATTTGCGATCTCGAACGGCCAGATCGAGGGCGCCACGACCGTATCGCCGCCGACAAGCCGATCAAGCAGTGATTCGGTATGGGCCGTCGCCTGGTCGTCAAAAAGCCAGCAAAGAGCGACGGACGCGTCCAGGACGAGACTGCTCAAAGACGACCCTCATCGATCAAGCCGCGGATGGAGACGCGCCCGAGCTTGATTCCGCGGCGCAATTGGCGAAGCCGATCCGCAGCCTCTTGCGGATTGTTGCGGCGAGTTGCATCAGCAGGCACGAGCCGGGCCACCGGAGCGCCGCGCCTGGTGATGATAATCTCGTTTCCTCGTTCGACTTCTTCAATCAGCGCGGAAAGATGAGTTTTAGCCTCAAACATCCCGACTGCCTTTGTCTGGAGACGCATCTAACTAGTGTCTAACTAGTTTGTTATCCGATCAAGCGTCAGAGCGCCATTAAGAGCGCAGCCGCTTCATTTCAGCGTGCATATTGACTCTCGCGTACTTTAGCTTAGACTCCAAGACCGGTGACTTAATCAGCTAAAGTTCGTTCTGATACGTGGATATGACCTTATTTCCGATTACCTGGGCAGCGAAGCCGATCCATAGGCGCTGATGACAAGGGGAACTCGATGAAAAAGTCTTTTCTGATTCTGGCCGTGGCTTTTTTTTCGCTATTGGCGTTCGGACAGGCGCGAAGTCAACCAGTGTCGGGGGTGGAGGATCTGTCAAAGCCGGCCGGCGTCGAACCCCCGATGCTGGGTATCCACTGGGCGCGAGGCTTTGACCCCCTCTCCCTCGTGAGGAAGGCCAACCATCAGCGCCCGCGGAAATCTTCATCTCCCGATATGACCTGGCACAACGGCAAGATCTTACCGGCCGCGGTGACCGCAAGCATCTTCTGGGGAACGTCATGGCCAACTTCCACTGGAGACGAGATAAGCGGTCTCGACTCCTGGTACACGGGCTTCAGCGAATCCAATTATGCGGCGACCTCCGATGAATATACCGGCACGAATGGTCAGGTTACCGCCGCGATCACGTACCTGGGGCACGTGGTCGATTCTTCGGCTGCGTCCGGTGGCAACAGTACGTCGGCTATCCTGGCGGAGGTTTGCAGGAATGTAAGTCCGGATTCGAGCGGCGATGGCTATTACGCGGTGTACACCGATTTGCCGCGCGGCAATGCAAATTATTGCGCGTGGCACAGTGCTGGCAGTTGTAACGGAACACCGGTTCAGTTCGCGTTTTTCTGGAAACTGGACGGCGATCCTGGCTGCGATCCGCAGTCCACTGTATCCGGTGAATCGCAGGGCCTGGCGGCGCTGGCAAACGTGAGCGGGCACGAGTTATCGGAAGCTCGCACGGACCCAGCGTCAGGTGGATGGTACGATTCGTCCGGCCAGGAAAACGGAGACAAGTGTGCGTGGACCTTCAACGTTCCATACGTGACATTCAGCAATCACACGCAGTGGAAAATTCAGGGCCGATGGTCGAACGCTGCCTATAACGCTGGCACTGGGTATCCGAACAGCAGCGGGCAAAGGGGCTGTCTCGACGGCTTCTAGTCTCCGAAGTTCTTCGAGAATTCGTGCAGGCATTTTGCGCGCATTTTTGGCGGAGACGCGCGCGCTTAGCCGACGCTCAACGCTCGCGTACCGCGTCGCAGACGCGACGCGCGCACTGACCTCGAGGCGCCGCGTTGACATCGCGCGCCGATAATGACGAAATTCTGCGCGATGGAATCGCGGTCGCACTCTGTTGCCGACTTTATTGTCGGCTTGGCCCTTGCTCTGGCGCTGGGCGGATGCGGCGTCGCCTATCAGGCCTCGACCGAGGTCCGCGCCTCGCGCATGCAGCGCGATCTCAAGGTCGGCGAGAGCGCCGTCGACGTGCATCAGAAGTGGGGCGAGCCCGATCTGCGTTCGGACGCCGACCAAGACACCGAGATTCTGGAGCTACGCCAAGCGCTCCAACACCAATGACGTCGCCGCCACCCTGCTCTACACCAACACCAAGGAGGGCGACCAGGGCGAATTCGTCGACCTGATTTTCGTCGACGGCAAGCTGACCTCATGGAAGCAGGCGACCCATACGATGCCGTCAAAGACGGGCGGCCCGGGGCTCAGCTTCGGCCTTAGCGGTCCGGGATCGACCACCGGTAACAAGCGTCATTATTAGCCGCCAGCGAGGACGCCTGGAGAGCTGGGCCGCTCACAGCTATGCAATATCCATCCCGATGGCTCGTGAAGCGCCCGATCCAAAGGAGCTAGTTGCAACCTGACCGAGCCATCATGTCTAATTGATGATGGGCGTGGTGTAACCGGCGCAAGGCGCCAATGAGCTTTGGTGGAGCCGCGAGAACGCCAGTGGAACACGACGGGTGGTGGCGTGAAGCTGGCGATGAATTAGTCTGATGGCGACTGCGAAAAAAAGCTTCGAATCGATTCTGCTCGACCGCTCATGGGTGTCCGAGCAGGACCTCGAGCGCGCCCGCCAGCGCAAAAAGCCCGGCCAGGACCTGGCCGACGTGCTGGTCGACATGGGCGCGTTGGAGCCGCAGCGCCTGGCGCGCGCGATCGCGCAGGAATACTGGCTCCCCTTCCAGGCCCACGTCGACGAACATGCGATCGACTCGGCCCTGCTCGGCAAGGTGCCGATCAACTACGCCAAGAAGAACGGCGTCCTGCCGCTTAGCGGCGACGGCCATAGCGTGACCGTCGCGATCGCCGATCCTTCCAACTACGAGCCGCTCGACGACCTGCGCATGTTGTTCGGGTTGCCGGTGCATCCGGTCGTCGTGCCGCTCGAAATCCTCAACGATGCGATCAATCGCTCCTACGACCAGGCCACCACGACTACCGCGCAGGACTTGATGATCGATCTCGAAGAGGAGCGGCTCGACGTGGTCGCCAACGAGCTGGCCCAGGAGCCGCTCGATCTCCTCGATTCCGATGACGCCGCGCCGATTATCAAGCTGGTCAACGGACTGCTCTCGCAGGCGGTCAAGGACCGCGCGAGCGACATCCACGTCGAGCCGTTCGAGCGCGAGTTGCTGGTGCGGTTCCGCGTCGACGGCATGCTTTACGACGTGATCTCGCCGCCCAAGCGATTCCAGCCGGCGATCACCTCGAGAGTCAAGGTCATGTCGGGCCTCAACATCGCGGAGAAGCGCCTGCCGCAGGACGGGCGTATCCGGCTGCGCGTGGCCGGCCGCGACATCGACATCCGCGTCTCGACGATCCCGACCGCCTTTGGTGAACGGATCGTGCTCCGGCTGCTCGATCGCGCGCAGGCGCTGGTCGATCTCAACCTCGACCGCCTGGGCTTTTCGGGCGACAACCTGACCCGCATCGACCGGCTGATTCGCCAGAGCCACGGCATCATCCTGGCGACCGGGCCGACCGGATCGGGCAAGACCACTTCGCTGTACGCGTGTCTGGCGCGCATCAATTCGCCCGAAAAAAACATCATCACGATCGAGGACCCGATCGAATACCAGCTGCGCGGCATCGGCCAGATGCAGGTCAATCCGAAAATCGATCTGACCTTCGCGAGCGGCCTGCGCTCGATCCTGCGCCAGGACCCCGACGTGATCATGGTCGGCGAAATCCGCGACAGCGAGACCGCCGAGATCGCGATCCACGCCGCGCTGACCGGCCATCTGGTGTTCTCGACCCTGCATACCAACGACTCCTTCGGCGCGCTGACTCGCCTGGTCGACATGGGAATCGAGCCGTTCCTGGTCTCGTCGTCGATCCTGGCCGTGCTCGCGCAACGACTGGTGCGGATGGTCTGCCCGACCTGCCGCGAGCCCTATACGCCGACGGCCACCGAGCTCGCACGGATCGGCGTGCGCCCCGAAACCGTGAAGGGGCCGATCTATCGGCCGGCGGCGAACGGATGCCGCGCGTGCCGGAGCACCGGCTACCGCGGCCGCACGGCCATCCAGGAGCTGATGCTGATGGACGACGAGGTGCGCTCGTTGGTGATGCAAAAGGCTGACGCGGCGACGATTCGGCGCGCCTGTACCGCGCATGGGATGACGCTATTGCGCCAAAACGGCGCGCAGCGGATTCTTTTGGGCGAGACCACGGTCGAAGAGCTGTTGCGCGTCACGCAGGAAGATATTCTGTAGGCCGCGCCAGCGCTCAAGTTCACCAGCGATGCCTGTTTTCGCCTATCGCGGATTGGCCGCCAATGGCCGCTCGGTAGCCGGCGTCGTCGACGCGGACAGCGTACGCACGGCGCGCGGCAAGCTGCGTGAGCGCGGCATCTTTCCCACCGACCTGGCCGAAGAAGAGCCGGCCGTCAAGCGCAGACTTAGCGACTACCTGCCCGCGTTCGGCCGGCGTATTCCGCCCACCGAGCTTTCCCTGCTCACGCGCCAGCTAAGCTCGCTACTGGGCGCCGGCGTGCAACTGGTCGACGCGCTTGCCGCGCTCGCCGATCAATCGGCGCGCCCGGTGACCAAGCGCCTGCTCTCGCAGATCCGCGAGCGCGTGCGTGAGGGCACTTCGCTGGGCGACGCATTAGCCGCGCATCCCGAAACTTTCTCCGACCTGTATATCGGGATGGTGCGGGCGGGCGAGGCGGCCGGCGCGCTCGAGACCGTGCTCAACCGTATTGCGGATTTCAACGAAAGTCAGGCCGAGTTCAAAGCCCAGGTGACCCACGCCCTGACCTACCCGATAATCATGGTCTGCGTGGGCAGCGCGATCATGTTTTTCCTGATGGGCTACGTGGTGCCGCAGGTGGCGACCATCTTCCAGCAGAACAACGCCGCTCTGCCGCTGCCCACGGTGATCCTGATCACGATCTCGAATTTCATTTCGGGCTACTGGATGCTCCTGGTGCTGATGATCGCCGGAACGATCGCTGCGGTCATGTATGCGCTCTCTACCAGGCGCGGGCGGCGCTTTTACGACACCTGGCTTTTGCGCATGCCGTACATCGGCGGCACGGTCACCCGCGTTTTGTGCGCGCGCTTTTCGCGCACGCTCGCCACGATGCTGCAAAGCGGCGTGCAGTTGCTGCCCGCGCTCGCTTCGGTCAAGCACGTGATCACCAACGCGCTGCTCGCCGACGCGGTTGAAGAGAGCCGCACCTCGATCCGCGAAGGCCACGGGATGACCCATCCGCTCGCCCAGAGCGGTTTGTTCCCGCCGCTCCTGATCGAGATGATCCGCGTGGGCGAACGCACGGGCGAGGTTGAATCGATGCTCGAGCGGGTGGCCGACACCTACGAGCGCGAGGTCGAGCGCTCGCTCAACCAGCTCACAACGCTGCTGGAGCCCCTGATGACCTTGGCGATGGCGGGGATTATCCTGTTCATGATGCTGGCGATCCTGCTGCCGATATTCCAATTGAACCAGCTGATGAAATGACGACACGGGGACGCATAACAATGAATCCAATGCCGCGCCGGCGCAGGCTCGAAGAGGGTTTCACGCTGATCGAGATCATGGTCGTCATCCTGATCCTCGGCCTGCTCGCCACGATCGTGGTGCAGAGCCTCAAGGGTGCGACCGACAAGGCCAAGCGCACCAAGGCCGAGGCCGACATCTCCGAGATCAAGACCGCCCTTGACCGCTTCTATCTCGACAACGGCTACTATCCCACCAGTGACCAAGGCCTAACCGCGCTGGTCACCGCACCGACCGGCGGCCGGCAGCCCGCCAACTACGAAGAAGGCGGCTATATCGAGAAAGTCCCGGCCGATCCGTGGGGCACACCGTACTTCTACCAGAGCGACGGCAACGCCTACGTGCTGAAGTCGTTTGGCGCCGACGGCAAACCCGGCGGCAGCGGCAAGGACGAGGATATCGACGGCAGTTCGTCGTGACCGAGCCTCGATTCACGGTCGCGCGGGCGCGACACTGCGCGCCGCGGATTCGTCCGCGTCCCGGCGCGGCGGACGCCGACCAGCAGCGGCGGACTGCCACCGGTGGTGCGCCCGGCTTCACGCTGCTCGAAATCGCGGTCGTTATCTTCATCATGGGGCTGATGATAACGCTCGCGATCCCGTACCTCGGCGGTTTGCACGGCGCACAACTCAAGAGTGAGGCGCGCCGCCTCGCCGGGCGCGCCACCTATCTGTACGAGGAAGCCTCGACCCAGAAAGTCATCTACAAGATGACCTTCGACCTCGACAACAACGGCTATTACGTCACGCGCCTGGACCCCTACGCGCCCCAGCCCAAGTTCCTCCCCTTCAACGGACCCTGGGGCTACGAGGTCGTGATGCCACCGGGGCTGAAGCTGCGCGACGTCTCGGTCGAGGGAATCGGCGGCGCCAAAGTTGGTTCGATAAGCTGCCTCTTTTATCCCGAGGGCTACGTCGACGCGACGGTTATCCACCTGATTACCGTCTCGGGCGAGGTCCTGACGTTGAATTTCAATCCGCTGACCGGCAACGTCGGAATCGTCAGCGGCGATGTGCCGCCGGCCACGGCGCTCGCGATGACGCAATGAGCCGCGGGCCCAAAACTTTCGCAGTGATCTTTGCCGGCCCTTCCGCGAAGCCGCGAGGAAGCGCACTTGCGGCGCGCGCCGGTTTCACGTTGCTCGAAGTGCTGATCGCGATCGCCGTCCTCGGCATCGCACTGCTCGCGCTGCTTTCGCTCGAGCATCAGGACCTGCAAAGTGTCATCCGCGGGCAGGAAATCTCGCGCGCCGCGATGCTCGCGCAGGCGATGATGACGCAGGCGGAACTTGAGCGCTTCCCGCCGCTCGGCACCACCAGCGGCAACTTCGACCAGATGTACTCCGGCCAGTATCCCAACTTCCGCTGGGCGCGTTCGGTCGAGCCGTCGCCGAACTTCCCCGACCTGCGCAAGGTCGAGATTCAGGTGCTTTACGGCCCTCGATTCGGGCGCATCTACTCGGTGGTCGAGTTTATGCACAGCCCGGTGCCGCAGGTGGTCACGCCGCAGAGCCAGGCACCGCAAAACCCGGCGCTGCAAGGCTCGCAGCCGGGCGCGCAAGCGCCGGGCGCCGCCCCGGAGGAGTGATGTCCGTCGCCAGTGAATTGAGGTCCGCCGCCATTCGATTCGTCACCATGCATCGTGCATACCGCAAACCCGTTCCGCCGACGCACCGCGGATTCAGCCGCGGCTTCACGCTGATCGAAATAATGCTCGCGGTGGGGATCCTCGGCGTCATCATGGTGATGCTCGCGAGCTCGTTCCACGCGGTGGCTATGGGCAAGACGCACGCCGAGGGCCGCCTGCTGAGCAACCGTCAGGCGCGCGCGATCCTCAACCAGTTGACCAACGAGTTGCACGGCGCAGTTCAGACTCCGCTCATCGCGAGTCACGTGATGCTGGTCGGCCAGGGACGTATGCAAAACGGCGCGGCGCTCGACACCCTGCTCATCTCGACACTCGACTCCGGTCATCGCCGCAGCATCACCTCCTTCGGCGCCGAAGAGCTAATCTCCTACAGCGGCCAGCCCAACCCGCAGCACCAGGGATGGTACATGCTGATGCGCCAGCAGCAGAGCGGTCTGCTGGGCGCGACCGCGGGCATCAAGGTCTCGCCGCCGGTGGCGCTGGCGGCCAACGTGCTGGCCTTTCACGTGCGCTTTTTTAACGGCAACATCTGGCTGGAGAACTGGAACTCCGCGAGCCTGCCGCCGGGCACGCAGTTGCCGCAGGCGATCGCGATCGAACTGCTGATGGCGGGCCCCGGCGGCGCGCCGGTCGCGCTTTCCACCCAGGTCACACTGCCGATGGCGTTCACGCAATGGTAAGCGCGGCGAAAAGGAGCGAGCGCGGCGTCGCGCTGCTGGTCACGATGATGGCGCTCGCGCTGATGACACTGCTGGTGATGGATTTCACCACGTCGGCCTCGCTCGGCTACCGCTCAGCGGCGGGCCAGGCCAACGAGCTGCGGGCCGAGTACCTCGCGCGCTCGGCGGTAAGCGTCGGCCTCTCGCTGCTCTCGGCCGACTCGCAGCAGGACGCGCTAGCCAAGACTCCGCATGATGGGTTGGACGAGCCATGGGCCCAGCCCTATCCGCCAGTGCCGCTGGGCGGCGGGGTCGCCCAGGTTTCGATCGCCGACGAGGCGCGCAAATTCGACATCAACCTGCTCATCAATCCGCGCACCGGCCAGCCTAGTCCGATTTACCTCGCAATCGCCGAGCGCCTGTTCACAAACATCGGCGTCTCCCCCGCCATCATCCCGGCCATAGTTGACTGGCTCGACCCCGATAGTATCGAATCACCGGGGGGAGCCGAGGCCGACTATTACTTGCGCCTGATACCGCCGTACGAGCCGCGCAATGGCCCGATGCCGACCATCGGCGATCTGAGGATGATCCGGGGGGTGGATGACGCGACCTTTGCCGTGCTGCAGCAATTCCTCACCGCGGCGCCCGAGCCGCGCGTGAACATCAATACCGCGTCGCCCGAAGTTATCGCCGCGTTGGTGCCGCAGTTGTCCAACGATACCTCGATGGTCAAGCAAATTGTCCAGGCCCGAACGGTGCAGCCGTTTCTGATGGTCACCGACGTCGGCAACCTGGCCGGATTGGGCGATGCTGCCACGCCCCTGATGCGGCTCATCACAACCCGCAGCGCATACTTCACCATTACCGGCGTCGGCGTCTTCGCCAACTCGCGCCGGCGCATCATCAGCACCTTTCGCCGCAACCCCAACGGCACCTCGATGCTGGCGAGCTGGCAAGAGGGATAGCGGCCGATGGCGCAGCGAATACTGGCCATCGAGATGGCGGGCGACTCGGTGCGCGGCGCGCTGGCCGAGCGCAGTTGGAACTCGCTCGCGATGCTCGAGGTGGTCGAGGAGCGCCGCGGGGCCGACGAAGCGGACCTCGCACCCGCGCTCGCCCGGTTGCTCGACGACGCGGGCAAGCCTGACCTCATCCTCACGGCGCTGCCGGGGGAGCTGGTGGTCAAGCGGATGCTCTCGCTGCCGTTCAAGGATCAGCGCCGGCTTACCCAGACCGTGCCCTTCGCCCTGGAAGAGCATCTGCCGGTGGGCGTCGACGAATCGGTCGTCGCGTTCACGCGGGTTGGCCAGGAAGACGACAAGACGCTGGTGATGGCCGCGATGGTGCGCAAAGACGATTTGCGCCGCCATCTCGAATTGCTCGCGCGCGCCGGCATCAATCCGAAGACGGTCACGCTGAGCGCGTTGGCGCTCGCGGCACTGCTCGCGCGCGTGCGCAACGGACACGGCGGCGCTCGTCTGCTGGTCGACCTCGACCATGGCTCGACCTCGATGGTGCTGCTCGACGACGCCGGGATGCCGCGCGCGATCCGCACCGTGGTCGCCGAGCTCGGCTCCACCAACGGCACGCCCGCGCCGGGCGCTTCGGCGATTCTGGGCGCGGTGCGGCAGACCTTGCTCGCTCACAGCTCCGACCATGAGCAGCCGGAACTGGTGCTGACCGGACCGATGGCGGCCACGCCTGACGTGCGCCGCCGGCTGGCCGAGGCACTCGCGGTTCCGGTGCATACGCTTGAGGAATTCGATTGCGCGGCGCTGCTCGGACCGCTTTCCGCGCGCTCGACGCGGTTTGCGGGATGCCTCGCGATGCTGCTGGGCGAGGCGCCGGGCGCCGCCGTCGAGCTGCTCAACTTTCGCCAGGGCGAGTTCGCGTTTCGCGGCAGAACGGGCAGTCTGCGCCCGTGGCGCACGAGCTTCATCCTGGCCGGCGCGGCGGCAGCTGCGATCGCGATGCACGTCGGAATCAAGGTCTCCTACAACCTGCACCGGCTGGCCAAGGTGAATCACCAGATCGTCGCAATCGCCGCGCCCGCGCTGGGACGGCACGTATCCGGCGCCGACGCCAAGGCCGAACTCGCCGCGCAAGTGGCCGCGATGGAAAAGCAGCTGCATCTGATGGGCGGCGCGGGCGCCTCGGCCTCGCCGCTCGACACGTTGCTCGCGCTCTCGCGCGCGCTGCCGCCGCATCTCGGCGCGGAAATCGTCGACTTCACGCTCGACGAAGGCACGATCAAGCTCGACGGGATGGCCGATTCGTTCGCGACCGTCGACCGGGTCAAGAAGGCGCTGGACTTAAGCGGCTACTTCCGCGATATCCAGGTCACGCACGCCACCGCCGGATCCGATCCGAGCAAGGTCGAGTTCCGGCTCACCGCGGCAGTCCGCGGTGAGATGATGGAGTAGGCGATGCCGATGCTGGAGCAGTTGCGAAAAATAATCGGCGAGCGCATCCGCACGATCGGCGCGCGCCTGGCCGCGATTTTAGGCGACGGCACCGCTCGTGCTCGCACCGCGCTCGCCCCGACGATCGCAGCGGCGCACGGCCGCTATCAGAAACTCGAACCGCGCGAGCGCGTCCTGGTGCAAGTCGCGGGCGCGCTGATTGCGCTCTTCATCGTTTTCAACTTTGTCTATCTTCCGATCCAGGACGGAATCGGCGGGCTTGGCGACCGCATCCAGGAGCGCCAGCACGACGCGGTCGAGGTCGCGCGCATGATGCGCGCCTACCAGGGGCTGCGCGTCGACCTGGCCACGATGCGCACGCGCACGGTCGCGGCGAGCGGCGATTTCTCGCTCTTTTCGGTGGTCGAGCAGGCGCTCACGCGTGCGCCGGGCAAGGACAAGATAGGCTCGATTACACCGGCCGAAAAAACCATCCCCGGCGGGATGACGCAGTACACTGTCGAACTCAAGCTCAACGCGCTCAGCCTGCCGCAGATCGTGGATACGCTTTACGGGCTGAGCGCGTTGAACGTCCCGGTCACGGTATCGACTCTGCACGTCACGCGGCGCTCGCAGGATCAGCACACCTTCGACGTCGAAATGACGTGCGTCGCGCTGGGCCGCAATGGCTGACGGTTTCAGCGCGGGTCTGGGCGGCTTTGCGCGCGAGCATCGCAACGCGATCGTCTACGCAGCCTTCGGCGCCGCCGTCTTCATCGCCTCGCTCGCGGCGACTTTCCCCTACGCGGCGACGCTGACGGCGCTGCTGCGGCCGCTGAGGATCGGCTTCAGCTCCTCGAGCCAGGGAATCAACCTGCCGCTCGGCGCGGCGCTTAGCGACGTGCGCGTGGTCTCGCTCGAGCCCGCGTCACCGTTCGAAATCGAAAGCCCCGACGTGACGCTCGCCCCGGCGCTCGGCGCGCTGCTGCTCGGCGAGCCCGGCGTGCGCGTGCATGCGCAGCTTTACGGCGGCGCGCTGCGCGCGACCGTCTATCGCAAGGGCGCGGCGATCGGCCTCAGCTTCTCGCTGAGCGACATGGGACTTGCGCGGATGACGGCGCTGCGCGGGTTCGGCGGCAACGTGCTGGGGCGGATCTCGGGCGGGGGATGGGCGGAGCTGGCGAGTAACGATACGGCCGCGACCACCGGCCAATTCGATTTCCGCACCGCCGACTTCACGATCCAGGTGGCGGAGGGCTTCGCGCCAATCCGCCTCGGCAAGGTCGATGGCAGACTCAAGCTGGCACGCGGCGGCGCGTTGCGGGTGAGCAAGCTCAGTGGTCATGGCCCCGACGGCGCAATCGAGGGCCAAGGCACGATCCGTCTCGGTCCCGACGCGAGCCAAAGCCGCATCGATTTCGCGCTTACGATCGAACCGTCGGCCGAAGGGCGCAGGCGCCTCGGCGTGCTGTTCGGACTGCTGCCCCATCCGCCGGACGCGCGCGCGTATTTGCTCAGCGGTCCGCTGCTGGCCCCGTCGATTAGCTGAATCGCCGACGACACCAACGTTCTGGAGCTTTGACTCCCTCCCCCGTGTCTTGGGGGAGGGTTGGGGTGGGGGTCGAGCGAGGAAGCGCCAGATGCCTGTTCTGTGGCGCTTCCTCGTCTGATCTTTCTGTGACCGCTTTTTTCAGTGACCGCTTCACGCAGCAAACGCGACGGACGCTTCGCTGATCAGATGGCGACACTCCGCATCAGACAGAGGCGGTTCTCACGGAAATTCAGAACCGCCTTTAGACCCCCACCCTGCCCTCCCCCAAAACAATTTGGGGAGGGAATAAATACTGCCTGCTGCTGAAAATCATCAGCCAGTTCTCGACGGCTCACTCGGGAACCGTCGCGAGAAAATCCTCGACCGCTTGATGGAACCGCGGATCGGCTGGAGTCGTCACGTGGTCGGCGCCATCCAACACCACCACGCGCGCGTCGTGGAACCATCCCGCAAGCGGCCGCGGATCGCCCGCGATCGTGTCCTTGTCGCCGGTCGCGATGAGCACCGGCAATGAGGCGCGCCGGAGCGTGTCGTAATCGAGCGCGGACTCGGCGTCCGTCGTTTCCTCGGCGCCGATACAGGCCGCGAGCGCGCGCAGGTCCTTGCCGTTGCGCTCGGCGCCGCGGCGAAAACGGCGCGCCAGCACGTCCTCGATCACCGCGGGATCCTCGGCCAGCAGCGCGGCCGCGATACGATGGCGCTGGCCGGGCGTCGCAATCTGGCCGCCGTCGCCGTAGCCGCCGAGCACGATCGCGCTCAGCCGCTCCGGATCGCGCATCAAGACCTCCAGCGTGATTCGCCCGCCCATCGAGTAGCCGATCATCCGCGCCCGCGCGATCTTCAGATGGTCGAGCAGGCGGACTGCGTCGGCGCGCATATTCGCAAGCCCATACATGGAAGGGTCGTGCGGCTTGTCGCTATGGCCGTGGCCGCGCGCGTCGTAGGCGATGACGCGCGATCGGCGCGCGATCCGCTCGACCATCCCGGTTTTCACCCAATGCTCCTCCGCGCTGGAGCCGAAGCCGTGGATCATCAGCACCGGGGCGCCGTCGCCCTGGTCCAGGTAATGAATTTTTACACCGTGGGAATCGAAGAAAGGCATCGTAGCGAAGTTCGCTTCAAACGCTCCGACTGATCTTATAATTCGCGCCGCCCCGCCCCGGCAACCTCCGCGGCGGCTTGCGCAGTCGCGCGCGATAACGGCAAAATCGCGCTTGACCGCAAATTCCATCAACGCCGGATACCCGATGTCACAGCAAAACAAAAAGCTCGGACTGCATCTTTCGGTCGTCTCGTCGCTCTTCGGCTCATTGGGCAAGCTTTCGCAAGAAGCCGAGGAGAGCGGATACGCTTCGCTCTGGGTCGCCGAAGTCGCCGGCCCCAACGCGTTCGTTGCCCTGGCGCCGTGCGCGATGGCGACTAAACGCGTCGATTTGGCGACCGGCGTGGTGCCGATCCAGATTCGCACGCCCGGTGTGCTCGCGATGGAAGCGATGGCGCTCAACGAGCTTTCGAGCGGCCGCGCGATCGCCGGCCTCGGCGTCTCGAGCCCCGTGATCGTCGAGCGCTGGCACGGCGCGGCGTATCGCAAGCCGGTGACCTCGATGCGCGAGTGCGTGCACATCATCCGCGAGCTTTTCACCAAGGGGCGCTGCAAGTTCGAGGGCAAGGTATACAAGTGCGACTTCCGCCACAGCCTCGTGACTAGCGCGCCGCGCCCGCCGCGGATTTATCTCGCCGCGCTCAACCCGCCGATGCTCCGCCTTGCGGGCGAGGTCGCCGACGGCGTCCTGCTCAACTACTCGCCGCCCGAAGCGGTGCCCGCGATGATCGCCGAGGTCCGCGCGGGCGCCGAGCAGGCCGGCCGCAATCCCGCCGACGTCGATATCGCAATTTACCTGCGCATCTGCGTCACCGAAGACGAGGACAAGGCGCTGGAATCGTTCAAGCGCGAGCTCGCGGGCTACGCCTTCGTCGATGCGTACAACGAGATGTTCGCGCGCTATGGGCTCGGCGATCAGTTCGCCGAGGTTCGCAAGCTCTGGCGCGAGGGCAAGCGCGACGACGCGTACAAGGCGCTGAGCGACGCCGACATGCGGCGAATCGGGGCCTTCGGCAGCGCGAAGAGCGGCCGCGATTTCGTCGCGAGCTTTCGCGCCGCGGGCGTCAACCATCCGGTGATCTTTCCAATTGGCCCTGGACGGACGGCCGAGCGCGATTTTCAGAACACGATGCGCGCGATGGTGGACGCGTAGCGCCGCCCCCGCACGGCGCGCCCGACGCTGCGGAGCAGGAGCTCGCGTTCATGGGATATCCGTACAAGATCATCCTCTGCCCGGTTGATTTCGACGACAATTCGATGGCCGCGCTCGCGCATGCGCGCCGCCTTGCGATCGACATGGGCGCGACGATCCATCTGCTGCACGTGCTGCCGATCCTGCCGATGCTCGCCGACCATGGGAGCCCGATCGACATCGATAAAGCGCAAGAGCAGGAAGCCCAGCGCCAGTTGAAGGACGTTGCACGCACCAGGCTCGCGCGCATCCCCGCCGAGATCCACACTCGTATCACGTTCCTCTCGGAAGTACCGAAAACCATCCTGGCCTCCGCGCGCGACCTCGCAGCCGATCTGATCGTGATGGCGACGCACGGCCGCGGCGCGATCCACCATCTGTTCTTCGGCAGCGTGACCGAGGCGGTGGTGCGCAACGCCGTCTGCCCGGTCCTGACTCTGCGCCCCGCGGCGGAGGCGGAACCTGAACCCAAGGCGGCCAAGCCCCTCCAGGCTCCAAAACCGGCCACGCCCGCCAAAAAGAAATCGGGTGCGCCGCGCTGAGCGCGCCCGTTCAAGCATTGTGCGCGAGGTCACATCGCAAGACGTCACATCGCGCGACGCCCCATCGGAAGAGGTCACATAGAAAGATGACGGCGGCCGCATCCGCCGCCGCAGCGTTCGCATTGCTCCTGATCTTTTTCTTAACGGCGCTGCCCGCGACGCCGGCCATCGCCGCCGGAAAAAAAACTTTCACGCTCACGGTCGAGAACAAGCGTATCGAGATTGGCCTCGGTCTGACTTACGACGCGTGGACCTACGACGGAGCCGTGCCGGGGCCGGTGTTGCGCGTGCGCGAGGGCGACGAAGTCACGATCAAGCTCGTCAATCCGACCACGATGGCGCATGGGATCGACACGCACGCCGCTGAAGTTGCGCCCAAACTCCATTTCGCCGCGCCCAACGGCCAGCGCAACTTGAGCTACAGCTTCCGCGCCGGCGTCCCCGGGGCGTTTCTCTACCAATGCAGCGCCATCCCGACGCTCTCGCACGTCGCCAATGGGATGTACGGAATGATGATCGTCGATCCCGCGAAGGGTTGGCCCGCGGCGCACGAAGTGATGATCGTGCAGGGCGAGTATTACGGCACGCCGGACAAGAACGGGATGGTCGCCGGCGACAGCCGCAAGGAGGTCGAGGAGCGGCCCGATTTCGTGGTCTTCAACGGGATGATCGACCGCTACGTCGAGCATCCGATTCCGATCAGGACGGGCGAGATGGTGCGAGTCTTCTTCGTCAACGCCGGCCCCAACTTAAGCGCGACCTTTCACGTGTCCGGCGTGATTTTCAGCACGGTCTATCGCGGCGGCAATCCGGCCGACGCGATGCACGGGCTCGCGAGCTTCGAAGTCGGCCCGGGCGACGGCGCGATATTCGAGTTCCGCGTCCACGAGCCGGGCGACTATGGCTTTATAGACCACGCGCTCGCGCGGACCACCAAGGGCGCCGAGGGCGTTTTCCGCGCCACGCCCTAGCGGCGCTTGCCGGCTCCGCGCGCAGCGTGCTAACGACCGTCATAAGCGGCAAATCTGAGACGCCGACGATAAGGAAAAATATGGTCAAAATAATACTTCAGCTCTACCCGGTGATTCCCGCGGCCAGCGAAGAGGAACGCGAGGCGCTCCGTCCGATCGGACGTAATCGCGAACTCTACCACCAGACGCTGCTCGGATGGCACGACATCATCAAGGCCGCCGACGAGATGGGCCTCTGGGGCGCCGCCACGATCGAGCATCATTTCTGGTCCGAGGGCTACGAGGTCGGCCCCAATCCCGGCGTGCTCAACGCCTACTGGGCCGCGATCACCAAGAAGATCCGCGTCGGCCAGATGGGCTACGTGATGAGCACGCAGAACCCGCTGCGCGTCGCCGAGGAAACCGCGATCCTCGACCATCTCGCCAACGGGCGCTTCTTTGTCGGCTTCGCGCGCGGCTACCAGTCGCGATGGACCAACGTGATCGGCCAACATCTCGGTACTCGCGCGACGACCTCGCCCTCGGCCGCCAAGGTCGACCCGGCGCGCCTGTTCGGCAAGGACGTGGTGAAGAAAGACGTCGACGACGACGACATCAACCGGCGCATCTTCGAGGAAGAGATCGATATCGTCGTCAAGGCGTGGACCCAGGAGAGTGTCGAGTACAACGGCAAGACCTGGCAGATCCCGTTTCCCTACGAGAGCGGCGTCGACGACTGGCCGCTCGGCAAATTCGGCGTGACCGGGCGGCTCGGCGCGCACGGCGAGGTCGACGCCGAGGGCAACACGCGGCGCGTCTGCGTCGTGCCGTCGCCCTACACGCGGCCGCATCCTCCGGTCTTCGTCGCCACCGCGGGCTCGCCCGAGAGCGCCGAGTATGCGGCCAGCCGCGGGTTCATCCCGCTGTATTTCACCTCGCTCGATACCGCGCTCACGCTCGGCAACGCCTACGTCAAGGAGACCAATCGCATCGGCCGCCCGATGGCGCTCGGGCAGAACCAGGCGCTGGTGCGGATGCCGCATATCGGCGACACGATGGAGAAGGCGCACGAGTCGGTGATGAAGTACGACTCCGACATCTTCCGCAACTTCTACGCCGCGATGGGCCGGCACAAGGTCGAGCCGAAGGACGTGGTGAAGGCCACCACCAAGTTCGGGCTATGGGTGCCGGGCACGGTCGAGAGCGTGCGCAACACGCTGGTCGAGGAATACAAGCGCTTCCCTTCCGAGTATCTGACGCTGATTTACCATTACGCGCAGATGCCGAAGGAAGAGGTGCTGCGCCAGCTTCATATTTTCATGAAGGAGATCAAACCGGCGCTCGACGAGTTGGCGGAGTATCCTGCCGAGCCGTCGGTGGCGGCGGCCGGCGGCGGCAAATAACGTCGCCGTCTACCCTCAGCCCAATTCTGGGGGCGGACCTATCAGAGCAGACCGGCCGCATCCGGAAGGGCGTCGGCCTCTTCGGTCTTTCGTGAACCGGCCGTTATGGCGTCGGCTTAGGATGCTCGGCAGGCCGTCGCGGATTTCGGCCGGCCTGGAATGATTGCCGCCGGCTTTGCCCGGGCGATTCGCGATCACTTCGTCGATCAGTCCATACTCGACCGCCTGCGCCGCGTGCATGAAAAAGTCGCGGTCGGTGTCCTTTTCGATGCGCTTGATCCCTGGCCGGTATGGTTGGTCAGGATGCTGTTGAGCATTTCGCGCAGGCGCAGCGCCTCGCGCGCCTGGATTTCGATATCGGTTGCCTGGCCCTCGAAGCCGCCGGAAAGCTGATGGATCATGATGCGCGAGTGCGGCAGCGCGTAGCGCTGCCCTTGGCGCCCGCCGCCAGCAGCACCGCGCCCATGCTCGCCGCCTGCCCCACGCACAGCGTCGAGACCGGAGGCTTGACGAACTGCATCGTATCGTAGATCGCGAGCCCCGCCGTCACCGATCCGCCGGGCGAGTTGATATACATGTTGATCTCGCGCTCGGGATCCTCGGATTCGAGAAACAGCAGTTGCGCCGTGACCAGGTTGGCGGTCTCGTCATGGATCTGACCGCCGAGGAAAACGATCCGGTCCTTCAGCAGGCGCGAGAAGATGTCGTACGCGCGCTCGCCGCGGCCGGTCTGTTCGACCACCATTGGAACCAGCAGGCTCATATGATGAAGAATACCACCGCCGCGTCCGCGCTGCATCACCCCGCAATCGTCTTAGCGGGCGAGGCGGAAGCGCTCGCCCAGAAAGACCTGGCGCACGATGTCGCTGTCGACGATCTCGCGCGGGCCGCCGTGAAATAGAATCTTGCCCGAATGAATCACGTAGGCGCGGTCGATGATCGACAGCGTCGCGTGAACGTTGTGGTCGGAGATCACGATGCCGATGCCGCGCTCCTTTAGATAGGTGATGATGCGCTGGATTTCGACCACGGTAATCGGATCGATGCCCGCGAACGGCTCGTCCAGGCAGAGGAACATCGGATCGAGCACCAGTGCGCGCGTGATCTCGACCTTGCGCCGCTCGCCGCCCGACAGCACGCTCGCCTTGGAACGCGCCAGACGCGCGATGTCGAGTTCGTCGAGCAGCGTCTGCAGCCGCGCCTGCCGCTCCTCGTCCTCCAGCGGCAGCGTCTCGAGCACCGCGAGCAGGTTTTGCTCGACCGTCAGCTTGCGGAAGACCGACGGCTCTTGCGGAAGGTAGCTAATCCCGCGCCGGGCGCGCTGATACAGCGGGAGCATCGTGATGTCCTCGCCGCCCAGGAGCACGCGCCCCTCGTCGGGCTTGATCAGCCCGACCACCATGTAAAAGGTCGTGGTCTTGCCGGCGCCGTTGGGACCGAGCAATCCGACCACCTCGCCGCTTTGGACGTTGACCGCGACCCCGTCGACCACGGCGCGTCCGCCGTAGCGCTTGACCAGGCCGTCGGCCTCCAGCGAGACCTGCTTGGCCTTGGGCGCCGGAGTCTCCGGCGGTTTCCGCTCCCGCAATGGTTCGACTTTCGCCATCGTGTCCAGGCGCTCGACGACCCGCGCCCTCTAAATGTTTACTCGGTTTCCATTGCCGAATGAAGAAAATCCGGCCGCAATTTCGCCCCTTGTTACGCATATTACGCACTTATCCCGCACTCCAGCCAAAGAGCGTCACCTTAGCCGGATCGCCCCCAAACGCCGCAATATTGTCATGCACCCATTTCAGCGCCGCCGTCTGGTCCATCAGTCCATAGTTCCCCGACGCTTTATTCGGCGACTCCGCCGTCAGATCAGGGTGCGCGAAAAATCCAAAGACCCCAAGCCGATAGTTCATAGAAACGACGACTACGCCATTCTTGGCAAGGTTGGTTCCGCCTGCCTTCGCTCAGACGTCCCCCCGGCAACGAAGCCCCCGCCGAAGATCCACACCATCACCGGCAGCTTGGCCTTCGCGTCGGCCGCCGGCGTCCAGACATTCAGGTTCAGGCAATCCTCGCTGATTCCCGGATCGCGAAAAATCATGTCCTTGTACACCGCCAGCTGCATGCAGTGCGAACCGAATTCGGTCGCCTGCCGAACGCCCTTCCACTTCGCCGCCGGCATAGGAGGCTTCCAGCGGAGCGCCCCCACAGGTGGCTGCGCATAAGGAATCCCCAGAAACGCCCGCACCGGGCCGTCCGCTTTTCCCATCACTTTGCCGGACTTCGTCTTCACCGTCAGCGAGTTCTGTTCTGCTCTCGCAGACGAGCTCGGGTGAAAAGACCGGCCATCAACATCGCCGTCATCGCAACACCGGACACTCCCCGGCAAAAATCGATTTTTCTTATGCATTGGCAGTGTAAAAACCTCGCGGATGCAAGTGTACTAGCAAGCTACTCAATCGCATAAGGCGGGAACAGGCTGGGCGTTTACAGTAAGATTTCACTTGGAGCAATCAGCCTCTTATGGATAAATTCGTAGTCCGCGGCGGCAATCCGCTGCTCGGCACCATCCGCGTCAGCGGCGCAAAAAACTCGGCCCTGCCCTGCATGGCCGCCGCCATCCTCACCGAAGACGAAGTCGTCCTCGAAAATATCCCCCAGGTCCGCGACATCGAGACCGAGCGCAAGCTGCTCGCCTCCATGGGCGCCGAAGTCGAGCTCGGCTACGGCCGCGCGCAGCATCGCACCACCATCTCGTGCCGCGTCCTCTCCGACCCGACGGCGAAATACGAGATCGTCAAGACCATGCGCGCCTCATCGCTGGTGCTCGGCCCGCTGGTCGCCCGCACCGGCCTCGCCCGCGTCGCCATGCCCGGCGGCTGCGCCATCGGCGGCCGCCCCATCGACCTGCACATCAAGGGACTCGAAAGCATGGGCGCGGTCATCAGCTACGAGCACGGCTACATCGAGGCCCGCGCCGAACGCCTCAAGGGCGCGCACATCGTCTTCGACAAGATCACCGTCACCGGCACCGAAGACCTGCTCATGGCCGCCGTCCTCGCCGAGGGCGAAACCCTCTTCGAGAACTGCGCCCGCGAGCCCGAAGTCACCGACCTCGCCGCCCTGCTCACCGCCATGGGCGCGAAGATCGAAGGCGCAGGCACCGCAACCATCCGCGTCCAGGGCGTCGACAAGCTTCACGGCGCGAAGCATCGCATCAATCCCGATCGCATCGAGGCGGGAACCTTCCTCGTCGCCGGAGCCATCACCGGCGGCGACCTCTGCGTCGCCAACTGCAATCCCAGCCATCTCGGCGCTATCGTCGCGCAAGCTCACCGACGCCGGCGCGCGCATCGACACCATCAGCGCCGACTCGCTTCGCGTCCGCAGCGAAGGCAACCTCAAGCCGTCGATGTCTCCACCGAGGAATACCCCGGCTTCCCCACCGACATGCAGGCGCAATACATGGCGCTCGCCACCCAATGCCGAAGGCACGTCGCTGATCACCGAAAACATCTTCGAAAACCGTTTCATGCACGTGCAGGAGCTCGTTCGCATGGGCGCCGACATCCGCGTCGATGGCCGCACCGCAACCGTTCGCGGCAAGTCGCAGCTGTCCTCAGCCGCGGTGATGTGTTCCGACCTCCGCGCCTCGGCTTCGCTGGTGCTCGCCGCCATGGTCGCCGACGGCGAATCCATCCTCGACCGCGTCTACCACATGGACCGCGGCTACGAGCACATCGAAGAGAAGCTCCGCGGAGTCGGCGCCCAGATTCGCCGCATGGGCAACGTCTTCGGCAACCCAAAGCGCGAAGCGGCGGCCGCCGTCTGAGCCCCGCAGAACCCATTCGACCTTGACTTGAGTGGGATAGCCAATCTGTTCAATGAAGTAGGACGGATTTTCGCGGGCGAAATCTCCATCCATTCACCCCCCCGCATCCAAACCAATGGAGACGCAACCATGGCCATGGACAACAAAGAACTGCGCGAACAATTAGTCGAATTGCTAAGCGGAGGTAGCGCCCACCTCGACTCAAGTCGGCCCTCACCGACTTCCCCGCCGACAAGCGCGGAGCCAAGCCCAACGGCGCTCCCTATAACGCCTGGCAGCTCCTTTGGCACATGAACTTCACCCTGCACGACCTGCTCGAGTTCTGCACCAGCTCCAAATACCTCGCGCCGAAGTGGCCCGACGACTACTGGCCGAAAGACGAACATCCCCCATCGGACGAGGCGTGGGACGAGACTGTCAGGGCCTTGCTTGCCGACCTCGGGGAATTCGAAAAGATGGTGATGGATCCGGCCCAGAACCTCTACGCCACCATCCCCTGGGGAGACGGCCAGCGCTTCCTGCGCGAAGTCCTCCTCGCCGCGGACCACAACAGCTACCACCTCGGCCAATTCGTCCTGCTACGCAAGCAGCTCGACCCTCGAATGGCTGACTCGTATGGCTCAGAGGTCGCGGATCAGGTAAGCCCCTGACGCGTCATGCGCCCGCCTCGAAGCTTAGTGGAGTCCCGTTGTCTCGAGACTCTCAGAGAAACCAATACCTCCACGAGATGTTCTCCGGCGAGTTTCCCAAGCGGTCGCGAAGATCAGACTCGACGGCAAAGGCGGCGTGCGTCGCGCGTCAACAGTGGGACCCCACAACTCCGATTTGTCGCATACCAGATCTCTATAGTCGAAAGAGTACGAAGCGGCGTAATCCATAAAAGCGGTTGGGTCATACAATTTGATTATCTGACGCATTGAGACTTCTTATGTGGCTATCGGCAGGGCGAGCATCCAATCTTGAGCGAGCCGGCTACGGCACAAACACCTCGCTGCATCCTGGACCACTAGCGCCAGCTAACCGCCAACTGCCACTTCAAACTACGGACTGCGGTTTTATTCAGCACCCGCTGAAACTCCTCAAGCTCCCTGACAGCATTTGCGGTATCGGAGCCGAGCGTCGCAGGCGCGTCGCGCAGATAGTCGATCAACGTCGAGATCGTTTCCAGCCCGTCTTCAGGAGAAAACCACTGCGGAGGCGGTAGCGTCTTGGCCCATTCCGGGTCGCCCGCGCCCTCATCCAGCAACACTGCCATGGAGTTCTGATCGGCTGAGAAAAACTCCAGCAGCGGCTTCACTCCGAGCCGTTCCGCCAGCTTCTCCAGCGCTCTTCGTTTCTCGCCAACGTCCGACCGTTGACGAAGATATCGAAGCCAGGATCCTCGCCCTCAACGACGATATACATCGAGGCACTCATGCGAATATATTACCCGACCAAGCGCTCTTCTCATCTAGGGGAAACCCCGGTTAGCTCTAGAGTAACTGGAGATTCCTCGCCCGGTTTGCTGCCAATAAAGCGAAGAGGCTCGCAAGCAGAATCGCGATGCCAAGCACCATCCTCCAGCCGGGCGCCTCGCGCACCAGCACCAAGCCTTCGCAAACACCAACCACGGTCACGATCCACTGTGAAGCCGTCAGTTGGAAGCTCTCCAACCGCCTAAGGAGCCAGTAAAACAACGGCAACGCGAACGCGCCGCCAGCAAGTGCCAGCACCGCTTCACTCCAGACCAGATTCCGGTTCCAATCGAAGCCTGCCCGACCCTCGGTACAAGCTCCACAGAGCGATCACAACCGCCGCCGAGGCTAGCTGAATTGCGGCCAGCAGAACCACCGGAACACCCGCCAGTTCTCTTTTCACCCAAAATACCGAAGCGGCGATCATCGCCGCGGCGAAGAGCACCGCAATCGCTCCCACCCACTGCGTGAGTTCGAATGACAATCCCTGCGAAGAGAGCAATGCTGTTCCGCTACGCCACCAACCAGCGCACCAGCAAGCCGCCAGAGGCTCGGCCTTCCATCAGCGCAGCCAGCAGCGGAGTCATCGCCAAAATCACCACCAGCAATCCCGGCGAAACTCGTTCGGCCGCCCAGCTGGTGAGCAACACCGGCAAAGCCGCAAACGAAACTCCCGAAATCGCCGCAATGGCCACGACCCGCAGATTCGGCAGCGGAACCCTGCGCACGAGAAGGATCGCGCCAAGCACTACCGCAGCCATCGCATCGCGCAAGGCCAGTGCTCCCAGAGGCGGCCGATCCAGTGAGCGCGTGATCAACCATTCTGACCCCCAGATCAATCCGATCAGCGCAAACAGCGCTAAAGGCCGCGCTGCTCGCATAGCGTCCAGCTTCCAACCCATTTTTTTGTGCCCGGGCCCCTGTCTGCTAAAAGAAAAGGGGCTGCGCATCACACGCAGCCCCACTCTACATCGGTTAGAACCTGGCCTCTGCGACGCTTGAAACTAAGCGGCGCCTTCGGCCGGGCTCTGCTCAGCCATGGCCTTTTCCATCTCTTCGCGGCGCTTGGCGCGGGATTCGCGCGCTTGGCGCTTCTCGTCGAGAACCTTTTCGGCGCCCAGCAGCTCGATGAACGCCTTCTCCGCACTATCGCCCTTCTGGAAGCCGGTGCGGATGATGCGCAGATAGCCGCCTGCGGTCGCCGTAGCGCGGCGCCACGGTTTCGAAGAGGCGATTCACTGCTTCGTCGAGTCATCAGGTAGCATGGGCCTGACGGCGGGCGTGCAGATCGCCCTGCTTGCCGAGGGTGATCAGCTTCTCCACGTGGGACGCGCGGCCTTCGCCTTGGTCACGGTGGTGTCGACGCGGTCTTCCAGCAGGATGGACGTCACCAGGTTACGCAGCAGCGCGCGGCGGTGGCTGGTGTTGCGTCCGAGTTTGTATCCAGCATTGCGATGGCGCATGGCAATCTCTCTTCTATGTCCTGCGTCTCGGCCGCAGGAATCAGTGCCGGGGAAAGTCGCAACTCACGCTTCCCGCTTTTGCCATTCTCCTAGTCCCTAGGCACGAGTCCCTGCCTTAAAAATTCTCCGGCTCGTTCTGCATCTGCAGGTCAAGTCATCGTCGAGTCCCTCCTCTCTCGTCGTCGAAGCGGCTGTAGCTCGCTGCCAGCGCCTCGCGGGCGGAACGCTGGTCGGACCGGGAACGGCGTTGCCGTGCTCGTCAATCTTCATGCCCAGCGAGAGACCCATCTGCGCCAGGATCTCCTTGATCTCGTTGAGCGACTTGCGGCCGAAGTTCTTGGTCTTCAGCATTTCGGCTTCGGTCTTCTGCACCAGCTCGCCGATGGTCTGGATGTTCGCGTTCTTCAGGCAGTTGTAGCTGCGCACGGACAGCTCCAGCTCTTCGACCGAGCGGTTCAGGTTCTCGTTGCGCAGCGCATCGGCCGTCGTCCGCGCGCACCTCAGCTTCGATCTCTTCCTCGAAGTTGATGAAGATGCTCATGTGGTCCTTGAGCAGCTTGGCCGCCAGGCCCAGCGCGTCGGCGGGAGCACCGAGCCGTTGGTCCAGACTTCGAGCGTCAGCTTGTCGTAGTCAGTGATCTGGCCCAGACGCGCCGCGTCGACGGTGTAGTTCACCTTGCGCACCGGCGAATGCACCGAGTCCACCGGGATGAAGCCGATGCCGAGATCCGCGTCAAAGTTCTTGTCGGCGGAGACGTAGCCGCGGCCGCGCTTCAAGCGCATCTCCATGTCCAGCTTGCCGCCTTCGCTCACCGTCGCGATGTAGACGTCCTTGTCCAGGATCTCGACGTCGCCGTCCGCCTCAATCATGCCCGAGGTGACCACGCCCGGCTGCTCGGCGCGCAGATAGAGCGCCTTCGGGCCCTCGCCGTTCAGCTTGAACGGAATCTGTTTCAGATTCAGGATGATGTCGGTCGCATCCTCCACCACGCCGGAGATCGACTGGAACTCGTGCAGCACGCCTTCAATCTTGCACGGCGGTGACGGCCGCGCCCTCGATGGAGGACAGCAGCATCGCCGCAGCGCGTTGCCGACGGTGGTGCCGAAGCCGCGCTCAAACGGCTGCGCGCTGAACTTGCCGTATTTGTCGGTGAGAGTTTCGGTATCGGCTACCAGACGCTTCGGTTTTTGAAATCCTCTCCACAACATATTTGCTTCTCCTTGCGCGCGGCCCCGCGATGCATTTTGCAAGCGGCTGCGCGCTAGCTGCTACTCCTAGGTTAGCTTTGGCTCATGCGCTTCGGACTCCGCCTGGAGCTAGAAGCTCGCGCTAGAAGCTAGAAGCTGGTTTACTTGCTGTACAACTCGACGATCAACTGCTCATTCACCGGCAACTGAATGTCCTCGCGCCGCGGCATGGACATGACTTTGCCAGTCAGCCCATTGCGGTCAATCTGCAGCCAGCCCGGCTGGCCCAGTCCGGAGTGAAATTCTCCCGCGACCTGGATGCGTGACCACCTTCTTGCTGCCCTCGCGGACCGCAATGGTATCGCCCACCTGCACCTGAAATGACGGAATGTTCACCTTGCGGCCATTCACTTCCACATGGCCATGGCGCACAACCTGCCGCGCCTGGCGCCGCGATCTGGCGAACCCCATGCGATACGCGATGTTGTCCAGGCGCCGTTCCAGTTGCTGCAACAGCAGCTCGCCGGTAACGCCAGTAGTGCGCGTCGCCTTTTCGTAGTAAGCGCGGAACTGGGTTTCCAGCGTGAAGTAAATGCGCTTCG
>CAWFGH010000004.1:0-189618 GCA_963815255.1 uncultured delta proteobacterium | reverse complement strand
GCGCCCGTTCCTTCAGCCTTTTCTTTTATGCCCTCGCCCCTTGGGGAGAGGGTAGGGTGGGGGGCGGGGGCGAGGCCACGAATACGCGCGCGCACTCAAAAACCGCACGCGCTCAGCGCTCGGCGGCGACGGTGGCTGCGCGCGATGCGCGCGCGGCCGCCGTCGCCGAGGGCGGCAGATGCGGGTACAGCCAGTACACCATCAGATAGACGACCACGCCCGTCACCGACACGTACATCCAGATAGGCCACGTCCAACGTGCGATTCGCCGATGCCGCGCGAAGCGGCCGCGCAGCGCGCGGCCAAGCGTGATCAACGCGAGCGGCACGATTGCTGCCGCGAGCACGACATGCGTGGAGAGGAGCGTGAAATAAGCCGGCCGGATCAAACCCTGGCCGCCGAAACGCACGTCGCCGACGTGGTAATGGTAGATGCAGTAGGAAATGAAGAAGGCCACCGACACGGTGAATGCGCTGATCATGCACACGCGATGGATGTGTACCTGATGGCGGCGAATCGCGATATATCCCGCCAACAGCAGAATCGCCGCCGTCGCGTTCAGGATCGCGTCGAGCGGCGCTAGCGAATCGTAGGAAAACATCAGCATACAGAATCCGCGGACCGCGACACGCGGCCCGCGGATTTTTCGTCAGGCCGACGCGCGGCCGTGACGCAGCAGGCGCCCCGGCAGCGGCCCGTCCGGCGGGACCGTGTCGCGTCCGTGTTCGCGGATAACCTTCCCGTTGACGATCACCGCGTCGATACCGTATGCGTCGGCGACCAGCCGGTCCGCGCCCGACGGAAGATCGTTGACCCGGCGGAGCCGCGAACATCCAATCTTGTCCGGGTCGAACACCACCACGTCGCCCGCCAATCCCGGCATTAGCCGTCCGCGGTCGCTCAGCGCGAAAACTTCCGCGGGCCGCGCCGTCAGCATCCACACCGCGCGTTCGATCGGGATCGCCTTGCGCTCGCGCACCCAGTGGCCCATCAGGTAAGTCGAGAAGCATGCGTCGCAAAGCTGGCTCGCATGCGCGCCCGCATCGGAAAGCCCGACCACCGTACCTTTGCCGTTGAGTAGCGCGATTACCTCGTCTTCCTCGTAGTTGAACAACGCCATCCGGAAGCGCGCTTCGAGTTTGGTTTCGAGCCCAATGTCGAGCATCAGGTCGATCGGATCGACGCCGCGCTCGCGCGCGAGTTCGGCGAGGTTGCTCTCCTCGAGCTCCGGGCGGCCCGGATAGTGCGAGACCCAGCTACGCTCCCATCGGTCGGCGAAGCGGCCCGCCGAGTTGATCCCGGTCTTGGCCTTGAACATCGCGCGGAACTCGGGGTCGGCGTAGATTTTCGTTTTGCCGTCGAAGTCGGCCTCCGAAATCTGCTTGAAGACTGCGAGGCTCTCGAAGATGAATGGCTCCTTGAGCGTCATCTCGAAATTGAGCGGCCGGCACGCCACCTGCGGCACGATATTCATCCCCTGGTCGGACAACTCCTGCGACTGCGCGAGCAGGCGGCGATGGCCGTCGTTGGAGCCGGTCATCCCGGCCAGCAATGCGGTCCAGGTGATCGTGCGGCCGGTTGCGCGAAACAAGTCGGCGAATTCTTTGAGGAACAGTTCGCGTCCGACGGTGGCCTGGATTACGCCGCTCTTCTCCTCCGCCAGCACGCTCGCGAGCGCGGTTATCTCGCTCATTTCCGCTTTGCGGCTGGGCACCGGCTTGCCGCTATAGCCGACGTGGGTGGGCGATTTGGAGGTCGCGAAGCCCACCGCGCCGGCACGAATTCCGCGCCGCACGATCTCGCGCATCTGGCCGATCTCGGCTTCGCTCGCAGGCCGTTCCACTGATTCCTCGCCCATCACATAGAGCCGCGTCGGCGTATGCCCAATCAGCGCGCCCACGTTGATCGCCGAGCCGCGCTTTTCGACCGCGTCGAGGTATTGCTCGAACGTTTCGAACGGCCATTCATAGCCCAGCCCCGCCTCCAGCGCGTCGAGGCTCATCCCCTCGACTTTCTCGAGCGTTCGCATGATGAGTCCGCGATGCTCGGGGCGCGTCGGCGCGACACCGAAGCCGCAATTGCCCATCACCACCGTGGTCACACCGTGCCACGGCGATATGGTCATCATGCGGTCCCACAGGATCTGCGCGTCGTAGTGCGTGTGGATGTCGACGAAGCCGGGGGCGACCACACGGCCGCGCGCCTCGACGGTCGCGGCTGCTTTGCCGGGAGCCTCGCCCACGGCGGCGATCTTGCCGTCCTTGATCGCGACGTCGCCCTCGCGCGCAGGAGAACCGGTGCCGTCGATAATCGTACCGCCCGTTATCTTGAGGTCGTATTCCATCAGAACTCTCCTTGAGCCCGGCCGGTACGCCGCATTTTTGCGTCCGGCATGTGGGATCGGGAAATCCGGAAGGGGCCTGAATCCACGACCAGTTATATCGCAGCTTTAAGCGCCCGGTCCACCCGCGACCCCGATTCCGCGCCCGCGTTTCGTCTTTCGTTTTTTCGTTGTAAACGCGGCTCGGGTCTAGTAAAAGTGACAATAGGAACGGAACAACGTCTGTATCCCAGGCTCCGCCCGGAGCCTTCGCGAGGAAGGAAAAATGCAAAAGCCTATCATCTCGGCGGATTCGCATATCACCGAACCGCCAAACACCTACATCGACTATATCGATCCCAAGTTCAGGGACCGCGCGCCGCACATGGTGCGTGACGATCGCAAGGGCGATCTGTTCATGATCGATGGGATGAAGCGGCCGATCCCGATGGGACTGATCGCGGCGGCCGGCAAGGCTGCCGAAGAATTGACCCTGCTCGGCATCAAGTTCGAGGAGCTGCATCGCGGCGGATGGGACCCGGAGGCACGGATGGCCGACCAGGACCGCGACGGCGTCGCCGCCGAAGTCATCTACCCGACGGTCGGGATGCTGCTTTGCAATCACAAGGACTACGATTACAAAAAAGCCTGCTTCGACGCTTACAACCAGTGGGTCGCCGGCTACTGCTCGGCGCATCCGGATCGCCTCATCGGCACGGGGCAGACCGCGATGCGATCGGTCGAAGAGGGCATCGAGGATCTCCGGCGCATCAAGGATTTGGGCCTCAAGGGCGTGATGATGCCCGGCAATCCGCAGGTCGAGGACTACGACAGCCCGATCTACGATCCATTCTGGGTGGCCGCGATCGACCTCGGCCTGCCGCTCAGCTTTCACATCCTGACCAGCCGGGACGACGCCGTCGGCCGTGGCCGCGGGCCCAAGCTCAACAGTTTCATGTCGATCATCCGCGGCAACCAGGACATCATCGGGACGCTCATCTTCAGCGGTGTCTTCGAGCGCCATCCCAAGCTCAAGATCGTGTGCGTCGAGGCGGACGCCGGATGGGCGCCGCATTACATGTACCGCATGGACCACGCCTACGACCGTCATCGTTACTGGCTAACCGCCGGCACGATCTCGAAGCCGCCGAGTGAGTATTTCCGCGAGAATATCTACCTGACCTTCCAGGACGACTGGGTGGCCTTCAAGATGAAGGACATGTGCAACTTCCGCCGCCTGATGTGGGCCAACGATTTCCCACATAGCGATTCGACCTGGCCCTGGTCGCAAGAACTGCTCAAGAAGCATACGGCCGGCCTGACCGAGGAGGAGAAAAATCAGATCCTCCACGACAACGTCGCCGAGCTTTACCACTTGAGCCTCTAAACGGACCGGCGTTCGCGGCGCTGCCGGCCAAGGAGATCGCGATAAGGAGAGCGCGATGGCGAGTGTGACACAACTGGGTTACCTGGGCATCGGCGTGAGCGACCTTGCGCGATGGGAACAGTTCGCAGCCAACGTGCTCGGCCTGGAGGTCAATGGCGCCGACGCGGACGGCTCGTTGTTCCTCAGGATGGACGAGTATCACCATCGATTCATCCTGCAGCCGGGCGGACCCGACGACGTTGCGTTCGTCGGATGGGAGGTCCGCGACCAGACGGCGCTCAACGAAGTCGCCGCGCAGCTGCGGGCCGACGGCGTGGAAGTCACGGCGGCGACGCCGCAGGAAGCGCGCGCGCGGCGCGTGGTCGAGTACCTGAAACTCAAGGACCCAAGCGGCATCCCGACCGAGATTTATTTCGGACCGCTGATGACTTTCGAGCAGCCATTCAAATCGCCGCGGCCGCTTTCCGGCTTCGTCACCGGCGAGCTGGGGATGGGCCATATCGTGGTGCGCGTCGACGACTCGGCCAAGAGCCTGCGTTTTTACCGCGACCTGCTGGGGCTCAAGATTAGCGACTTCATCGACATGCGCTCGCGTCGCGGTGGCGACCCGATAAGCCTGACCTTCATGCACTGTAACCCGCGCCATCATTCGATCGCCTTCGGCGTCATCCCGGCGCCCAAGCGCCTGATGCACTTTATGCTGCAGTGCCGTCACGTCGACGACGTCGGATCGACTTACTATCTCTGCCAGGACCAGGGCGTCGAAATTTCCGGCACCATTGGGCGCCATACCAACGATCACATGATGTCGTTTTACTTGCGCGCGCCGTCGGGCTTCGAGGTCGAGTACGGATGGGGCGCGCGAATCGTTGACGACACGACCTGGCAGGTGCAGAAACACGAGGCCCCGAGCATCTGGGGCCATCGCGGAAGTCTCACGCCGATGTCCCGCAAGCCCGCGCCGGTATAGCGTGGGCGGAGCCGGACGGGCGCGGGCGCCATACCAGCGGGCCTGAGCGCCGTGCGAAAGCGCGGCGCTCAGGCCCGCTGGTTGTACTGGTTCATCGCGCGTTCCAGCCCGCCCGTGATCACCGCTTCGACCGCTTCGGCCGCGCGCTCGATCGAAGCCTTGAAGGCTTCGAGCTCCGCGCGGCCCATCGCGTGGAGGACGTGCTCCTTGGCTTCCAGACCCGGCGCGGGCCGTCCGATTCCAACCCGCACGCGCACGAACTCGGGCGTGCCGAGCGCGGCGGCGATCGAACGCACGCCGCGATTGCCGGCGTCGCCGCCGCCGCGCTTGAGCCGGAGCTGGCGCGGCTCGAGATCGATTTCGTCGTGCACGACGATCAGGCGCTCGGCGGGAATCTTGTAGTAGCCGAGCAGGGCCGCGACACATTCGCCGCTCAAATTATAATAGGTCTGCGGCTTCAGCAGGATCACGGAGTCAACTCCGATCCTGTCGGAGCCGATCTTGGCCTCGCCGAAGATTCCTTTGAACTTGCGCCGGTCCAGCCTGGCGCCGCATTTTTCGGCCAGGCGGTCGATGACCGTGAAGCCGATGTTGTGGCCCGAGCGATGATACTGCTCGCCGGGATTGCCCAGGCCCGCCACCACCCATCGCATCTCGCGCAACTCCTCGGGCTTCTCGGGCTCGCTCTCAGAGCCTGCGCGCGCCGAGCGAAACCTGGAGAACATCTGCCCCAGCCGGCCCATCACATACCTCGCGCGCGGCGCGCTGCTGCGGTTAGCTGCGCGCGCGTCCGTTGCTCCGCGAGGCCATCAGGGCTGCGGCGAGTGGCGCAAGCGCCTCGAACAGCGCGGCCATCTCGGCCGGCGTGCCGATCGAAATCCTGATCGCGTCCGGCCACGTCCGAAAATGGCGCACCAGCACACCGCGCTTGCGCAGTCCCGCGGCCACCGGACCAAGGTCGCGGCCGGGCATCCGCGCGAGCACAAAATTGGCCGACGACGGCGGCACCGCGAACCCCATCTTGAGCAACCGGCGCGTTGCCGCGGCGCGCGTGCGCTTGATCCGCTCGACATTGCGCAGCATCCAGTTGTTGTCGTCCAGCGCGGCGGCGCCTGCGGCGATCGCCAGGCGGCTCAGGTTGTAGGAATCCTTGACCTTGCCGAGTTGCTCGATAATTTCGGGATGGGCGAAGCATAGCCCGAGCCGCATGCCGGCCAGCGAGTACGACTTCGAGAGCGAGCGCAGCACCAGGACGTTGGGCAATCGCTGGACGAGGTCGAGCGCGTTTTCCTCGGCGAAGTCGACGTAAGCCTCGTCGATCGCGAGCAGCCGGCCCTCGAGCAAGCGCGCCAGACGCGCGAGCGTGCGCCGCGGCGTGAGCGTGCCCGAGGGCGAATTGGGACTGCACACGATCGTCAGGCGCGCGCGCGCGCGGACCAGCGCTTCCAGCGGCAGCTCGAAATCGGGGCCCAGCGGCGGCGCGATCACACGCGCCTCCTGCACGGCGGCCAGCGTGTCGTAGAGCGAGTAGGTAGGGGTCGCCCACGCCACGCGGTCGCCGGGGCCGAGCGTCGCCCGGAACAGCATCGCCAGCAACTCGTCCGAACCGTTGCCGGCCACGATCATACGCTGTGCAAAACCGTAACGTCGCGCAGCCGCCGCGACGAAGTCGTCAGCCTGCGGCGCTGGATAAAGCCGCAGCGCCTGGCCGAGCGCGGCGTTAGCGACCGCCCTGGTCACTCGCGGCGAGGGCGGATACGGGTTCTCGTTGGTGTTGAGCTTGATGAGGCGCTGGCCCGGCCGCGGCTGCTCGCCCGGCACATAGGGCGCCATCTTATGAATTGCCTTGCGAAACATCGCGCGCGTGTCTACCTATCCGGTCTTGCCGTTCTTGCCGCGTTTGCGGGTCGGGCTCGCCTTCGTGCGCATCGGTTTCGACGCGGTCGATTCGAGGAGCCATCCGAGGTAAGCCGCCGAGCCGCCGCTCGGCGCGAGCGTCAGCACTTCGGGAACTTCGTAGCTGTGCAGTTCGATCACGCGGCGCTCCACGCGGCCGAGCAGGCTCGCGCGGGTTTTGATGAGCAGGAGGAATTCAGGCTCGTCCTCGACCGCGTCGCGCCATCGATAGATCGAACGTATCGGCCCCACGATATTGACGCACGCCGCCAGCCGCTCGTCGACGAGCTGGCGCGCGATCGAACGCGCCTGCGGTTCAGCGCCGGCGGTGGATAATACGATTCTCGCCTGTGATGCGGGCACAGCGCTGGTACTCTAGCGGCCCGCGCGCAGCAGTCCAAGCCGCCGCAAAACTCTGGCGGTCGCGGGACACGGGAGCGGGGGTGGCTTCGCGCTGCTGCGCCGGCGCCCGCTCGTGGAGCCGCTCAGCATTTTCATCCGCGCGAGATGTTGGTCGAGATGCGCGGCGGGCGGGAGCGATGGCGTATCGGTGCGATCACGATTCGCCGGGGTGCAAGCGCGCGGCATTTGGCCAGCGCGTCGAGGATGAAAGCACTTGCCAGCTCTGCCGCATTAGCAGCGCCCAGGCGCGGGATGAGCCGGGTTTTGGTATGGCCCGCGAGCGGCTCGCGGCAAAAAACGATCAGAGTAACGTTACGCAGCGTAACGTCACTGCTCGTGTCGCGCGAGCGCATCGCATTACTCAGTTTCCGTTGCCGCCATTGTTGCCAATCCCCTTGATGATATTGAGCGGGACCTTGAGCACGTTGGTCAAAAAATACGCCACCGAGGTTATTGGCTGGGGCACGACACGGGGATTGCTGAGCGGGCCGGTAACGTGAAAGTAGGCGGCGACAAAATGATCGGAGGAGAGCCCTCCGCCGATCAGCGGCACTTTGGCCACCAGCCAGTTAACTGTTTTGAACGGCACCATGCCGACCTGCATGTCCACGTTGCCGTCGCCCAGGCGGATGTGCCCCAGCGCCGAAATGTTCATCACCGGGCCGCGCAGGAGCAGGTTGTCGCTATGGAAGTCGCCGTCGCGGCCCTCGAGGTCGGCCGTCAGCGTCTGAAATGGCACGCCGTTGATGCGTGGGTCGGGCACCTTGGCCGAAAGCCAGGTCTTGAGATCGACGAAACCCAGGATGCGCGAGAGCAGCGCGAACTTGTGTAGCACCCCGTCGGTCACCTCGATCGATATGGTGCCCGCCAACGTGTTGAAGAAATCGGTGTTGGAGTTGGCCCACAGGTCGCCCTTTGCTTTGAGGCGGCCGGTCAGCGGGGGCTGGCCCGACGGATTCGCGAGGCTGAAGAGCGGTCCGACCTGCACTTCGTTCACGCGGCCCTTGACGTTAATCCAGTCATCGCGGCCGCGGCCGGAGAACTCCATCTCGGCGCGCCCCTCGAACAAGGTCGCGACAAAATTGCGCACGTTCCAGTCGCCGTTCATCTCGCGATTGAAATCGCATCTCGCGCGCGACATCGTCAGCCGTTCGAGGTTGGCGTGGGCGGCCTCCATATGGCCGACCACCGGCACCGGAAAAAAATGCGCAGGCGGGCTGGGAGCCCACGGCAGGCGGATGAACTTCATCACTTCGAGGTCGAGCCGTCCGGCGTTCGCGACGATTCTGAGCACGGGTTTGTCGAGGTCGGCGACGCCGAGCGAGAAGTCGAACGGCGCGCCCTGAAGCTTGGCTCCGACGATCGCCAGCAGCAGTCCGCGGCCGTCGAAAGCGAGCGTCGCCGACTGCGCCACGATCGGCGCGCGCAAAAAACCCAGTTGAACCTCGCCCGCGCCCATCGTCAGGCGGCCGTTGGCGCGGATACCGTGGCTGCGGCTGGGTTCACGCACGATTGTAAGCGTGCCGCCGAGCGGCCCGCGCGCCGCGATATCCTGCGGATCGATCAACAACGGCAGCCACTGCTCAATCTCGATCTGATGCATCTCGACGGCGATTTGCCGCAGGCTGAGTTTTCCGGCATCGAGGGCGAGATTTCCGTTCACCGTCACAGCGCCAGGCACCTTGGGCTTGGCGACCGCAGCCATCATGCGGCGGAGTTCGATATTGCCCGGCGTGAGCGTCACACTTCCGCCGATGAGCGCGATCGGCTGCGGCAAATCCTTCGCGCTGAGACTCACGCCGCTGGGGTCGACTTTCGCAAGGTACTTTGCGGGCGGCGCGGGCGCCTCGGTGTCAAACGATCCCGACGCGGTGACCTGTACCGTCGCGTTGCCGGAGAGCCGGTCGACATGCTTCGCGGCCTTGGCGGCAAGCGCCGGAGAAAGCTGCATCGCGGCCGGGTAGAGTTCATCGAGGTCGAGTGTGCCGGCGGCCTTGAGCTGGTAGCGCACCCGCCGATGGCCGGAGCGGAAATCGGCATTGCCGCTCAGCTCCGGGAACGACGAACCGCCAAGCACCGCCGATCCTTGCGCAAGCGTCGCGCGGCCCTTCGCATAAGTCAGTTCTGCGTTGACCTGCGATAGCGCCGGGAGGGCTGGCAGGTTGGGCAGCTTGAGGCTTACGGCCTCGAGGCGAAGCGATAGCTGCAACGCGTTGGCTAGCGCCGTCGCACTCCATCCGAGGTTGCGCAACTCGCCCTGATATGTCGCTCCCTCGACCGATTACGCGGCCCGAGATCAACGCCGCTGCGAGCCACGTCAGCGGCTTGGTCAGCGAGCGCGCCATCGCGAGCCGCGCTTTGACCGCGGCGAGATCGATTTGAACGGCGCTCAGATGCGCCAGCAGGGCGGCGTTATCCTTGAACGGATCGTTGAGCGTGAGTTCGCCGGAAGCGACCGTCACCGTTCCAATGAACGCTTCCATGTTCGCCAGCATTATCCGCTCGGTGGAAATCGAGTAAATCGTTTTGAGCGAGCAGTTGCCCAGGTCGATCGGCTTGCCCAGACGCGCGCCGTCGGCTCCGAACCCATCGATCGCGAGGTCGCCGCGGCCGTCAAGCTCGCCGTTGCCGTGCAGCGCGAAGGTCGCGTCGCCATGGGCGACTCCGTTGACCGTCACGCCGGCGCCGGCGTCGTGCTTCAGCCGCCCGTTCCAGAACCACAGTTCCCCGTAGGAGATAATTTGATCGATGGCATGCGGGGTGGTGTCCATGCTGATCCGGCCGCTCACTTCGAGCCCGCTCAGCGCGGTGTGAATATGCGGCGCGAGGAAGCCGATATTCCAGATCTTCGAGTGCCTGCGCCGCGGCGCCGCCGTGAGCGAGAACTCCTCGACGAGCGGCTGCCCGGTGGCGTCGCTGATCCGCGCGTTGGCGATCGTGACGCGCTCGACGAGGCCGGAGAACTCGCGAAACTCCTGCGCCACCGCCTGCGCTGCTGCGGTGTCAGGACGTGGCAGCAGATGGGGGCCGAGCGTGGCCGAGTTCGCGGGAGCGCGCAACTCCGGGCGCACGATCACCAGCGCGCGCAGCGGCAGCCCGTTGCCCCAGATGAGCGCGTGGTAGCTCAGGTAGACGCGGATGCGCTCGGAACGGATCAGCTCCCGTCCGTCGTGTTGGATGATCGGATGCTCGAGGAGAACGATGAGATGCGGGCCGAATTGCAGCCCCCCGCTGCTCGCGACGATTTGGTAGCCGGTCTGTTGCTGGATGTGCTGGAGGACCAGGCTGATGAGCCGCGCCTGGTTGCGCATCGCAACCGCCACCGCCGCCGACAGCAACGCGGCGAGCAAGAGCAGGGCGATCGCGGCGGCGCGCACGAGTCTCATCCGGAACAAGACTTGAATCTAAGGCAAGTCTCCAATTTAAGCGACTGCAATTTGAGCGACTGGAATGTAAGCGGCTGGAATCTAAGCGACCGCCGCGGCAAGACGAAAACCAGTCGAGCGCGCGAGACTCACTCGCTTTCGCGCGCTTCGGCCGCGCCGGCCCCCGCGGTCTCGAGCCAGCCCGCGCGATGCTTGCCGCGGAGCCCGGTCTTGAGCACGCGATTGCGCAAGCGGACCGAGCGCGGCGTGAGCTCCACCAGCTCTTCCTCGTCGATCCACTCCAGTGCCGTGTCGAGCGTCATCAGGCGCGGCGGGCTCAAGCGCACGGCCTCGTCATGCCCGGCGGCGCGGATGTTGGTGAGCTTTTTTTCGCGGCATACGTTGACCGGCAGATTGGTCTCGCGCGCGTATTCGCCGAGGATCATGCCCTCGTAGACCGGCTCGCCGGCCGGGATGAAAAAGATCCCGCGCTCCTGGAGATGAAAAATCGCGTACGGCGTCGCGATCCCCTCGCGGTCGGAGATCATCGCGCCGTTCTGGCGCGAGCGGATCGATCCGCACCATGGCGCATAGCCGTTGAACACCGAGTGCATCACGCCGGTCCCGCGCGTGTCGGCCAGGAAGCGGCCGCGAAATCCGATCAGCCCGCGCGCCGGAACGTCATATTCCAGCCGCACGCGGCCGCTCTGATGCGTCGTCATGGTGCGCATCCGGCCCTTGCGCGCCGACAGCAACTGGGTCACGAGCCCGATGTGCTCCTCGGGAATGTCGATCACCAGGAATTCCATTGGCTCGAGCAACTCACCGCCCGAGCTGCGGGTCACGACGGTCGGCTTGGAGACCTGCAGCTCGTAACCCTCGCGGCGCATCGTTTCGACGATCACCGCCAGCGCCAGCTCGCCACGCCCCAGCACGCGCCAGGAATCGGCGCCCGATTGCTCGACGCGGACGCTGACGTTGCGCCGCGACTCGAGCTCGATCCGCGCGCCCAGCTTGCGCGAGGTGACGAACTCGCCCTCGCGTCCGGCCCACGGCGCGTTGTTGACCGAAAACGTCATCGCCACCGTCGGCTCGTCGATTCGGATGCCGGGAAGCGGACGCGGATTTTCGGGATCGGTGATGGTTTCGCCGATCTCGATATCCTCCAGGCCCGCGACCATGACGACGTCGCCTGCGTCAGCCGAGGACAGCTCGGCCCGCTTCAGCCCGCGCCATCCGTAAAGATGCGCGACCTTGCAGGTCTCGCGCGATCCGTCGGCCCGATAGAGTGCGTACGTCCCACCCGCGTTGATCGTGCCCGCGACTACCCGTCCGATCGCCAGGCGCCCGACGTATTCGTCGTAGTCGATATTATTGGCCTGGAATTGCAGTGGCGCTTCGGGATCGACCTCGGGCCCCGGCAGATGGCTGATAATCGCGTCGAACAGCGGCGCGAGGTCTTTACTCATCCCTTCCGGGCCGGTGCCATCGGGGCGGGTGAGCGCGATGCCCGCGCGAGCGTTGGTATAGAGAATCGGGAAATCGAGCTGATCTTCATTGGCGCCGAGGTCGATGAACAGGTCGTAAACCTCGTCGAGCACTTCGGCCGGACGCGCATCGGCGCGGTCGATCTTGTTGATGCAGAGCACGGTGGAGAGCCCGGCCTCGAGCGCCTTGCGCAGTACGAAGCGGGTCTGCGGCAGCGGGCCCTCGGAAGCGTCGACCAGCAGCAGGATGCCGTCGACCATCGCCAGCGTGCGTTCGACTTCGCCGCCGAAGTCGGAGTGGCCGGGCGTATCGACGATATTGATACGCACGCCGCGCCAGGCGATCGAGGTGTTCTTGGCCATGATGGTGATGCCGCGCTCGCGCTCCAGCGCGAACGAATCCATCACGCGCTCGGCGACATGTTCGTTGGCGCGAAAGACGCCGGACTGGCGCAGCAGCGCATCGACCAGCGTCGTTTTACCGTGGTCGACGTGGGCCACGATGGCGAGATTGCGGATATCTTGTCGTCGCATCTAAGGGCTTTATATTAAACGGCGCGGCCGATGCGGCCGCGCCAGCCCACAGTGTAGCTGCCGCCGCATGCGCTGTAAACGCGCCCCCCGCGCGGGCTAGGGCTGAAATTGTTAACGCGTCATTATCGATTGTGCCCGATCGAATCGATTGTGCCCGCGCGCGGACTTACGAGAATCTCCCAGAAGCTCTAAGGCGACGTGGGCGCGCCGCTGCCCGGAGGCGCGGATTCAGGAGCGGGTTCGGAGGGAGGCGCGGATCCCGGAGCCGGAGCGCCGCCCATGTTCGGTGGCATCGCCGGCGCTCCGCCCATCCCATTCTGTTGCTGGAAGTGCTGCAGGATTTGCTGGACGTTCTTGACCTCGACGATTCGCCAATGGCCGTTCTCGCGGGCCAGGCGGATGTTCCATCGCACACCCTTGTCGTCGCGGAAATCGGTCCACGCCGTATCGCCCGAACGATGGAGTAGAACGATCGCGCCCGCCACGGCCGCGGGCGGCATCTGAACCTGCCGCGCGCCGCTATTTACCTGTTGCGTGGCCCATTGCTGCACCGCCGCGGCCATCGGCGCGCTCAGCAGGTCGACTGCGCCCTTGCCGACCAGCGTGGTTATGACGTCGTTGGCTTGCGAGTTCTGCTGCAGCATCTCGTAGCCGGCGTTCTTGACCACGCTCGGAAAGTCGACGAAGGTCGCGGCGGTCGCGCCGTCGCGCGCGTCGATCGCCTGCTTGAGCTGGTAGATGGCGTAGGACGGCGTGGCCGGAACATAGAACAGCGCCCACCCGGCGACGACCAGGACGATCAGAACTCCGATCGCATGGCGCGAGATGAAGCTCATGCTCATTATTGTGCGTTAGCTGTGCGGTGCTGTCGAGACAGCCTTCAGGCGGTTATGGGGTCGCTGCCGCTGGGCGTTGCGGGTCAGGTATGCGAGAGCAGGGAGGCGGCCGAGCGGTCGAGCAGCCAGATGACTTCGCCGTTGGGCGGGTCGATGATCTGCGCGGGAAAGCGGTCGGGGTCGCGCGGACCCTCGAGCGCACTCTTTACGGCAGCGGCCTTGCTCGCGCCCTGAACGAGGAACATCACGCGGGCAGCGTTGTTGAGCACGGGCGGCGTGATCGTGACGCGATGGCGCTGCGGGGCGTCGACCTCGACCGCGACCGCGAGACGCTCGCGCTCGTGGAGCGCCGGACTTCCCGGAAACAGCGACTCGACGTGAACGTTGTCGCCGAGGCCGACGAGTATCAGGTTGAAGCGCGGAAATTCGCCCTTGCCGATCCCAAAGGACGCCCGCATCTCTTCCTCGTAGGCGAGCGCGGCCTGCTCGGGCGGATCTTCGCCGCGTATCCGATGAATCTGATCCGGCCGCAGATCGAGCCGGCTCAGCATCGTGCGGTTGGCCATCCCGAAATTGCTCGCCGGATCATCCGGCGGCACGCATCGCTCGTCGCCCCAGAAGAACTGCACCTCTTTCCAATCGACGCTGAGGCGGAAGCGCTCGGCCAACAGTTCGTAAGTCGCCGCCGGCGTCGATCCGCCGGAGAGACAGAGCATGAATTCGGCATGCATGCAGATCGCTTCGCCGGCAAAGTGCGCGATCTCCTCCGCCGCGTGCACGTAGAGCGACTGCGCGTCGTCCAGGATGATGAGCTTGGGTTCGGCCATGGCAATCCGCCGCAGTGGTGTTACGAGAAAATTAAATTAGCCCAAAGCACGCCACCCGCGCCAGCCGCGGGTTTCATGTAGAAGCGGTCAATCGCGAAATGAACTCGCCGACTCGCGCCGTCCAGTTGCGCGAAGACGAGTGCGGCGATGAATTTTACCGCGCGAGCAGCTTGAGCGCGTGCTCCACCACGTTCTCCACCGTGAAGCCGAAGTGCTTGAGGACGTCCTGGGATGGGCCCGAGGCGCCGAAGGTCGTCATCCCGACCACGTCGCCCTCGAGCCCGACCCATCGATACCACGACATGGCGCGCGCCGCTTCGATCGCGAGGCGGCGGCGGATCGACGGCGGCAGCACGGCGTCGCGATACGCCGCGTCCTGTTTTTCGAACAGCTCCATGCTCGGCATGCTGACGACGCGCACGGCGCGGCCGCGTTTTTCGAGTTCCTCCTTCGCGCCGACCGCCAGGTGCAATTCGGATCCGCTCGCCATCAAAATAATATCCGCGGTGCGCCCCTTGGTTTCGCTGAGCACGTAAGCTCCACGAGCCAACTCGCGCGCCGGCGCCATCGCGACGCGGTCGAGCGTCGGGAGCTTCTGGCGGCATAACGCCAGCAGCACCGGGCCGCCCCGATGCATCATCGCGGCGCGCCACGCTTCGGCGGCTTCATTGGCGTCGCCGGGCCGAATCACCGTGAAATTCGGGATCGCGCGCAGCCCCGAGAGCTGCTCGATCGACTGATGAGTCGGACCGTCTTCGCCCAGCCCGATCGAATCGTGGGTGAAGACGTAAATCACGTGGACGCCCATCAGCGCCGCCAGCCTGAGCGAGGGCCGGCAATAATCGGTGAAGATGAGGAAAGCTCGAGCCGTAGGGGATGAAGCCGCCGTGGAGCGCGACGCCGTTTAGGATCGCGCACATCCCATGTTCGCGGATGCCGAAGTGCACATTGCGTCCCGCATAGTTGTGGCGCTCGAAATCGCCGCCGTCGATCACGTCGACGAAGGTTGATTCGTTGAGGTCGGCCGCGCCGCCGAACAGATTCCAGACCTTCTTCGCGATCGCCTGTTCGGCGCGTGAGGCCGACTCGCGCGTGGCCAGCGTGTCCTTGGGCGTGAACTGCGGCAGTTCCGCGTCCCATCCGGACGGCAGTTCGCCCGCCAGCATCGACTTAAACTCCGCGGCCTCGCCCGCATGCGCCTTGGTGTAGCGCTCGAAGCGGGCGTTCCATTCGGACTCGTACTCGCGCCCGCGCGCGCCGCTATCGCGAAAATGCTTGAGCGCCTCGTCTGGCACGTAGAAAGCCGGCTCCTCGGGCCATCCGTAAAAGCGTTTGGTCAGTTTGACCTCTTCGACGCCGAGCGCCTGGCCGTGCGCCTTCGAGGTGTCCTGGCGATTCGGACTGCCGTAGCCGATATGCGATCGCACGCGAATCAGCGAGGGACGGTTCTCTTCGGCGATCGCGTATTCGATCGCGCGCGAGACCGCCACAAGATCATTGGCGTCGTCGACGCCCTGGGTATGCCAGCCGTAGGCGTTGAAGCGCTCGGTTACGTTCTCGTCGAATGACAGGTCGGTGCCGCCGTCGATCGTGATGTGGTTGTCGTCGTAGATGTAGATGAGGTTGCCGAGGCCGAGATGCCCGGCGATAGAGGCCGCCTCGCTCGACACGCCCTCCATCAGATCGCCGTCGCCGCAGATGCCGAAGATGCGATGGTCGAACAGCCCCGACCTGTCGCGTTCGAAGTGGGCGCGCAGATGCTTCGCCGCGAGCGCCATCCCGACGCCGTTGCCGACGCCCTGGCCGAGCGGCCCGGTGGTGGTCTCGACGCCGGGCGTCAAGCCGTACTCGGGATGGCCGGGCGTGATGCTGCCGAGTTGGCGGAATTGCTTGATCTGGTCCAGCGGCAAGTCGTACCCGGTCAGATAGAGCATCGCATACAGCAGCATCGAGCCGTGCCCGGCCGAGAGCACGAAACGGTCGCGCCCGAACCAATGCGGGTTGGCCGGGTTGTAGCGCATGAAGCGCGTCCACAAGAGGAACGCGATTGGCGCCATCCCCATCGGCATCCCGGGATGGCCCGAGTTGGCTTTCTGCACCGCGTCGATCGCGAGCACCCGGATCGAGTTGATGCAAAGTTGATCGAGATTCGATTCCGGGGCCTTGATTTGAGTTGCCGTCGCCACGTTAACTCCGATTGTTGTCGAGGACGGCCGTCGGCGGCCGTCGGGGGTTTTATCTTTCGCTTTACTCAGGCCGCCCGCGAGACGCCGCCGCGCGGCGACTCACCACTTGGAGCTGTCTTCGTCCTTGGGATCGCCGGACTTGTGCCGCATCAGGTTGACGGCTTCCTTGGCTGTACCTTTGTCTCCCAGCTTGAGCGCCTCGGTGAAGCGCTGCGCCACCATCCGCATCAGCGCGCCCTCTTCAGGATCGAGTTCGCCTGCGATCGCCGCCAGACGCTCCATCGCGCCCCTAAGCTGTTCCAGCGAGCCCGGCAGGTCGCCGCGCTCGCGGCTGGCCACTGCGGCGCGCAGGCGCTGGCGGAGTTCGACGACGGCTGGCCGCGCGCGCTCTCCGATCGTGACTTCGAGTTCGCCCAGGTTATCCGCAAGTTTGAGGAACGGGTCGAGCGATAGGTCGTCGGAGGGCACGGTTCAATTTTTTACTCATCGCGGTCGCGTTGCAAGGAAACTCGAAGATGCCACCGCGGTTGATTGCGAAAATCAGCCGAATCGAGGAGCGGCGGACGCGCCTGGGAGCCTGTCAATGGCTGTTCATGAAGCTGTCGATGATGATGCGGGACGATGATGTAGAAGTGACGCCGCTTTTGATACAAGATGAACGTTACGACGACTTATTTTAGGAGCATCGCGCTTAGATGAGACGCATCGGTGATCGCCGCGTGGTGGTAACCGGCTTGGGCTTGGTCACGCCGCTGGGCACGGGAATCGAGAAGAACTGGGAAGCCCTGATGGCCGGGCGCTCGGGCATCGGCCCGATAACCCGCTTCGACGTTTCCGACTTCGCCGCCCGAATCGCGGGCGAAGTGCGTGACTTCGACCCCCATGACTGGATCGAGAAGAAGGACGTCAAGAAGATGGACCTCTTCATCCAGTACGCGTTGGGCGCGGCCGAGCAGGCGATGCGCCAGTCGGCGCTGAAGATCGACGAGAGCAACGCCGACCGCGTCGGCGTGCTGGTCGGCGTCGGAATCGGCGGGCTCCTGACGATCGAGGAAAACCATCTGCTGTTTCTCGACACCCGGCTCAAACGCATCACGCCGTTTTTCATCCCCAAACTGATCAGCAACCTGGCGCCGGGGCAGATTGCGATTCGCTACGGCGCGCGCGGCATCAACCTCGCCACCACCAGCGCGTGCGCCTCCGGCAGTCACGCGGTGGGCGAAGCCTACCGGATGATCCGCGACGGCTATATCGACGCCGCGATCACCGGCGGCTCCGAAGCGGCGCTGACCTCGCTCGGCATCGGCGGCTTCATCGCGATGCGCGCGCTGTCGACCCGCAACGACGCGCCCGAAGCCGCGAGCCGCCCCTTCGACGCCGAGCGCGACGGCTTCGTGATGTCCGAGGGCGCCGCGTCGTTGATCCTCGAAGAGCGCGAAGCGGCAATTTCGCGCGGCGCCAACATCCTGGCCGAGATCGCCGGGTACGCCGCCAACGGCGACGCCTATCATATGACCTCGCCGTCGCCGGAAGGGCAGGGCGCCGGGCGCTGCATGATGCTGTGCCTGCAGGACGGCGAACTCGATCCCAACCAGGTCGATTACATCAACGCGCACGGGACCTCGACGCCGCAAGGCGACGTCGCCGAGACCCAGGCGATCAAGCATGTGTTCGGCGAACGCGCGGCCAAAATCGCGGTGAGTTCGACCAAGTCGATGACCGGCCATACGCTGGGTGCGGCCGGCGCGATCGAATCGGTCTACACGGTGCTGGCGATCGCGCGCGGGATGGTGCCGCCGACGATCAACTACGAGCATCCCGACCCGGAATGCGACCTCGACTACGTGCCCAATCAGCCGCGGCCCGCGAAGATTCGGATCGCGCTGAACAATTCGTTCGGGTTCGGTGGCACCAACACTACGCTGGCCTTCAAGCCCGCGGTTGAACTTAGCGGGAAGTAAGAAGATGGGATCGCGAATCGTCGCGACCGGGCGCGCATTGCCGCGCGCCGCGGTTACCAATCATGAGCTCGAGCGAATCGTCGACACCTCCGACGAGTGGATTCGCACGCGCACCGGAATCGGACGGCGCTACGTGATGTCCAGCGGCGAATCGCTGGTCGATATCGCCGCCGCCGCCAGCACCATCGCGCTCGAGCGCGCCGGCCTCAAGACCTCCGAGCTTGACGCGATCATCGTCGGTACGGTCTCCTCCGAGTACGGGTTTCCTTCGTTCGCCTGCCAGCTTCAGCATCGCCTGGGGATCGATACGATCCCGGCCTACGACGTAGCCGCCGCCTGCTCGGGCTTCGTTTACGCGCTCAACGTCGCCGACAACGCGATGCGCGCCGGCGACTACTCGCGCGTGCTGCTGGTCGGCACCGACGCGCTCTCGACGATGGTGGATTGGAACGACCGCGCGGTCTCGGTGCTGTTCGGCGATGGCGCCGGGGCGGCGGTGATGGTTTCCGAGCCGGGGCCGCGCGGCGTGCTCGGGAGTCTGCTGCGTTCCTCGGGCGAGTACTGGCACCTGCTCTCGGTGCGCGCGACGGGAGTGCGCGCGACGCTGGACTCCGAGATGCGGCGCTCGCCCGACGACGCGATCAAGATGAAGGGGCCGGAGCTGTTCAAGCTCGCGGTGCGCTCGATGGCCGACGTCACGCTCAAGGTGGCCGAGCGCGCCGGCGTGCGCCTGGAGGACATCGCGCTCATCGTGCCGCACCAGGCCAACATCCGCATCCTCAACGCGGTCGCCGATCGGCTGGGCGTGCCGCAGGACAAGGTTTTCACGAATATCGACCGCTACGGCAACACCTCGGCCGCCTCGGTGCCGATTGCGCTGGACGAGGCGCTGGAGGCGAACCGCATCCGCGACAACGATCTCGTGATGCTCAACGCGTGCGGCGGCGGTCTGACCTGGGGCGCCAATCTGCTGCGCTGGTAGACGCGGCCCGCCACACGGACGTGTCGGCGGTTATTTCGCGGACGAATTCGTCGCGGGAAAATTCGCCAGCTCGTCTTCCATCGGCCCTTCCCCGGATACGTCGTGCGTGCCCTCGACCTCGAGCTTGATTGGCGTCTCGCCGCGTTTCTGGATGTGATACTTCGTCAGGCTCATCCGCTTGAACTCCATCGGCACGCCCTCGCAAATCAGAAACGACGGCGCGTCGCAGACCTGCAGATGGAGATGCGGCTCGGAGGAATTGCCGGAGTTGCCGAGACGTCCGAGGACCTGTCCGCGACGAACCCGATCGCCGGCTTTGACCGTGATGGAGCCCGGAATAAAGTGCGCATAGCCCGCGTATAGCCCGCCGCCGATATCCTCGACGATGTGGTTGCCGGCGATGTTCGCGAGAGTCATCGCGACCGCGAGTTTTTCGGTGTGCGGAACGTTTTCGGGAAGGCCGTCTTTGACTGTTACGATTTTTCCGTCGGCGACGGCCAGTATCGGCACGTTGTAGGCGTGGTAGCTGGAATTCTTGTACTGATCGCCGGTGTAACTATTGCCGTCGTCGCCGAGCTTTATCCAATCGATCGCGTAGCGTTCCGGCGATCGCGGCTTGCCGTTGAGCACGATAACCGCGCGCCGATGGATTGACTTGTTGGACGGCGCGTTCGCGGCGAGCCATCGATTGCCCGTGAACGGTTCGTCGATCAGGGCGGCGCCGGTCTTTCTGATCGCAACTTCGCCGAGTGGGATCCGCTGCGCGTTCTTTGGTTCGCCGTCGGCCTCGACCACGATCGAGTTCTCAAGCCGCTGCGGCGTCTCGCGGCCGGAAAAATCGGGAAAGACGAAAAGCATTCCGCTCGCGCCCGGCGCCAGGACGGGATCGTAAGCCTCCAGGCGGCTTTGCGGCGCCGCGGGCGTGAACGAGGACTTGAGCGCATCGCCTTCGATCGTGGTCGCGAAGGCCGCGCCGCCGATCCCGCGAACTCTAAGTGACACGATCCGGGCGGCCTTTTTGCTGTAGTTGGTCAGGTAGAACTCGTAGGCGAGATGCGCGGTGCCGTCGCCAATCACCGGGATGAACGGCCCCGCCGACGGCCATCCGGCGACCAGCATCACGCTCTCCAACGGCAACGAACTGGCAAGCGGCACGTCCTCGGCATGAGCGGCCGTCGGGCCCGCGGCCCACAAAGTCGCGGCGAGCAAAGCCCCACATCATGATCCCAATCATCGCCAAGGTCGCTTGTCTCGTTCGCATCAAGGCCTCGTTCTTCCCGCAGCGATTATCGGGGCATCCCGCTGCGCGTTCAATCGCCGCAATGCCGGGGCTCTCGGGCAGATGCCGGCACTTTCGCAAAGACGTGACGGTGCGCTAGAGATCGCGCTGGAGATTTGCGATGGCTCGGCTTGAGATCGACGACGGGAAAATCGCGGTTCGCGGCCTGCAACTGGAGGTCGTGCATCGCGGGACCGGGCCGCTGCTCCTGCTGCTCCACGGCGCCGGCGGAATCGACCCGCGCGCCGAGTTCCTCGAACTTCTCGCGCGTCATTTCGAGGTCGTGGCGCCGTCGCATCCCGGCTTCGGCAACTCGCCGCTGCCCGACCTGTTCGACAGCGTCGACGATCTCGCCTACGTCTATCTCGATCTGCTCGAGCAGTTCGATCTGCGCGACGTGACGCTCGCGGGCTTTTCGCTGGGCGGATGGATCGCGGCCGAGGTCGCGGTGCGCTGCGCCCATCGGCTCTCCCGCCTCATCCTGGTCGGCCCGGTTGGAATCAAGGCCGGCGATCGCGAGACGCGCGACATCCCGGACATCTTCGCGCTGCCGCCCGAGGAGGTGACGCGGCTGGTCTACCACGATCCGCGAAAGGCCGCGGTCAACTACGCCGCGATGTCCGACGAGCAGCTAAGGATAATCGCGCGCAACCGCCAATCGCTCGCGCTCTATACCTGGGAGCCCTACATGCATAACCCCAAGCTGCGCTATCGGATTGGACGGCTCAAACTGCCGGTCCTGCTGATCCGCGGCGCGAGCGACGGGCTCGTAAGCGGGCAATATCTTGAAGCTTACCGCGCGGCGATTCCCGGCGCGCGGATCGAAACGATCGCCGAGGCCGGACACGCCCCGCAAATCGAGCAGCCGCGCGCGCTCGTGGAGCGGATACTCGCGTTCACGCGCGAGCGGGGCGCCGCGAGCGGCTGACCATGAGAACCTGGTTCTTCACCGAGACCGCGTGGCCGTACTTGCCCGACGAGTACGATTCGATTCGGGTGACGCTGCCCAATCGTCACTACGATCCGCACATCGGCGCCGAACTGTACCATCGCTATCTCGACGAATGGCTGCACGCCGAGCACATGGGTCTCGACCTCATGCTCAACGAGCATCATCAGACCGCGACCTGTCTCGACCCCGCCGCGCCGATCATGCTCGGCGTGCTGGCGCGCCAGACCAGCCGCGCGCGGCTGCTGCTGCTCGGCAATCCGATCGCCAATCGCCGCCAGCCCGTGCGCGTCGCCGAGGAGATGGCGATGGTCGATAACCTCGCGCGCGGACGAATCGAGGTCGGCTTCGTGCGCGGCGTGCCCTACGAGATTTCCGCGGGCAACGCGAGCCCGCTCCGGATGAGCGAGCGCTTTTGGGAGGCGCACGATCTCATCCTGAAGGCGTGGACGACGCACGACGGGCCGTTTAGCTGGGAGGGCCGCTTCTTTCATCATCGCCAGGTCAACATCTGGCCGCGCCCATATCAGCAGCCGCATCCTCCGGTGTGGATAACCGCCCTTAGCGCGGGCAGCGTGCCGGCGGTTGCGGAAAGGGGCTACGTGGTCGCGACTTTTCTAACCGGGTTCGAGATCGCGAAAAGAATTTTCGATTCCTACCGCGACGCGGCGGCGCGCCTGGGCCGCGACACGCCGTCGGACCGCCTGGCTTACGCGGCGCTGGTCTACACCGGCGACACCGACGAGGAGGGTCAGGCCGGCGCGCGCAAACTGATGTGGTACATGCACGCGAACAAAGTCCCGCCGCAGTTCGTGATGCCGCCCGGGTACGTGCCGGTCGAGGCCGAGGCGAACGCGATGCGCAAGGGCTCGCTCTACGACTTCAGCCGTCTCACGCTGGAGCAGGCGATGGCACAGGGGATCGTATTCGCCGGCAATCCGGATTCCGTTTTCAAGCAGATCAAAGCGCACTACGAGCACGTCGGCGGCTACGGCCATCTGCTGCTGATGGGGCAGGCGGGGTTCCTGGACCATCGCGAGACCGTTAGCGGGATCGATCACTTCGCGCGCGACGTCGATCCGCGCCTGCGTGAACTCGCATAGACTGGCACAGACCCGAAAGATGGCTCGAAGGTCATCTCAAGTGATACTTTAAGTTGACGATTGGCGAAAAAATGGCGCGTATGAATCATCGCGAAAGGCGGCGAGGCTCCTGATGCTCGAGGGCGTGGTGCCGTGGCCGGAAGAAGCCGCGGAGCTTTATCGAAAGCTGGGTTATTGGCGCGGCGAGCCGATCGGCGATCGCTTCGATCGCTCGATCGCAGAGAACGCCGCGCGCCTCGCCGTGGTCGACGGTGAACGGCGCGTCACCTACCGCGAGCTGGGTGCGATGGTCGAGCGGCTCGCACTCCATTTCGCCGCGCGCGGCGTCGCGTCGGGCCGGCGGGTGATCTTTCAGTTGCCCAACGGCCTGGAATGCACGGCCGCGTACTTCGCCTGTCTCAAAACCGGCGCGATTCCGGTGGCAACTCTGCCGGCGCATCGCCACACCGAGATCGGCCATCTCGCGCGTTTCACCGACGCCTACGCCTGGCTCATCCCGGCCGAGTATCGGCGCTTCGATTACCTCGCGATGGCGGCCGAGTTGCGCGCCGCGCTGCCTGCGATGCGCGAGGTCTTCGTGATGGGTCCGCGTGCGGGTGCCGGGATGACGCTGCTTGCGGATCTGCTCGACGATCCGATCGAGGAGCGGATCGCGCCGTCCACGCTGGCGCGGCTGCGCCCGCAAAGCGACGAGATCGCGGTTTTCCAGCTCTCGGGCGGCAGCACGGGACTGCCGAAAGTGATCCCGCGCACGCACGACGACTATCTCTACAATTCGTTGCGGCTGGCGGAATGCTCGGGCTTCGATCGCGACGGTGTCGCGCTGGTGGCGATTCCGATGATGCATAACTTCCCGCTGCTCGCCGCGGTGCAGTCGGGGATTCTGCTCGGCGCGCGAATCGTGCTGGCGCCGTCGCCCGAGGCCGAAACGGTCTTCCCGCTTATCGAGCGCGAGCGCGTAACCTGGATCTGCGCGGTGCCCGCGATGGCGGTGAGCTGGCTCAACGATCCGCGTTTCAAGCAGACGGACTTTTCCTCGCTGCGATCGCTGGCGGTAGGCGGTCAGCGGCTGAATCCCGAGCCCGCGCGCCGCATCCTCAGCGAAATCGGCCCGGTCGTGACGCAGGTCTATGGGATGGCCGAGGGCCTGTGCTGCTCGACGCGGCGCGGCGATCCCGAGGAAGTCATCGTCAACACGCAGGGCCGCCCGATCTGCGATCACGACGAATTGCGCGTGGTCGGCGACGACGGCCGCGAGGTCGCGCCGGGCGAGGTCGGCGAGCTGCTCTGCCGCGGGCCCTACACGCCGCGCGGTTACTACCGCGCCGAGGAACACAATCGCGGGGCGTTCACGCCCGACGGCTTCTATCGCACCGGCGACCTCGTGATGATGCATCCGAGCGGCAACCTGGTCGTCGAAGGACGGCGCAAGGACGTGATCAATCGCGGCGGCGAGAAGATCAGCGCCGAGGAAATGGAAGACCTGGTGCTGTCGCATCCGGCGGTGCTCAATGCGGCGATCGTCGCGATGCCCGACCAAGTATTGGGCGAGCGCGCGTGTGCCTACGTGGTGCTGCGCGCGGGGATGAGCCTGACGTTTCCGGAGTTGGCGCGCCATCTTGAAGAACGGCGTATCGCGCGCTTCAAGATTCCCGAGCGCCTCGAAATCGTCGAGCGCTTTCCGATGACCGCCGTGGGCAAGGTGTCGAAGAAGGATTTGCGCGTGGACATCGTGGCCAGGCTCGCGCGCGAAACCGGCGCGAAAAAAGCAGGAGGCGGCGCCAAGCCGTAAAGCAGACGATGAGCTCTAAGCGAAGCGAAAGATTAAGATGAGCGCGATCCTCGAGGAAATCCGCGCCGCCTACGAGCCGCTCGGCATGGCGGTCGAGGGCGTCGCCACCTATGGCACGTACTATCGGCTGCGATGCGCGCGATGCGGCGCGGCGCTCGGATGCGTCGGCGACAAGCTGTTGCCCGGGATGGCGCGCGAGCTGGTCGACGGCGAAATGGATCTTTACGCGGCGGGCCTTGCCGGATGCGCCTGCGGCTTCCAGGCCGAGCGCGCCGGCGCGATCGATCCGGCGCGCGCCGCCGCCGCCAAGGCGCGTTTTGCGTGAGCGGGGCGTGGCGCGCTAGATTCGAGCGAGGTCGCAGTAGAGGGATCCGAATATGGCGCTGAACGATTTGAACTCCCAGGATATCGCGCGGGATATCGCGCACGACATCACGCAGGATGAAGCGGGCGAGGCCGCCGAGCGCGGCGAACGCATGCGCGGCGGCGGACTGTGGCCGTTCTGGACGCATATCTATGCCCAGGGCGATCCGCTGCCCGACCTCTCCTGCAAGGTCGATCGCCCCGAGCACAACTTCGACGAGGGCGACGACGCTGCCCGAAGATTACCGCGTCCTGCTGATGAAGATGCTGCGTCACGAGGGCGAGCGCGCCGGCAACAAGAGCTTCCTCGGCCTGATGGGGACGTGTATCGAGGTCGCCGAGACGCTGGCGCCCGACCCCGCGGCGCGGCTCATCAAGTCGGAGTACCTGGCCGAGGAACTCAAGCACGCGATCATGTTCCATCGGATCGCGGTCGGCCTGGACCCGGACTTCGCGCTGCGCGACGTGCCGTACGCCCACTACGCGTTCCATCTGCCCAAGGACACCTGGGCCGACGACGCGTTTTTTCATTTCCTGGTCGATCTCAACGGCGCCTTTCATGCCCGCGACTGGCGCGAATCGAGTTACGCGCCGCTGCGCAAGATTTCGCGCACGGTCGAGCGCGACGAGTTCGGCCACTCCGAGATGGGCTATCACTTTCTAAGCGCCATCTGCGCCGAGCGCCGCGGCCGCGCGCTCGCCCAGGCGCTACTCCCGAAATGGTACTCGGCGGCGCTCGACATGTTCGGCCGCTCCGACTCGCCCAACACGCCGCGCTTCATCCAGTGGGGTCTCAAGGGCGTCGGCAATTCCGAGATTCGCGCGGCCTACAAGGAATATGTCGATCGCAAACTCGTCGCGCTGGGGCTCGACCTGCCCGACGAGCGCCAGGGCCGCCGCTTCCTTTAGAAGCGCCATCAATGGAAGCGCCATCAATAATCGATAGATGATCGACGAACTGCTGAGACGCCGCGCGCTGATCGTCGTCGGCAAGGGCGGCGTCGGACGCACGAGCGTAAGCGGCGCGCTCGCAATCCTGCGCGCGGCCGGACCACCGCCGGCCCGCGTGCTCGCGATGGAATACGACCGGCTCGGCGCGCTTGCAATCGCGATGGGGCGCAAGCCCGGTTTCGATCCGGCCAAAGCCGTGCCGGGCGTGTGGACGGTGGTGCTCGACGGAGCGCATCAGCTCGAAGAATACCTGTCCACCGTGGTGCCGAGCCGTGCGATGCTCAAGGCGGTCGTCAGCAGCGGCGCTTACCGCTACTTCGTCGAGGCGGCGCCGGGGCTGCGCGAGCTCATCATGGTCGGGAAGATCTATCACGAGCTGGAATACCGGCCGCCCTCGCCGCCGTGGGACCTGGTGGTACTCGACGCTCCCGCAACCGGCCAGGCGTTGAGCGTGCTGCGGATGCCGCTGGTGGCGCGCGAGACCTTCGGCGCAGGAATCGTTGGGCGCACGGCCGCGCGCGTCTCCGAGTTGTTGCGCGACCCCGCGCGCTGCGGCGTCGTGCTCGTGACCTCGCCCGAGCCGTTCGCGGTGAGCGAGACGCTGGAGACGCACGCGGCGCTGAGCGCGCTCGGCCTCGACGTCGCCGCGGTGATTTTCAACCGCACACGCCGGCCGCGCTTCGACGCGGACGCCGTCGCGCGTCTGGCGCGGCGGCCGGCGCTCCGCGCCGCCGCGCCTAATCTCGACGGCCTCGCCGCGCTGGCGCGCGCCGAGCTCGCGCGCGCGGCCGGCGAGCGCCGCGCGCTCGAGCTCGTGCGCCGGCGTATCGGCGCGCCGGTAGTCGAACTCGCCGAGTGCCACGGCGCGAGCGGGCTCGCGCTGATGCGCGAGCTGGCGCGCCAGCTCGCGGCGCTCCGCGCGGGCGAAGCCCGCGCGGAGGCGCCGGCGCGCTAGCGCGCGGCGCGCAGGCGCCGACGGCCTGGAGGCCGCCCGGATTCGATGATCGCGTCGATGCGGCCGCACGGGATATACTGTTATTCGTGCGCCGCGTCCGGGCCGGGACCGGCGCTCGCTGGAGAAAAATTACGCGCGATGGCTAGCGCAGGCAGGCGGGGGAGGGGATCGGCGGCGGCTGGACGATTGCGCCGCGCGCTCAAGCGGCTCGGTCCGCGACGCGCGGCCGCGGGCGTCCTACTGTTGTTGCTGTTCGGATGCGGGTTCTACCTGGCCGAACTCTATAGTGAAGTCTCAGCGCTGATCGAGCAGCGCGAAGCCGCGCTGACCTCGGCCATTTACTCCGCGCCGCTCAAAATCGAACGCGGCGACGATCTCGCCCAGCTTCATCTGCTCGACCGTATCGAGCGGCTGAGTTACACCCGCGTCATCGACCCGGTCCATCCCGGCGAATACGCGCTGATACCCGGCCGCATTACGATCTATCTCCGCGGCTTTCGCCAAGGGATGCGCGAGCGCCCGGCCGCGCTGATCCATCTGACGCTCGCCGGCACGACGGTTGAAGGCGTGGCCGACTCTTTCGGCGCGGCGCTGCCCGCGGCGTTGATCGAGCCCGAGGTTATCGGCCGCCTGCTGCCGGGCGCGCCGCCCGAGCGGGTCGAAGTCCAGCTAAACGACCTTCCGCCGTACCTGACGCGCGGCCTGCTCGCGACCGAGGACCGCTATTTCTACTATCATCCGGGATTCGACCCGGTGCGGATGATCGAGGCGGCGATCGCGGACTTGCGATCGCACCATCTGGCGCAGGGCGCGAGCACGCTGACCCAGCAACTCGCGCGCACCTTCATCGATCGCCACGAGCGCACGTTTGCGCGCAAGACGCGCGAACTCGCGGTCGCCCTGGTGATCGAGATCCGGCTCAGCAAGAACCAGATTCTCGAACGCTATATCAACGACGTCCCGATGGGCGCGTACGACGGCACGCCGATTACCGGGATGCCGCTCGCGGCGCGCTACTTCTTCAATAAGGACCTGCACGAGGTCACGCCGGGCGAGGCCGCGATGCTGATCGGGATGATCCAGGCGCCGACGCTGTACGATCCGCGGCGCCATCCTGAAGACTGCCGCGCGCGCCGCGACACGGTGCTGGCGGCGATGCGCCGCGACGGCGTGATCGACGCGGCCCAGTATGCGGAAGCCGCCGCCCAGCCGATCGAGATCGCCAAGCTGCCGGGCTTGCGCCGCGCGCCCTATTTCACCGACTACGTAATCGCCGAGGTCGAGCGGATTCCGGGTTTCAACGGCAACCTCGCCGGGCTCAAGGTCTACACCACGCTGGATTCGGAGATGGAGCAGTCGGCAACTGAGAGCGTGGAGTCGAATATCAAGCGGTTGGAGAAGCAGCATCCGCATCTGCGCCACATCGCGCACGGCGAAGAGCTGGAGGGATCGCTGCTCGCGCTTGACGTGCGCACCGGCGCGATTCTCGCGATGGTTGGCGGGCGCGACTATTCGATTAGCCAGTTCAATCGCGTGACGCAGGCCGAGCGCCAGCCCGGTTCGGCCTTCAAGCCGATTGTCTATTTGAGTGCGCTCGATCCGTCGCGCTCGCCGATCGGCCAGCCGGTCACGCTCGCCTCCTTGCTGCCCGACCGCCCGATGTCGTTCAACGGATGGACTCCGGTCAACTATGAACGCACTTACCAGGGCACGGTGACGGTGGTCGAGGCGCTGGCCGAATCGCTCAACGTGCCGACCGCTTACCTGGGCAGCCTGCTCGGTCCGTCCACGATCGTGGGGATGGCGCACGAGATGGGTATCAACGAGGACATTCCCGCGGTGCTGCCGATTTCGATCGGCGCCGCCGAGACCACGATGCTCGAGCTGACCGGCGCGTACCAGGTCTTCGCCAGCGGCGGCGTGTCGCGCCCTCCCTACGCGCTGGAGGCGGTTTACGACGCCAAGGGCCATCTGATTTACCAGCACGCGCCGCACGAACTCGCGCTCGTCAGTCCGCCCGCCGCGTATCTCATCACCGGCGCGCTGGAGCAGGTGCTCAAGTGGGGCACGGGCGCGGGGGCAATGAAGATGGGGCTGGATTTTCCGGCGGCCGGCAAGACCGGCACCACGCAGGACTTCCATGACGCGTACTTCATCGGCTACACGCCGCGCGTCGTGTGTGGCGTGTGGGTGGGATTCGACCATCCGCAGAGTCTCGGCGCCTCCGGCGCCACGGCGGCGCTACCGGCGTGGGTAAGTTTCATGCTCGACGTTACGCCGCCCAGTTCGCCGCCTTTCAAGGTGCCGGCTGGAATCACGATGGCGACGATCGATCCGCAAAGCGGCGGTCTCGCGACGAGCGCGTGCCCGCGAATCGCCACCGTTCCGTTCCTCAATGGCACCGCGCCGACGCAGATTTGTCCGTTGCACGGCGGCATGATGCCGCCGCCGACTCTGGTGGCGGGTCCGGGTCCGGCGATGCCGCCGCCGCCGGGTGTCGCAACGGCTCCTGGAGCGGCTCCAACGCCGGCGACCAACGGAGTTTTCGGCGCCCTGGGAAATTTCCTCGGTTCGCTCTTCAGTCACTGAGCGGGAGCACGGCGGCGCCTGACCGCGCTCGAATCGTCGAGCGCGGCTCCGGCAACCGGGGATGTAGTCAGCCGGTAGTCACCGCCAATGCGAGGCGGACCTGCGCGCTCATCCCGGCGGCGCGGTCGGGATCGCTCGGTGGCTGCGAGTGGCCGTCGCCGTCGGTCGCGCGCACCCGAACATGGTAGCGGCCGCGCTCGGGCGGAGCGAAGCGGTACTTCCATACCGTCCAGATGTAAGGCGAGCGATTATTACCGCTCAACTCGGCGGCGTTCCAGGTCTGGCCGTCGTCGGTCGAGACGTCAACCCGCCGAATTCCTGACGGCCCCGCCAGCGCCCATCCGACCATCTCTACCGGCGCCCTGACTTTGGCCTCGGGCGCCACCACGTCGAGCAGGCTATAGTTGGCCTGCGGATAGAAAAATCCCGAATTCACCTTGCGCCACGCGCTGTTGGTCCATCCGCGCGCTTCCCAGTAGCCGATAAATTCCTTGTCGACGAATTCTATTTCCGTTAGCCACTTCGGCTGCTTCATTCCGTACTTGCCCGGAATGAATATACGCAGTGGATAGCCATGCTGGGGCGGCAACGGCACGCCGTTCATCAGGTAGGGCAGGAAGTTTTCCTTGCGCATCATCTCGTCGATCGGGATGCCGGTCGTGTAGCCGTCGGCGGCGCGGAGCTTGGCGTAAACCGCCTTGCTCAAAGGCCGCGCGCGCTCCAGCAAGGAACCGAGTTTCGGACCGGTCCACGACGCGTTGCCGATCACGGTGCCGTTGGGCGGATTGCCGATGCACTCCAGGGTCAGAGTTTCATTGACGGGCGGCATCGCCTTGACCGCCTCGAGATCGAGTTCGAGTGAGTTCTTGACCAGCCCGTGAATCTTGAGCCGCCACTGGCCGGCGTCCACGCGCGGTGTCGTGCCATAGGTCGTGACATAAAAATCCGCGTTAGGCGTGAAACCGCCCCATCCGCCGGCCGGAGGCTTGGGAATGTCCGCGGATGCGATCGCGCGGGCCGCGGCAGGCGCGCCCGCGAGCGCGATCGCGGCACCCGCGATCCGGATGAATCTTCTGCGCCTCATCGTATTACCTGTCGTTAAGGATCGCAGAACGGCCGGCAACAGGAAACTACGCGATTTTCTGTAAGACAGAAGAAAAATACGACGCGGGCCGAGGGATAGTCGAAGAGAAGGGGGCCGCCGCCCCTCGGAAAGGGCGGCGGCCCGCGAAGCGGATCTCTATAGCCCGCGAAGCGGATTTCTATAGACTACTGGCCGCGCTCTCCGCCTGTGCGACGAGTTCGGCGGCGGCGGCGATCAAATTCTGAGCTTGCTTGGTATCGATCCTGGCGCCCTGGAATTCTGCAGCTTCGAGGATCGACTTCATCTGGGCCGCGAGAGAGTCACGTTGCTCGGTCCAGCTCTGGATCTCGTTCTCCAACGAGAGGTATTCCGTGTCACCCGGCGAATTGCTCGCAAGTGCCGCGGTCGAAACCTTCAGCGAGGCCATCGCCAGCGCGCCAAACGGAGCGTTGATCGATTTGTAGGCTTGCCCCAGCGCTTGGGCCAGCTTCTGATTGTCGTGGAGCCCTTTCGGCAGGATATTCCCATTGATGATTTCCGACAGGACCCGTCCGTCATGCGTGTAGTCATCAGCGAGGCCGACGAGGAACATTAGCGTCGGCCGCACGTCGACATGGTCGGAGAAAAACGCGGTGGTCGCGCCGAGCTGCTGCACGCCCGGTCCGGCATCTGACAAATCGAAAATACTTTGATTAAAAATGCGGAAAGATTTGATTACGGCGGCGCGTCAGGAAGCGCATCGCGATGAAGGCGGGCTCTTGAGACGGATGAGCCCGCCGCGCTGAAGAGCGGAGGCTTTACGGGCGGCAGCTATGCTGACGGGTTGAGTTCGCGCCCGTCAGCGCTGAACGTCGTCGTCGGGATCGCCGGCGTCGTCGTACGAATCGGATTCGTTGGCGCCAGCGGCTCCCTCATCTAGTGCGGGCGATTCGCCCGGCGCCGGCAGCGGGTCCGCGCCGGCCTGCGAATGCGAGGCCAGGCGGCGCGCGACGATGATGAAGCCCGAGTGCGCGACCATCCGATGCACCGGGCGCACGCTCAGTCCCTTCACATGCCAGTTGCGGAGCAGCGTCTCGAACGATTCGACTTCGCCGAAACCGCCGTCGCGCTCGAGCGCCGCAACCGTGTCGCCCAGTTGGATTGCGGTCGGCACGTAGCAGACCAGCACGCCGCCCGCGCGGAGCGCACGCGCCGCCACGCCGAGGGCGCGGCCCGGCTCGGCGAGATCGAGAAACAGGCGGTCGACGCCGGTCTCCGTGAAACCGGCGTAGAGGTCGCCGAGCTTGAGCGTCCAGTTGGGCGCCTCGCCGAAAAACGCGGCGACGTTGCGGCGCGCCGCCGCGGCAAAATCCTCGCGCAATTCGTACGAGATGACGCGGCCGGCCGGCCCGACCGCGCGCAGGAGCGCGATCGTCAGCGCGCCGGCGCCGACGCCGCCCTCGATAACCGTGGCGCCGGGAAAAACGTCGCCCCAAATCAGCAGCGGCCCGGTGTCCTTGGGATAGATTACCTGCGCCTGGCGCGGCAGATGCGGAATCAGGTCGGCGTAAGTCGGCCGCAGGACGAGGAACGTCTCGCCGGTGCTAAGCTTGACGCGCGAGCCCTCGTCGGTGCCGATCAGATCGTCGGCGGGAATCTCGCCGCGGATGAGGATGCGGGTGCCCGGGCGCAGAATCTTCAAATAGCGGCGGCCCTTGCGATCGATAAACAGGACGGCGTCGTTGGGTTTGAGTTTTGCTTCCAAGCGCTTAACGCTTAGACGCTCGGCGCGGCGGGCGCAACCGGAGCGCGGCGGACGGGCGAACGCCGCGGGGGCCGGGCCGACATTGATCGAATAGTTTTGACGCGTTGGCGTTATGCTATAGTGATGCGGTTGAAACGTGTCGAACTGTATGGACGAGCCGGCGGCCGCAACATCATTCGTATCCTTCGCGCATCCATGATCCTCATCCATGCCGAGCGCGTAAGCCGCCACGCAGGCTCGCTCCGAATCACAACCACAGCTAAAAATTAAAAACCCAAACAGAGAGAGCGTCATCGGTCATGGCTGAGAAAAAAGCGAAGACTGCGGAAAAGAGCCGCGATGTATCCTACAAGCACCTCTGCCCGAGTTGCGGCGCCGAGAGCAAGGTCACGATGTTCGCCGGCTACGGCCGGCGCGGCTTCTTCCTGGTTTGCGATAAGAACTGCGGCTACGTCGCACGCACGCGCTAAGGGAAAGGGGGAAGAAAGCGATGGCCAGGACTCGCAAGAGCAAGACCGCCAAGCGCGACCTGTATCCCAGTTTTACCGACTCGGCCGACGAGGCCGATGAAGATGCCGACCTTCCCAAGGACGAAGCCGGCCGCCGCAAGATCAAGCGTCAATATCAGGAACTGCTGGGCATCCGGATCGAGAAGCTCAAGGGCCGCATCCTGAATCGCGAGCGCATCAACAAGACCATCGACGGCATCTATTTCATCTGCGCCAAGTGCCTCAAGGTCTGCCACTCGCTCGACGACGGCCTGATCGAAGACGCCAACAACCAGAACAACCAGTGCGGAAAGTGCGGCAAGGCCCGCATCGCCGCCGCCTGACCACGTAAGCCGCGAGCGGTGGGCGCGCTCGGCGAGAGCGGTGCCCCGGAGGGTTGGTGCCCGATGGCGTGGCGGGCGCGCCTGTGCTTTTATTAATCGGATCAAACCGTTAATTATCTTGCCGGCGCCGTCCGCGTGGCGGCGTGAAGTCGCGCGGTGTAAGGCGGCCGGAGGAGCCATACAGGACCGATGTCCTTCCAGATAATTTCCCCCGACATTGATCTCGATTTCGTCGGCAAGCGCTACTTCTTCGTCGCGCTCTCGAGCCTTATCAATCTCGCGTCGATAATCCTGCTGATAACGGTGGGGCTTAATTACGGCGTCGACTTCGTCGGGGGCAGCGTCGTGCAACTGCAGTTCAAAACCGCGACCGACGGCGAGCATATCCGCGCCGCCCTTCAGCCGATGGGCCTGGGCGAAGTGACGGTGCAGGACTTCGGCTCCCCCGACCAGCATCAGTACCTCGTCCGGTTCGAGACCGTAAAGAACGTTGGCAGCCTGGGCAAGAAGCTTGTGGATCAGCTCGAAAAAGCCTACGGGCCAGGCGCCGTGCAAGTCTTGCGAGTTGAATCGGTGGGCGCGAAGGTCGGCCGCGATCTGCGGCGCAACGGCTTCATGGCGGTGATTTTCGCGACCATCTTCATGGGCATCTTCATCGCCTGGCAGTTCCGCAATGTGAGCTGGAGTTTTGGCGCGGGCGCGGTGATCGCGCTGACGCATGACGTGCTGGTGGTGGTCGGCGCGTTGGTGATCTCGCGCCTGGAGTTCGATCTGACGACGCTGGCCGCGCTGCTGACGGTTATCGGCTACTCGGTGCACGACACGATCATCGTGTCGGACCGGATCCGCGAGGATGCGGCCAAGCGCCGGCGCGATCCGATCGCGGCGATCATGAACCGCGCGATTAACGAGACGCTCTCGCGCACCATCCTGACCTCCGGCACGGCGATTGCGGTGCTGATCGCGCTGCTCACGCTCGGCGGCCCGATCCTGCGTCCGTCGGCCTTCACTCTGCTGGTCGGCTTCATCACCGGGACGTATTCGTCGATCTATATCGCGGGCCCGGTGGTGCTGTTCTGGGAGGGCAAGGGCCGCGGCGGCAGGGGCCGCGGCGCGGTCACGCGTGCGGCGTAGGGTACTTCCTCTGCATGGCTTCTCCTGCCTGTCATCCCGAGCGAGTCCGCGAGTCGAGGGACCCCGGATCCTTATGTTCCGAGACTCTCGCGATGCTCGCGCAAAAAGATCGGGGTCCTTCGACTCGCGCAACGCTCGCTCAGGATGCCACAAAAAGCCGCGGACGTAACCGCGCACTTCTGTGATGCAGCGCACTTCCGTGGCGGAACATTTTCGTGGCGCAGCACTTTCGTGACGCAGTATGAAATAAACACCGGCAGAGGCCTCTACCGGTTGAGTCTTGCCGCGCCGCCCGCGATCACCGCTGACGAGATCACGCTCACGCTGAGTTTCGAGCGCGCCGACGGCCTGGAGCGGGTCGGCTTCCTGTGCACGATCGCGCGCGCGCTTGCCGAGGCTTCAGACGACCCCAACAGTGGGCCCGAGGCGGGCGCAATCCTCGCGCGGCTCGTTCCGTGGTTCGAGCGGGAGTTCGAGCAGACGCGCGAGGCGGCGCTCAAGTCGCTACGCAGCGAGCGCAAGCCGCTGACCGTGCGTTTCGACCGCGAGCATCGGGGTCCATTCAGCGGCTGACGGGATTCGATAAGCGATCAGGACTCCCATCGCGAGATTCCGCTCGCGAGAGTCCGATCGATCGTGACTTTGCGTGATTTGAATCGGTACCGCGAATTGTGGAGCGCGACGCCGTGAGCAGTGCGCCGCGGGGCTACTGAACGCGCAGGCCCGCGCGCAGCGCTTTGCGTTGCTCGTCCATCTGCGCGGGCACGCTCGCGCCCAGCTTCTTGAAGAACTCTTCCTGCGAATCGAGTTCGGCCGCCCATTCCTCGGGCTTCACGGCCATCGCCTCTTTCAAGGATTCGCCGCCAATCTCGAGGCCGGTGAGATCGAGCGAGCCCTCGGCCGGCTTCAAACCGACCGCCGAGCGCTCGGCCGTGCCACGGCCGTTGACGCGTTCCACGATCCATTTGAGCACGCGGATGTTCTCGCCGTAGCCGGGCCACAGGAAACGGCCCTCGCCATCCTTGCGGAACCAGTTGACCATAAAAACTTTGGGCGGATTTTTCAGTCCGTTCTGCATCCCGAGCCAATGAGCGAAATAGTGGCCCATGTTGTAGCCGCAGAACGGCAGCATCGCCATCGGATCGCGCCGCACGACGCCGACCTTGCCGGTGGCCGCCGCGGTGGTCTCCGAGCCCATCGTCGCGCCCAGGTAAACGCCGTGAGTCCAATCGAAGGATTCAAGCACCAGCGGAACTGTCGTGGCGCGGCGGCCGCCAAAAATTATCGCGGAGATTGGCACTCCCTGCGGCGAATCGGCCTGCGGAGAAAGCGCGGGATTATTGCGCATCGGCGTGGTGAACCGGCTGTTCGGATGCGCCGCCGGCTTGCCCGAATCCTTGCGCCACGGCTTTCCCTGCCAATCGATGAGTCCCTCGGGAGGATCGATACCCATGCCCTCCCACCAGACGTCTCCTTCAGGCGTCATCGCGACGTTGGTGAAGATCGTGTCGTGCTCGACCATCTTCATCGCGTTCGGATTCGAATGCGCGCTGGTGCCCGGCGCGACGCCGAAATATCCGGCCTCGGGATTGACCGCCCACAGGCGGCCGTCCGGTCCGATTCGCATCCACGCGATGTCGTCGCCCACCGTGGTCACGCGCCATCCGCGAAAGGCCGGCGGCGGCGTCAGCATCGAAAGATTGGTTTTGCCGCACGCGCTTGGAAATGCCGCGGCGATGTAAAACGTCTCGCCCTCGGGATTCTGAAGGCCCAGGATCAGCATGTGCTCCGCGAGCCAGCCTTCCGTCTTGCCGAGCCAGCTTGCGATCCGCAACGCGAAGCATTTCTTGCTGAGCAGCGCGTTGCCGCCGTAGCCGCTCCCGGCCGACCAGATCGTGTTGTCCTCGGGGAAATGACAAATCAGCCGGCGTTGCGGGTCTAAATTGAGCGTGGAGTGGAGCCCGCGGTTGAAGTCGTCAGACGCGCCCAGCATCTCCAGCGCGATATTGCCCATCCGGGTCATGTATCCCATGTTGAGCGCGACATAGATGCTGTCCGTCAGTTCGACGCCGACCTTGGCGAACGGCGAATCGGCGGGACCCATGATGTAGGGGATGACGTACATCGTGCGCCCGCGCATCGAACCGTCGAACCATCCCCGCATCTTGCGGTAGGTCTCGTCGGGCGCCATCCAGTTGTTGGTCGGTCCTGCGTCGTCCTTGTTCCGCGTGCAGATGAAAGTGAGGTCCTCCGAGCGCGCGACGTCGTTGGGGTTGGACCGATGCAGGTAGCAGCCGGGCCGCTTGCGCGGGTTCAGCGGAATCAGCACGCCGGTGGCGACCGCTTCTTTGAATAGGCGCTGGCGTTCCTCTTCGCTGCCGTCGCACCATTGGACTCGATCGGGCTTGGTCAGTCGGGCAACATCGGCCACCCATTCGGAGAGCAAGCGATTTTCGGTGGCGTTTTTCTTGGCGAGCATGTTGGTCATCGAAGGTTTCGGGAAAGGTTTCGGTTTTGAGGTTTTCTCGCTGGATTTGCTGTTGCCATGGAGCGGCCGTGAAAGCTTACTGTCTGAGCGCCAATCATTACAATATTATTAATACGCTCGCGTATGCGAAAGAAGTACCGAGTTGCGAATTCGACGCGGCGCGCTCGGTTTTTGTCGCAGTGGCGACGATAACCTCGGACAATTTGAGATTTTTGTCGGATTCTTTGTGAGATTCTCTGGTGGGAGGTTCCCTGGCGATGGCAGTTGAAACGAGGCCCGCGCGCGCCGCGGACATTCCGGAAATCGCCCGCCTGGTGGCCGCGATGGCGGCTTATCACGAGTCGCTCGACGAGCGGGCGCGGTTTGACTGGGAGGAAATTCGCCAGGCGCCGGTCTGGCTCCAGACCGTGCTCGCCCGGGACCATCATGCGCTCTGGGTCGCCGAGGCCGGCGACGGCCATCTGGCCGGCTATCTATGGGTGCGGCTGGTGCGCGACCATTCGGGCTACCTGCCGCGGGTGCGCGGCTATGTCAACCATGCCTACCTGGAGGAGAACTGGCGCGGCAAAGGCTTGATCAAACCGATGCTCGAGGCGGCCTACGAGTGGTTCTTATCCAAGGGCGTGACTGTTGTGACGCTGCTGGTGCTGCATCGCAACTGGAATGGGTCGTCGGCGTGGTACAAGCTCGGCTACGAGGACTGGATCCACGAGCGGCGGCTCGAGCTCAAGCCGCGCGCCAACCAGCCGCGCGCCAAGTAGGCATCAGGCATGGGCGCCGTTGGCGACGATCGCCTCCAGCCGCTTCATCGCCACCGTGAGCTTGCGGCCGTCGCGCGAGAGCGCCTTGCGCCGCTGCAGGTCGTTCATCACCTCGCTGACCTTGGGCCGCGAAGCGCCGACCAGATCGGCGAGCTGTTTGTGCGTCGGGACGATCCCGAGCTCGACGCCGCGATGGTTCTGCACGCCGAACTCGACCGCCAGTTCGATCAACGCCACCGCCACGCGCTGCAGCAAGGCGAATCCGATGAAGCTGGGATAGCGGGCGAGGATGCGGCCGATGCGGCTTTCCGCGGGTTCGGAGATGCGCGCATAGGCGTCGTAGTCGACGCCCAAAGTGATCGAGACATAGCGTTCGATCGGCAGGCGCCCGACCCGGCAATCGCTCAACGCCACCCACTCGAAGTTATGGCCGACTTCCACGGGCATCAGCGGCAGCCTGAAGATCACTCCCGGCATCATCATCGCCACCACGCGCGGCCCCTCGCCGTTGAGATGGCTTAGCTGTGCCGCGCCCGAGAGCAGGATGTGCGCTTCAGTCGAGGGCTTGCCGAGTTCCTGAAAGATGACGCCGTTGCGCTTGACGCTCCTGGCCGCCATCGAATGGTCGAGTTCTTTAAGTTGAGCGGCGGAAAGCCAGGAGAGGCCTTTCAGCCGTCCCAGCAGCTCGAGGTCCGAAGGCGTTTCAGAACGCGGAACACGCATGGCTCAGCCTCCAGCTAGGACACGAGATACGGTAGGCGTGGTCAGGACAGGTGCAATCCCGCACGTAGAAGCTGCCAGGAGGCGTTTTCTCAACCACTCGTGGCCTGTGCTTGAGTCTCATCGTCATACGCCAACGCGACCAGAGGACGGAAAACATGTAACAAAGCACGGAAGACAAATCTCTAGAGAAATGTGAAAAAAGCGCCGGAAGCTAGTAACGCAGGTTACTCACTTGTTTGTTTTGTCGACCGATTTGAATAAACGCGGAGCGTGCTTAAAGTTTGTAACGGGCGTCGCTCAATCGCGGGCACCGGCGGGTCGCGCATTCGAGTTTGCCGGTAACTGTAACCTGCGTTACACTTCAGAAGTCTCCTTGGCCGGATCGATGAAACGAACCAGCTCAAGAAAACCCGCGCACAAGGTCTTCACCGGCGAATTCGCCCAGAATCGCAACGCGAACGCCGCCAGAAAATTGCGGCTCGATCTGTCCGCAGTGAAAGGCCTCGCCGGACTTTCCGCCGAGCAGGTCAGTGCACTGGGCGGCCAGCTTAGAGTTCGCCGCTTTCGCAAGCGCGCGATTATCTATAACGGCAAGCAATCGGGCGATACGATCTACATCATGCTCTCGGGCATCGCCCGGCTTACCTCCCTCAACCGCAAGAACGAACGCGTCCTGCTCGAGGTGCTCGGCCCCGGCGACGTGGTATGCATTCCCACGCTGCTGCCCGACCTGCGGCACAGTCTGGAGTGCGAAGCATTCATCGAGTGCGAGATCGGCGTGCTCAGCGCCCAGGCCCTGGTCGAAACTGCCGGGCTGGCGTACGACAAATTCCTCCTCGCGCTGAGGCTCACGATGGGCCGCTGGTGGGCGCTGCTGGTGCGTCAATCCCGGTTCGTGGATCAGACGCTCGAGGAACGAATAGCAGTCGCGCTGCTCGATCTCGCCGACAAGTTTGGCCTGTCCGACGCCCGCGGCACGATCATCAACTTGCGCTTCGGCCATCGTAATATCGCGGAACTGGTGAGCGGGTCGCGCCCCAAGGTCAGCGTGTGTTTGAGACGATTCGCGATGGAGGGAGTGCTGATCCAGGAACGCCGGCGGATTATCGTCGTGCCGGGCAAGCTGACTGCCATTCTGCTGCGCAGTTTCGAGCGCCAACCGCGTTCGCGCCTCTCCGACCTCTCGGTAAGCTAGTTCTCCGGCTTTCGAGCGCGCTGATCTTCTGTCTGACTCCCTCCCCGTCTAAGTTTTGGGGGATCGGCCGGCTCGATAGTTTTGGCGCTTGAGCGCTGAAAGCAACTCCCTCCCCCAAGACACACAGGGGAGGGACTCAGATCAAACGCCGCTATCCAAAATACGGGCCTGCCTTAAACACTTCGGGCGGGTCGATTTCTACACCTTAACGGCGCTCTGCCTTATAACGCTCCGCGCCGGACCGCTGCCGGGCTTATAGTCCATTTGACACCGAAATGGCTTAAGCCGTATACTCGACCTTGTAAGTCCACTAATTTTAGTGCTACGTATTGTGGCACTGTTTGGGGTAGGTGCGCGCGTTCAAGCGCGATCAAGAGGGTTCCGAATTCGATGGTCAAGCTGCCGATATACATGGACAATCACGCGACGACGCCGGTCGATCCGCGGGTGCTCGAAACGATGCTGCCGTACTTCACGCAGAAGTTCGGCAACGCTGCCAGCCGCAACCACAGCTTCGGTTGGGAGGCTGAGGAAGCGGTCGACAAGGCGCGCAACCAGCTCGCGACGCTTATCAACGCCAAGTCCAAGGAAATCATCTTCACCAGCGGCGCGACCGAGTCCGACAACGAGGCGATCAAGGGGGTTGTCGAGTTCTACAAGGACAAGGGCAACCACATCATCACCTGCGTCACCGAGCATAAGGCCGTGCTCGACAGTTGCCGGGCGCTGGAGCGCGCGGGCAAGGCGACCGTGACCTACCTCACGGTCGACAAGTACGGGATGGTCGACCCGGATGCGGTGCGCAACGCGATCACCGACAAGACCGTGCTGATCTCGATCATGTACGCCAACAACGAGGTCGGCACGATACATCCGATCCGCGAGATCGGGCGTATCGCCAAGGAACGCGGCATCATCTTCCACTGCGATGGGGTGCAGGCGATAGGCAAGATTCCGGTCGACGTCGAGCGCGACGGTATCGACCTGCTCGCGATGTCGGGGCATAAGCTTTACGGACCCAAGGGCGTGGGCGCGCTGTACGTGCGGGCCAAGGGGCCGCGCGTGCGCCTGACCCCGATTATCGACGGCGGCGGCCATGAGCGCGGGATGCGCTCGGGCACGCTCAACGTGCCGGGTATCGTGGGTTTCGGCGCGGCGTGCGAAATTGCGGGCCAGGAGATGCAGTTCGAGGCGGCGCGGCTGCGCTCGCTGCGCGACAAGCTGCAGGCGGGGCTGTTCGAGCGGCTCGATGAGGTTTACCTCAACGGACATCCGACCGAACGCCTCCCCGGCAATCTCAATGTCAGCTTCGCCTACGTCGAGGGTGAGTCGCTGCTGATGGGAATCAGCGACGTGGCGGTGAGTTCGGGCTCGGCCTGCACCTCGGCCACGCTGGAGCCGTCGTACGTGATTCGCGCGCTCGGCACCAACGAGGAACTGGCGCACAGCTCGATCCGTTTTGGAGTGGGGCGCTTCAATACCGAGGACGAGGTCGACTTCGTGACCGAGCGGGTCTCGCGCGAGGTCAAGCGGCTGCGCGAGATGTCGCCGCTGTACGAGATGGCGCGTGAGGGAATCGATCTTAAATCAGTCAACTGGCGGGCGTAATCAGAGGCTAAGCGACCGGAGGGGTCATGGCTTATTCAGATAAAGTACTCGAGCACTATAACAATCCGCGCAACGTCGGCAGTTTTGCCAAGGATGATCCGGGCGTCGGCACCGGCGTGGTCGGCGCGCCCGAGTGCGGCGACGTGATGAAGCTGCAGCTCCGGATCAGCGAGGAGGGCGTGATCGAGGACGCGCGCTTCAAGACGTTCGGCTGCGGCAGCGCGATCGCGTCGTCCAGCTACGTGACCGAGCTGGTCAAGGGCAAGCATATCGACGAGGCGATGGCGATCAAGAACACCGTGATCGTGAAGGAACTGAATCTACCGCCGGTGAAAATTCACTGCTCGGTGCTGGCGGAAGATGCTATAAAGGCGGCGATCACCGACTGGCGCAGCCGCAAGGGCGCAACCGCGGCAGGCGAGACCAACGTCGAAGAGCGCAAGGCCGCTCACGGGAAATCCTCGTAGGCGTGAATGGAAGCGTCGGGAAATAGCTCTCGCTAATAAGTCGGCGAGCAAGAAATAAGTCGTCAAACAAAAATGATCTCGCTGTCTGAAAACGCGGTCTCCAAGATCAAGCAGCTCTCATCCGAGAAGCCTGGCAAGGGCTTGCGGGTGAAGGTCGTTGGCGGCGGATGCTCGGGCTTGCAGTACCGCATGGAGCTCGACGATCCCAAGGAGCGCGACAAGATTTTCGAGCGTGACGGCGCACAGCTAATCGTCGACAAGAAGAGTTTCCTCTACCTCAACGGATCGGAACTCGACTACTCCGAGGAGCTGATGGCCTCGGGCTTCAAGGTGGTCAACCCCAACGCCAAGCGGACGTGTGGATGTGGAGAGTCGTTCGTCGTATGACGACGCGGGAATCAAGGCGTAGCGATGGTGCAATGCCCTTCATGCGCGCGGCCAAGCGAGCCGCGTTTGACCTGCCCCGATTGCGGGGCGCCGCTCGGCGCTGAGCTCGATCTCTTCGCCGCGCTCGGCGTGCCGCGCAAGCTCGTCCTCGATCCTAGCGAACTCGAACGTATCTATCATGAAGCCGGACGCCGCATTCATCCCGATCGCTTTGCGACGGGGACACCCGCGGTGAGGCAGGCGAGTCTCAAGAGCACGGCGCTGCTGACTCGGAGCTATCGCACGCTACGTGACCCGGTGACCCGCGGGCGTTACTGGTTGGAGCTAGTCGGCGAGAAGCTCGCCGAGAACAACAAACGCGTGCCGCCCGAGTTGGCGGAGATGGTATTCGAAGTACAGGAGCAGCTCGGCGAGCTCCGCACGACGCACAACGGAAGCGCCAACGCGCTCGGCGCCGCGATCAAAGGGCGGCGCGCGGAGCTTGAAGGATTGGTGACCGCGACGCAGGAGGAGCTGGAGCGCAATTTTGCGCGCTGGGACGAGGGAGCGGGGGAGCGTCAGGAACTGGTCAACGAATTGAAATCCGCACTTTCCAAAATCGCCTACCTGCGGACGCTCACCCGCGACGTCGACCGCGCGCTCGAGAGCGCCACGGCCGATAAAACGGCCGATTGAGGAAATAAACCCAAACCGCATCCCCGGGCCGCACGACGGCCTCGGCGCAATATTATTTATGTCTCGTATATTCGGCATCGATCTCGGAACTACCAACAGCCTCATCGCGGTTATGGAAGAGGAGCGTCCGCAAATCGTCCCCGACCTCAATACCGCCAACCCGTTGCTCCCGTCGGTGGTCGCGATAACGCCCAAGGGCGAGGTCTTCGTGGGCGAGCGAGCGATCGCGATGGAACCGCATCTCACGGTTGAGCGCGACGGCCGCATCCACGCCATCGGTTTCGAAGGCGGCGAAGCGGGCGCCGTGGTGCGCTCGGTCAAGCGCTACATGGGGCTGGGCGGTGACGAGGTTGCCGCCGAGGACCGCCATCGCTACAGCTTCGGCGACTTCAGCGGCCCGGTCGTGCGCTTCGCGATCGGTAAACGGACTTATACGCCGTCGCAGATTTCCGCCGAGATTCTGCGCGCGCTCAAGGCCCGCGCCGAAGCCGCGCTCGGCGAGAAGGTCGAGCGCGTCGTGGTCACGGTCCCGGCGTACTTCAACGACGGCCAGCGCCAGGCGACCAAGGACGCCGGGCGGCTTGCGGGGCTCGACGTCGTGCGCCTGGTCAACGAACCGACAGCCGCCTCGCTCGCCTATGGGCTGCATCAGATGGCCGAGGGGCGGGTCGCGGTCTATGACCTTGGCGGCGGCACGTTCGATATCTCGATCCTCAACATCAAGGGTGGGATTTTCGAGGTGCTCGCGACCAACGGCGATACGCATCTGGGCGGCGACGACTTCGATCGCCTGCTGGTCGACCTGCTACTTGAGGCTCTTCCGCCACACCTGAGGCTGGATCGCCACATCTGGAACAGCGCGCGGCTGGCCGCCGAGGCGGCCAAGAAGCGGCTCAGCGACCACGATGAAGCCGAGATGACGCTCGCGCTGCCGGACCGCGAGGTGCGCAAGACCATCAGTCGCGCCGAGTTCGAGCGGATGGCCGGTGCGCTGGTCGGCCGCTCGCTCGAGCGATGCCGGATAGCGCTCGCCGATGCGCAGCTTGCGCCCCGCGACATCGACGCCGTGGTGCTGGTGGGCGGGTCCACGCGCATGCCGTTGGTGCGCCGGCGGGTGGCGGAGCTCTTCGGGCGCGAGCCGCTGTGCTCGCTCGATCCCGACCACGTGGTCGCGCTTGGGGCCGCGGTGCAGGCGGGCGTGCTGATGGGCTCGCGGGGCGACATGCTGCTGCTCGACGTGGTGCCGCTGTCGCTGGGAATCGAAACGATGGGCGGTGTGATGGAACGCCTCATACATCGCAATACCACCATTCCGACCAGCGTGACGGAAGGCTTCACGACCGCTGTGGACAACCAGACCCACGTCGATATCCACGTAGTCCAGGGCGAGCGCGAGCTGGCTGCGGATTGCCGCTCGCTGGCGCGCTTCAAGCTGGGGCCGATCGAACCGCAGCCGGCTGGCCTGCCGCGGATCGAGGTCACGTTCCTTATCGATGCCAACGGGATTTTGAACGTCACGGCGCGCGATCAGCGCACCGGGCGAGAGCATTCGGTTGACATCAAGCCCAGCTATGGGCTGACCGACGAAGAAATTGAACGGATGCTTGAAGAGTCGATCGATCTCGGCGAGGAGGATCTCGAGCAGCGGATGCTGATTGTCGCGCGCAACGATGCTGCCCATATGTTAGGCGCATTGAGCAAACAGCTCGGGGAATATGCATCGCTGATCGCGGCGGATGAGCGTGCGCAGGTAGAGAAATGCGCGTCCAAACTGGAAGAAGCTCGAAATGGTACGGATCGTGCTTATATTTCAGCTTTGGTCGAGGAGCTCAATCAGCTCACGACGCCATTTGCCGAGAGAATCATGGATTATGCGATAGGCCGGGCGCTCGAAAAGAAGTCAGTCGAGGAGCTGTCGTAGCCATCGAGTGCGCTAATTTGTAGGCACTTGCAGCATTTTTCAGCCGGGTTTCGGCCGGTAGGGTCGGGGTTTCGGCCGGTTTCAGGTGAGGAGACGGGGCAAATGGGTTTGAAATGGGATCAAGCGCAGGAGATTGCCGAGGTACTCACGGAAAATCACCCGGGGATTAACCCACTTCAGGTGCGGTTCACCGATTTGCGTCAGTGGGTGGCGGACCTGGACGAATTTGACGACGATCCGGCCGGTTCCAGCGAAGCGAAGCTGGAGGCGATCCAGATGGCTTGGAATGAGATTTACGAAGAAAATAACGAAGACGAATAACTGCCGCAACAAACGGAGTGCTGAAACGTAGATATGAATAGGACGTCTATTGATGGCGTCCATAACAAGGAGGACGGGGGGTGGGAGCACAAGATCTGGTGAGGCAGGAGCAAGGAGCGAAGATGCAGGAAAAGGAAACACTGGACGAAAAGCTGCCGGGATTGTTTGAGCCCGACACGCTTTTGCCGATCCAATACTTCGAGGCGATGCGCCGCAAGCATCTGCTTGAGGGCGAGAAGCGCCTGGTGCTGAGTGTGCTGGAGGATGCGGTCGAATGCTTTATGAAATGCATCGACTCGTCCACCAACAAGGGCCAGCGCCTGTTCCGCGACGCCGAGGAGTGGATCAACCTCGAAGACAAAAAGTGGGTGTTCTCCTTCGACAACGTCTGCGAGATGCTGGACGTCAATCCGGAGTATCTGCGCCGTGGACTGCGCGAATGGAAGGTGCGCAAGCTCGACGCGATCGAGCGGGCGCGCGTCGCGCGAGCCGAGCAGGCGGCGTTGGCGGCTTCACAACCGGTTATCGAGGAAGTAGCAGCCCCGGCAGAGATCGAAAAGCCGGCGGTCACGAAGGCGGCCGTCACGAAGCCGGCCACGAGCGCGAGCCGTTCCATGCGCAAGGGCGCGCCATCCGACCGGCGGGCCAGGCTGCGTAAGGCGCAGGCCTGACGCGAGCGATTCGCCCCTACTAGGTGGTAGCTTTCCGCGGCGAGCAGCTTCTTCGCTGGCGTTTCTGACGTTCGCTTGAAGAGCCAAATCGAACGGGCTCCGGTGCCCGTTCGTTGGCCCTGCCATTTTTTGCTAAACCTGACCGGCTAGGCGGCGCAGGTTCCTCAATCTGCTCACTGGTCTTCTTGCGCCATTGGTTCGCTTGGCGTCGGTGGTTACGAGCCGCCTGCGCGGAGGCTGACCTTACTACTTCGCGAATAATCCGCCGAAAACCGGTAACCCGTAGGAGCCGAATACGTATGGGAGCGTTGGAGGTTCCCATATGAACGTCTCCTCCGTCCGAAAAGCCTTCTCGCGCCGGATACTCTCCGGCGTTGCTGGATTAATTCTGATCACGGGGCCGCTAATGGTGACTGCCGCGGCTGCTGACCCGTACAATACCCCCAACGACGTCGCCGCCTATCAGGCGTATACGGGACAGGGGCAATACGGTCAGCCGATGCCGCCGTCCGGGCCGTACCCCGCGCCGCTCAACTATGCCCAGCGCAATCAGTTAGAGGCGCAACTCAACTATGCCGAGGCGCAGTATAGCCGGGCGCAGCAAGCGGGTGATCGGGGCGCAGCGAAGCACTGGAAGAAGCAAATCAAGCACTTAAGACGTGAGCTCTCGGGTGGGGGCCACCAGGAAGGCTCCGGCTACGGCTCCGGTTATGGAACTCGAGACTACATGCCGCCTCAGGGGCCGTATGGTCCACCGCCCTCGGCCTATGGACCGCAATATCCGCCTCCAGGCGCCGCGTACGCGCAGCCCTATCCGCCAGCCGGTTACCCGCCTACAGGCTATCCGAACGGAGGATCCCCCTATCCATACGGCGCGCCCGGCGCTCCAGGGCAGACGGGCTCGACGGGCGGTCTGGGCTCGCTGCTTGGTCCGTTGCTTGGCGGCGGAGGAGCGCCCTCGGCGGGGTCCTATCCACCGGGTGGTTATCCGCAGGCCGGATATCCGAACCCGGCAGCCGGCTCGCCGTACGCCGCCCCCGGCGCTACTGGACAGATGGGCGGTTTGGGATCGCTGCTCGGTCCTTTGCTTGGGGGGCGAACTGCTCCCTGACGAAGTGCGCTTGATCTAGGTGCATCTTACGCGTGCGCTGCACGCTCTTTTTGATGGGAGCTGTGGCGCGCGCTTTTTTTTCCGTGGCGTTAAATTGATTCGCCAGCGCGTGCGTATTTCGTGCGGAAATTTACGCTCGGACAATCGGAATGAAAAAATTTTACCATCCTAATTCAGGGGTTTTCACGTAGAAGATGAAACCGCACCTGCGTTCCGTAGCATTGCAAGGTTCCGCCGCTTTGATCGTCTGTTGCCTGATTGCGGCGGCGGGTCACGCGGCCGCGACGTCGACGCCCGCCCCGATCAACGTTCTCACCTTCCATAACGATAATATGCGCAGCGGCCTCAACCCGCAGGAGTCCAATCTGACGCCCTCCAACGTCAACGTGAGGACCTTCGGCAAACTCTTTTCCTATCCGGTCGACGGTTACCTGTACGCTGAGCCCCTCTACGTCTCGCAGCTCGCGATCCCGGGCCAGGGAACGCACAACGTGGTCTATGTCGCGTCCGAGCACGACAGCGTCTATGCCTTCGACGCCGACGGCCTCGTGACGCTGCCGCTGTGGCATAAGAGCTTCATCGATCCGGCCAACGGAATCGTTACTGTTTCAATGAACGACGTCCAATGCACCGGCGTGGTGCCCGAGATCGGCATCACCGGAACGCCGGTCATCAGCCTCGACAACCAGGCGCTGTACGTGGTCTCAGAGACCAAGAATCAGAACAACGGCACTTTCGCCATGGAGCTACACGCGCTCGACCTAGCGACGGGGACCGAGAAGCCCGGCAGCCCGGTTCCGATAAGCGCCACGGTCGCCGGCACAGGCAACGGCAACGACGGTCACGGTAATGTGTCGTTCGTCCCTATGCTCGCTCTCCAGCGTCCCGCGCTGCTGTTTCTAAACGGCATGGTGTATATCGCGTTCGGCTCGAACTGCGACAGGGGGCCGTATCACGGATGGGTCATGGCATACGATGGGCACACGCTCGCGCAGAAGGCGGTGTTCAACACCACACCCAACGGCAGCGAGGGAGGAATCTGGCAGAGCGGCAACGGCCCTTCGGCCAGCCCGTTCGGCAATGTGTTCGTCGGAATCGGCAACGGCACTTTCAACGGCACGACCGACTATGGCGACAGCTTTGTGAAACTCGATCCCAATACGCTGAGAGTGATCGACTACTTCACGCCGTCCGACCAAGCCCTTCTTAGCGCTACCGACAGCGACGGCGGGATCACCGGCGTCGTCGTGCTGCCTGACCAACCTTCCGGGCCGGCCACTTACGAGCTGATGGGCGGAATCAAGTCGGGTCAATTCTATCTGCTGAATCGCGCACCGATGGGGAAGTTTTGCGCGTCGTGCGCCGACGCGCAGGCGATTGGCATAGCCGACACCGGGTTCCAGATATTCGACGCGCCGGCTTTCGCCTTCGGCCTGGCCTACATCGGCGGGGTCGGCGCCCGGCTCAAAGCTTTCCAGATCTTAAACGGACGCATGTCGGCGAGGTGGGTCGCGATCAGCGTCCACGCTTTCGGTTATCCCGGCACCAGCCCCGCGATCTCCAGCAACGGCAACGTCGATCGAATCGTCTGGGCGCTCGACGTGAGCGGCTATGGGAACCACGCTCCTGCGGTCTTGCACGCCTATGGCTATAACCTGGCGGGGCTTTACAACAGTGCGGCGGCGGGCTCGCGAGACACCGCAGGACCTGCCGTCAAGTTCACCGTGCCGACAGTGGCGAATGGCAAAGTCTACGTCGGCACGCAGACCGAACTCGACGTCTACGGGCTGTTGCCGTGACTCCTTGACCGGCCGCTGCCGCGGTCCTTTGCTTGGGGGGCGAACGGCTCCCTGACGAAGTGCGCTTGATCGAGGTGTATCTTACGCGCGCGCTGCACGCTCTTTTCGATGGGAGCTGTGGCGCGCGCGGTTTTTTCTCTCCGTGGCGTTAAATTGACCCGCCGGCGCGTGCGAATTGGTGCGCGAAAATTTGCGCTTCGACAATCGCCATGAAAAGATTTGCCGCCGATAAAATTGGCTCTTCGCTTTGCAGATCAAACCGCAACCAGATCGCGTGGCATCGCAACTGCGTTCTTCGCTATTGCAACATGCCGTGATCCTCTGCTGCCTGATTGCGGCGGCGGGTCCTGCGGCCGCGACGCCGACGCCCGCCCCGGCGCCAACGCCCGCCGGGATCAACATTCTCACCTTCCACAACGATAATATGCGGAGCGGCCTCAACCCGCACGAGACCATTCTGACGCCCGCCAACGTCAACGTGAGGACCTTCGGCAAACTCTTTTCCTATCCAGTCGACGGTTACCTATACGCTGAGCCGCTCTACGTCTCGCAGCTCGCGATCCCGGGCCAGGGAACGCACAACGTGGTCTACGTCGCGTCCGAGCACGACAGCGTCTATGCGTTCGACGCCGACGGCCTCGTGACGCTGCCGCTCTGGCAGAAGAGTTTCATCGATCCTGTCAACGGAATCACCACGGTCAGCGGACTGAACGACGTCGGCTGCCACAACCTGGTGCCCGAAATCGGCATCACCGGAACGCCGGTCATCAGTCTCGACAACCAGGCGCTGTACGTGGTCTCAGAGACCAAGAATCAGAACAACGACACTTTCGCCCTGGAACTACACGCGCTCGACCTCGCGACCGGGGCCGAGAAGTTCGGCGGCCCGGTCCCGATAAGCGCCACGGTCGCCGGCATCGGCAACGGCAACGACGGTCACGGTAATGTGTCGTTCGTCCCTATGCTCGCTCTCCAGCGTCCCGCGCTGCTGTTTCTAAACGGCATGGTCTATATCGCGTTCGGCTCGAACTGCGACAGGGGGCCCTATCACGGATGGGTCCTGGCATACGACGGGCTCACGCTCGCGCAAAAGGCGGCGTTCAACACCACACCCAACGGCAGCGAGGGAGGAATCTGGCAGAGCGGCAACGGTCCTTCGGCCAGTCCGTTCGGCAACGTGTTCGTCGGAATCGGCAACGGCACTTTCAACGGCACGACCGACTATGGCGACAGCTTTGTGAAACTCGATCCCAATACGCTGAGAGTGATCGACTACTTCACGCCGTCCGACCAAGCCACTCTCAGTGCTAGCGACAACGACGGCGGCATCACCGGCGCCGTCCTGCTGCCTGACCAACCTTTCGCGCCGGCGACTGTCGAGCTGATGGGCGGAACCAAGTCGGGCCGCTTCTATCTGCTGAATCGCGCATCGATGGGGAAGTTTTGCGCGTCGTGCGCCGACGCGCAGGCGATTGGCATAATCGACCCCGGGTTCCAGATATTCGACGCGCCGGCGTTCGCCTTCGGCCTGGTTTATATGGGCGGGGTCAGCGCCCCGCTCAAGGCTTGGCAGATCCTCAACGGACGGATGACGGCGGGCTCGGTCGCGCGTAGCGTGACCGCTTACGGCTATCCCGGCACCAGCCCCGCGATCTCCAGCCACGGCAACGTCCATCGAATCGTCTGGGCGCTCGACGTGAGCGGCTATTTCGACAGCGCTCCGGCGATCTTGCACGCCTACGGCTATAACCTGGCGGGACTCTACAACAGCGCGGCGGCAGGCTCGCGCGACACCGCAGGACCTGCGGTCAAGTTTACCGTGCCGACGGTCGCCAATGGCAAAGTCTACGTCGGCACGCAGACCGAACTCGACGTCTACGGGCTGTTGCCGTGACTCCCCGACCTGCCGCTGCCGCGCTCCGGCAGACTCCGAGCTTGGGCCCAAAGCTTGGGATAATCCGCTTCGCTATGGCATAAGCATCGAGATGGCTCGCCGCGAGCCACAAGGGGAGTGCCATGAGCATCACATCGAAGACCGTGAGCATAACCGCCGCCGACGGCGGCGTCTTCAATGCCTACCTCGCGCTGCCCGAAGGCGGCCGCGGGCCGGCGCTCGTGCTGCTGCAGGAAATTTTCGGCGTCAACCGGCATCTCCGCGAACTGGCCGACCGCTATGCCGAGGAGGGTTACGTCACGATCGCGCCCGACCTGTTCTGGCGGCTTCAGCCGGGGATCGAGTTGGGCTATTCGGAAGCCGACGTCAAGGCGGCGTTCGATTTCTACGGCCGTTTCGATCCCGACCAGGCAATCAAGGACGTCGCTGATACGATACGCGCGTTGCGCGCGATGCCGGAGTGCAACGGCAAGGTCGGCGCGATCGGCTTTTGCCTGGGCGGGATGCTCGCCTACCTGACGGCCGCGCGATGCAATATCGAGGCGGCGGTCAGCTACTACGGCGTCGGAATCGAAAAGCGGCTCAACGAGACGGGCGCGGTGCGCTGCCCGATGGTGCTGCATTTTGGAGAGCTGGATAAGTTCGTGCCGGCCGCCGCGCGCGACGCGGTCGCCGCGGCTTTCAAGGAGCGCGACGACGTCGAGATCTACGTCTACCCGGGGGCAGATCACGCCTTCAACAACCCCGTGCGTCCGACGTACGATCGCTTTGCCGCTTCGCTCGCGCACTCGCGCACGATCGGGATGTTGCGTCACGCTATCGGCCCGCGCTTCGACCTGAGCGCACTCTGGGAGCGGCACGCCGATCTCGAGTTCAAGTACCACGACGCCGACGGCACGATGGCCACGATGGTCGATCGGCCCTACGTCAATCACGTACCGACGTTGACCGGCGGCCTCGGGCAGCAGGAGCTTCACCGCTTTTATAAGCATCACTTCATTCCCACGCTGCCCAAGGACCTGAAGTTCGTTCCGGTCTCGCGCACGGTCGGAGCCGACCGCATCGTCGACGAGTTCCTGCTCTGCTTCACCCACGACATCGAGATCGATTTCCTGCTGCCCGGCCTCGCGCCCACCGGAAAGTACCTCGAGATTCCGACTGTGGCGATCGTGCAGTTCCGCGGCGGCAAGCTGGTGCATGAGCATATCCACTGGGACCAGGCGACCGCGCTGGTCCAGCTCGGCCTGCTCGATCCGAAGAACCTGCCTACGGCCGGCCGCGAGACCGCGGAAAAGCTGGTCGACGAGACGCGGCCCTCGAACAAGCTGATGAAGCGCTGGAAGGAGAGCGAGCCGAAGCGCTGACCCGGCCGCGCCGCGCGGCACGCGCGGGCTAGTTGGCGGCCTGACGCACCGGCTGCACGGCCTCGCCCTCGCGCGCCGATTGTCCGACGTTCAGCGCCACCAGAGCGTCGGGATCGATACCGGCGGCGACCTCGACCGCGACTCCGTTGTCGTAGCCGAGCTGCACTTGGGTAAGATGGAGCACGTTGTCTTTGACGACCGGCACGAACACCTTGCCGTCGCGGAAGATCAGCGCTTCGTCGGGGACCAGCGGCGCGCCGGCCGGAATCGACACGACGAACTCCGCGCTGCCGTACATTCCCGGAAAGAGCGCCTCATCGGTGTTGGGCAGATCGACTTCCACCAGCATCGTGCGCGAATCCGGCGAGAGCGCCTCTGGATGGCGGGTGATAGCGCCGGTGAATTTGCGCCGCGGAAATTCGTTGACCGTGATCGTGGCACCGTCGCCGTTGCGGATGAATAGCGCGATATTCTGCGGCACGTAGGAGAACACGCGCAGCGGTTTCATCTGCGCGACGGCTATGATCGCGTCGGCAAGGCTGGTCGAGCTGGTCGCTTGGGGAACCAGATGGCCGGGATCGACATAGCGTTCCGTCACGATTCCGTCGAAGGGCGCGGTCACGCGCTCATACGCCTGCAGGGCGATCGACTGCTGCAGGGTCGCTTTCGTCTGCAACATCGTGGCGCGCGATTCGTCGGCGGTCTGCTGCGGGATCACCGCCTGACCGACGAGAACCTGGTTGCGATCGTCGGTGATCTTTGCGATCCGGTAGGCGGCCAGCGCGTTGCGTACTTGCTGATCGGTCTCCGGCGACTCGATGGTCGCGATCAGTTCGCCGGCGCGGATGTGGTCGCCCTTGTCGACCAGGAGAGTTTTGATATAGCCGGGAACCTTGGCGTAGATGTCGGTTTCGTCCAGGCCGCGCGTGGTTGCGGGCAGTGTGATGTCGCGCACGGCCGGGGTGCGGCCAACTTGCGCGACCAGCACGTGCGGCCCGGCCTCGGCCTGTTGCGCCAGCTCGCTGGTCTGGCGGCCGATCCACAGTTCGCGTGCGAGCACCAGCCCGGCAGTGGCAATTACCACGATCGCGATCGTGCCGATCCATCCGACCACGAATAATTTTCCGGACGGTTTGGCGGTATATTGCCTGGGGTCGTCGTCCATCTGTCGCCATCGCTCACGCGTGGGGCTGCGTGAGTCGTTCGATCTCCGCGTCGCGTTGATGTTTGCCGATCAGGTTGCGGCTGAATATCGAATAGACCGCCGGCACCACGAACAGGGTTGATACCGTCGCCACGAAAAGCCCTCCGATCACGGCGCGGCCCAGTGGAGCGTTCTGCTCGGAGCCCGAACCCAGGCTGAGCGCCATCGGGAGCATCCCCAGGATCATTGCGAGCGCGGTCATGATGATCGGGCGGAAGCGGATGCGCCCGGCCTCGATCGCCGCGGCGATCGGACCATAGCCCTCTTCGCGCAACTCGTTGGCGAAGGTGATGAGCAGGTTGCCGTTGGCGACGCCGACGCCGACCGCCATGATCGCGCCCATCATCGATTCGACGTTGATCGTGGTGCCCGTCAGCACCAGCATCCAGAGCACGCCCGCGAGCGCGCCCGGAATCGCCATCATGATGATGAACGGCTCGAGCCACGACTGGAAGTTCGCGACCATCAACAGGTACACGAGGATGATTGCGAGAACCAGCCCTTCTCCGAGCGTGACGAACGACGTGCGCATCGCCTGGCTTTGACCGCGAATCACCACCTGGGTGCCAGGGGGAAGTTTGCCCAGGTGGCCGATTTCCCGTTGCACCGCGGAAGTGACAGCGCCGAGATCGCGGCCCGATACACCGCAATCGACGTCCATCACGCGCTGCACGGTGTAGTGTGCGATCACCGCAGGGTCCCAGTTGTGGCTGACGGCCGCGAGGTTGCCGAGCAACTGCGGCTGCGGGGGCGTCGTGGCCGCGCTGGCGGCGGTCGAATCGACAGTCGCGTTGCTCGACGAAGTAGCGGTCGTGCTGAGCGGGATATTTTGCAGCGCGCCGACCGAGTCGAACAGATGCTGCGGCGCCTGCGTGATGACGTAGTAGTTAACCCCGGACACCGGATCGAGCCAGAAGTTTGGCTGCAAGAGCTGCGCACCGGAGAGCGTGGAGAGCACGCTCGAGGCGACCTCCTGCAGCGTGACGCCGAACTGGAGCGCCTTGGCGCGATCGACCTCGACCTTGAGGCTGGGGTAATCGAGCGGCTCTGCTATGCGTAGGTCCACGACGCCCGGAATCCGCGCCATCCGATCTTTGAGCCGCAACGCGATGTCGTAATCGCTCTGGAGGCTGTTGCCGTTTATTTGGGCGTCGATAGCAGAAGGCAGACCGAAGTTCAGGACCTGGCCGACAATATCGGCGGCTTGGAAATAGGCGGTCACCTCCGGAAACTTCACCGCCAGCGCGTTGCGAATCCGCTGTTCGTACATCGCGGTCGGCTGATGCCTGGACTGGAGCTGGATAAGCACGTCGGCATCCTGGGGGCCGATAGTGTCGGTCTGATAGAAGGCGAGGTCGTAGGAAATCGGCAGGCCGAGATTATCGCTGATGCTCTCGAGTTCGGCGGGCGGAACGATCGTGCGAATCGTCCGGTCGATTTGATCAATCAGGTATTCGGTGTGCTCGATACGAGATCCGGTGGGGGCACGCACGTGCAGCCGCATCATGCCCGCATCGACGACCGGAAAGAAATCCTCGCCAACGATCGGCAACAAGCCGAGCGAAAGCAGGATCAGTATCGCGACGCAAGCCAGCGCCAGTCCGCGCCGCCCGATGAAGGTCGCCAGCGCGACCCGATAGCGCTCCTTCTGGCGCTCGAACCAGCGATCGAACGCGCGTACGACCCTGGCCCATCGGCCGTTCCCAAGATGGTCCTCGTGATCGTCGGGGAGCAGGTATCGCGCCATCGTGGGCACCAGGGTCCGCGACAGCAGATACGACGTCAGCATCGCGAATACCACCGCCAGCGCGAGCGGCGTGAACAGGAATCTCGCGACGCCGGTCAGCAGCACGACCGGAAAAAACACGATGCAGATCGAGAGCGTGCCGACGAAGGTTGGCGTCGCGATCTGCGTGGCGCCGTCGAGAATCGCAACCAGCAACGGCTTGGGCATCGCATGGTTGCGATGGATATTTTCGATTTCCACCGTCGCGTCATCGACCAGCATCCCGACCGCGAGCGCGATTCCGCCGAGCGTCATCGTGTTGATCGTCTGACCGCACAGCTTGAGCGCGATAATCGAGGTCAGGATCGACAGCGGTATCGAGGTGATTACGATCAGCATGCTGCGCGGCGAGCCGAGGAATAGCAGCACCATCAGCGCGACCAGCGCCGCTGCGCTCACCGCTTCCTGCACCACGTCCCACAAGGCGGCGCGCACAAACTGCGATTGATCGAAGGTAAGCGAGGTTCTCAATCCCTTGGGCGCGGTGGCGCGGATGAGCGGAATCTTGGCCTTGACCGCGTCGACCACGGTCAGGGTCGAGGCGTCGGCGTGCTTGATGACCAGCAGGTAGGTCGCCTGCTGGCCATCGACGCGCACCACGTTGGTTTGCGGCTGATGAGTGTCGGTCACCGGCGCAATATCGCCCAGGAAAACCGGGGAACCATTGACGTACTTGACCGGCAACCGGTTGAAATCCTTGACCTTGGGGACGCTCATGTTGAGATCGACGTTGTACTCGTAATTGCCGATCTTTTCGGTCCCCGACGGGATAACCACGTTGGTCGAATCCAGTGCGTTGCCAAGGTCGAACGCGGACATCCCGTTGGCGTAGAGCGCGGTCGGATCGAGATTGACCATGACCGCGCGCTGCACGCCGCCCAGCGGCGCGGGGGATGAGAAGCCGGGAATAGTGAAGAGCTGAATCCGGATGAAGTTGAGTCCGTAATCGAACAGCCGGGCGGTCGAGAGCGTATCGCTATAGATGTTCAACTGGGCGACCGGAACATTGCTCGCGTTATAGGAAATGATTTGCGGCGGTTCGGTGCCCCGCGGCAATTGCGTCAGGATGGTCTCCGAGACCGCGTCCATCTGCGCGATCGCCGCGCCGAGGTCGCTGCCCGGCTGAAAATAGACCTTTAGAATCCCAAGCCCGTTGATCGATTCCGACTCGATATGCTCGATGCCGTTGACCGTGGTCGAGTAAGCGCGTTCGCTGATAAACACCATCCGCCGTTCGACGTCAAAGGCCGAAAGTCCCGGATAGTTCCAGACCACGAGCACCACGGGCAGGTTGATGGCTGGAAAGATGTCGACGTTCATCAGCTCGAACGACAGCGTGCCGAGTACGAGCATCAGAAGCGCCATCACCGCGACCGAAAGAGGTCGGCGCAAGGCAAGACGGACTATCCACATAGCGGCAAGGGATGATTACGACATATCCCGACGGGCGGTTTCAAAAACCTGCGCCCTCGTGGGCGTTTGCGCTCAACGTTGATCTTAAGAATAAGGCAGAGCGTGGCAGGCTGGCAAGCGTCGCCTCCGGCAGAGTGCGTCGGCGGCCGATACTGTTTCAAGCCGCCGATGCTTCCTCAACGGCCGATGGCGCTTAGGAGTTCCGTCCCGCTACAATAAGTTTTCGCCGCGAGGGTTCGGTTGCTCCGGGGGCGGGAAAGTGTCAAAAAGGATGGTTCGGCGGGGTCGTAGTTCAGCCCGGTTAGAACGCCGGCCTGTCACGTCGGAAGTCGTGGGTTCAAATCCCATCGGCCCCGCCAAATTTGTTGCGCCGGGTGCCTCTCAATAACGGATGGGCGTGGCCACCGGGCACGAGGGTTGAAGAGTTGAAACTGAGCGAACAGACCAGAAGCATTTCGCATGAGAACGCGCTGCGCGATCGGCGCTGGGTGCTGATCGACGCCAGCGAACGGCCGCTCGGCCGGGTCGCGACGCGCGCGGCCAGCGTGCTCCGCGGCAAGCATCGCCCCGACTTCACGCCGCATCAGGACGCCGGCGATTTCGTCATCATCATCAATGCCGGCAAGGTGCGCCTTACCGGAGCCAAGCTCGAGGGCAAGGTCTATAGCCGTCACACCGGGTATCCGGGCGGCGTGCGCAAAACCACCGCAGCGCGCCTGATCGAGACGCGGCCCGAGCGGCTGCTCGAGGCGGCGGTGCGCGGGATGCTGCCCAAGAATCGGCTCGGGCGGCGGCTCTTCACCAAGCTCAAGATTTATCGCGGGGCGGATCATCCGCATGCCGCCCAGCAGCCCCAGCAGGTCGAGCTCTAAACGGGCGGGCACGCAGCGGGCACAGCTTCCCGGAGGGAACGAGGCGAGATGGCAGACAAGAAGGCGGAAATCTGGACGGTTGGCAAACGCAAGAGCGCGATCGCGCGGGTGCGGCTCGCGCCCGGCAGCGGAGCCATCAGCGTCAACGAGCGCGCGCTCGAGGTCTATTTTCCGCGTGACACCTCGCGCATGAAGATCATGGAACCCTTCGAACTCACCGAGACCAAAGGCCATTACGACGTGATCGTGAGCGTTCGCGGCGGCGGTATCGCGGCGCAGGCCGAGGCCGTGCGCCACGGCATCTCGCGCGCGCTGGTCGTCGCCTCCGAGGCGCTGCGCCCGGCGCTGCGCAAGGCCGGTATGCTGACGCGCGATCCGCGCGAGGTCGAGCGCAAAAAGTACGGCCGCCACAAGGCTCGCAAGCGTCCGCAATACTCCAAGCGCTAAATCGCGCACCGGCGCGCCCGCGCAGGATATGGTTTTCCAGGCCGGGCGCATGTCCGCTTTCATCTGCGTGCGCGCGGACACAACTGGCCCGCGGCGCGCGTTAGTGCTAGGTCGTTAGGCAGTAGCTTGTTGCATCGGCCGCGCGTTATCCAGACACGGCAAACAGGGTGAGGGAATTTCGATGGCGTCGCGCAACAAGGTCAAGGTAGCGGTGCTGGGAGCGTCCGGCTATTCGGGTATCGAGGCCGTGCGCATCCTGGCCGGGCATCCGTTCGTCGAGTTGAGCGTGCTCACTTCCGAGCACTACGCCGGCCGCGAGGTGACCGACGTCTACCGCCACCTGGCCGGGATCGATCTGCCTCCGTTCGAGGAGCTGCGCGCCGATCTCATCGTTGGGCGCGCCGAGGTCGTGATGTCGTGTCTGCCGGAGCGCGTCGGCGCGGCGATGCTCGCGGAGTTGGCTGCGGCAGGGCTCAAGATCCTCGACCTCTCGGCCGACTTCCGTTTGAAGGATCCCGCGCAGTATCGGCAGACCTACGGTGCCGAGCATCCGGCGCCCGCCCTGCTCAAGGAAGCTGTGTACGGCCTCGCCGAGTTCCATCGCCATGAACTGCGCGAGGCGCGGCTGGTGGCAGTGCCTGGATGCTTTCCGACGGGCGCGCTGCTCGGAATTCTGCCGCTCATCCGGCGCGACCTGGTCGATCCGGCGTCGATCGTGATCGACTCCAAGTCTGGCACCACCGGCGCGCGGCGCGCCGCGCAAATCGAGCAGCTCTTCGCCGAGGTCAACGAAAACTTTCGCGCCTACAAGGTCGGCAACCATCGCCACGTGCCCGAGATGGAGCAGGAGATTGGCGTCGCGCTGGGACGCGAGGTCGCGGTGATGTTCGTGCCGCATCTGCTACCGGTCACGCGCGGCATCTTGAGCTCGATCTTCATGCGCCCGCGCGCCGGCACGACCGAGGAAGACGTGCGCGCGGCGTTCGAGGCGTCGTTCGCCAAGTCGCCCTTCGTGCGGCTGCTCAAATCGGGCGAACTGCCCGAGCTGAAAAACGTCCGCGCCACCAATTTCTGCGAACTCGGCTTCGTGCTCGAGCGGCGCTCGCAAACTCTGCTCGTGCTCACTGCGATCGACAACCTCGGCAAGGGCGCGGCCGGCCAGGCGGTGCAGGATCTCAACCTGATGCTCGGACATGACGAAGCGGCGGGGCTGCTGGGCGTGGCGCCTGTTCCGTGAAAAAGTGAGAAAGTGAAGAAGGGCTTTCTCTTCTGTCATCCCGAGAGTTTGTGAATTCATTTAGAAAGCGCCGGAAGGTAACCCGCGGGTGCCTCTTCTTCTGTCATCCTGAGCGAGCGTTGCGCGAGTCGAAGGACCCCGGATCTTTCTGAACCCTCCAACAAACAGCAGCGGCGAGGGCCGCCTTGGGCGGCGCGAACTTTTAAGCGCCGCGCTGACGCTCGGCGCAGCGGTCGCGATGCGTGGGATTGCGCGCGCCGCCGCCGCACTGCCGGCACTGCCGCCGGAGAGAGGGCTAGGCAACGAAGGCTTGCTCAAGGGCGAGGCGGGATTTCAGCCGCGCCGCCCGATGGTCCTGCCGCATCCGGAGATCTTCGGCTTTCTCTCGCACGATCAGCTCGCGCAAAATTACCAGGCGTACCGCCACGACTTCGAGCGCCTGGTCGTGGCTGAGCGGGTGCTCGCCACGATGCCGCGCGACTCCGCACACGGCAACGACTACGGCTTGATTCGCCGCCAGCAGCTCGAAGCGGCGAACTCGGTGCTGCTGCACGAATTCTATTTCCGCAACCTCGCGGTCAAACCGATGAAGCCGTCAGGCTACGTGCTCGACAACCTAAACGAGCACATGGGCTCGTTCGAGAGCTGGCGCGCGGACTTTATCGAGTGCGCGCGAATCGCGCCCGCCTGGGCGATCCTGGAGTACGATCCCTACGACGATCGATGGCACAATTTGCCGGCGGGCGAGGAGGACGCAGGCGGATGGGTGGGAGGCAATCCGCTGGTGGTATGCGACGTCGCCTCGCATGCGTACCTGCTCAACTATGCCGAGCGCTCGAAATACATCGCGCGGTTCATCGAGCATATCGATTGGGACGTGGTGGCGGCGCGCTACCGCGCCGTCGATCGGCATTGAGCCGACGCGTCAGCCCTGGCCGGCCTTGCGGCGGCGATACTTTTCGACCATGTAGGCGCCGGCCGCGACCGATCCTCCGTCGACCACCAGCGTCGCCCCGGAGATGTAGCCCGACTCGGGCGCGGCGAGGAACATCGCCACGCGCGCAATCTCCTCAGTCTTGCCGAGGCGGCGAATCGGCAGATGGTTGGCGCGTTCTTCGAGCGCTTCCTTGCTCCAGGCCGCGCGCACCATTTCCGTATCGATCGGCCCGGGTGCGATCGCGTTGGCCGTGATGCCGTAATCGGCAAGCTCTAACGCCATCGCGCGCGTCAATCCGATGATCCCAGATTTAGCCACGCCATAGGGCGCAAGGTCGATCGGCCCCATCAATCCGGCCACCGAGGCGATCGAAACGATCCGTCCGTACTTGCGTTTGGCCATCTCGCGCGCCGCCGCCTGCGAGCAATAGAAGGCGCCGAAAAGATGGATCCGCAGATGGTTTTCCCAGTTCTCGCGCGTAATCTCCAGGAACGGCTGCGGTTTGGCGATACCGGCGTTGTTGATCAGCACGTCGATCCGTCCCAACTCGCGCATCGCACCCGCGACGAATTGCTGGACCTGGTCGTAGTCACTCACGTCAGTGCGGCTGAAGAAAACGCGGCGCCCGAGCTTTTTGATCTCATTGGCCGTGGCCTGCGCCGTTTCCTCGTTCACGTCGGCAAAGCCGATATCGGCGCCCGCGCGCGCAAAGCTGAGCGCTATCTCCTTGCCGATTCCGCGTCCCGCTCCGCTTACCAGTACGACTTGATTCTCAAACTGCATGACTGGACCTCCTGTACTGGGCCTGCCGGCTATTTGAGCGAAAATTGACAGGAGTGCGCCGAAAAGGAAAGGAGTCCGCCATCCGTCCCGCAGCGGCAGCCGCGCGCGTTGAATCCTGCGCGGCAATATCGCGGGCGCGTGCTTAGCGACGGGTCAGTCCGCGCGGGCTACACCACGCGACGCATGAATTCCAGGATGTCGTAGCCGGTAATCGAGCGGCTCTTCTCGGACCATTCCTTGAGCTCTTTTTCGCTGACGATCCCGGCCTGCGCGCCCTTGGCCAGGTCCATCAGCGCAATCTTGATCGTCGCCTCGTCGATCATCTCGCCGCTCTTGGGATCCGCCATCGAGCCGCCGCCCTTCTCATGGTAGAGCGTCACCACGCGGCGCGCGTCTTCGACCTGCTCGGCGCTTGGCGTGTAGCAGGCGTTGGCGATCTCGGCCTGCTGCGGATGGATGACCCAGGTGCCGTCCATCCCGAGGTTGGCGGCGCCGACGTTCTTCTCGCGGAGCCCACGCTGCAATTCGGCGACCTTCGTGGGCGAATCCTCCTTGCGCCACAGCCTCAGGTAGACGTTGTCGATAGCGTGCAATCCGGCGGCCTTGGCCGCGACCACCATCGATTGCTTGGCGTAGTGAAAGTTCTGGTTCTGGTTCTCGACGATCTCGCGCACGCCCAGGTTGGCGGCGAAATCGGCGATGCCGAAGACCAGCCCGCACATGCGATCGGAGGCGGTTGCGATCTCGAAGGCCTTGACCAGCGCCTGCGGGGTCTCGACCAGCGATTCGATCTGGATCTTGTACTTCCATCCGCTGCGCTGCTCGAGGTCATCCAGCAGGCGCGCGACCTCGCGGATTTCCTCGGGGCCGCGCGTCTTGGGGAGCATGATGCCGTGGAAGCGGTTGGGCGCGCCCAGCACTACAGCTTCCATGTCGCCCTTGAAAAACGGCGAATGGATATTGTTGGGACGCACCGTCACCACCTTGCGGCCGAAGTCGAGCGTGTTGAGCGCCTCGACCATCACCTTGTGGCTCTTGGGGCCCTTGAACTCGTAGGGGCAGGCGTCCTCGAAATCCGCCATCACGTGGTCAACCGGCGCCTTGACGGGGTCGGCGGCGGTCTGATGGAGCTTCATGTTGTGGCCGGGATAGGTCATCTCGGTGCGGGGGATGACGAAGCGGGTGCCGTTATCGAGTACGTACATGGTTAGTTCTCTCCACCGACAATCATTTTACCTTTTTACTTTTTTTCCGTCTTTAGCGCTAAGTTTGCGTAGCGGTCGTCTGTATTGCAGCGGAAACTACGCTGGCCAACACGTATGGCGTCGCAAAGACACAGGCTCTTTTTGGCATCGCAATTGCTGTTCCACTGCCCGGAGGGCGAAAATGGATGAGCTACTGACCTGCCGGGACGGGCCTATCGTCAGAATGGCGGCTTTCAGTCGATCCGGAAAAACGTCCGATTCGGGGATGGGTTTTACGGGATCGAGAAACGATCGTCAACCGGACTCGGTGGGCCCGCAGCCGTTCCGCGGCCACGCCCGTTGCGAGCACTCGTCTAAACATATAGCTAATTGCGCAAGTCCGCACGCGCGCGGAACTGCATAGGGAAACACAAAATCTAATGAAAGCCATTGTTTTCGAGCGCAACGGGGGCCTCGAGGTCTTAGAGTACAAAGATATTGCCGAACCCAAGCCCGGCCCCAACGAGGTCGTCCTCCAGGTCAAGGCTTCGGCGTGCAATTTCAACGACATCTGGGCGCGCCGCGGATTGCCTGGAATGAAAATCCTGATGCCGCACATTTCGGGCTCGGACGCCGCCGGCGTGGTGGTGGCTCGCGGGAGCGAGGTCCACGACGTCGCGCTCGGCGACGAAGTGGTGGTCCATTGCGGCATCGCCTGCCGTCATTGCTACTACTGCACCCGCGGCGAAGAGTTCTTCTGCCACGACTTCAAGATTTGGGGCTTTCAGACCGGCCCGCTCGACGGCGCGCACGGCGAGTATTGCAAGGTGCCGGCGGTCAACGTGATCGCCAAGCCCAAAAACCTGACCTGGGAAGAGGCGGCCTCGATGCCGCTGGTGCTGGTCACGGTGTGGCGGATGCTGGTGTCGCGGGCGCACGTGCAGGCCGGCGACTTCGTGCTGATCTGGGGCGCGAGCGGCGGGTTGGGTGTGATGGCAATCCAGATCGCGAAGCTCTTTAACGCACGGCCGATCGCGGTCGCCTCCAGCGATGAGAAGCTCGACCTGGCGCGCAAGCTCGGCGCCGAATTCACGCTCAACCGCAGGCGCGATGACATCTTCTCCGAGGTCCGCCGCATCACCGACGGCCGCCGCGCAGACATCGTGTTCGAGCACACCGGCGCCGACACCTGGCCCATTTCGATGCAGTGTCTAAAGTGGGGCGGCACGATCGTCACTTGCGGCGCCACGTCCGGTTTCGACGCCCACATGGACATCCGGCTGTTGTGGAACAAACAGCAGAACTACCTCGGCTCGCATCTCGGCAACAAGGGCGAGCTGATCGAGGCGATGCGCTTCGTGGAGCGCGGCCTGATCAAGCCGGTCGTCGACCGCACGATGGAGCTCAAGGAACTCGCCCGCGCGCAGGACCTGATGGAATCCAACGCGGTCGCGGGCAAGATCGTGATGCTGCCGGCATAGAAAAAAACGTCGCGGATCGGACGCGCGAATTCCGAATATTCGAATATCCGAACAGCGACGATCCGAGAAGCAATTCCGTACGAACGGCCGCGAGCGCCAAGGGGCGCTCGCGGCCGCTCGCTATTTCTCGCGCAGCGGCCTGCGCGGCGCGTTACCGGCCCGCCCATCTTATCAACTACAATTGCGCCGTGCCGGGCCGCGGGGCAGGCTCTTTTTCGTTATGACAGTACCGAACACGCTATGGGATGAACTCCGCCGCTCGATCGACGGCGAGGTGCGCGCCGACAACGCGGCGCTCGCGCTCTATGCCGCCGACGCCTCGGTTTATCGGCAAGTCCCGCTGGGCGTCGTGATTCCGCGCCACGAAGGCGACGTGATGCGGACGCTCGCGCTGGCGCGCGAGAACCGTCTCCCGATTCTCGCGCGCGGCGGCGGTACGGCGCTCGCCGGGCAGGCTTGCAACGCGGCGATCGTGCTCGACTTCTCCAAGTACATGAATTCGATTCGCCGTATCGACGCCAAGCGCGGCCTCGCGGTGGTCGAGCCGGGCGTGGTGCAGGCGCAGCTCAACGCGGCGGTCGCGCCCGAGGGCTTGTTCTTCGCGCCCGATCCTTCCACCAAGGACCGCTGCACGATCGGCGGGATGATCGGCAACAACTCCTGCGGTGCTCACTCGGCCGCGCATGGCAAGACCGTCGACAACGTCGAGGCGCTCGAAGTCGCGCTCTACGACGGTACCCGGCTCGCGCCCGGCGCAGGCGGCGAGGGCGAAGTCTTTGCCGCCGCCGTGCGTGGCGGGCGCGAGGGCGAGATTTATGCCGCGACACGCGCGCTCGCGGAGCGCTCGGCCGAGGAGATTCGGCGGCGCTATCCGAAAATTCCGCGCCGCGTCTCCGGCTACAACCTCGACGAGCTTTTGCCCGAACGCGGGCACAATCTGGCGCGAGCGCTGGTCGGTTCCGAGGGGACCCTTGGCGTGACGCTCGCCGCGACGCTCAGGCTCGTGCCGCGTCCGCGACGGCTCGCGCTGGTGGTGCTTGGCTTCGACGACGTCTACCTCGCCGCCGACCAGGTGCCATGGATTCTGGAGCATCGCCCGCAGGCGCTCGAGGGCTTCGACCATCATCTGCCCGACTTCGCGCGCGCCAAGGGGCTCGACGCGGTGCGGCTGTTGCCCAACGGCCGCGCGTTCCTGATCGTCGAGCTTGGCGCCGACAGCGCCGACGACGCGCTGGCGGCGGCCGAGCGGCTGACCACGCAGGCGCGGCGGGTGCGCGCCTGCACGGGAGTCGCGCCGCTCTTTGCCGCCGCGGAGCAGCGCGCGGTCTGGAGCCTGCGCGAGTCGGGGCTTGGCGCCGGCGCGCTCATCCCGGGCCATCCGCGCACCTGGCCTGGCGCCGAGGACACCGCGGTGCCGCCCGCGCGCCTGGGCGATTATCTGCGCCGCTTCGTGCGGCTGCTCGACCGACACAATCTCGCGGCGGCGACGTACTATGGCCACTTCGGCGAGGGCTGCGTCCACTGCCGGGTGAATTTCGATTTCACCACAACCAAAGGGGTCGAGACCTTTCGCGCCGCAATGCTCGAAATCGGCGACCTGGTGACCGAGTTCGGCGGCTCGCTCTCGGGCGAGCATGGCGACGGCCTTGCGCGCTCGGAACTTTTGCCCAGGATGTTCGGCGCGCAAATGATCGAGACCTTCGCCGAGTTCAAGCGCATCTTCGATCCGGACTCGATGATGAACCCCGGCGTGATCGTGGCGCCCCATCCGCTCGATTCTCACCTGCGGGTGACGCCGTCCTATCGCCCCGCGCAGCCCGAGACGCATTTCGATTTCGCCGCCGAGGGCGGGCTTGCGGGCGCAGCGCTCAAGTGCGTGGGGATCGGCAAATGCCGCAAGAGCGACGCCGGCACGATGTGCCCGTCGTACATGGCGACGCGCGAGGAGGCGCATTCGACGCGCGGCCGCGCTCATCTGCTATGGGAGGCACTGAGCGGCAACGGGCTGCTCGAAGGCGGACTCACCGATCCGGCACTTAAAGAAGCACTTGAACTTTGTCTTTCATGCAAAGCCTGCAAGACCGAGTGCCCTGCGGCAATCGATATGGCGGCGTATAAAGCGGAATTTTTCGCACAGTACTATCAGCACAACCGCCGCCCGCGCGACGTGCGCTTCTTCGCGCGCATCCACGAGCTCGCAAGGCTCGGCGCCGCCGCACCGCATCTGGCCAACGCACTCTCGCACGCGCCCGGGCTTGGAACGATCGCGCGGCGCATCCTGAAGGTCCATCCTGCTCGCGAGCTGCCGCGCTTTGCCGCGCGGACATTTCGTTCGTGGTTCGCCAGGCGCGAGGGCGCTGTCGATCGGCGCGGCGGCGCTGTCGATCCGAACGCGCGCGAAGTCGTGCTCTTTCCCGACACCTTCAACAACTTTTTCGAGCCCGAGGTCGCGATCGCGGCGACCGAGGTGTTGGAGCGCGCGGGCTTCCGGGTCGTGATTCCGCCCGACGATCTGTGCTGTGGGCGGCCGTTGTATGACGCCGGGATGTTCGATCGCGCACGATGGCGCCTGCAGCAGGCGATGGACACGCTGGCGCCGCTGCTCGAGCGCGGCGCGGCGCTGGTCGGTCTCGAGCCGAGCTGCCTGCTCACTTTTCGCGACGAGTTGCCGAGCCTCTTTCCCGCCGACCCGCGCGCCGCCGCACTTGCTGCGCGCGCGATGCTGCTCGACGAGTTTCTCTCTCGCGAAGCGCCGGGCTTCGCCGCGCCGATGCTTAATGGGCGTGCGTTAGTGCACGGGCACTGTCATCAGAAGTCGCTCGCCGGGATGAAGGGCGAGATGGCTATCCTGGGCGGGATCGGCGGGCTCAAAGTCGAGACGCCGGACGCGGGGTGCTGTGGGATGGCTGGCCCGTTCGGTTACGGCGCGGAGCGCTTCGACGTGTCGCGCGCGATCGCGGAGCGGGTGCTGATTCCCGCGGTCCGCCAGAGCGCGCCCGACACGATGATCGTCGCCGACGGTTTTGCCTGCCGCACCCAGATTCGTCATTTCTGTCCCGAGCGCCGGCCGCTCCATCTCGCGCAGTTGCTAAACCGGAAGCCATAACCGGCGTCGAAAATCGGAGCTCATAATGGAACGCAAGGAACTGAAGATGTACTCGGATTACAAAAGTCCCTTCGCGTACCTCGCCTTCGATCCGGCATTCGCGCTCCAGGAGCGGTTCGCCGTGCGCGTGCGATGGATTCCGTTCCAGCTCAGGATCAAGGATCGCGGCCAGCGCAGTGTCTACTCCGATTACAAGGCGAAGTACTCCTACCTCGACGCGCGCCGCTGGGCCAAGCCGCGCGGAATTCTAATCCGTGCGCCGCAGAAGATTTACGATACGGCTCCCGCGCTCATCGGCGGCCTGTTCGCCGAATCGAGGGGCCTGCTGCTGGAATATAGCCGCAAGGCCTACGAATTGTTTTTCCGCCGCGAGTTCGAGGCTGACGATCCCGAGGCGGTTGCCGCGTTGCTCGCGACGCTGGGGCTTTCCGGCGCCGAGTACCGCGAGTACCTACGCGGCGAAGGTGCGCGAGCCTACGCGGCCGCGCAGGAGGAGGCCGCGGCCGACAACGTTTTTGGCGTCCCGCTGTTCTTTTTCGAGCGCGAGCCGTTTTGGGGGCACGATCGGCTGCCGATACTCGAGCAGCGGCTGGTCGAGGCGGGATTGTCGATCGCGCACTAGCGCCCGGTCATCCGTACCCTCATCCGCCGGATCACCGAAGTGCCGCGGGGTTTGCGCTCGCGCTAAAACATTGTACATAAGGCGTCGTACATGAGGCTTCGTGCCGATCGGCCCCGGCGCCAGTCGCACAAAAAAGAGAGAGAGGTGCGTCGATGAAATTCGGAATCATGTTCGACACCCACATCGACAAGTGGGAACTGATCCGTTACGCGGAAGAGCTCGGCTATGACAGCGGCTGGGTCCCCGATTCGCAGATGATCTGGTCGGACTGCTACGCCACGCTGGCGCTGGCGGCGGTCAATACCAAGCGCATCAGGATCGGCACCGGGGTCGCAATTCCCGGCACCCGGATAGCGCCGGTGACCGCGCATTCCATCGCCAGCATCGCGCAGCTCGCGCCCGGACGCGTCTTTCTCGGTATCGGCACCGGCCATACTGCGATGCGCGTGATGGGGCAGGACCCGATGCCGCCGCGCGAATTCCGCGAATACCTGCGCGTGGTGCGCACGTTGCTCGAAGGCAAGGAAGTCGATTACACCTATGCCGGCAAAACGCGCGAGATAAAGTTTCTCCATCGCGACCGCTACTTCATCAATCTCGACCAGCCCATCCCGATCTACATCGCGGCCAACGGCCCCAAGGCATTGCGCGCGACCGGCGAGTACGGCGACGGCTGGATCACGGTGACCGGCAGCCCCGAAGATTTCCGTCGCTCGATGCAATTGGTCGAGGCCGGCGCGAAAGAGGCCGGGCGCAAAATCGGTCCGGACTTCTATACAAGCTGCCTGACCACCGCGTGCGTTCTGCGGCCCGGCGAAAAGCTCAGCGACGAACGAGTCGTCAATGAGACTGGTTCGCAGGTGGCGTGCACGATCCATTTCGCCTACGAAATCTGGAAACAGCGCGGCGAAAAGGATGAACTGATTCCACCGTTCTTCACTAACATTTGGGACGACTATTGAAGCGGGTGAAGAACTACAGCCTGCCCGAGACCGCGCGCTTCCGGCAGATCCACGAAGGGCACTGCACGTTCCTGGTGCCCGAGGAGCGGCGCTTCATCACGCCCGAGGCGATCGCGGGAGTCTGCATCGTCGGCACGCCCGAAGAAATCATCCATCGCGTGCGCGAGCTGGAAAAGGCCGGCATCAAGGAAGTCACGATGCTGCCGCCGGCGGATTACCAGCGCAAGGTGTTCCGCGATATGGCGGAGATGGTCATGCCGGCATTTCGCTAGCCGGCGTTTCCGCTAGCCGGCGTTTCGCTAGACGCCGCGCGAAGGGCGTCGCGCCGGCGCGCGCGCTCAGTCGGCTCCCGTAGCGCTTGCGCTTGCGCCAGAGCGTCGTCACGTTGATGCCGAGCGTGGCTGCGGCCTCGTCCAGCGTCGCGCTCTGGGCGAGCACGCGCATGATGTGCTCGCGCTCGATCTTCTCGAGGCTCGCCGCATGCCCCGCCGCGACCGGCCCGCTCTCTGGCGCTTCGCGGAAGATCGAGTCGGGCAGATCGTCGGGCGTGATGACGTCGCTGCGGCAAAGCACGGCGGCGCGCTCCAGGGCGTTGCGAAGCTCGCGCACGTTCCCCGGCCAGTTGTAGTTTTTGACCGCGGTGGCCGCCTCCGGCGCAAGCTGCATCGGCGTGCGCCGGTTCCGCACGCTGGCCGCGGCGAGCATCCACAGCGCCAGCGGCAGGATGTCCTCGCGGCGCTCGCGCAGCGGCGGCACCGAGAGCGTGATGACGTTGAGCCGGTAGAACAGGTCCTCGCGGAAGCGGCGCGCAGCGACTTCCGAGCGCAGGTCGCGATTGGAGGCGGCGATGATTCGGATGTCGACGTGGATGGTGCGATCGCCGCCTACCCGCTCGAAGCTCTGTTCCTGCACGAAGCGCAGGAACTTGGTTTGCAGCGCGCTTGAGAGGTCGGCGATCTCGTCGAGAAAAACCGTGCCGCCGTCGGCCGCTTCCAGACGTCCGGGCTTGTCCTTGATCGCTCCGGTGAAGGCGCCGCGGACGTGGCCGAACAGTTCGCTCTCGAGCAATTCCTCGGAGAGCGTGGTGCAGTTGACGACCACGAAGGGGCGCTCGTGGCGCGGACTCCATCGATGGATCTGGCGCGCCAGCACGTTTTTGCCGGTGCCGCTCTCGCCGCTCAGCAGTACGGTCGCCTCGCTCGCCGCGGCCTGGCGCGCGGTATCCATCAGGCGGACCATCGCGGCGCTGCTCGACTCCAGGAGCGGAGTCTCCTCGATCGCGTTGCGCAGCGCACGATTCTCGGCCCGCAGCCCCTGGAGCTGCAGCGCGCGTTCGGTCAGATGCTGGATCTGGTCGAGCGAGAAAGGCTTGGTCACGTAGTCGAAGGCTCCGGCCTTCATCGCGGCGACCGCGTTCTCGACCGTGCCGTAAGCCGTCATCAGGATCACCAGGGTCTCGGGGCGCCGCTTCTTGATCTCGGTCAGCAGCTCGAGCCCGTTCATCTCGGCCATCCGGAAATCCGTCAGCACCAGGTCAAACGAGGCCGCCTCGATCATGGCGCGCGCCTGGCGGCCGCTTTCGGCGGTCTCAGCCTCATGACCGATCGACTGGAAGAACGCGGCCAGGTTGGCGCGAATATTCCTCTCGTCGTCGACTATCAGCAGCCGGGCCATCATGCCTCCCGCGACGCCGGCAGCTGGACCACGAAACGGCTGCCCACCGGCGCGTTGCCAGTCACGAAGATCCGTCCGCCGTGCGCGACCACGATGTCCTTGACGATCGCCAATCCCAGCCCCGCCGATCCTTTATCCGCGCCGTCGCCGTACTGCGCGAAGCGCTCGAACACGTAGTCGCGCAGCTCGGGCGCGATGCCCGGGCCGGAATCGGCAACCTCCAGCCGCACCGTGTCATCCGCGGATCCGGTCATGACCTCGATCCGTCCCCCTTTGGGAGTATAACGCAGCGCGTTGCCGATCAGGTTCGACACCACCCACGAAAGCTTGACCGGATCGCCGCTGACGGGCGGGACCTCCGCGATATGGCGCTCCAGCGCGACGTGCTTGTCCTCGGCCTGGAGCCGGAAGCGTCCCGCGACCTCCTCGGCCACGCGCGCGAGGTCGATGCGTTCGCGCTCGAGCGAGATCGACGCCAGCTCGCCGCGTGCGAGGTTGAGCAGGCTGTCGGTAAGCTGCTTCATCCGCGCGCACTCCTCGAGAATCGTGCGCAAAAGTTCACGCTGCCTCGGCTCGAGCGACGCCTCTTCGCGCTGCAGCAGTTGCGCGGAGAGCGCCAGCGAGGTGAGCGGCGTGCGCAGCTCGTGGGAGAGCGTTTCTACCAGGTTGCTGCGCGCCCGGTCGTGGTCGCGCAGATAAGTGACGTCCTGCAGAATGAGCAGGGTGCCGAACGCGGTGCCCTCGGTGCGATGGAGCGGGATGGGCTTCAGCACGTAGGAATGATCGCGCCCGCGCACGTGCAACTGCACCTCGGTGCGCGGTCCGTCCGGAGCCGCGCGCCGCAGCCCGCGCAGCGCGTCGCGCACGCGGCGGTAGTGCGGCGAGTTGCTGCTGAGATCGTCGAATGGGCTGCCCAGCGCGTCGGCGGGCTCGATGTCCATGATCAGCGCGGCGATTTCATTGATATGGGTGACGATTCCCGCCGAATCGATCAGCACCACGCCGTCCTCGAGGCTTTCGATGATCGCCTCGGTCTTGCGCTTCTCGTACAACAGGCGCTCGACGTTGAGCTTCTCATACTGCTCGAGCTGCTCGGCCATCTGGTTGAACTCGCGCGCCACCGCGTCCAGCTCGGCCAGCGGCTGCGGCCCCAGGCGCACCTGGGTATGGCGCTGGCTGAGCCCGCGCAGCCGCTCGGCCAACTCCGTGAGCGGCCGCGCGAGCGCCCATCCAAGTGCCCACGAAAACACGATGCCCGTCACCAGCAGCGCGAGGAGGCCGCCGGCGAATTCGTAAGTAAGGCGCCTGCCGAGCCCCACCGCGCGGCTGTTCGCGCGCCACATCGCGGCCTGGTTCAGCGCGATCAGATCGTTTAGGCGCGCGTGCAGTTCGTCGAACTCGCGATCGTGGCGCGCTTGTGGCGGCGCGGCCGCGATTTCATCAAACAGGCGCTGCGCACGGCGCTCGATATCGTGTGCGAGCTCGGGCTCGCCGAGCTCGGTGAAGTCATGGTCTTCGATATCCATCCAGTGCATGAAGGTGGCGCGGGAGCTCGGGAGCACGTCGCGCGCGTGGCCGTCGCGCTCCGCCAGTTGCAGGACCCGCAACGCCTCGTGCATGTGCTGTGCGGCCTCGATGCTGATGTAGTTGCGATGCAGCGTCTCGCGAATCGAAGTGCCGAGGCGGTAAACGCGGGGCAGGGCGTACAGTCCGAGCCCGATCACCAACACCACGAGCAGCAGGCTGACGTTGCGGATCCGCGTGCGCAGCGAGGGCGTGCTCATGACTCCTTGTCCGCCTCGTCGGCGCTGTCGCCGCCTACGACCTCGACGTCGAAATCGGTCGCCGCCGTGAGCAACCGCTTGGTCACGTCACCTTTGAGCAGGCGGCGCCACAATGGCTGATGGGTGCGGCCGAGCACGATCTTGGTGATCCCATGCCCGCGCGCGAATTCCAGCAAGGCGGCCACGATGTCATCCGATTTCAGCCACACGGTTTCGGCGCCGAGGTCGCCGGCCAGGTTGATGTTGTCGAGCAGTTTGACGAAGTCGCGGGTGCTGACGCGGCTGACGGCTTCGGACGGCGTCTCGACGTGCACCGCGTACCAATCGGCGCCGAGCTGTCCCGCGATGCGGCAGGCCTTGCGGAGAAGCATCCCGCGATCGTGCGCATTGGAGGACAGTCCGACCATGACCCGCTCGGTCGGCAGCGTGCGCCGCCCGCCCTCGCGCTGAAGCGCTTCGCGGTCCTCGCGCTGGCGGCTGAGTCCGCGCGCGACTTCGCGCAGTGCCACTTCGCGCAGCGAGGCGAGATTGGCCGGCTTGAAAAAGTTCTTCAGCGCGTGCTCGATCTGCGCCGGCGGATAGATTTTGCCCTCGCGCAGCCGCTCGCGCAGCGCCTCGACGGTGACGTCGACGTTGACGATCTGGTCGGCGCGCGCGAGAAAGGAGTCGGGCACGGTTTCGCGCACGTCCACGCCCGTGAGCCGCTTCATCATCGGATTGAGGCTCTCGACGTGCTGGATATTCATCGCGGTGATCACGTTGATGCCTGCCGCGAGCAGCTCCTCGATATCCTGATAGCGCTTTTCATGTTTGGAGCCGGCGACATTGGTGTGCGCGAGTTCGTCGACCACCGCGACCTCGGGCTTGCGCGCCAGGATCGCGTCGACGTCCATCTCTTCCATCGCCACGCCGCGGTAGTCGAGCTTGCGGCGCGGGACCACTTCCAGGTCTCCCACCATATCCTCGGTGTCCGCGCGTCGATGGGTTTCGATGAAGCCGAGCACCAGGTCGACTCCTTTGTCGCGAAGCTCGTGCGCTTCCTCGAGCATCCGCCAGGTCTTGCCGACGCCAGCTGCGGCGCCCACGTAAATCTTGAGACGGCCCTTGCGCTTCTCGGCGACGAGGTCGAGGAATGATTCGGGCGCGGGGCGCTCCTCAGCCATACGGGCAAGAGTATATACGCCCGACACCGGCGATCTCAGTGCGCCGGCGCGCTCATCCGGTCCAGCGCCAGGTTGACGTCGAGGACATTGACGCCCGGCTCGCCGAAGATGCCGGCAAAGCGCGGCCGCACGTTGTCATGCATCACGTTACGCACCGCGTCTTCGCTAAGGCCGCGCGCCTTCGCCACCCGCGTCACCTGGAGTTCCGCCGACGCCGGCGAAATTTCCGGGTCCAGGCCGCTGCCCGACGCGGTAACCAGGTCCATCGGGACCTGCGCGGCCGAGGCTCCGGGGTTTTCCTCGAGCACCTTGTGCAACGCGGCTTTGGTCGTATCGACGAGCTTGCGGTTGGTGGGCCCGAGGTTGGAGCCGCCCGAGTTGCTCGCGTCGTAGCCCTTGTCACCGGCGGCGGACGGGCGAGGATGGAAATATCGCGCGGCGGCGAAATTCTGACCGATAATTTCGGAGCCGACGACGTGTCCGTCGCGTACCACCAGGCTTCCGTTCGCCTGCCAGGGGAAAAGCACCTGCGCGATTCCCCAGACCACTATCGGGTAGACGATCCCGGTCAACAGCGTCAGCGCGATTGTCATCGCGATTGCGGTTATGAGCGTGCGCATTGGTTTCACCTTTCACGTCCTCACGCGAGATGGAACGCGGCCACAAAGAGATCGATGACCTTGATCCCGATGAATGGAACGATCACGCCGCCAAGGCCATAGATGAGCAGGTTGCGGGTCAGGATCGCGGCGGCGCCCACCGGCCGGTACGCGACCCCGCGCAGCGCCAGCGGAATCAGCGCGACGATGATCAGCGCGTTGAAGATCACGGCCGAGAGGATCGCGCTCTCGGGAGTCGCCAGATGCATCACGTTGAGCTTCTGCAGTTCGGGGTAGCCGATCACGAACATCGCCGGGATGATCGCGAAATACTTGGCGACGTCGTTGGCGATCGAAAAGGTGGTCAGCGCGCCGCGAGTGATCAGCAGTTGCTTGCCGATCTCCACCACCTCCATGATCTTGGTCGGATTCGAATCGAGGTCGACCATGTTGCCGGCCTCGCGCGCGGCCTGGGTTCCGGCGTTCATCGCGATCCCGACGTCGGCCTGGGCGAGCGCCGGCGCGTCGTTGGTGCCGTCGCCGATCATCGCCACCAGTTTGCCTTGCGCCTGCTCTTCGCGAATCAGCGCGAGCTTGGTTTCCGGCGTGGCCTCGGCGCGAAAATCGTCGACGCCGGCCTCGTGCGCGATCGCCGCGGCGGTCAGCGGATTGTCGCCGGTGATCATCACCGTGCGCAGGCCCATCGCGCGCAGCCGCGCGAAGCGCTCGCGGATACCTTCCTTGATGATGTCCTTGAGATGGATCACGCCGAGAATCTGCGCATTGTCGGCGACCACCAGCGGCGTTCCGCCGCTGCGCGCGATACGCTCGACGATTCCTGCCAGTTCGGCCGGCGCCTGGCCGCCGCTCGCGCGCGCGAACTTGATCACCTGGTCGGCGGCGCCCTTGCGAATCCGCCGCCCGTTGAGGTCGACGCCGCTCATCCGGGTCTGCGCCGAGAAGGGGATGAACTGCGCGTCCTTCTCCGCCAGTTCGCGGCCGCGCAAGTTATACTCGCGCTTGGCCAGCACCACGATCGAACGGCCCTCGGGCGTCTCGTCGGCGAGCGACGCCAGTTGCGCCGCGTCGGCAAGCATCTCCACTCGCACGTCAAGCATCGGCAGGAACTCGGTCGCCATCCGGTTGCCTAGCGTGATGGTGCCCGTCTTATCGAGCAGCAGCGTGTCGACGTCGCCGGCGGCTTCGACCGCGCGGCCCGACATCGCGAGCACGTTGTGCTGGACGAGGCGATCCATCCCGGCGATGCCGATGGCCGAGAGCAATCCGCCGATGGTGGTTGGAATCAGGCACACCAGCAACGCCACCAGCACCGGCAGCGAGAGCGAGGTGCCGCCGTAACGCGCGTATGGATAGAGGCTAACGCAGACCAGCATGAAAATGATCGTCAGGCCGGCGAGCAGGATGCTGAGCGCGATTTCGTTGGGCGTCTTCTGGCGCTGCGCGCCCTCGACCAACGCGATCATGCGGTCGAGGAAGGTCTCGCCCGGGTTGGCGGTGATGCGCACCTTGATGTGGTCGGAGATGACCGTGGTGCCGCCGGTAACGGCGCTGCGGTCGCCGCCGCTCTCGCGAATGACCGGGGCGGACTCGCCGGTGATCGCGGCCTCGTTGACCGCGGCGATACCTTCGATCACTTCGCCGTCGCCGGGAATGACGTCGCCGGCCTCGACCAGCACCACGTCACCGCGTTTGAGTTTCGTCGCCGCGACCAGCTCGATGCTGCCGCCGGCAGTGACCAGCTTGGCCTGGGTTTCGGTGCGGGTCTTGCGCAGGTTGTCGGCCTGCGCCTTGCCGCGTCCCTCGGCCATCGCCTCGGCGAAGTTGGCGAACAGCACCGTGAACCACAGCCAGAGCGCGATCTGAAACTCGAAGGCGGCAAGCGCGCTGCGCCCGAGGAAGAAATCGCGGAAGAGGATCACGGTCACGGCGAGCGCGGTCACTTCGACCACGAACATGACCGGGTTGCGGGCCTGGATCCGCGGGTCAAACTTGCGCAGCGAATCAACCAGCGCGCCCTTGACGATCTGGCTGTCCCACAGCGCCGTCGCCTTACGCTCAGTCATCGAAATCCACTCCTCTGCTAGTAGAGCTTGCCCTGCATCATCGCCAGGTGCTCGACGATCGGGCCCAGCGCGTCGGCCGGGAAGAACGTCAGCGCTGCGACGATCAGGATCACTCCGATCAAAAGCACCACGAAAATCGCACCGTTGGTCGGAAACGTGCCGGCGCTTGGCGGCGCAACTTTCTTGCCCGCCAGCGAGCCGGCCAGCGCGAGCACCGGAATTTTCATCATGAAGCGGCCAAACAGCATCACAAACGCGAGCGTCGTGTTGTAGAAAAAGCTGTTCGCGTTCAGTCCACCGAAGGCCGAGCCGTTGTTGGCCGAGGCTTCTGAGTAGGCATACAGAATCTGCGAGAAGCCGTGCGGTCCGGGATTGGTGATGCCCGCCAGTCCCACCTTGGTTACGACCGCGATCGCGGCTGGCAGCAGGATCACCGCGGGAAAGATCAGAATGAAAAGCATCGCGAGCTTCATCTCGCGGGCTTCGATTTTCTTGCCGAGGTACTCCGGCGTCCGCCCGACCATCAGCCCCGCGATGAAGACCGACAGCACCGCCATCACCAGCATCCCGTAAAGTCCCGAGCCGACGCCGCCGAAAATGATCTCGCCGATCTGAATGTTGACGAGCGGGACGAGTCCGCCCAGCGGCGTGAAGCTGTCGTGCATCGAATTGACAGCGCCGCACGAGGTGTCGGTGGTGACGGTCGCCCACAGCGCCGAATCGATGGTGCCGAAGCGGGTCTCCTTGCCCTCCATGTTGCCGCCGGACTGGCCCGCGGTGGCGTGCTGATGGAGGCCGAGCGCGGCGAATTGCGGATTACCGCGCTGCTCGGCCCAAATGGCCGGCGTCACCCCCATCAAAAACATAATCGCCATCACCCCGAACAACGCCCATCCCTGGCGCCGATCGCCCGCCATGTGGCCGAACGTATGGGTGAGGCCTGCGCCGATCGCGAAAATCGCAACGAGCTCCAGCAAGTCCGTCAACGGAGTCGGGTTTTCGTACGGATGCGCCGAGTTGGCGTTAAAAAAGCCGCCGCCGTTGGTGCCGAGTTCCTTGATGATTTCCTGCGAGGCGACCGGACCTTGGGCAACCACCTGCTGGGCGCCCTCAACCGTCTTGACTTGCGCGTAGGGACTGAAATTATCCGGCACCCCCTGCCAGACCAGCACCAGCGCGAAGACGACCGAGATCGGCAACAGCACCCACAGTATGGCGCGGGTCAGGTCGACCCAGAAATTCCCGAGCGTCTTGGCGCTGCGGCGTACGAAGCCGCGAATCACCGCGATCGCGATCGCGATACCGGCCGCGGCCGAAACGAAATTGTGAAAGGCGAGCCCGGCCATCTGCGTGAGATAGCTCATGGTCGATTCGCCGCCGTAGGCCTGCCAGTTGGTGTTGGTGGTGAAGCTCGCCGCCGTGTTGAAGGCGAGGTCGGGCGCCACGCCCGCGAACTTCTGTGGATTGAGCGGCAGGAACGCCTGCAGCCGCTGCATCGCGTACAGCACGATCATCCCGACCATGCTGAAAACCAGCATCGCGACTGCGTATTCAGCCCACGTCATTTCGCTGCCGGGCCGCACCCGGCAAACGCGATAGATGAGCCGCTCGATCGGCGCGAGCACCGGGTCGAGAAAAGTCGGCTCGTGCGCGAAGACGCGTGCCATGTAAAGCCCGAGCGGCACGCTCAGCGCGGTGACGATGGCCAAGAAAATCCCTACCTGGAAAACTGCGTTCCAGAACATCTGAGATCCCTCGAAGAGGATGGGCCCCTAGAATCGCTCGGGGCGCAACAGTGCGTAGACGAGATACGCGGTCAGGAGTACGGCGCCAGCGGATCCCAGGATCAATTCCCAAGTGCTCATAACCGCTGACATCCTTCCACGTAGGCGAGGCTCACGGCGAAGAAAGCTACCGTTGCCAGAATGAAGATCACGTCCCACATAGCTTTTTGCATCACGCACGAGACATGCCAGTAGCGAAGATAGTGGAAAATGGAGCCCTTTCACATTGCAATCGGTCGCTTTATTGCAGCTTGCATTGATATGAAACCTGCACTTCGCAATGATTTAGGCGAAACGCGAGCGCAACTTTTAAAGGCAAGTTTGGTCTGCTAGGTTCGCCGCGCGACTAAAGAGGCATCAGACATCGCGCCAGGGCGGCGCAAAAGAGTAAATTCCGAAACATCGTTCATGTATCAACCGTCCGAGACAGAGTTGCGTGCGCGCCTGACCGGCTTTATCGAGAAGCAGACCGACGGACCGGTCAGCGTTGGCGAGCTGACCCGCTACTCCGTCGGATTCTCGTGGCTGACCTACGGCTTCGAGGCGACGTGGGAGGAGGGCGGCAAGCATCAGCATCGCAAGCTGATCGCGCGCATCGGGCCGCCCGACGGGGTTTTCGGACCCTACAGCGCGGTTCCCCAGTTCGTCGCGCTCAAGGCACTCGAGGACAGCGGCGTCCCGGTGCCGCGCGTTTACTGGTTCAGCGATTCGCCCGCGGTCCTCGGTGCGCCGTTCTTCCTGATGGAGAAGGTCGAGGGTGAGGCGCCGCTGCCATGGGTGCCTGGCGGAGGCGCCGCTTTTGACGACGCGACCCGCGCGGCCCTGGGCGAGCAGTTCGTCGCCGGGCTCGCGCGCCTGCATAGTTTCGAATGGCGCGGCACGCCGGCCGAACAGCTCGACGGTGCTCGGGACGTGGCGCAGGCGGCGGCCGCGCAAATCGATTTCTGGGAGCGATATCTGAGGCGGCACGAGCGCCGGCCCTACCCGATTCTGGAATGGGGCCTACTGTGGCTGCGAGCCAATAGCCCGCGCGCGCCGCGCATCAGCGTGATTCACGGCGATTACCGGATTGGCAATTTCCTGGTGCTCGACGGGCGGATCAGCGCGATGCTGGATTGGGAGCTGGTTCATCTTGGCGATCCGCATCAGGACCTGGGCTGGATGTGCATGCGGGCGTTTCGCGGCCGCTCGCCGCTGATGTGTCATCTGGTCGCGCGCGACGAGCTTTACCGGCGCTACCAGGAGCTGAGCGGAATCGTGGTTGACCCGCGTTCGGTCACCTTCTACGAAATATTCGGCACCTTCACGCTGGCCGTGATGCACGTTGGCGCAGCGAACTGCTTCGAGGGCGGCGGCTTCGACGACTTGCGGATGGCCGCGATGGGGGCGCAGTTGTGGCGCCTGCTGGCGCAGTTGGAAAGACTATTGTCGGGCGAGACACCATGAATAATTCGCTCAACCGGCTAATCGACGGGATCATCATCGCGCTCGAGCGCGAGATCATTCCGCGCGTCGACGACGCCTACGCTCGCGGCCAGGCCTTCGCGGTGATGGACCTGCTGCGCAACATGCGCCCTCGCCTGGAGTGGTCGCGCGAGGTTACGCTCGCGCAGGTCGGCCTGCAGGAGGCGGCACTTAAGCGGGTGGACGATTTGTGCCACGGACAAACCGAGCGCCCGCCGGCTTACGCGCCGCCGTCCGCGGCTTCGATCACGCTCGACACCAAACAGTTGGAGGAGCGCCGCGACCGGCTGGAGGCCGAGGTGTGCGGCGTGCTCAAATGGCTCACGGAGCATCGAGGCGTGCTCGACGCCGCGGTCGCGCAAGCGGTCGAGGACACACTGACGAACTATATGCGCGAGGCGGTCAAGCGCGAGCTGGCGTTGACCGCGAATCCGCTCTTTGCGGAAATCTCGCGCGGAGCGAACGCGTAAGGATACGAGGCCACAAGGGCAGGTAGTAAAACATGCTTACAGCGCAGGACGATTTCATCGGTCATCAGCTTCCCACTACTTTCGACCACGTCGGCACCAGCGATCCGGCCTGGATGGAGCGGATGTGGTACACGGGACATCCCGTGCCTGCCGGCGACATCATCTTCGACATCGGCCTGGGCTACTACCCCAACAAGAACGTGATGGACGCGTTTGCCGGCGTGACCATCGACAACGTGCAGCACAATATCCGGATGTCGCGCCGGCTGCGTCCCGACCCGCTGCTGACTCGCGTCGGGCCGCTGCAAATCCACGTGCTCGAGGGTCTGCGGCGCCATCGTATCGTGCTGGCGGAGAACGATTCGGGGATGAGCTTCGATATCGAGTTCCACGCCACGCTGAATCCGCACGAGGAGGAGCCGCATTTCCGCCGCCGCCACGGCCGGGTCGCCGAGCAGATCGCGCGGGCGCAACAGGTCGGACGCTACTCGGGATGGATCAAGGCGGGCGGCAAGCGCTACGAGCTCAAGCCCGAGACCTGGTGGGGACAGCGCGACCGCTCCTGGGGCATCCGCGCGGAGTTACACACCGACGAGACCAAGCCGCCGCTCTCTTATTTTCCGCCGCTGTTGTTCAGTTGGTCGACCATCCAGTTCGCCGATCACGGCCTGCAGTGGTACTTCAATGAGCGCGCGCCCGGCGACTTCATCTACATCACCGGAGAAGAAGTCCTGCCGCTGGGACAGCAGGCCGACCGCCGCCGCCGCATTACTCACGTCGCGCACGAGATCACCTGGGCTGACGATCCGCGTGGCCAGACGATGGACCGCGCCGAGTTCGAGATGACCTTCGTGGGCGGCGCCAAACGTCGCGTGCAGATCAGGATGCTGCCCGGACGCTACTACCTGAAGGCCGGGATGTACGGTGGGCTGCGCGGATGGGCGCAGGGCGACGACAAGGGGCCGCTGCACGTCGAGCACGACAGCTGGGATTTGCGCGACCCGCAGATTCGCCAGCTCGTGCGCACGCTTAGCGATCACGTGATCGAAGTGCGCGACGGGAGTTCGGTCGGCTACGGCGTGATGGAGTACGGCGTCTCGTCCGGCTATCCGAAATACAAGTCGATACAGAATCACCCGATCTTCTGAGGCGCGGCGTCCGGAATGTCGCAGTGGCTTAGAGGTCGAGGTGAAGACGCATAGCGTCCTCCGCGCGTTGCATGAGCGACATGCTAAGCCGGCCGAGTGGACCGCCGCTGACGCGCTCGCGAGAAATAGTTCGAATCTGCTGCGCCTGGGCCTTTGAGGGTTTGGGAAGGCCGCTATCCGTGGGGGGTAGGGCAACTTCGAAGGGATAGATTCTGCTTACGTTTGAGGTGATCGGCAACACAGTGATCGTGGATGCCGCGCGATTGTTGGCGTCACAACTTACGACGAGTACAGGCCGTCTCTTGTTGATCTCTCGGCCGACGGTGGGCCCCAGTTCGGCGTAGTAGATTTCACCACGTCTCATCTGTCAGCCCATCGCCGGCGGTCGCATCCCACGCTTTGTCATACTCGCGCGATGAATCGCGGTAAGCAGATTCCAAATCTCGGCTTCTCAGTAGCCGGACGGCTTCCTCGAACACCTGAGAACGAGTCTTCAGGCCTCTTTTTTTTCGGTATGCCTCGACAAACCCAGCAAGCGAGTCCGGGAGCGATACGGAAAGTTTTGCAACACCCATTGTCCCACCCTTCGTATTACCATTTGTAACACCAACAGGAGGACGATACTAGAGGATAATCAATACGAGAATCACCCGATCTTCTGAGGCGCGGTGTCGGGAATCTCGCAATTCGGCAGCGGCAGCAGGACGAGGAAAGCGGCGGTCGCCATCGCGAGCGCCGCGGCGATAGCCCATCGGTAGCCTCCCGTGCGATCGATGATGAAGCCGGCAAGCGGCGGTCCGATAAGCGTGCCGAACGCGTTGCTGGTATAGAGCGTGCCCACCAGCGCGCCGAGGTTGCCGATGCCGAAGAACTGCGCCAGCACCGTGGGCGCGAGCGCGGAGTAACCGCCGTAGCCGGTGCCGATCACCAGCGCAAAGATCACCAGCGTCAGGTAGGAGTGCGCGCCAAGCCAGATGGCGTAGCTCAGCGCCTGCAGCAGAAAGCAGAGGAGATAGAGGCCGATCAGGCCCAGCCGGTCGGCTAGCGTGCCCAGGCCCAGCCGTCCGCATACGCTTCCGATGCCGATTACGCCGATCAGCGCGGCGCTCGCGACCGCGCTGACCCCGAGGTCGCGCGCGAATGCGGGCAGAAATACAAACGGCACGAAGAGCGGCACCGAGCACAGAAACGACGACGCATAGAGCAGCATGAAGGCCGGCGTCCGCAGCGCCTCGCCCGTGCTGGGTCCGCTCCTGCTGCGCGCGATCGGCGAGCGTTTCGCCAGCGCGGCCGCGAGCAGCAGCAGCGACGCGCTCAGCACTCCGAACAGTATATACGTGGCGCGCCATCCGTAGAGCGGGATGCACTTCGCGGCCAGCGGCGCGCCCACGATCGTGCCGAAGCCGATGCCCGAAACCGCGATGCCGAGGGCAGTGTTGCGCCGGCGCACGAACCATCCGCTCACCACCGCCACCATCGGCGCGTATCCGCAGGCGACTCCCATCCCGACGCCGATGCCATAGGTGAGATAGCTTAGCGACAGGTGGTTGATCCGCGAGGTCAGCACGAGGCCGGCGCCCATGAAGAGTGCGCTCGCGACCATCACCGGACGCGGCCCGATACGATCCGAAATATGGCCCGCGGCGGCGCCGAAGATAAAGTAGATGAAAGCGGTTATCGAGAAGACCGCCGAGATCGCTGCGCGGCTGGAATGAAACTCGGCGGCCATCGGTTTGACGAAAGCACCGAAGCTGTAGACCACCCCGAATGTCGTGAACATCGAGAGAAACGCGGCGAACGCGATCACCCAGGCCTGCGGCGAATCCGGCTCGGTCGGCAAGATGCGCAAAACATGATCGAACGCAGAGATGCGCTCGCGCCGGCCGGGAGTCCCGGCCGATGCGTATGCGTTTCGGGTGTCAGCTCTCTCGCGCATCGTTTACGCATCGCGCGGCGCCGAGGTAGGCGCCGCAAGTGCCGCATCCTATTCGCGCCGCCGCTTAGCGGCAAACCGGCTCGCCCAGGTGATACAGAGATGCCGGTTCGACATATAACCCCGCGATATCGAGGTCCGTGAGACGCGTTCGTCTAATCCGCGCCGACGCATGGCCTCAAGGCGCGCCGCCATGTAATAAAAGACGTGACGCGCGAAGAGCCATCCTCTATTTGACGCCGCGCAATGGAGCTCGAGATGACGATGCGACAGGGAATCACGATCCCGTTGGAAGCCTTTCAGAACCAGCATTTCATCGACCTGGTGCGCACTGCCGAGCGTTGCGGCTACGTCGACGCATGGTCGTTCGAATCGTATGCGACCGAGGCCTTCGCGCCGCTCGCGGCGGCGGCGATGCTCGCGCCCAAGATGCGGCTGGGCACCGCGATCGTGCCGGTTTTCACTCGGCCGCCGGGTTTGATCGCAATGTCGGCGGCGACCGTGCAGCAGCTTTCCGGCGGCCGGTTCATCCTGGGCCTGGGAACCTCGTCGCGGGTGATCGTCCAGCAGTGGATGGGCGTGCCGTTCGAGCATCCGGTGACCCGGGTGCGCGAAACCGTCGCCGCAATTCGCAGCGCGTTCAAAGGCGAAAAGGTCACGCTCAAGGGCAAGACCGTGCAGGTCAGCGGCTTTCGCATGAACGTCACGCTGGACACGCCGCCGCCGATCTATCTCGGCGCGCAGGGCGCGAAGATGCTTCGCCTGGTGGGCGAGATCGCCGACGGCCTCATCACCAACTTCATCACGCCGGCGACCCTGCCCGCGATGATCGCGCACGTGCGCGAGGGCCAGCGCGCCGCGGGCAAGGACGTGAACGCGCCGCTCGACGTCGTCTGCCGCATCTTTGTAGCAGTCGATGACGACAGCGACGCGCTGCGCGCCGAACTGCGCCGCCATCTGACCGCCTACATGACCGTGCCGCAGTACAACAATTTCTTCCGCGAGATCGGCTTCGAGCGCGAGGCCACGACCGCCGCGGACGCCTGGAACGCGGGCGATCGCAAGGCCGCGCTGGCCGCGGTGCCGGACCGGATGCTGGAGGAGATTTATGTCTTCGGCAGTATCGACCATTGCCGCGCGCGGCTTGCCGAATACGCGAAGGCGGGCGTGACCGCGACGGCACTGGAGCCGGAATCGTTCGCGCCCGATCCCAAGGAGCGCCGCGCCCGGATCTTGCGCGCGATCGAGCGTCTTGCAATCGCCTAGCGCGGAGGCGTCTGATCTGAATCTTTTCCGGCTGTCCGGGACGCGCTAAGCAGGGAAGTGCGGTAGCATCGAGCGAGCTATCACTTGGAGAGCGCGATGGCAGTGCAAAAAAAATCGGCCAAAGCTACGCCGGAACGTTTCGTCGCCGACGTAAAGAAGATGCGCGAACGCGCGCGCCGGCACATGCAGTCCGGCGCCGTCACCGAAAGCTATCGTGCCGACCGCGCGCAGGTCATCAAGGTGCTCAACGACGTGCTCGCAACCGAGATCGTCTGTGTCCTCCGCTACAAGTCGCATTTCTACTTTTCCAAAGGGCTCGACGCGGAGCCGGCGCGGGCCGAGTTTCTCCAGCATGCGGGCGAGGAGCAGCAGCATGCGGATTGGGTCGCGGAACGGATTACCCAGCTCGGCGGCGAGCCCAACTTCGATCCCAAGGGGCTGCCGGAGCGCAGCCATTCCGAGTACGGCCGTCATAGCAACCTGATTACGATGATCCAGGAGGACCTGATCGCAGAACGCGTAGCGATCGAATCTTATTCCGAGATCATACGATGGCTCGGCGATGACGACATGACGACGCGCCGCCTCATGGAGGACATCCTCAAGACGGAAGAGGAGCACGCCGACGACATGGCCAACCTGCTCGCCAAGGTTAGTTAGAGCCACGAGGCGTGATTAAGTGATGGGTGAGATTCGCCGAGCCGTGGCTGGAGCGCCGGGCGCCTTTAGATCGAGAGCAACGCGGGCCGCTGGGGCTGGGGCTCTTCATGCCCAACTGCAGCAACGCGTACTCGATTAGCACGTACAAACCGGTGCCCGACGACTGGACCTACGAATCCAACGCGCAGATCGCTCGCGCCGCCGAGGCCGCGGGCTTTGATTTTCTTTTTCCGGTGGCCAAGTGGAAAGGCTACGGCGGCAAAACCGATTTTCTCGGCACCTCGCTCGAGACCATGACGTGGGCCGGCGCACTGCTCGCGACCACCGAGCGCATCCAGGTCTTCTCCACCGTACACGTGCCGATCTTCCATCCGCTGGTCGCGGCCAAGATGGGCGCGACGCTCGACCATATCGGGAAAGGGCGCTGGGGCCTCAACGTCGTCAGCGGATGGAGCGAGCGCGAGTTCGGGATGATGGGGATCGAAGTCCTGCCGCATACCGAACGCTACGAACGCACCGCGGCCTATATCGAAATCATCAAGGGGCTGTGGACCTGCGAACCCGGCACCTTCAACCACGAATCGAAGTGGTACCGGATTCGCGACGGATGGGTGATGCCGCAGCCGACCCAGAAACCGCATCCGCCAATCGCCAACGCCGGCGTGTCGGAGGAGGCGCGCGAGTTGGTTGCGCGCCTGTGCGACTGGGCCTTTATCGCTCCGCCGTCGTTGGAAGCGTGCGCCGGGCTGACTGCCGATTTTCAAGGGCGCGCCGCGCGCCACGGACGTAGCGTCAGATGCTGCTGTTATCCGTTCGTGGTCTGGCGCGAGACCGAGCGCGAGGCCAACGAGGAACGCCGACGCATCCTGGAACAAATGGATCGTGAGGCCACCGAAAACTGGGCGCGCGGCCTGCTTCCGCAAAGTGGCTCGTTCGACAACTTCACGCTCGAGATGTTTGCCCTTGGCGGCGGCGCCTTGCCGATCTTCGGTACCCGCGAGCAGGTCGCCGAAGGCCTCGACCGGATCTACCGCTCGGGCATGGATGGCGTGCTGATGGTGTTTCTCTCATATTACGAAGACACCCTGCGCTTCGAGCGCGAGATCATGCCGCTGCTGCGCCAGCTGGGAACGATCCGCTGAGAACCGCTGGCTACGGTCGCATTGGGCGGACGTTCACGAGCGGCGCGATCTCAAGCTCACGCACGACCGCGTCCGGCTCGGCGCTGTCGGGAATAACCATCAGGACCGAATTGACTCGATGGGTTCCCGGCGCGAGATTTTCCCATCCGGTCATCAAGTATCCGATTTGCAGCGCGCCGCCGCTCGCAATCCGAAGAACGCTGCCGCGATGTATCCGCCGCCGCGGCCCCGTCGCAATAATAAAGCTGGCGTCGAAGTGTCGCGAAATCAGGTGACGGCGTGAAAGTCTGCATCACGACCTTTCCGCCGCCCTTAAGCGCGAGCCATTTAACCTCCGGCGGATCGCGCGAAACCTCCGCTGCCACAGCGCTCCTCGTCCCGGGCTCCAGCGATTGCCATTCCATCCCCGTCCACGACAGCGCGAAACCATCGAGCCCGACGAAATCGAACCACGTGCAGACCCGAACGTCGCTGAAGAACAGGCGCGGCAGCCATAGCACTCGCGCGGCGAAGGAATCCTCCGCACGATCGCGGTAGAAGATCTCTTCGCTGAGCACGGGCGGTGATTTGATTCCGAAGATCAGCTTCACCGAATGGCTCACGCGCCGGATAAGCCGGATCGGACCGCTGTGCCACGCCAGCACGCGATTCGTCATACCGTTGGCGCTGAGCCGCAGCTTGAACAGTATCAGCACCCGCGCTGTCACCTGCACCTGCGAGCCTTCGATGAGGCTCGGCGAGAGATTACCGCGGCCCTCCTTGAGCGCGAGGCCGATCGGAAAATCGCCGCGAAACGTCATCCGGTAACTCCCACCCTCGATACTGCTGTGGGCCGGATCGTAGCTGACGTAGGAAACGGGGCTAACCCGCGGCGAAGCAACGGCCGCGATATAGGCATACCGATGCGCACCGCTCGTAGCGTCGACCGTTTCTATCTCGAGCGCATCGGGAGGAAGTTTGCGCGGCAGTGACGATGCGCGGTCGCCAAGGTCGGCGAGCATCATCGTGACTTCATCGTCGCGATCGAGAATTCCAGGGCTGTCGCGGGACAACGGCTCGGGGCCGTCGGGCAGCGCGTAACGGCCATCGAGCAAGACTTCATCGACCTGGAAGGGAATCGGCGCCAGGCGTCCATCATGCAGCGCGAGCACCTCCAGATGGCTCTCCGGGCTGCCGACAAGTTGCGGCATCGCGGCGCCCTTGAGCACGATCGTCCGCCAATTCGGCGCGGATGAATCGGCGAGGGCAGGGGAGGCGACACAAGCCATGGAAGTTATCGCGAGCGCGAACGCCACCGGGATTGTGCGCGCGAGAACGCGCTCATCGCGAGAGCCGCGCGGGACCGTGAAGCGGCGCGTCATGGCGCGATCTTGGCGCAATCTTCCTTCGAACGCGACGCGCATTGAAAGCTCCGCGCATCGAAAGCTCCGCGCCGCCGATGGGTCGCAAGCGCAGCGGCTCCGGGGTATGCTTTTTTCCCGGCGCGGGACGCGCTATCGAATACCCAGGGGCGCAGGCGATCACGATGAGCACACGCAAGACGGTCGCGGTCGAGAACACCGCACAGGCCTTCCTCGAAATGCTCGAAGCGCTGGGCGTGCGCTATCTGATCGGCAATGCAGGCACGGACTTCGCCTCGATCATCGACGCGTTTTCCAAACGCATCGTCGACGGCAAGACCGCGCTGCGCGCGATGATGGTCGCGCACGAGTGCTGCGTCGTCAGCATGGCGCACGGCTACTACCTGGCGACCGGCCAGCCGGCCGTGGCGATGGTCCATACCACGCCGGGCACGGCTAATGCGCTCGGCGCGCTGATGAATGCGTTTCGCTCCAACGTGCCGCTGGTGCTGTGCGCCGGCCGCACGCCGCTTACCGAGGCCGGGATGCCCGGCAGCCGCGACACGCTGATCCATTGGGGCCAGGAGTCGTTCGACCAGGGCTCGATCGTGCGCGAGTTCGTCAAGTGGGACTACGAACTGCGCAACTTCGAGCAGCTCGAAGCCGTGATGCGCCGCGCGTTCGCGGTCGCGATGGCGGAGCCGCGCGGCCCGGTCTATTTGAGCCTGCCGCGCGAAGTGCTGGCCGAGGCCAATCGCGAATTCAGCTACTCGCCCAAAGGACTCGAGCCGCCGGTGATGCCGCCGGCGCCGTCGCCCGAGGCGCTGGCCACGATGTCGCGGCTGATCGCGGACGCCGAGCGGCCGCTCATCATCACGCGGATGCTGGGGCGCAATCCGGCTGCGGTTGCGAGCCTGGTCGCGCTGGCCGAGTCGTTCGCGCTGCCGGTGGTCGAGCATCCCAACCCAGCATACGTCAACTTTCCCAACGACCATCCACTGCATCTCGGCTACGATCCCGCGCCTTACTTCGACGACACGGATCTCATCTTCGTGATCGACACCGACGTTCCGTGGATTCCGCAGCTGCGTAGTCCCGGCGCCGGAACCAAGGTCGTCCATCTCGGCGTCAACCCGATTTACGATCGTTACCCGATCTGGGGTTTTCCGTCCGATCTCGCGGTGCAGGCCGATTCTGCCGTGGCGCTGCCGATGCTGACCGAGGCGCTGGGCGCGATGCGCGCGGCGCATCAGGGAGCGATCGAGAAGCGCTCGACGCGAATCGCCGAGCAGCATCGGCGTCTAATCGCAGCGGCGCAGGCGGAGATCGAGGCGGCCGCGAAGCATCAGCACGTCACGCTCGAATGGCTCGCCCACTGTCTTGACCGCGTGCGCGACGAGCGGATGGTTTTTATCAACGAGTATGATCTGAGCCTGCGCCACATCACGCTCGACCGTCCCGGCACTCAGTTCGGCCACTCGACCGCGGGCTATCTCGGATGGGGCGTGGGTGCGGCGTTGGGCGTCAAGTTGGGCGCGCCGGAGAAGACGGTGGTCGCGGTAGTCGGCGATGGCAGCTACATCTTCAGCGTGCCGAGCGCGTGCCATCTGGCTTCGGCGGCGCTCGGCCTGCCGACCTTGACGATCATCGCGAACAACGGCGGATGGGGCGCGGTGCATCGCGCCGTCCAGGGCGTGCATCCCGAAGGATGGTCGATGCGGACCGGCGAGATGCCATTCGTGCGCTTCGGGATGCAGCCGGCATACGAGATGTTCGCGCAGGCCTACGGCGGTCACGGCGAGGCGGTGAGCGATCCGAAGGAACTGCCCGCCGCACTGGGGCGAGCGCTGCGTGCGGTGCGCGAAGAGCGCCGCCAGGCCGTGCTCAATGTGATTTGCCGCCCGCTATGATCACAAAGGCAGGCGAAGCATGCGAGTCATAGTTGTCGGGGGCGGAATCGGAGGCCTGACGGCGGCGCTCACGCTTACTCGCGCCGGGCTCGACGTCGAGGTCTTCGAGCAAGCCCCGGAGCTGCACGAAGTCGGCGCCGGCATTCAGATAAGCCCCAACGCAACGCGCATCCTGTATCGTCTCGGACTGAGCGAAGCGCTCGAGCAGATCGGGGTGCGGCCGCTTACGTTCGAATTCATCCGCTGGGACGACGGCCGCGTCCTGATGCAGTCGCCGCTCGGCGACGAATGCGTGCGGCTTTTCGGCGCGCCCTACTATCATTTTCATCGCGCGGATCTGCTGGCGGTGCTCGCCGCCGCGGTGCCGTCGAAGCTTATTCATCTCGGCCATCGATGCGTTGGTGTTGCGGAGCGTCATGATCGCGTCGAGGCAAGCTTCCAGGACGGATCGATTGTCGAGGCCGATGCGATAATCGGGGCCGACGGAATTCATTCCGCAGTGCGCAGCGCGATCCTTGGTCCCGAGTCGCCGCGTTTTTCGGGCAACGTCGCTTACCGCGGGTTGGTGCCGGCAGCGCGTCTCGCCCATCTCGGGATGGAGCCCAAGTCGAACTTATGGATCGGGCCGAACCGCCATTTCGTGCATTACTTCGTCGGCGCCGGCCGCTACGTCAATTGGGTTGGTGTCGTCCCCGACGAATGGCGCGTCGAGTCGTGGACGGCGAAGGGCGAGATCGCCGACGCACTGGCGAAGTTCGCAGGATGGCATCGCCAGGTGCGCGAGATCATCGCCGCCGCCGACATCACCAACCGCTGGGCGCTGTACGATCGCGACCCCCTCGATACTTGGGTGGTCGGGCGCGTCGCGCTGCTCGGCGATGCGGCGCATGCGATGCTGCCGTTCATGGCGCAAGGCGCAGTACAGTCTGTCGAGGACGCTGCGGTGCTAGCCAAATGCCTAGGCGCAGCGGACGTCGGTGGCGTTCCCGCCGCACTTCGCCGCTACGAAGCGATTCGGAAGCCGCGCGCTTCGCAATGCCAGCTCGGTTCGCGGAACAACGCCGCGACGTTTCATATGCCCGATGGCGAGGAGCAGCGCAGGCGCGACGCCAACCTTTCCTCCGCGCTAAGCGGGCTCGGCTCGCGCAGCTGGCTCTACGCCCACGACGTTGAAGCCGCAATGGAGACGACGCGGCAGGGGCCAAAAGGAGAGCCAAAATGAGCACGCTCCCTGGCTACCGGCGCACGGCAGAGGGAGTCGATCCGCCCTACGGCCACGGCGCTTATACGAGTACGCACAAACGGGCGCCCAGGCGAGCGCCGATTCGGATCGCGCATACGCTCTCCGAGATCACGGGGCCGCGTCTCGGCGCTGAACTGTTGAGCGACGGCGACGGCGATCTCACGCACTTTGCTGGAGGCGAAGCGCTGGGCGAGCGCATCGTCGTGACCGGCCGCGTGCTCGACGAGGGCGAGCGCCCGGTCTCCAACGCGCTGGTCGAGATTTGGCAGGCGAACTCGGCCGGCCGCTACGCGCACGACGTCGATCAGCACGACGCGCCGCTCGATCCGCATTTCTCCGGCGTGGGCCGCGTGGCGACCGATGCCGACGGCGTCTATCGCTTCGCCACCATTAAGCCGGCCGCATATCCATGGAAAAATCATTTCAATGCATGGCGTCCGCAGCATATCCATTTCAGTCTCTTTGGTCCCGGCTTCGCGACCCGCCTGATCACGCAGATGTATTTCCCCGGCGATCCTCTGCTCAAGCTCGATCCGATCTACCTGAGCGTGCCCGACCCGGCGGCGCGCGAGCGGCTCGTCTGTGCGTTTGATATCGAGGCGACCGTGCCCGAACGCGCGTTGGGCTATCGTTTCGATATCGTGCTGCGCGGCCGCGTCGCGACGCCTCTCGAACGCGGACTCGACGGAGGCGCGAGATGAGTCGCGGCGCGACGCCATCGCAAACCATCGGCCCGTTTTTTCATCGCGCGCTGCTGCGCGAAGGATGGCACGAAGTAGGGCACGAGTAGGGCACGAAGTAGGGAATGACCTGGCGGCGCGCGGCGCGGCTGGGGAACGCGTCGCGATCGAGGGGCGCGTGCTCGACGGCGACGGCGCGCCGATCACCGACGCGATGATCGAGGTGTGGCAGGCCAACGCCGCCGGCCGTTATGACCATTCGGAGGATCTTCAGGAGGACAAGCCGCTCGATCCCAACTTCCACGGCTTCGGCCGTGTCGCCACCGGCCCTGATGGACGTTTCCGCCTGCGCACGGTTAAACCGGGTCCGGTACCGGGCAGCGATGACGCGCCGCAGGCGCCGCATATCAACGTGTCGATTTTCGCACGCGGTCTTCTAAAGCGACTCGTCACGCGGATTTATTTTCCCGGCGAGCCGCTCAACGAGACCGACCAGCTCCTGAGCGCACTGCCCGCCGATCGCCGCGCCACGCTCATCGCGCGCGCCGCGACCGCCGGCGCGGCCGAGCGCGTCCTGCACTTCGATATTGTGTTGCAGGGCGACAACGAGACCGTGTTCCTCGACGTATAAGACGATGCGCTTGCAATCGCTCGGGCAGAACCGATGAGCGTTCATCCGGCGGATTCGGAAATTTACGGCGCGCTGTGGGGAACGGCCGAGATGCGCGCGCTCTTTTCCGACGTGACGCAGCTTCAGTTGATGCTCGACGTCGAGTCCGCACTGGCGCGGGCTGAAGCCAAGCTCGGCCTGGTGCCGCAACAGGTCGCCGAGGCGATTTCGAAAGCGGCGCACGTCGAGAACCTGAGGATCGAGCGGATCGCCGCGGGCACCCGCGAAACCGGCGTCCCGGTGCCCGCGCTTGTGAGCGAGATTGGCCGCGTGGCGGGCGAACAGGCCGCACGCTACATCCATCTCGGAGCGACCACGCAGGATATTCTCGACACCGCCCTGGTGCTGCAGATGCGCCGCGCGCTCGAGTATCTGCGCCGCGACCTGGTGGCGCTCGCGCGCACGCTGGCCACCCGTGCGAGCGAGTATCGCGACACGCCGATGGCCGGCCGCACGCACTTGCAGCACGCGGTGCCGATAACCTTTGGACTCAAGTGTGCGGTCTGGGCATCGCCGCTAGCCGCTCACGTCGAACGCCTCGACCAGGCGGCGCTGCGCGGCCAGGTCGTGCAATTCGGAGGCGCCGCGGGAACGCTCGCCGCGCTCGGCGCGAACGGAGTGGCGGTGGCCGAGGCACTCGCCCACGAGCTTGGCCTCGGCGTGCCGGATTTGCCCTGGCATGTCGCGCGCGACTCCGTGGCCGAAATTGTCGCGCTGCTGGGACTGGTGTGCGGCAGCCTCTCCAAGTTCGCGCTCGACGTTTCGCTCCTGATGCAGACCGAGGTGGCCGAGGTTTTCGAGCCGCACGCGCCGGGCGGCGGCGGTTCGAGCACGATGCCGCAAAAGCGCAACCCGGTCGCCGCCGAATACATCATCGCCGCCGCGCGCGGCGTGCATGCACTGGTGCCTTTGATGCTGACCGCGATGGCGCAGGACCACGAGCGCGCAACCGGTCCGTGGCAGTCCGAGGCGCTCGCGCTGCCGCAATGCTTCGTCCTTTGCGCGGGTGCGATGGCGCATGCGCTCGCGATCGCCTCCGGGATGACGATCGATGCGGCGCGGATGCGCCGCAACCTGGATCTTGGCGGGGGGTTGATCATGGCCGAGGCGGTCTCGACCGGGCTTGTGCCGGTGATGGGCCGAGCGGCGGCTCATCATGCGCTCCAGCGCGTTTCGGATCGCGCGATCGCCGAAGGCAAAACCCTTGCGCAGGCGTTGCGCGATGACGCCGAGGTCCGCGCGCATCTTAGCGACGAGCAAATCGATCGCCTGACCGATCCGGCGGCGTACCTGGGATCGGCGGGCGCCTTCGTCGATCGCGTGGTCGCGCGAATCGCGCGCCTTGGATGAGGGGCCAGGCTGAAACGTGCAAAAGGCAGGCTGTCTGGTGTATACGTGAAGATGGATTCAGATAACTGAAGACCAAGCGCTCTTCGGGAGGGTATGGCGATGGCAACGAACGGGCCCGTCGATTACAACGCCCTCGTGCGGGAAAGCCGAGTCCATTCCCGCGTCTATATCGACCAACAAATTTTCGAAGACGAGATGGAAAGAATTTTCCATCGCGGATGGGTCTTCGTCGGTCATGCCAGCGAGATTCCGGAGCCGGGCGATTACCGGCTGGCGTGGGTCGGACGCTACCCGATTATCATGGTGCGCGGCGAAGACGGCGAGGTGAGGCTCCTATCGAATCGCTGCCGCCATCGGGCGAACACAGTCTGCCAGAGCGAGCGCGGGAATGCGCGGTTTTTCCGCTGCGATTATCACGGCTGGATGTACCGCAATGACGGCAAGCTCGCCTCCGTGAGCTATCCGGAGGGATACGATCACTCGTTGCGCAAAGAGGACTATGGGCTGATCCCGTTACCGCGGATAGCGAACTATCGGGGGTTCATCTTCGGCAGTATCGCGCCGCAGGGAATCAGTCTCAAGGAACATCTGGGTAAGGCAAGCGAGCAGATCGACCTTTTCGCCGACTTGTCGCCGATCGGTGAGATCGACGCGCGCGGCGGGATTCATAAGTACAACTATCGCGGCAATTGGAAGCTGCAGATCGAAAATTCGATGGATGGGTATCATCCAAATTTCGTGCATAAGAGTTTTTTTGGGATGATGGGGCGGCAAGGGATCAAGACCCCGACGCGCCATTTTGGCGGCAGTTCGATCGCGGTGACGCGCGATTTTGGCCATGGCCATGTGATGCTCGACTATCGCGAGTGCAATCGCGATGGACAGGTGTTGAATGTGGTGCAGGGCGCCGGCAAATACCAGGAAGCGATGGTTGCACGTTACGGCGAGGCGCGCGCGAAAGAGATAATCAACAGCGGTGGCACTCATCTGCTGGTATTTCCGAACCTGGTGATGATCGGTGTGCAGCTAAGAGTCGTGCGGCCGATCGGCCCCGATCAGACCGAAGTGTACCTCTATCCGACGCTGCTGAAAGGGGTTGAGCCGGAGATGAATCAATGGCGCCTGCGTGGCCATGAGAGCTTTTTCGGACCGGCGGGGTTCGGCGCGCCGGATGACCTCGAGATGTTCGAGCGGATGCAGATCGGATTCCGCAACGATCTCGATCCGTGGCTGATCCTGTCGCGCGGGATGCATCGCGAACGCCGTGAACCCGATGGGACGCGGGTCGGCCACGTGACCGATGAGGTGACGCAGCGCGGAATCTGGCGCGAATGGAAACGGTTGATGACTGGCCGCGAAGACCAGGGGGAAAGCCTCGAGACCATGCGGCTCGTGGCGGTGGACTAGTCCGGAGCGATTGAAATGGGAAGCCTGCGGGAGCGCGTCGAGGAGTTCCTCTTCTATGAGGCGAAGCTGATCGACGAGCATCTCTATGACGAATGGCTCGCGCTGTGGACCGAAGATGGACTGTATTGGGTGCCGTGCAATACGGACGATGCCGACCCGGCGCGTCAGGCGATGATAATTTATGATAATCGCGCGCGGCTGGCGGAGCGGATCTACCGTCTCACGAGCGGAGCGGCGTGGGCGCAGCAACCGCGCTCGCGGACGCGGCGGCTGATCTCGAACGTCGAGGTGCGGCTAAATGAAGGCGGCTACGTAGTCGAGTCCAACTGCATAATCGCGGAATTGCGGCGATCGAAGCAGGATATCTTCGCCGCCCGGATGTTACATACGCTGCGGCCGGCGGGTGAGAGCTTCCGGATTGCGCTCAAGAAAGTACTGCTGCTGAACAATGACGAGCCGATCGACAATCTGACGTTCCTGGTTTGAGTATTTAAGAAGAAATCAGGGCTCAGCGGAACCTGAGGCCTGTCAGGCACTCGGCAGAGTGCAGCGACCCCGCCTCGGCGTCATTGTTTGCTGTCCCATTGCGCGAGTAGTGACAGCGGGCCGCGGAACGAAATGTTCTGCGAGAAGCGCAGCGTCTGACCCGCCGTGAGACGCAGCCTCGGAAAACGCGCCGTGAATTCCTCGAATACGACGCGTGCCTCCAGGCGCGCAAGTGGCGCACCGAGGCAGAAGTGCGCACCATGTCCGAACGAGATGTGATCGCGAGCCTTTGCACGCCGGATATCGAAACGGTCGGGATCTTCAAACACCGCGGGATCGCGATTGGCCGCTCCGAGCAAAAGGAGCAAGTCCGCCTCGGCCGGGACCGGCACCCCTCCAATTTCGGTCGCCTGCCTCGTCCTGCGCCGCCACGCGATCACCGACGAATCCAGGCGCAATACTTCTTCGATCGCGTTCGGAATAAGCGAAGAATCGCGACAAAGATCCTCCCACGCGGAGCGATCACTGAGCAGGCGCCGAAACGCGTTGCCGAGGAGATTGGTGGTCGTCTCGTGACCGGCGAGCAGCAGGCCATAGACGATCGTCGTGACCTCCGGATGCGTCAGCGCCGGTAACTCGCCATCGCGCGCGAGCAGCAGGTCGCTCGTGAAATCCTCGCGCGGTTCCCTGGCGCGCGCCGCGACCAGTTCCTCGGCGTAGCGCCAGAACGCCGCCATTCCTCGCGCGAGCCGGCATTGCTCTTCGTCGCTGGGGTGGCCGAACATGAACAGGATGCGGCTCTCCGCGCCCGCCTTGATACGAGGCACGTCCTCGTCGGGAACGCCCAGGATCCGGAAGATGACCAGGGCGGGAAGCTCCCACGCGAAATCGCGAATCAGATCGGCGCTCCCGCGCGCCAGGCGTTCCTCGCCGAACTTGACCACGAGGTCGCGGATGAACGGTTCCATGGCCGCGACGCGGCGTGGCTTGAACGCGACGTTGGCGAGCCTCCGCACCCGAGTGTGCGCGGGCGGATCGACGTTGGTGAGCGTCGGCACGGGACGAAAATCGCCGTCGGCGAGAATCTGTTCCGTGGCCGGGCACGCGGGCTTCAGAGGCGAAAGCGCGTTGCTGGCCGAGAACAGTCTCGGGTTCTCGAAGATCTGCCGGATGTCGTGATAGCGCGTGATCACCCAATACTTCAGCCTCGCGCTGTAGAATACCGGCGTCGCCGCGCGGGCTTCGGCGAGGAACTCGTACGGATCCGAAAGATACGACTCGCTAAACGGGTCGAATCGCTCGTCGAGTCCGCTATGCTCCGCGTGCGTACTCATCCGTGGCTAGTTAGTATCACCTCACAGTTAGATCGCCACTCGCAACAGCCTATTCAGGCGGCCGCGTGTATCGGCGGCCGTTTTGCCGCCCACGGACGCGCCTGCTCGAGCTGCGCGGCCAGTCGGAGCAGCGTCGCTTCGTCGCCAAAACGCCCGGCTATCTGCACTCCGACCGGAAGCCCATCGGCGCTCCAATGCAGCGGTAGCGAGATGGCTGGCTGGCCGGTGACGTTGAATAGTGGCGTGAAGGGCACGTAGGAGAAAACCTGCCGCGTCCATTCCATCGCGGTCATCCCCTCGCGATTCTGATTGAGCTCACCCAGTGGCGCGGGCTGGCGCGCGATCGTCGGTGTGACGAGCACGTCCACTTTTTCGAAAAAAGGGCCGACCTGGCGCGACACCAGGTTGCAGTGCGTCATCGCGTTGAGCAGATCGATCGCAGAGTAACGCTTGCCGTCTTCGTAGGAGGCGAGCGTGACCGCTTCGAGGTTGTCCGGCCCCGGCTTGCGGCCGGTCATCGCCGACGCGAAATCGATCGAGGCGACGCCGAAAGCGCCCCAAATGACGTTTACGTTTTCGAGGAACGCGTCCCAATCGTAGCGCGGGCGATCCTCGATCAGCGTATGGCCGAGACTTTCGAGCAAGCGCACCGTCTCGTGCACGGCCTTTTCGCATTCCGGGTCGATCTTGGCTCCTGAGGCCGGCGTGGTCGTCCATGCGATACGCAGGCGGCTCGGCGGCGTGCCGATTTGCTCGCGGTAGGGGCGGGCGGGAGGCACAGGATGGCCCGGTGCGCCAGGGTCGGGGCCGGCCACGGCGTCGAGCAGCGCGGCGGCATCGCGCACACTGCGGGTCAGTGCGAATTCGCACGCCAGGCCGCAGAGCAGATCCCCGTAGTCGGGGCCCGACGGGATGCGGTCGCGCGAGGGCTTGAGCCCGACCAGGCCGTTGCACGAGGCCGGGATGCGAATCGATCCGCCGCCGTCGTTGGCGTGAGCGATCGGTACGATACCCGCTGCGACCGCCGCTCCCGAGCCGCCGCTGGAGCCGCCGGGACTGCGCCCGAGGTCCCATGGATTATGCACCGGGCCGAACGCGCGGGTCTCGGTGGTCGGGTTGTAGCCGAACTCGGGCGTTTGCGTGGTGCCGGCGAGCACGAAGCCGGCGCGCCGAAAGCGCGCCATCAATTCAGTGTCAGCGTCGGGGACGTAGCCCTGCGCGAGCTTCGAGCCCATCTCGCAGCGGACGCCCTTGGCGTGCAGCACGATCTCTTTGATCAGGAACGGGACGCCGGTGAATGGGCCGCGAGGAAGGCCGGCGCGAATCTCGGCGGCGGCCTCCTTCGGAATTGTATGCAACACCGCGTTGATCCGGGGATTTACCTTTGCCACCGCCTCGAACGCGGCCGCGCCGAGTTCGTCGGGCGTCACCTCCTTGCGAGCGACCAGTTCGGCCAGTCCCAGTCCGTCATGCGCGGTGTAATCTTTGAGCGAAATCATTCCTCGAGTCCTCCATCAAAGATCGCGCAGAGATCGCGATCGAGCTAACGCCGCGTTACCACACTTCGCGTCGCTGCGGCAAATTCGCCGATTAACACGAAAGCCGAATCGGCGACCCCTGTTGCGGGATCGCTTGGCGCAATGTATCCACAAAGTGGCGGCGTCGCGATCATCGGACTGAAACACGGACGTAATGCCGCGGCAATGGCGGCGCGCTTACGCTTGGCCGCCAGCTTTTTTTAAAAATTGATGCAGTGCGGTTTGCGAAATGGCGCCGCGCGAAGCGGGGTAAAAATAGATGGGGCCGATCGGAGACGCGATTTTTCTGACCAAGGGCGTGGGACGGCATAGCGAGAAGCTCACCTCATTCGAGCTGGCGCTGCGCGACGCCCGCATCGCGGAGTACAACCTGGTGCGGGTGAGTTCGATTTTTCCTCCCGGATGCAAAGTGATTCCGATCCAGGAGGGGCTCAAGCATCTGAAACCCGGCCAGATCGTTTACGCCGTTATGTACGACAACGCCACCAACGAACCGCATCGCCTGATGGCGTCGTCTGTCGGCCTCGCGATCCCGGCCGACAAGGATCAGTACGGCTACCTTTCGGAGCACAAGAGCTTCGGCGAGACCGACCAGAAAGCCGGCGACTATGCCGAAGACCTCGCGGCCACGATGCTCGCCACCATCCTGGGCGTCGACTTCGATCCCAACGCCAGTTACGACGAGCGCAAGGACATCTGGAAAGTGTCGGACAAGATCATAACAACCCGCAACGTCACGCAGTCGGCGATCGGCGATCGCGAAGGGCTGTGGACCTCGGTCGTGGCGGCCGCGGTGTTCGTGAGCCTGCCTAAGGTCAAGTAGAACCAGCGACGAAGGCCGGTTCGGCTGGGCCTTTTGCTCGCGATCGCCTGTCTGTTCCGGTCAGGGCAAGGACCGCCGCCAGCATCGCCAGAGAGCCAAAATATTCGGCGCCGCAGTATAGGAGCGGCTCGAATAGTCGGGTGCTGAGGTTCAAGATTAGTGCGCCGGCGAGCACGATTTGCGCCGTAAATGCGCGGGCACGACTTCCCTCGGCATCGGAACAGGCGATGAACGTCAGCGCCATGTATGGCACCTCGAGCGCCATGTAGTATTCGAGCCAGGAGACCGGTGAAAACGCGGGCATCGTGCAAAAAAGTGCCGCCAGCGATAGCCCCGCATCATATCCGGTCAAGCCGCTACGGCGGACCAATATCCAGACGACAACGGCGGTCGACAGCGCAAGCTGGAAGACAAACCCGGCGGTCGCCGCTGTGCCCGGGCTGAACAATCCTCGGCCGTCCTTTGGCGCGAATAATCGCACCGCGATCGCGGCGGCCGACTGATTATACTTGTTATAGAGATCGTGCGAGAGATGCGGAACGCGGGTTGTGAGGCTTCTGATATACTCTGTCGTCTCGTGGAAGGCGTATCCAGTACCTATGAATACGGACGGTAGCCACAAAAGCGCGATAGCGGCAAACAACAGCGAGATGAAAAACAAGAGGCGCCCACGGCCGAGTGAGTAGAATATCACCGGCAAGCCAATCGGCTTAACCAGCATCGACGCTGCCAAAAGCGCTCCGCCCGCTATCGGCCTTGATTCATTCGCAAACGCGAGCCCCCACACTATCATCGCCATCAGGAGCAGGTTGATTTGGCCGTGATCGAAATTGGGCTGAATGAATCGCGCGCAAAGCAGCAACGGGACGATGATAAGTTCCCCGCGAAGCTCAAACCCGCGTCCAAAAAGCAGACGGCTCGTCCCCAGGATCAGTGCGGGCAAAGCCAAGGCCGTGCTGATCAGAAACCACAAAAGCTGCGCCGCGCGCAGTGGAAGCCAGCCCAATGGAATAAAAGCCACGGCGTATACGGGGGCGTATTGAAAAGGGCTCGGATCGTGAAAGTTGTAGATCGGAGCGTGCTCGGCGGCGTGGATGCCAGCGTCTCGGTAGATAATCAGATCGCTCTGGGTACGCAGCGACGCCGAAATAGCGAGTCCACCGAGATAGAGAGCGACCAGTATCCAGGCCGCGGTGCGCGATTGACTACTGGAGAGCGGTAGCTTGTGTCGCGTCAAGCGGTTAATGAGGCGCAGTCGCGAGACTAACTGTCGGCCTGAGTCTGGAGCTCGTAGATGGAGCTGTAGCCCTTGCTGAAATCGGGAGGCAGGCGGATATCTCCCGCAGTGCGCCGGACGCTAAGCGGCGCGCGGCCGCGAACTATCGCACCGAAAAATCGTGTCTTCGTCGGATCTGCGCTGAGCGGTATCGCGTCTGCAGCACTGTATGCGTTGATCAGAAGGCGGCGGTCGTCCGCAGAGGTGTTGGGCGCGGACCAGTGAATCAGCCGGTAGTGATGGATGTGAATGCCGCCGGCGGGCAATTCGAGCAATTGGCCCTTGCGGCCGTCGAAGCGGCCGATATCCTCCTCGCGCATCCGTCCGATGAAGCGTCCGCCGTCATCGTAGTGCTCGTGGACTCTTTCGCGATGGCTTCCCGGCAGTACCACCAGGCATCCGTTCTCGGCGGTTGCGTCGTCCAGCAGCAGGCCCACCGCGAGGACGTCGTCGTTGGAGTGCGGATAGAAGGCGGCGTCCTGATGCCATTCGACGGGCGCTCCGACCCGGCCACCCTTGAGGTTGAGCTTGCTGTGATGGAATTTGACGTCGGGGCCGATCAACTCGGCCACGATATCGGGAATCGGCGACTCGAAAGCAACCCATCGATACAAGGGATCGTTGTCGGCGGGATTCTTGATTCGGCGCAGCGTAGGGGTTTGCGCGGAATGGATCGGGTCGAGGTCGAACAGATCGTCGCTCGCGCTAATCGCCCGCGAACGGTCCACGAATCGCTCGGTCACCCCGCGAAGCTCGCCGATACGCTCGGCGTCGATGACGCCGGTGAGCGCGACATAGCCGTCGCGCCGGTAGGCGTCGATCTGTTCGTCGCTCAGGTAGCGCCGATGCGAGTCGGATGCGTCAGCCATGGAGGGAAGCCTCTTCGGACTCAAGTGTCCCGACGCGGATAGTAGGAACCGCGCGCCGTGGGGTCAAGTCAGCGCCCGGAGCTTTTGCAAAGAGCGGGCGGCCTGGATAATACTGCGGCAAGGAGCAAGCGCCAGACACGCGCGTCTAAAATTGCTCGGAAACCCGAATTCTGCCGAAGTTGGAGCATCGGATTTAGCTCAGTCTCGGCGCATTCCACCTTCGCCAGGGCACGAAAAGTCACGGCCGCGAGACCGGGGAGACAGCCCCGGAGGATGGTATTCCGGTGAAAGTTACCAAGCGAGACACTCGGCATCTGCGAGTGGGCTGTTCGTGGGTCGTGGGACTCGCCCTGGCGATGTGGGCTACCAGCGCGTCGGCCAAGTGGTACGTGGTCGTCGGCACGCTGCCCAATAACGTCGAGGTCGTCGACACCAGCACCGACAAGGTGGTCAAGACCATCGCGCTGGAGGGCCAGGGGCCGGTGCTGGCGATCGCCACCAACCCGGCCGCGCCGCGCTACGCCTATGCAACGACCAATCTTGACCAGGCCGTGGCGGTCGTGGACCTGGAGCAGGGCAAGCAGGTCGCAACGTACAAGCTCTCGAACGACACCGAGATCGTGCGGGTCGAGGCAACCAACCTGAATCCGAAGGGCGATCGGCTCTACATCTACGAGTTGCCGCTAAAACAAAGCCTCGGCCGCTATCAGCACGAAGAGCCGCGCTTCCGCGTGTTCGACACCGCCACCAACCAGGTGGTGAAGACGATCCCCGCGCCGGAGCAAACCATGTCGTTCGCGTTCTCGCCCGACGGCAAGCGGATCTACGCCTTCTGCATCGGCCAGGACATCCTGGTGCTCGATTCCGAGGACGGCCACCGGCTGGGCACGATCCCGCTCGCCCATCGTAATATCACGGGGATTCGCGCGACCTACGGCTTGCCGATTCTCGCTAACTACCAGGAGCAGGACTACGTACTCAGTTTCGCGATCATCGTCGAAGACTCGATAACCGACAGCGACACGCTGTCGCTCGGTGTTATCGACCTCAAGCAGAAGAACCCGACGCTGCAGATTGCCGAACTCGAGCCGTTCGTCGAGAACTGGTACACGGTCGAAGGAATCGGCACCGCGCCTGATCTGCACAAGGCATACTTCGTGTGGAACGATCTGTGGAAGGTCGACTACAAGACCCGGAAAAGAGAGGCGCAGGTTTCGCTGGCGAACAGCCAGGCGGTCCCGCTGATCCATCCCGACGGCAAGAAGCTCTACTGCGGCGGCCAGTGGCACTCGCTCAACGTGTACGACACTGAGAACCTCAAGCATCTCACCGACGTCGAACTGGGCCATTCGATGGCCGCGTCGGGGATGCGGTTCGTCAAGAGCGACAAGGATCTGTAGCGCGTGCGCGAAACACGGTTCCGGCAGGGATCGCGAGTCAGGGTGTTAACGATCCCTCTCTGATCGTCCAGGCGATTCCTCGTACGGCGCATAGTGCTATCGCGAACACGGCGAACGACGTTATCAGGGTGAATGCCAGTCCATCCAGATTGTAAATTTCCTGATACCTGCCGTACATTGCTCGAAGGTCGAGATCATTTTCGACCATACGATAACTCACCGGATTCATGGTGTGCGCGATGAAAATCCCATACAGCGAACAGACCTCACCCGCAACGTAGCCGGCGAGCAAGCTCAAACGTCCTACTCCCTTTGGCGGATTCAGTAGCTGACTCCATTTCATTGGCGGCAGGTCCTTTTTCAAGCCATCCGGGATCTAAAAGAAAGACCGCCGCAAGCCTTGCTGTCGAGACAGTTCGATGGTCTAGCGGAACGTGGTCGAAAGCGAGCGAAAGAGCCACGGTAGGGCTTGATCAGGTCGGGACTCGATTCCTATGTCGATCCCGACCCCACTCAGTTTACATCGAGCATAGACCATAAACTATGGCGATATCTTCCGCGGTGGTTCTGTGGAGAACAGGACGCACGGTTCACGGAGCCTGCGGATTTTTCAAGCTCATTCGCACTGAGTCGCGAGCTGATCGCGCGGAACTCTGGTCGTGGCAAATTGATGCCGCCGGCGTCATCCAATTGCCCAAGCTGCCCAACCTGCCGTGGACAGATCGTCACAGCAAAACGTAGAAGGCCAAAGTATGCGTGCCTGGCGGCACAACTCTTGAGTCGTACATTCAATGATCACTTGAGGAGCTCGCAAAATCGCAATTTATGACCGGGACCAAGCTCTCATCGCAGACGAACGAAGGCTGGTACCTTGTGGTGGGTTTCGCGATTGCGATCGTGGCCGCGGGCGCGGTGGCGCTGGCTTCCTACAACGACATCGACCAGTACTACAATCGGGTCGATTGGGTAACTCACACCGAGCAGGTTCTCAGAACGCTGGACGCGGCCCGCGGAGATACGTTCGCTTCGGTAGCCGCGCTACAAAGCTATTTCCAGAGCGGAGATCGGAAAAACCTGGACCAGCTTGCGGCAAGTGTTTCCGAACTCCAGCGCAAAGCCGCGGCGCTGCGCGTCCTCACTGAGGATAACGCCTTCCAGCAGCGTCGGCTCGATCAGGTCGACCAGTCCGCGCGGCGCGTAGCGACCCTCGCGCGCGACGCTGCTCAGTCAGCCTCGACGATACGTCGCGAGGACGCACTCGGCGCGCCGATTTTCGTCGAGCTCGGCGCCGACCTTTACCAGCTCCGCGCGCAATTCGACCCGATGGCCGTGGCTGAACAAGCGCTCTTGAGCGAGCGTACGGCAAACGCCCGCAGGACGTTACATCGAAGTGCGATGGTGATGGGAATCGGGGGGACCGTCATCTTTACCTGGCTGCTGTTGGTCGGCGGCTACGCCGGCCTGACGACGAACCGCTTGAAGCAAACTGCCGTGGACCGCAAGAAGGCCGACGACCAGTTCCGCTCGCTGCTCGAGACGGCGCCCGACGCGATGGCGCTGGTGGCCGAGGACGGCCGTATGGTGCTGGTCAATGCGCAGACTGAAAAGCTCTTTGGCTACGCCCGCGCCGAGTTGCTCGGCAACACGGTTGAAATGCTGGTGCCGCACCGCTTTCGTGACCAGCATCCGCACCATCGCGGCCGCTACTTCGCCGACCCCAAGGTGCGCCCGATGGGTGCCGGCCTGGAACTTTATGGCTTGCGCAAGGATGGTAGCGAATTCCCGGTCGAGATTAGCCTGAGCCCAATCGAGACCGATAATGGAAGGCTGGTCGCCAGCGCGATTCGCGACATCACCGACCGCAAACGGGCCGAGGAGAAAGTCAGCGAACTGAACGCCCGCTTCCGCGCGCTGCTCGAAACCGCGCCCGACGCGATGGTGCTGGTGGGCGACGACGGCCGTATGGTGCTGGTCAATGCGCAGACCGAAAAGCTCTTCGGGTACGCCCGCGCCGAGTTGCTCGGCAACACCGTGGACATGCTGGTGCCGCCACGCTTTCGCGGCAAACATCCACAGCAGCGCAGCCAGTACTTCGCCGACCCCAAGGTGCGTCCGATGGGCGCCGGCCTGGAACTGTATGGCCTGCGCAAGGACCAGAGCGAATTCCCGGTCGAGATTAGTCTCAGCCCGATCGAAACCGATGACGGGAGACTGGTCTCCAGCGCCATTCGCGACATCACCGACCGCAAGCAGGCCGAGGATACCGTCCGGGAGCTGAACGAGTCGCAGCAACGGCATGCCGTACAGGTCGAGGCCGCCAACAAGGAGTTGGAGGCTTTTTCCTATTCGGTGTCGCACGACCTGCGCGCGCCCTTGCGCAGTATCGATGGTTTCAGCATGGCCTTGGTCGAGGACTACGCCGGTCAGCTTGATGTGGAGGGGAAGGGCCTCCTTGACCGGATCCGGGCGGCAACCAAACGCATGGCGCAGTTGATCGACGATCTCCTGAACCTGGCGCGAGTCACCCGTACCGAGATGCGCTACGAGGTCGTGGACCTCAGTGCGATGGCGAACGCTGTCCTGGCGGACCTCCAGAGCGGGGACCCCGAGCGCCAGGTCGAATGCGTCGTTGGCGACCACGTCATCGCCCATGGCGATTCGCGCCTGCTGCGGGTGGTGCTCGAGAATCTACTCGGCAACGCCTGGAAGTTCACAATGAATAAGCCGCAGGCAAGGATCGAACTCGGCATATCGCGTGAGGATGGAGCCCCGGTCTATTTCGTCCGCGACGACGGCCCCGGCTTCGACATGGCCTACGTCGACAAGCTTTTCGGCACCTTCCAGCGGCTCCACGCGGCCACCGAGTTCCCCGGTACGGGAATCGGACTCGCCTCGGTGCGACGGATCATCCAGCGTCACGGCGGCAGAACCTGGGCCGAAGGGGCCGTGGGCAAGGGTGCGACCTTTTCGTTTACGCTCTCAGAACATGAGGGAGGACATCCGAGTGCATGAACAACGAGTCATCCTGTTGGTGGAAGACAACGCTGACGACGAAGCGCTGACACTCCGCGCTTTGAAGAAGAACAATATCACCAACACGGTGGTGGTGGCGCGCGACGGCGTCGAGGCGTGCGATTACCTCTTCGGGACGGGGCCGTATGCGGGGCGCGATCCCAACGGTCAGCCACAAATCGTGCTCCTCGATCTGAAGCTACCAAAGCTAAATGGATTCGATGTGCTGGCTAGGCTGCGCGCGGACAAGCGGACAAAGACTATCCCGGTGATTATTCTGACCTCCTCCCGGGAGCAGAGGGATGTAGCGCACGGTTACGACCTGGGCGCCAACAGTTACATCCGCAAACCGGTCGACTTTGAGCAGTTCGTCGAAGCGGTCCGTCAACTCGGCCTGTACTGGCTGGTCTTGAACGAAAACCCGCCGAGCGGTGTGACGAGCAGTGCGTGACTGCGCCGCACCTCCGGATGGTCAGGGCTGGCGGAACAACAAGGAGGACGTGCACATGCATGAACAACAGGTAATTCTGTTGGTGGAACACAACGCTGACGACGAGGCGCTCACGCTTCGCGCGCTGCAGAGGAACAACATCACCAACAAGGTCGTGGTGGCGCGCGACGGCGTGGAAGCGGTCGATTACCTCTTCGGGTCGGGATTGTATGCGGGACGTGATCCCAATGACCTGCCGCAACTCGTTCTCCTCGACCTGAAGCTGCCCAAGCTCGATGGATTCGAGGTGCTGACGAGGTTGCGCGCGGACGCGCGTACGAAGCGTCTCCCCATTGTTATCCTGACCTCCTCCAAGGAGCAGCAGGACATAGTGCATGGCTACGGTTTGGGCGCCAACAGCTACGTGCGCAAGCCGGTTGACTTCGAACAGTTCGTCGAAGCGGTTCGGCAACTGGGCCTCTACTGGCTGGTTCTGAACGAGAAGCCGCCCAACGGCGTGGCCAACAGTTCATGACCGCGCTGCACCTACTGATAGTCGACGACTCGGCGGAGGACGCCGAGCTGATGGTGCTGGCGCTGCGCCGCGCCGGCGTCGACCCAACCTACGAGCGCGTTGAAACGCCTGAGGCGATGGAAGCGGCGCTTGCGCGAGAGTCCTGGGACCTGATCATTTCGGACTACGCGATGCCGCGTTTCAGCGGGCTCGCCGCGCTGAAGCTGTTGCAGGACAAAGAACTCGACCTGCCCTTCATCCTGGTCTCCGGCAGCGCCGGCGAGAACGTCGCGGTGGACGCGATGAAAGCCGGCGCGCATCACTACATCTTGAAGGACAACCTGGCGCGGCTCGCGCCCGCGGTCGAGCGCGAGTTGCGTGACGCCGAAGTGCGGCGCGAACACAAGCGGGCGGAGTCGCGCTATCGCAATCTGTTCAATACCGTTCCGGTCGGCGTCTTCATCATTAGCCGCGAGGGAAATGTGATTGAGGCTAATCCGAGATTCGTCGCGATGCTCGGATTCGAAGATGAGGAGAGCCTGAAGCGGGTCAATGTTAGTGAGCTATGGAATCATCCAGAGGCGCGATCGCAGATTAACGCCCTGCTCGCGCGCGATGGCGTGGTTGAAAACCGGGAGGCGGAGTTCCGCCGTTCCGATGGAACGATCGTCTGGTGCGTGGTAAGCGCTCACGTAGTACGCGACGCCGCCGGCAAAATCGGCCACTACGAAGGGGTCTCGGTGGACATCACGGAACGCAAACACGCCGAGCAGGAATTGAGCCGCGCGCGCGACGCGGCGCTCGAGGGCGTGCGGATCAAGTCGGAGTTCATGAGCAACATGAGCCACGAGATTCGCACGCCGCTCAACGGCATCATCGGGATGAACGAACTGCTGCTCGAATCCGGTCTGAACGCGGAACAGTTTGAATGCGCGAAGACGGCCGCTGAATGCGGCCGCCTGCTGATGACGATCGTGAACGACATCCTCGACTTTTCCAAGTTGATCGAGGGCAAGGTGGTATTCGAACGAATCGATTTCGACCTGTCGGCAGTGCTCGAAAGTACGATCGAGTCGTTCGGCGAAAAGGCCCGCGGCAAAGGTCTCGAGCTCGTCCTGGCAGTGGCAGGCGGCGTGCCCGCAATCGTTTCGGGCGACCCCAATCGGCTGCGCCAGGTGTTGAACAATCTGATCGGAAACGCTTTGAAATTCACCGCCGGCGGCGAGGTCGCGGTGAGCGTGACCGCCCAGGCGCGAACCGCAGACAAGGTGACAATTCGATTCGCCATCCGCGACACCGGAATCGGTATCCCAGAGGCCTTGCAGGCCGCGCTTTTCAGCCCTTTCTCGCAAGCCGATGCGTCAACCACGCGCAAGTACGGCGGAACCGGCCTGGGCCTGACGATCTCGGCGAAACTGGCCGAGCGCATGGAGGGGAAGATCGATATCGAAAGCGTATCGGGCGAGGGTTCGACATTTTACTTGACTGCGGTTTTTGGCCTGCCGACTGCCTCTGCGGGGGAGGAGATACTGCGGACATCACCACTCGCGGGCCGATCGGCCCTGATCGTCGATGACAACGCGACCAATCGCGCTGCGCTCGCGGATACGATGCTCTCGTGGGGGATGATCGCTGACGCCGTCCAAGGTGGTGATGAAGCGCTGACCGCGCTGCGGCAGCGATCCGCCGGTACGCAGCCGTTCGACGTTATTCTGGTCGACGCCCAAATGCCCGGCATGGATGGGGCCACACTTGCGCGCACGATCGGACTGGATCCGCGCCTGGCGAAAACTCCTCTAATCATGATGGGTGTGGCCCGGGAAAGGGATGGTTCCGGCCACTGGTTGAGCAAACCGATCAAGCCGTCCCATCTTCACGCCACGCTTTGTGCCTTGCTCGCGTCAGGGCCGCCGATCCTTCACGGGCCGCAGGACGAATTGGCGGCTCCGACCGCTGCGGCGGTGCCGAGAAATGGGAAATCCCCCGCCCCGACGCGAATCCTGGTCGTCGATGACAACCTGGTAAATCGCAAGGTTGCGCAAAAACAGCTCGAGCGGCTTGGGTACCTGGTTGACACTGTGGACGGTGGTGAGCCGGCGCTGGCGGCAATGGCCAGCGCCCAGTATCCGGTCGTGTTGCTCGATTGTGAAATGCCGGAGATGGACGGTTACGCCACTACTGCCGAAATCCGGCGGCGCGAAAACGGCGATCGGCACACCACCATAATCGCGATGACCGGGCATGCCCTTGAAGGCGCGCGCGAACGCTGCCTGGAGTCGGGGATGGACGAGTATGTGGCCAAGCCGGTTACGCTGGACACACTGGCAGCCGTGCTTGACGCCGCGCTTCGTCAGCGAGGCGGCGATAATCCAGCAGTGACGCAATAATCGATGCTTGTCCGGCCGTCTTACCGGGTGCGCTCCAACCGTTTGAATCTGCGCCCGCGGCGTCTATGGTCGATGCTCCACCGCTGAGCTAAGCGCCCTTGCCTCGGAACCCGGGTTCGGGGCGTCGTCTGAAACCCCTGCTTGACCCTTGAGTTGCCGCGCGCGCAGACTTGTCTTGGGCCGGACGAATCACACCCAGGAGATCGCAAAAATGGCAACCAAGGTTTCCGCGGTCCTGGAGATCAAGGGCCACAAGGTCGTCACCGTAGCGCCGCGCGACACCGTCGCCGCGCTCGTCAAGGTGCTGAGCGTAAACCGAATCGGCGCCGCCCCGGTGGTCAATGACGAGGGCCGCCTCGCCGGGATAATCTCCGAGCGCGACGTGATCCGCGGCATGGCTCAACACGGAGACTTGGTGACGGCGCTTCCCGTCGAGCGTCTGATGACGACCGAGGTCAAGACCTGCTCGCCGGAGGACGCGATTGTCGAACTGATGGAGGTGATGACGCTGCAGCGCATCCGTCACCTGCCGGTGGTTCGCAACGGTGCGCTCGAGGGGATTGTCAGTATCGGCGACGTCGTGAAGCAGCGTCTCCAGGAAGCGCAGTCGGAGCTGAACGAGTTGCGGACTTACATTTCTTCGGGCTCATAGCGGACGCGTCGCGGATTTCGTGGGCGATGCGGGTTTCGCGTATGATGCCCGGCGGGCAGGCGAGCTTCGACGCTGGCGTCGGGGTCGCGCCCCGCTGTCGCTGTCGACGCGCGTCGCGACTTTGGCGCACCGCCGGGATTCACGAGCGCCCTGGGATATGGAACCCCCGCGGTAAAGCCACCGATCCGTCAAGGAGGCTCTTACGTGACGCACGCCCAGAACAGACTCGTCAAGAAGCGAATCAAAATGATTGTCCCCGTTCCCATTCCGGGAGCGGCGCTCTCGATGTTCCGCGCGCAGATTCCTGCCGAACTGATACGACCTGATATCGAAGTCGATTTCGTCGCAACCCGCAACGGCGCTCACATCCTTGATTCGTTCTATGAAGCGACGCTGGCGGACGTTTTCTGCCTCGACATCGGTGCCCGCGCTGAAACCGAGGGGTATGCAGCGGTTTGTATCAACTCCATGAGCGATTCGGGCGTTTCCGCGTTGCGCTCGCGCCTGTCCATCCCCGTGGTCGGGCCGGGCCAAGCCTCATTCCTGATGGCGGCTGCACTCGGAAAACGATTTTCGGTCATTACGATGTGGCAACGCTGGGATTGGATCTACGAAAAGCTTGCGCGCGAGACCGGGCTCCAACATGCGCTGGTGTCGATCCGGAACATCGATACGCGGCCCGATGCGCAGGAACTGTTGTCGGGAAAAGAGGACTTCGTCTTCGAGAAATTGGAGCGCGCTTGCCGTACTGCCATCGACCATGACGGCGCAGACACCCTGGTTCTCGGCTCGACGACGATGCATCAGTCGCACACCTACCTGAAGGAGCGGCTCGAGGTGCCGATCCTGAATCCCGGGCTCGTCGCTTTCAAGCTCTGCGAAACGCTGCTCGACCTCGGACTGACCCATAGCAAGAAAGCTTACCCCGCTCCGCAGACCTCCGACGATGAACTTCTGCGCCCGGTGCCGTCGCGGTTTCTATAACAATGGCGCGTTTCACTTTCAGATGTGTAGTATGCCTCATCTAATTTCGAGTCCAAGCAGGGATCGTAATGAGCGAAAATCAACACGCGAGAACGCTGATCGACGATATCGCCGACTACACTCTCAAGACGGGGAAAGAAATCGGCTGGTTCTCCGATCCGCTGACGCCGGGCCGTGGGCGCTTATACCTGCTTCAGCACATCTTGAGAAATCGCCTGCTGAGCTCCGTCCTGCGGCCCGCGTGGATGAGCCGATGCCCCGACCTTGAGGTGGTCAGAAAGACTATCGGCCAGATTCGCCAGGAACTGGTGATGGACGATGAGATCGGCACAGGACACACCACAATTCTCTGGCAGATGGGGCGCAATGTCGGCCTCAACGACGCCGAGATGAACACCGTCAAGCCGCTGCCATTAGTCGACGCCGCATTCAATGTTTGGGAAAATCTGTGCCGGACGCGTCACTGGATCGTCGGTTGGCTGACGACCTCGACCGACGAATTCATCCTCAGCACGCTGCCCGAGAACAATTTTCGGCCGCAAGTCTGGAAAAAGACTTTCGGCCTCAACGACGAGCAAGTCTTTTTCTTCAGCTATCATCTCAAAGCGGACGAGGAACACGCGGGTCAGGAAGTCTGGGGCCCGATTTTAAGGCATGTACAGAACGACGCAGATCGCGATGAAATCTTCTCCGGTCTGATATCCACGCTCAACGCGGTGAAGCTTTTCTATCAGGGTATCTGCGAGGCCGGAGACGAATACGACCGGAGACAGCGCAAAATCACGGCGAGGTGACAGCCGGGCAGCTTTCACGATTTCATCGTGAGAGCGTTGTCCACAATCTCCTGGGCTTCAACAAGGATCGCGTCCAGGTGCGCCCGGTCCTTGAAACTTTCCGCGTAAATCTTGTAGATGCTCTCCGTGCGGCGAACCAACCGCTCGTGGCTATTACTTTCAGGACGCCGATCGAGGCGTTGTTGCCCGGAGCGTTGGTTCAGCTTGCCCGTGATCGGCTCGCCCGCGAGCTTTGATGCTGAGACTGCTTGCGTGGGACCCGCGTGAAGCTCCGCACCTGCGGCAGCTCGCCTATCGCTCGGGAGAATCGCCCGCGTTCGGGGCTGGCCGCGCAGCTTCGCTCTGATCTTGCGAGACTTTTGGAGTGACACCGGGAGGCAAGCGAATTACCTGTCCCACAGTCAGCCGATTAATGTCGGTCAGCTGCGGGTTCGCGGCGACGAGTTCGTTAATTCCGGACTTCGATCCGAAATAACGAATGGCAATTTTCTCAAGCGTATCGCCATCCATGATAGCGATTTGATTTTGCCGCTCCGGGACTGCGGCCACCGCGGTCTGCTTCTGAGTCGCGGCGACTGGAGCGGCTGCGGCAGGAGCGGGTGGAACGATGCGCTTTTCCGGCGCGGCAGCGTCGTTTTTGGCTGCTGCGGATGCCGCCGTTGCGGGAGCAAGTGAGGCCCTCAATTCGGCCCGCTGAGGCACGAGAGGAGCGGCAGCATTGGGCTTCGCACCGGAATCAGGACGTCCTTCGACACCGGGTTGCTCGCTTGGCTTGGTTTGCTCGACGGGCTTAGCTGGCTCGACGGCCTTGACTTGCTCGACGGGCTTGATTTGCTCGGCGGGCTTGGCTGGCTCGACCGGCTTTGGCTCGACAGGTTTTACTTGCTCGACCGGTTTAGCTTGCTTGGCTCGCTGCGGTCGAACCGTCTGTTCCGTCGCCGCGGCGGTGTGGTTGAGTTTCCATGGCCAGACGTTCGGATGGACGAAACCCATCAGCAATAGCGCCGCGAGCGCGACGCCCACCGCAGACACCACCAGAGACTGCGTGCTGAATCCCTCTTTTTTGATCTTGACCGAATCGTGGTAATCGGCAGCAGTCTTGTTCGCGGTCTTGTAGCTGACCTTTCTCTCGCCTCCGTTATACGCCGCCTGCATCGCGCTATGGCAGAGCATATTGATTTTTCGGGGTATTCCGTCGCTACGCCGAAGCAGGCGTTTCAAAGCGCCACGCTCGAAGATCGCCGCGCAGTTGCTGCCTTGAGCGCTCAACCTGCACTCGACGTACTTGACGGCCTGCGCGGTGCTGAGCGTGGAAAGTACGCCACGCGAGGAAATTCGCTGATTTAATTGGCGTAGCTCCGGTTTCTTCAACCGCTCAGCGAGTTCAGGATGCCCGACCAAAATGAGCTGCATGCGCCGGTCACCGCGATTCGACAGGAGCCGCAGTTCCTCCAATACGTCATCGGTTAAGATCTGGGACTCATCTACGATGATCGCAATCCGTTCTTCCTTGCCCCGAAGCTCCAGAAATCGGTCCAGCGCCTCGAGGTAGTCCAGCTTCGTCGATCCGGTGCAGTAAAGATTCAGCTGAGTCAGGATCACCCGCATTATTTCCGGGAATGAGAGCTTGGGGTCGTCGATGTGGGCGATCCGGACCCGCTTGAAATCGCGCTGCAGCAGGGAATATATGAGGGTGGTTTTTCCGGTCCCGGCTTCGCCCGTCAGCAGGGTCAAGCCAGTGAGATCACCCGACAGTCCCGATTCGAGCGTGGCGAGGCCCTCAAGATGAGTCGGGCTCAAATAGACCGCGCCGTCAGGTGATGCGGGTTGGAAAGGCGGACCTTTCAGCCGAAAATACTGATAGTAGTGCATTGCCCCCTGCGCAGTGCGCCCTCGGTCCTAATCGGACTACCTTTATACCTGTTGCCGAGCAGCGCGCCTAGCACTGCCCATTGCAGCAAGCCAATTGCGGCAACAATACGACCAATCGCAGCGCCGTTTATAAACTCCGGTACAATCGCCGAGAATACCGCATAGCGCAGGGCCGTGGCCGTTACCGCCAAGGCGAAAGAATTTCGTAATTCCCGGTCAAACGAATGCCCTCTACGCGGCGCTGCCACGTTCGCGAAGCAGAGGGCCGCAACGTTCATGCCACAAGGGACTTAGTCGCTTAAACGACCAAATATACTCAATGGGTATCTATCTCTCCGGGAAGACGAATCCTACGCGCACGGATGCGTGACGAAACGCAACACGACTGCAGCTGAGCGACCAGCCCCGTCCGGCCATATGCCCCCTTATTGGGGCAAAGATCCCTCACGCGTTCCCGAATTCTTAGGACCAAACGTTGGCTGTTCGGTGCGTCAAAGCAACCTTTCCAGAGTGATGGGGAACTCGCGAATACGCCGGCCAGTCGCGTGGAAGACCGCGTTGGCGATAGCGGGAGCAACGCCAACGATCGCCACCTCACCGAGTCCTTTGACACCCAAGGGGTTAACGTGAGGATCGTGTTCTTCAACGAAGATCGCGTTCAAAGCCGGGATGTCGGCATGCACAGGCATCAGGTAGTTGGCGAGAGTGCCGTTCGCGATCCGTCCGCTGTTACGATCAACGATCGTTTGCTCCATCAGCGCCATTCCGATCCCGCCCACCATGCCGCTAATCATCTGGCTGTGGGCCATCGTCGGATTTACGATGCGCCCGGCGCCGTAAACGCCCAGGATTTTTCGCGCACGAATCAGCCCCAAGTCCTGATCGACGGCGACTTCGGCAAACACCGCGCCGTAGGCATTCATGGAATATTGACGGTGCTCGTCTCCCGGCCTGGAGGTTTCGACTGCTTCCAGCACCTCGAGCCGTCGCGCGCCAATCCTTCGATCGTGGTTACGTCCGCGCCGTCGCAAGCGGCAGCGAGTGTGAGGCATGACAACACGCGGCGGCCGTCGATCAGGACAGTGCAAGCTCCGCAGGTTCCGTGGTCGCAGCCTCTCTTGACGCCAGTCAGATGCAAATGTTCGCGCAGAGGTCGAGAAGAGTAGTGCGAACGTCCAGGACGATCTCTTGATCCGTACCATTGACCGTGAGGTGGATCGCCAGACGCGGTACGCTTCACTGTTTGCCATCCTGATTCCCCTTGTTGAAGCATGCGGGGCAAATATGCAGGACTAGCGTGGTTCCAGAGAAATCCCGCGTCGTGCCAGGTGATGTCTGTCAATTATTGGGAAAGCGAACACGCCCGTCCGGCCTCATTGGTGGGCGGTGCAGGTTTCGAACCTGCGACCCTCAGCTTGTAAGAACGAACAAGCACTCTGAATCGTCCACCGACTTAGCGCCTTTCGAGATCGATACCCTAACGGGCGCAAGGGCTTCAGGCGCATTGCATACTATTGAGTGGTAAGACGCGGTACGCACGGTCGGCGCCAGTTTGGCACCCGAGTTGGCACCGATGTGGCACCAGGAGGGCAACCCTCCGCGATCGCGACGATGATGCGCGAGGCGAAATCGGCCAGGAGGCGCCGGGTACCCCCAAGAAAACGGATCGCGATCGCGCGTTGGGTCCTAACCTCTGAGGAACTTTTAGGAAAGGTCAAAAGCCGACGCCGCTGTTTAGACGACGCCGGCTTTTCTGCCGATAGGTTTGCTGACCAGGTTTAGCTCTGGTTCTTACAAGAGCCCGTAAACGGAATCTGAAGATCGCCGGTGTCACCCGGGCTAGTTGGCGAAGTCAGAAAGTCATCGTCTGCCTGAAAATCAAAAATTGCGGCGTTCCTCTCGAGCACGAGCGACAAGTGCTCGGTAACTGCTTGCCCACCAAAAAGCGTCGAGCAGTTAGTGTCGCCGTCCGCGTCTCCGGTTGCGCTAGTCCATGGGAGGGCAATCGTCCCGATCCCTACGGAATTGATGCTATACGTCCCGCCCGTGACGACGACGTTGCACACTTCTCCAGAAATGTTGAGAACGATTTTGCCATGCACGTGGCCTGCGCCGTCGAAAGCCAAACGCATCACTTCGGAAAGACCCGAAGAAGTTCCTGTAGTACCTTGGCCCAGGCAGCCATAGCCCCCAGTGAGTGAACTATTGCCAAAGGCGGCGCTAGTGCCCGGCATTAGGAGGCAGGTCAGCCCCGCGGCCAGAAAAAGAGTGCTCAGAACCCTAACGCTTTTAGACGTAATTCTCCCTCCATTCCATCACAACTCCCCCTCTTAAGAGATTCAGATTAAAATCGCATCTTTATACGCTGCCAAGTAGGTCTTAGTCAAGTCAGCAGTTCAATCAGTCTGCTAGACGGGTCTTATTCACAATCGAGGGATAATTGCGAGAGGGATGAGGAAGTCTTTGGCTCCTGCGTCAGGAACCGCCGCCGTTGATCATTGCGGCTACGCCAGACGCGTCGAAGCGTGTTCGGGGCAAGGTAGAGGGAGCGTCGGCGGCAGAAAAGCTCCTAGAGGCGTTTGCGTGCCAAATCTGCCCAGTGCTCAGGAAATCTTACCTGCTATACGGTCAATCTTACCTGCTACACGGCGGAATCGATCGCCAGAACTCACTAATACCGATGGATCTTGGGCATGGCTATTGCGCTCCCGCAAAAGGGGGTGTGGTTCCCAATTTAAAGAGAAGGAGCGCGCCGTGAAGGCTGCGGCAGTGGATGGCGAAGTGCTGACGGCAAAGGAAGTTTGCGCCCTTCTGCGAATCCACCCCTCCACGCTTTACAAGCTGACCAAGCAGGGCAGGATTCCCAGCTTTCGAATCGGCAACGACTGGCGATTCCGAACGGAGCTGATTGAACGCTGGATGGCTGAAAAGTCCGTGTACGCTCGTCTGGCAAGAAACGTCATTGAGTCAGGCGTGAATTGAAAAGTTCGATATCGCTGGCTAACGGGGATAAGGCAGGTGAGCATTTTTGCACCGCTGCTCTGTCGACTCTGCCGCTGGAAACGGCAGCAGGCATATCAAATAGATTTTAAGCCAAACGAGTACGGCGGTTTTCTCTTTCCGCGCGAGCCGCTTTACGTTTGCCATCGCTGCCTGCCGAGGTATCAAACTGACGCACGCGTGAGGCGGATCACTAGGGTGCTCTCCAAGTCTGAGGTCGCGACTTGAGAAACTACCGCCCGCGGTTCTCATCGCTATTTTTCCTTTGAGGGGCTCGGATCGTCGGAGGCGACGCATCGTTCCCAAGGGTTGGCGCGGTGAGCCTCGCATTCCTTCCGGGTCGGGAAGCTCCTACCCATCTTTCATCCCCGCAGAGCTGCCGCGGTGTCCTTGTGGACGGCATGAGTTGAGGATGCGGCAACGGCGGCCGCGTCAGATACCAGCCGACTAAGGCGAGCGCAGCGGCGTGACAAGGCGTCATCGCGGCATGTCACCTATGATTCGCGGCGTACCAAGCGGCTGCCGCGCTCAGCACGGATGCGATTGCCGATACCAAGGCTATTGGTGGGCGGTGCAGGTTTCGAACCTGCGACCCTCGGCTTGTAAGGCCGATGCTCTACCGCTGAGCTAACCGCCCCCGCACTCGACGCGCACGTACCAGTATATAAGTGGCACACCAGAGCTTGTCATTCCGAGCGAGCGTACAAACGAACGCCGCGCCCGGGCAGGCGCGGCGTCAATCGCAAACATGCTTTGCCGCGAGATCTTAAGCCGACGGTGAACTCGCCTGCGAGCCTCCGCCGGCGGCCGCCTCGTTGAGCGAATCCTTGAGCTGCTTGCCGGCGCGAAACTTGGCCGAGCGGCTGGCCGAAATCTGGATCGCCTCGCCGGTTTTCGGATTGCGCCCCACCCGTGAGGCCCGCTCCGAAACCGAGAACGTTCCGAAGCCCGAGATGTTGACGCGGTCTCCCTGCTTGAGGGCGGCGACAATGTCGTCGAGCAAGAGGTTGACCGCCTTTTCGGCCTCGGCCTTGTTCAGGTTAAGCTTATTGGCGAGCCCCTCGATTAGTTCGGCCTTTGTCATTTATCCGTCTACCCCCATCTCCTCCGGTTTTGTCAGGACGCGCCGCTCCGCAGATGCGGCGCGCGCCAATCTCTCCCGGCGAGCTTCTTTTAACGTTGCTCTCCGTTGCCGAGCCTCAGGACAAGTTGGTGGGCGAGGGAGGGATCGTCGGTTCGTCCTCCGCGTCGTCATCCACCAGCTCTTCCTTGCTCTCGGCCACCACGCCGTAGTTGAGCGCGGCCGGCTTGACCTTGAAGAAAGTTTCCGGGTCCGCCAGCACCAGGGCGTGCCGCAAGACCTCGTCCATGTGCTCGACCTGGATGAGTGTCACGTTTTTCAGAATCGGCGCCGGGATATCGTCCACGTCCTTGGCGTTTTCCTTGGGGATGAGCACGATCTTGACGCCGCCGCGATGCGCCGCGAGGATTTTCTCCTTGAGCCCGCCGATCGGCAGCACACGCCCGCGGAGCGTGATCTCACCGGTCATCGCGAGGTCGTTGCGCACCGGCACGCGGCATAGCGCCGAGGCCAGCGCGGTTGCCAGCGTGATGCCGGCCGAGGGGCCGTCCTTGGGCGTTGCGCCCTCGGGAATGTGAATGTGGATGTCGATCTTCTGGTAGAAGTTCGGCGCGAGCCCAAGCGCGTCGGCGCGCGAACGGATATACGAGAGTGCCGCGTGAGCGCTCTCCTGCATCACCTCGCCGAGCTGGCCGGTCACGGTCAGCTTGCCACGGCCGGGCACGATGGTGACTTCGACGCCGAGCAACTCACCGCCCATCTCGGTCCACGCCAAGCCCGTCGCCACGCCGATCTGCGGTTCGGTCTCCGCCATCCCATAGCGGAAGCGCGGCGGGCCGAGCTGCTTGGCCAGACTGGAGGCCGAAACGCGGACATGCGCGTTGCGATCGGTTTTGACCACCTCGACCGCGACCTTGCGGCAAATCGAGGCGATTTCGCGCTCGAGGTTGCGCACGCCGGCCTCGCGCGTGTAGAGCCGGACGATCTGCAGGATCGCCTGGTCGGAGAACTCGATGTTCTCCTCCTTGAGCCCGTTGGCCTCGCGCTGCTTTCGCACCAGGTAGCGCTTGGCGATATTGAGCTTCTCGGTCTCGGTGTAACCCGGGATGCGGATGATTTCCATCCGGTCCTGCAGCGGACGCGGGATGCGCTCGAGCGTGTTGGCGGTGGTGACGAACATCACCTTGGCCAAATCGTAATCGCAATCGAGATAGTGATCGTTGAAAGTGCAGTTCTGCTCAGGATCGAGCACTTCGAGCAGCGCGGAGGACGGGTCGCCGCGGAAGTCGGTCGACATCTTGTCGACCTCGTCGAGCAGCATCACGGGATTTCCCGAACTCGCCTTGCGCATCGACTGGATGATCTTGCCGGGCAGCGCGCCGATGTAGGTGCGGCGATGACCGCGGACTTCCGCTTCGTCACGCACTCCGCCCAGCGACACGCGTACGAACTTGCGTCCGGTGGCGCGCGCGATCGATTTTCCGAGCGAGGTTTTGCCGACGCCCGGAGGACCGACCAGGCACAGAATCGGTCCCTTCATCTGGCCGACCAGGGTCTGCACCGCGAGGTATTCGAGGATGCGCTGCTTGACCTTTTCAAGCCCGTAGTGGTCTTCCTCGAGGATGCGCTCGGCTTCCTTGATGTCGAGCTTGTCTTCCGTGTATTCGAACCAGGGGAGCGCGAGGAACCAGTCGAGGTAGTTGCGCACCACGGTCGCCTCGGCCGACATCGGCGACATCATCTTTAGTTTCTTGATCTCGCGCTCGCATTTCTCGCGCGCCTCGGCCGGCATTTTCTTCTGGCGCAGCTTCTCTTCGAGCTCCTGGATCTCGTTTTTGAATTCGTCTTTCTCGCCCAATTCCTTCTGAATCGCCCGCATCTGCTCGTTGAGGTAGTACTCCTTCTGGGTCTTCTCCATCTGCTTCTTGACCCGGGAGCGGATGCGCTTTTCGACCTCCAGGATTTCCAGTTCGGAACGCATGTAACCGAGGATCTTCTCCAGCCGCTCGGCCGGATTGGCGCACTCCAGCAGCGCCTGCTTATCCTCGAGCTTGATGCCCAGATGCTCGACCAGCTTGTCGGCCAGGTAGGCGGGATCGTCAACCGCGGCGATCGAGGTCACCATCTCGGGCGGGATCTTCTTGTTCAGCCGGACGTAGTTGTCGAAAGTCGCGTTGACCGAACGGATCAGCGCCTCGACCTCGGTGGATCGCTCGCAGACCTCTTCGATCGGCTCGACTTCGACCTGAAAGTATTCCTGCTCGCCCGCGTAGCGCACGATCCGCGCGCGGCGCTTGCCCTCGAGCAGCGCCTTGACGGTGCCGTCGGGAAGCCGCAGCAACTGCACCACCACGCCGAGCGTGCCGGTGGCGTAGATGTCCTGCGGGCCCGGGTCGGAGACCTTGGCGTCCTTTTGCGCGACCAGCAGGATCGGCTGCTTGCGGGCCTCTGCGGCTTCCAGAGCCTTGATGGACTTCTGGCGACCGACGAAGATCGGATAAACCTGGTGCGGGAAGACGATCAGTTCGCGCAAAGGGAGGAGCGGAACAGTTTCACCCTGTCCGTCGCGGCCGTCTTTCTTATCGTTTTTGTCCTTGTCGTTACGAAAAAGCATCGGTTATCGATTCCTGCGATTGTTCACGCGGTTTCGGCGGTCTTCTGATAGACCAGCAGTGGCTGTTCTTTCTGCGTGACCACCTCCTCAGAAATCAGAACCTCCTTAATGTTGGGCTGTGAGGGAATTTCGTACATCAAGTCCACCATGATCGCTTCCATTATAGCGCGTAGGCCGCGGGCGCCCGACTTGCGCTTGAGCGCCTCGCGCGCGATCGCGCGCAGCGCCCCCTGGGTAAACTTAAGGTGGACATTCTCCATGTCAAACAATTTCTGGTACTGGCGCACCAGCGCGTTCTTGGGCTCGGTCAGAATCCGCACCAGCGCGTCCTCGTCGAGTTCGCCGAGCGTTGCGATTACCGGCAGGCGGCCGACGAACTCGGGGATCAATCCGAACTTGAGCAGGTCCTCGGGCTGCACTTCGTTGAGCAACTCGGAGACCGTCTTGGGATCGCGATGCGAGAGGTCGGCCCGAAAGCCCATCGTCTTGCCCGCGATGCGCCGGCGGATGATATCGTCGAGGCCCACGAACGCGCCGCCGCAGATGAACAGGATGTTCGTCGTGTCGACCTGCAGAAATTCCTGCTGCGGATGCTTGCGGCCGCCCTTGGGCGGGACGCTTGCCATCGTGCCCTCGACGATCTTGAGCAGCGCCTGCTGCACGCCTTCGCCCGAGACGTCGCGCGTGATCGAGGGGTTGTCGCCCTTGCGCGCGATCTTGTCGATCTCATCTATATAGACGATACCGCGCTGGCAGCGTTCAATGTCGTAGTCGGCGTTTTGCAGCAGCGACAGGATGATGTTCTCGACGTCTTCGCCGACGTAGCCGGCCTCGGTCAGCGAGGTCGCATCCGCGATCGTGAACGGCACCTGCAGGAAGCGCGCGAGCGTTTGCGCCAGCAGCGTCTTGCCGACGCCGGTCGGGCCGATCAGCAGGATGTTGGACTTTTGCAGTTCGACCTCGCCGGTGACCATCTGCGAGTCGATACGTTTATAGTGATTGTGCACCGCGACCGAGAGGATCTTCTTGGCCCGCTCCTGGCCGATCACGTACTGGTCGAGTACGCGCTTGATCTCGGCCGGCTTGGGCACCGCCGAGGTCTGGCTGAAGGCCTCTTCGCTGTCGGTTTCCTCCGCGATGATATCGTTGCAGAGGTCGATGCACTCGTCGCAAATATAAACCGTCGGGCCCGCAATCAGCTTGCGGACTTCATCCTGGCTCTTGCCGCAGAACGAGCAGACCAGGTTGCCCGAGCGGTCGTCATGCTTGGCCATTACTGCCTCCCGCCGCTCTTCACTTGGAGGACCCCCGCCTAACGATTACCTCATCGATCAGTCCGTATTCAACCGCCTGCTCGGGAGACATGAACATGTCGCGATCGGTGTCCTTTTCGATCTTGGCGATCTTTTGCCCCGAGTGGCGCACGAAGATGTTGTTGAGCTCTTCACGCATGCGCAAAATCTCGCGCGCCTGAATTTCCAGATCGACCGCCTGGCCCTGCGCGCCGCCGAGCGGCTGATGGATCATAATCCTTGAGTGCGGCAGCGCATAACGGCGACCCTTGTGGCCCGCCGTCAGCAGCACCGCTCCCATGCTCGCCGCCTGTCCCATGCACAGCGTCGAAACCGGAGGCTTGATGAATTGCATCGTGTCGTAAATCGCCAATCCCGCCGTGACCGAGCCGCCCGGCGAGTTGATGTAGAAGCTAATCTCTTTTTCCGGGTCCTCGGACTCCAGGAACAGGAACTGCGCGGTCACCAGGTTGGCGACGTCGTCGTTGACTTCAGTGCCGAGGAAAACGATGCGGTCCTTGAGCAGGCGAGAGTATATGTCGTAGGCGCGCTCGCCGCGGCCGGTCTGTTCGACGACGATCGGAACCAGACTGCTCATAAGACCCCGGCCCGCCGCGACCGGCGAAAATTTCTCCGTGCAGGCACCCCACGTAAAAGTCTATCCAGTTTGAGATAGCGCGGCAACCTGAAATCTGCGGCGTGCGGCTACGCTTGTGCACCCGAGGGCGCTTCGCCGGCCGCGTCGGCGGGTTCCGACTGCGCGCGCTCGAGCAGCGCGTCCAGCGCTTTCTCGCGCCGCATCGATTGTTTGAGCAGTGCGAGATGCTCCTCGTTGCGGTAATGCTCGGCCACCCGGTCGCGCTCGCGTCCGGAGCTGCGCGTCACCAGATGCGCAACGCGCGCGGCGATCTCGTCGTCGCTGACCTCGATTTTTTCCTGCTCGGCGATCGCGTCGACGATGAGCGAGCTGAGCGCGCGCTTGTGCGCCCGCGTCCGAATCTCGTCCGTGCTGTTGCGCACCCGCTCGGCCGCGGCCTCGCGCGACATCCCGGCGCCAACCAGCGCTCCGGTCATCTCGGATTCCATCAGCTCGCGCTCGCGATCGTCGAGCGACTGCGGCACCTCGACCGGGTTGCGCTCGATCACGAGGTCGAGCAGTCCCTGGCGCGCCCGCAAGTCGGCCTCCTCGCTCGCGCGCTGCATCAGCTGCTCGCGCACCTTGTCCCGCAACTCATCCAGTGAGCCGACGTCGCCCAGGTCCTTGGCGAATTCGTCGTCGAGCGCGGGCAATACCTTGGTGTAGATTTCCTTGACCGACGCGCGCCACTCCACGGTCTTGCCGGCAAGATCTTTTTCGGCGTAGTCGGCCGCGTAGCTGCGGGTCGCGTGCGCCGGTTGGCCGACTTCGGCCCCGGCCAGCACTTCGTCGAGTCCATGGGCGAGCCGTTCGGAGGAAACCTCAAGGATGCGCTGTGCGATCTTGGCGCCTTCCAGCGGCTTGCCGTCGACGAAGCCCTCGATCTCCGCCAGCACCAGGTCGCCGCGCTCGACCCGGGTGCGATCCTCGACCTTCTTGAGCGTGGCCGAGCGCTCGCGCAGATCCTCGAGCGTCTTTTGCACCTCGTCGTCCCTGACCTCGACCTGCGGCCGCGGCACGCGCAGACCCTGGTAGTCGCGGACCACAATTTCGGGGCGCAGATCGAAGGTCGCGCTGAAGCGCAGCGCCTTGGCGAGGTCGCTCTCCTCGGTGACGATTTCCGGCGGCAACAGGGGCTTTAGGTTCTGCTCCTCCAGCGCCTTGTCGGTGTATTCCTTGATCAGCTTCTGCACGATCTCGCCGCGGACCCGGTCGCCGAACAGGCGCTCGAGCATCGTGCGCGGCGCATGGCCGGGGCGAAAGCCCTTGAGAACCACATTGCGGCGCAGATCGTTGTAGGCGCGGTCGAGTTCGGTCTTGATCTCGGCCGGTTCGAGTTCGATGGTCAGTTTGCGCCGAAGCGCCGAAGGGCTCTCAAGATTAACATTCATAGTTGGTGTCGGAAGGTTTAGCTAAACACATGCCGCACCGCACAATCAATCGTGCGCGGATAGAAAGCTGTGGCAAATACGGCCATATGAGTCCCGCGAGCCAGCGTCGGCCGGCATCCGTAACGGTGCCGCAGCGATGATATATCGTTTGCGCTAACAATTTACGACGACAATTTACAAGCTGACAATTTACGACGACAATTTACAATTTGATGATTAGGATCTCGTAAAGATCCTAAGGACGCGATGGCTGGACATAAAGCTGGAGAATCCCTAGACTCGCTCGGTTGATCCAAGTAACTAACCGACGTAGGCTGCTGGCCCTCAGAAAACAGCCACCGCGACCGGTCTTTCATCCCGGCGCCGGTGAAGAAGCGTCAAATTTCAGGAGACCGAGACTCAGATGAGCGAAGCTAATATTGTTCTGCCGCACCTGACCGGCAATCAGCTGGTAATCCTATGGGCGGTGCTGGCCTCCGCACTGGTCGCACTGCTCTATGGCTGGTCGCTGGCGCGGACCGTGCTCGCCGCCAGCCCCGGCGCCAAGTCGATGACCGACGTCGCGGACGCGGTCGAGGAAGGCGCGATGGCCTACCTGAGGCGCCAGGTCAGAACCATGATCTGGTTCGTAATCGTGATCGCGCTCGCCCTCTTTTTCATGTACCGCCACGTTTATCCGGGTAACCCTTCGCTCTCGTTCGGAATCGCGATCGCCTTCCTGATGGGCGTCAGCGCCTCCTACGGCGCCGGGTTCGTCGGGATGAAGCTCGCGGTCAAGGGTAACGTGCGCAGCGCCAACGCCGCGCTCACCAGCTTCAAGGACGCGATGGAGATCGCGTTCAAGGCCGGCGGCGTCTCGGGCATGTTCACGGTCGGTTTCGGATTGCTCGGCGCGACCATCATCTTCCTGGTCTTCCAGGAAAACGCGATGAAGGTGTTGATAGGGTTCGGCTTCGGCGGCTCGCTGGCCGCGCTCTTCATGCGCGTGGGCGGCGGCATCTACACCAAGGCGGCCGACGTCGGCGGCGACCTGGTCGGCAAGGTCGAGGCCGGCATCCCCGAGGACGATCCGCGCAACGCCGCCACGATCGCGGACAACGTCGGCGACAACGTCGGCGATTGCGCCGGGATGGCGGCCGACGTGTTCGAGTCGTACGAAGTCACCCTGGTCGCGGCGATCATCCTCGCGGCATACGCGCTGAGCGAGAAAGATTTCACCGACCTTTACGGCGCGATGGCCGGCGCGTTCGCGATGAAGCTCATCATCTTCGCGCTCATCCTGCGCGCGGTCGGCGTGTTCTCCTCGATCCTCGGGATCATTGCGGTGCGCGTGCCGCCGGGCCAGATGCGCGATCCGATGCGCCCGATCAATATCGGCTACATGACTTCGGCGATCGCCTCGGTGATCGGCTTTTTCATCGTCAACTGGTTCTACCTCGCTGACCCGAAAACCGGCGCGACCGACTGGCGCTTCGCCTGGTGCGCCACGCTCGGCATCATTCTCGCCGTCGTTACCCTCTGGCTGACCAATTATTTCACCCATCCCGAGCGCGGCCCGGTCACCGAGACCGCCTACGCGGCGCGCACCGGCCCGGCAACGCTCATCCTGTCGGGCATGGCCGAGGGCCTGGAGTCCTCGGTATGGGCGTTGATGTGTATCGTGGCGTGCATCGTCGGCGCGATGGTCATCTTCCACGGCTCGCTGGCGCTGCAGTTCTATGGCATCGCGCTCACCGGCCTCGGGCTGCTGACCACCACCGGCTTCATCCTGGCGATGGACACCTACGGACCGATCACCGACAACGCGCACGGCATCTTCGAGATGGGCGGCATCCATCAGGAAGAGGCTTCGCGCACGTTGTCGTGGATGGACGCGATCGGCAACACCACCAAGGCGCTGACCAAGGGCCTCGCGATCGCGACCGCGGTGATCGCGGCGGTATCGCTGTTCCGCTCCTTCATCGACGAGGCGCATCTCGGCGTGCTCGGCGTCCAGGTCAACATGCCGACCGTGTTCGTCGGCCTGATGATCGGCGGCGCGGTGCCGTTCCTGTTCAGCGCGTTCGCGATCAAGGCGGTTAGCCGCGCGGCCTACCAGGTGGTCTTCGAGGTGCGCCGCCAGTTCCGCGAGCATCCGGGGATCATGGAGTACAAGGAGAAGCCCGACTACGCGCGTTGCGTCGATATCGTCACCGCGACCGCGCAGAAGGAGTTGCTCGGTCCCGGCATCCTCGCCGTGTTCGCGCCATTGATGGTCGGATTCGGACTTGACGCGGGGGCGCTCGGCGGATTCCTCGCCGGCACCATCCTGACCGGGCAGTTGCTCGCGGTCTTCATGGCCAACGCCGGCGCCAACTGGGACAACGCCAAGAAGAAAGTCGAGGACGGCTTCCTCGGCGGCAAAGGCACCGAGGTCCACAAGGCGACCGTCGTCGGCGATACCGTCGGCGATCCCTTCAAGGACACGGCCGGCCCGGCGCTCAACCCGATGATCAAGGTGATGAACCTGGTCGGCATCCTCGCGGCGCCGTTCACTTCGATCGAGGTTTCCTTTAGCTGGACCAGGGTTTTGGTAACCGCGTTCTCGGTCCTGATGCTGGCGCTGGCGGTCGCGCTCTCCAAGCGTGGATCGATAGCGGAAGAGCAGGGCCAGGCAGGCCAGGCCAAGGCCGCCGCATAGATCGCATCGCTTTCGCAATAACGACAGAAAGGGCCGGACGCCATCATCGGCGCCCGGCCTTTCTTTTTTATCGACCTCGCCCGCGTCAGCCTGCGAGCGGACGCGGTCTTGATTGTCGCTCGCGATCGTGGTTTCCCTCTTTTACCTCGAATTCGGCTAAACATCCGCGAGTCCGCGGTCTCGACCAGAGCGCACGCCAGTGGCGAAATTTCTCCGCGTCGGTGTTCATCATTCGAATGTGGGCGGGTACACGTCCAAAGCATGGACAATTCGTCGGGTCGGCTCGACTGTGCTGTTGAAGTGGGGCTCGGTCGAAGTACGCGGAGCGGGCCATGGCAGACGGATTTACTGGGCGATTCGACCACGGCAAAAAACGCTTCGCTGTGGTTCGGAGAAGCGGGCGCGAGACTACACGAAAAGAGCAATTGCGCGGCGGCGCGGCCATCGATATGAACAGCTGCTGGAAAGCGTACGTATCTGGAGACGTCCTGTGCAGCGTCGCGTCGAGCCCGGCCGCGTTCTTGCCACGGTCCTGTTTGTCGATATCGTCCGCTCGACCGAGAAAGCCGCGCGGCTGGGCGACCGTCGCTGGAACGAGGTGCTGAGTCACTATTACGCAGCGCTCCGCAGAGAGCTTCGAGCCTCCCAGGGAAGAGAAGTAGTCACTACCGGCGACGGAATGCTCGCCACTTTCCATCGGCAGCCAGGGGCAGCCAGGGCGATTCGATGCGCAGCTGCGATGCGTCAGGCCGTCCGCACTCTCGGCCTGGAGATCAGAGCGGGCCTGCATGCGGGCGAGTGCGAACTGGTCGGAGATGCGGTCGGCGGTATCGCGGTTCACATAGGCGCGCGCGTCATGGCAAAAGCTGGCGCGGACGAAGTGCTGGTTTCGAGCACGGTCAAGGATCTGGTGGTCGGGTCGGGGATCAAATTCAAGGACCGCGGCGCCCATCGGCTCAGGGGCGTGCCAGAGGAATGGCGCTTGTACCGGGTCGAGTAGCCGGCGGGACGCATCCTGAGAGAGGATTCGACATGGAAATCGCGTGGATTGGAACCGGGATCATGGGCGCGCCGATGGCGCGCAACCTGATGCGCGCGGGCCATCGCCTGCGCCTGTATAACCGCACTGCCAAAAGAGCCGCGGCCCTTGCCGCCGAAGGCTCGGAAGTCATCGTCGCCGCCGACCCGGCCGCGGCGGCCGGCGGCGCCGAGGCGGTATTCATCATGGTGCCCGACACGCCCGACGTCGAAAGCGTTGTCGCGCGAATCGAACCGGCGCTGCACAAGGGCCAACTGGTGATCGACATGAGCACGATCGCGCCGGCCGCCGAGCGCGCGATCGCGGAGCGCCTGGCGAAGGCCGGCGCGGAATACCTCGACGCTCCGGTCTCGGGCGGCGAGAGCGGCGCGGTCGAGGGCACGCTCACGATCATGGTGGGCGGCGCCGAGGCGGCTTACCAGCGCGCGCTCCCGCTGTTCGAGAAGCTCGGCCGGCGCGTCACTCACATGGGGCCGCCGGGCGCAGGCCAGATGACCAAGCTCGCCAACCAGATCGCGGTCGCGCTGACGCTCGAGGCCGCAGCCGAAGCGCTGGCGCTCGCCGAGAGCGGCGGGTTGGACCGCGCGCGTGTGCTCGAGGCGATCGGCGCGGGCGCGGCGGGCTCATGGCAACTCGCCAACCTGGGTCCGAAGATAATCGCGAAGGACTGGCGTCCCGGCTTTTTCATCAAGCTCATCCGCAAGGACCTGCGCCTGGTGACTGACGCCGCGCGCGACGGCGGCCTCGCGTTGCCGGGACTCGCACTGATGCAATCGATGTTCAACGCGGCGGCCGCGTTCGGCCACGACCTCGACGGCACGCAGGCGGTCGCGGACGCGCTCGACAGATTGGCCCGCCTGAAGTAGTACGGGAACTGAACGCTCGATGGTGCGCCTCGATACGGCGCCAGGCTGGTTACGCAAAATCTTTTGGAGGATTCTCTCATGGCTACCGAACATCTGATCGCTGAGCGCCACGACGGCGTGCTCAACCTGACGCTCAATCAGCCCGACAAGCTCAACGCGCTGAGCGAAAAGATGATCGCCGGGCTGCTCGAAGAACTCGGACGCGCGGCGCAGGATGCCGAGGTCCGATGCGTTGTGCTGAGCGGCGCGGGCCGCGGCTTCTGCTCGGGCGGCGACGTGAGCCAGATGCGCGAACGCAACGAGGGCGGCAGTCCCGGCCCCACCGTTGAGCAGCGGATGGCGAGCCTGCGCCGCGCCGAGGAAGTCAGCCTGATGCTCCACGAGCTGCCCAAACCGACGATCGCGGCGATCAACGGCGCGGCGGCCGGCGCCGGACTAAGTATCGCGCTCGCCTGCGATCTCCGGATTGCCGCCGATTCCGCGCGCCTCATCACGGCCTTCGCGCGCGTGGGATTTTCCGGCGACTTCGGTGGCACCTGGCTGATGACGCGGCTGGTCGGACCGGCGCGCGCCAAGGAATTTTATTTTCTCGCCGATCCGATCGAGGCCAACCAGGCGCTAACGCTCGGACTGGTCAATCGCGTGGTGCCGGCAGCGTCGCTGATGGCGGAGGCCGCGGCACTGGCTAAACGAATCGCCTCGGGACCGGCGATCGCCTACAGCTACATGAAGGCCAACATCAACGCCGCGCTCACGGCCGATTTTCGCACGCTGCTCGATCGCGAAGTGGTCGGTCAGACGCTCACCGGGCGCACCGAGGATCACAAGGAAGCGGTCCAGGCGTTCCTGGAAAAGCGCCAACCCACATTCAAGGGGCGCTGAGGAGGCTACGCTCGTAAGGTTGTAGATCATGCCTGTACTGAAGAAAGCCACTGTAATGCTGGTCGCGGCAGCGCTTTGCATGTGCACTAGCGCGCTCGCGCAGAGCGACCTCGAAGACGTCGGCAAAGTGAAGGATTACTACGCGGACTGGCTGTCCTCGATTCCCGGGGTCACAAATGTCGGGGTGGGCGAAGGGCCGGGCGGCGCCCCCGAGATCGAACTTCACGCGGATGTTATCACCGACCAGATGCGGCGGCTGCCGCATCAATTGAATGGCTTTCCGGTCCGCATCATCAAGGATCCTCGCAACCCTGACGATCCCGCCGAAACTTCTGGCGCGCAGGCGGCAGACGACCAAGGTGGGTCTCCAATGCGCGGGAACCCCGCGTCCGCGCCGAGCGCGACTGCGCCTTCGGGATCTACGACACCTGTAGAGCCGCCACCAAACCTGTAGTGAGCGGGGCGCTAACGCGGCGCGCAAGGCGTTGCCGCTACACAATCTCTCTCCCCGGGTAAGAAGTGACGGCGCCTACAGCCACAGCGTCGCGATCACTCCGATATGATCCGACCGCCAGAGCCACGTGCCGTCGCTCTCGCGATGCGGCCGGTCGGCGAATAGTCCCACTTCCGTGACCTCGGGAACGTGTCCGTTCGTCGGACGCATCATCAGGTAGTCGATACGCTGGTTGTGCGTCGCGCTTTCGGCATTCAGATCGATATCGTCGCGATCGTTCGTATAGCCGCTGCCGCTGCCGAAAGCTTCGTGCAGATCGATAAAGCCGGCACGCTTGAGGCTCGCAATAGTCTCCGAGTCGGGAACGTCGTTGAAATCTCCCGCCAGTATCACCGTGGTCGCGGGACCGCTGCCCGCCGACGCCCATCCGGCGAGCTCGCGCGCCTGCATCGTCCGCACCGGGACTCCATCGATGGATTCCGGACGGTCCGTCAAATGCGAAACATAGAAATCGAGCCCGATGCCGCCTCCCAATCGAAACCGCCGCCGGATCGCGATTCGGTCGTCCGGGAGCCGGTAGCTTTGCCCCGCGACCTCGGTTGCCATCTCCACCTGCGCGCGATATTTGAGCGATTCGGCCGGGCCCTCGGCCTCGAGGCGGCTGAGCAGCGCGACGCCCTCGTCGAAAGAGAATTCATCGTCGCCGGCGCCGTCGGCTATCGCGTAGTCGAGCCGGTATACCTCGCTGCCACAGAGCTGGTTGACGCGGGCCCGGATTGCCGAGCCGATGTCGCCCGAGCCGGTTGAGCGTACCACTTCCTGGAGCGCGGCGACGGCCGGGCGGTGCGCGGCGATGGAGTTGGCGATGAGCTCGCAGCGCCGTCGCAGATGACGGTACATCGGCAGGTCGTGAAAGATGTTGAGTGTGAGTATGGTGCACGCCGTGCGGGGCATTGATCTGCGCTCCTTTAGGGCGCGGTCGGATTCGCGCCGGGTTCTCGGAGACCTGGAATCGCTGAAATTGGTGGAACTTCCGCCACCGACACGCGTTTTCGCCCGGGGCGCGGTCATGGCCCTGAGATCCCTCGAAGATAATGCTTGCTTGAAACGCGCCTCTTGGCGATGATTGGGGTGATTCGGTTCAGCAATAGTTCAGACAACAATTCAGGCAATAGTTTAGGGTTGACGGGTAAGAGAATTCGATGCCCTCGAAGTTGCGCTTTGTGGTCGGGGCGGGCCTGATTGTGCTCGCGATCGGCTACCTCATCATCACGGCCGTCCGCAACACGTCCGAGTACTACCTCACGGTCAACGAAGTCGGCGCCCGCCAGTCCCAACTGAGTGGCCAGATGCTGCGCGTGGCTGGACGAGTGAAGGCCGGCACGATTAGCTGGGATCCGGCGACACTGACGCTCGGCTTCGCGATGGTCTCGCCGCCCAATCCCGACGGCTCGCCGGTCAAACCCGTCGCCGCTGCGGAGCCGGCTGAGTTTCGCGTGGTCGCGCGCGGCGAGCCCAAGCCCGATATGTTCGCGGCCGGACGCGACGTGATCGTCGAGGGGCGGCTGGCTGCCGACGGCTCGATCGAGGCTCGCCAGGTGCTTACTTCGTGTCCGTCGAAGTACGTTCCCAAGCAGCAGGCTAAGGGAAAGTGAAATGCCGCTCATAGGTCAACTCGCTCTCGCGCTCGCGCTGATCGTCGCAATCTACTCGATCGGCGCCAACCTGCTCGGTATCCGCCGCAACTCGCCCGACCTGTTGCTCAGCGCCCGCCACGCGCTGTGGGCGATGTGCGCGATGGTGACGGTGGCGGTCGCCGCGCTATGGACCGGCCTTCTAACCAGCGATTTCTCGTTGGAGTACGTCGCCTCGTACTCCAGCGTTACACTTCCGATTCAGTACAAGTTCGCGGCGCTATGGGGCGGGCAGCAGGGCTCGCTACTTTTTTGGACCTGGCTGCTTTCGATTTTCACCTCGATCGCGATCTTCCAGAACCGCCGGCGTAACCCCGAGATCACCCCGTGGGCCCTGATCGTGCTGGCCGGGGTCGCGATCTTCTTTCTCGGAATGCTGAATTTCGTCACCCGCCCGTTCGATCTGCTGGCGACCGTGCCGCCAGATGGCTCCGATCTCAACCCGCTGCTGCAGAACTACTGGATGGCGATCCATCCGCCGTCGCTCTACACCGGCTACGTCAGCGCGGCGGTGCCGTTCGCGTTCGCCTGCGGCGCGCTCGTCACCCGCAAGCTCGACGACGGATGGATTCGCACGACGCGGCGCTGGGCGATCTTCTCGTGGTTCTTTCTCACGCTCGGCAACCTGTTCGGCGCGCGCTGGGCCTACGAGGTCCTGGGCTGGGGCGGCTACTGGGCGTGGGACCCGGTCGAGAACGCGGCCTTCATGCCGTGGCTGGTGATGACGGCCTACCTGCACTCGGTGATGATCCAGGAGCGCAAGGACATGCTGAAGGTATGGAACCTCGCGCTTATCGGGATGGCTTTCATGCTCACGCTTTTCGGCACGTTTCTCACCCGCAGCGGCGTGATTTCCTCGGTGCATTCGTTCACGCAATCGGGGCTTGGGCCGTACTTCCTCACTTTCCTGATCGTGGTCGTCGCCGCGTACACGGCGCTGCTGACAAGCCGCGTCAGGGATTTGAAAAGCCCGGCCGAGTTCGAATCCTATCTCTCGCGTGAGGCCGCGTTTCTGTTCAACAACCTGATGCTGGTCGGAATTGCGTTCGCGGTCTTCTGGGGTACGGTCTTCCCGGTGATCTCGGAGGCGGTGCGCGGGGTCAAGATAACCGTCGGGCCGCCGTTCTTCGACAAAGTCAACGGGCCGCTCGCGCTCGGCCTGGTCTTCCTGATGGGCGTGGGGCCGCTGATTGCCTGGCGGCGCACTTCTCCGCAGACGCTGATGCGGACCTTCCTGGCGCCGCTGACGATGGGCGTCGGCGCGGGTGTGGTCGTGTTCGCGATGGGCCTCAGGCAATGGTATGTGCTGACGGCGCTTTCGCTGGCGGCGTTCGCGCTCGGCACCGTCGTCGTCGAGTTCCGCCGCGGCGTGAGCGCGCGGCGCCATCTGGTGCATGAAACGCCGGCGCGCGCGCTGGTCAATCTTGTGGCCAAGAACAACCGCCGTTACGGCGGCTATATCATCCACTTGGGAGTGGTCTTCGCCTTCATCGGAATCGTCGCCTCGTCGTTCTTCAGGACCGAGGTCAAACGCAGCGTGCGCGAGGGGCAGAGCTTCAATATCGGCGCGTATGAGATCACTTTCCTCGGACTGAAGGGGATCGAGACGGCGCATCTGGAGGACTTGCGCGCGCGCCTCGACGTGCGCAGCGGCGGCCGTGAGATCGCCACGATGGAGCCCGCCAGGCTCTTTTATAAACGTCCGCAACAGCCTGCCACGCGGGTTGCGATTCGCTCCACGCCGCTCGCCGACCTCTACGTCGTGCTGGCGGGCGTCGACGATCAGAGCGGGCTTGCCACCTTCGAGGTCTTCCTCACGCCGCTGGTTTTCTGGCTATGGGCGGGCGGCCTGATGATGGCGATCGGCACGGTAGTCGTGATGTGGCCCAACGTGCGCGAGCGCGCCGCGATGGCCGCGGCGCTTGGCCGCGATGAGGCGCTCGGCGCCGAACCTGTGCCCGGAGGGGATTGAGCCGTTGAACGCCACAAGAAGATTCACCGCCGACTCGGCGTTGGTCAGGGCCTTAGCCGCGCTGGCACTGACGGCCGTTCTGATAGTGCCGCTGATGGTGCCGATGCGCGTCGCACGCGCCGCCGCTACCAACCGGCAGGAGATAGCCGAGGGGCTGACCTGCCAGTGCGGATGCGGCTTGACGGTCGCCAATTGCAATCATCCGAATTGCAGCTTCTCGGTGCCGATGCGCGAGCATATCGACACGATGCTCGCACATGGGATGGGCCGCGCGCAGATAATCGCCTACTTCCGCAAGCAGTACGGCGAGAAGATTCTCTCTGCGCCGACCACGCAGGGCTTCAACCTGCTCGCCTGGACGATGCCCTTCGCGGCGCTGCTAGTGGGCGGCGGGCTGGTCGTCCTGATGATGGGCCGATGGCGTGGCGGACCGTCCTCGACCCCGCAATCGCGAAACGATTCAGGCTCGCGCGATTCCGACAATTCCGGCAAATCAGACAATTCCGGCAAACCAGATACCGCGCTCCGCGAGCGGTTGGAACGCGAACTGCGGGAGCGTCTTTAAGCCGTGCTCTATCTGGCCGCAGTGCTGATCGTCGCGAGCGTGGCGCTGTTCGTCGCCGCGCCCTTAGGCGGCGGCGCGCTCGCGACCCGGCGCGCCGGCCGCGACGCGGCCGAGGCCGAGCGGCTGGAACATGAGCGCGCGCTCGCGATGCAAGGGCTGCGCGAGCTGGAGTTCGATCGCGAGATGGGCAAGCTCTCTGACGCCGACTACGCATCGCTGCACGAGGGTCTGATGACGCGCGCGCTCGGCGCGAGCGCCGCGCTCGAGCGCCTGCACGGGACCCCAGCCGCGCCGACGTCCGCCGTCGCGGCTGCCGTCGCGCCCGCTGCCGCCGGCGTATCCGCGGCTGCCTCCGGCGCGGGCGCGGCGAAGGCCGCGCCCGCGCCGGAGGCAGCCGCGGCAAGGCCGCGGCTCGTCAAATCCGGATTGACGGCGGCGCCGGCGGCCGGCGTCGCCTCAGCCGCCGCCACGGCTCCGCGCATCCGCTTCTGCCCGCAATGCGGCCTCGAGGTCGCGGCGGCTAACTTCTGTAGCGAATGCGGTGCGCCGCTTTCCCTATCGGCGCGCGCCGCGGCGCGGGCCGAGCGATGACGGCCGCGCTTATCGAGGCGCGCTCCCTCGGCAAGAGTTTCGGTCCGACCCCGGTCCTGCGCGACGTGAACTTAAGCGTTGGGGCCGGTCGTGGCGCCGCTGTGATCGGCGCCAACGGCGCGGGAAAATCAACGCTCATCCGGCTGCTCGCCGGACTCTCGGCACCGAGTCTCGGCGCCGCGCTGCTCTTCGGCGAGCCGGCACGATCGCTTAGGCCCGCGTCGCGCCGACGCGTCGGCCTGCTGAGCCATCAGAGCTTCGTCTATCCCAACCTGACCGCGCGCGAGAACCTGGAGTTCTACGCGACGCTCTACGGCGTCGAGGATGCTCGCGCGGTGGCTACCGAATGGCTGGAACGCGTCGCGCTCGGCGCCGCCGCCGAGGCGCGGGTGCGCGGGTTTTCGCGCGGGATGGAGCAGCGCCTTGCGCTCGCGCGTGCGATGCTCGCGCGGCCCGACGTGCTGTTGCTCGATGAGCCGTTCGCGGCGCTCGACGCCGACGGCGCCGCGCTCGCCGCGGCGCTGGTGGGCGAAACGATGGCCCGTGGATGCGCCGTGCTGGCTAGCGCGCATTCGGCAGGCGCATTCGAGGAAATGGGCTTCGCGGTCCTTATCCTGAACCGCGGGAGGCTCGTGCGCGCGGAGCCGCCCGTCGCGCGGCAGAGCGCGGCGCGCCCGCCGCTCGCGCGGCAGGTTTCGTGACTATCGTGAGTTCGCGCGTGAAGTTCGCGAGACTCGTGAGATTTGCGTGAACTCCTTCGTTGCGGTACTGCGCAAGGACCTGATGCTCGAAGTGCGCGGCGGGCAGAGCACAGTCGCGCTTGGCGCGCTCTCGCTGCTGGTGCTGGTGGTGCTGGTGTTTGCTTTCAATCCCGGCGGCGGCGAACAGGGCGCCGAAGCCGCGGCCGGCGCGCTGTGGGTCGCGCTGGTTTTTTCGGGGATGCTGGGGGCGACGCGCGCGGTCAGTGCCGAGAACGAAAACGGCTGTATCCGGGCGCTGCTGATGAGCCCGCTCGATCGCGCCGCGCTCTATGCGGCAAAGCTGGCCGCGGCCTTCATTTTCATGACCGTGGCAGAGGCCGCCTCGATCATCCTGATGGTGCTGTTCTTTAATCTCGAGTTCGACGCACGCGTGATGCGACTGGTGCCTGCGGTGCTGCTGGGCGCGCTCGGCTTTGCGGCGCTCGCGACGCTGCTGGCCGGGATTTCCTCGCGACTGCGCGGCGGCGACCTGGTGCTGCCGCTGCTGGCGGTGCCGATGTTCGTGCCGGCGCTTATCGCCGGGGTCAAGGCGAGCGCGTCGGCGCTTGGCGGCGCGCCGTTCGGCGAGCTTGCGGTGTGGCTCAAAGTGCTGGTCGCCTTCGACGTGATGTTCGTCGCCGCCGGCTACCTGCTGTTCGAATATGTCGCGGGGGAGGAATGAATGAACGGCCGCGCAGTCAGGCTCGGACTCGGCCTCGTCACCCTGGCGCTGATGCTGGTGGCGCTCTACATGGTCTTCGTCTACGTGCCGACCGAGGCTGACCAGGGAATCGTGCAGCGCATCTTCTATTTCCACGTGCCTTGCGCGTGGGTCGCCTTCGCCTCCTTCGCGCTGGTGGCGATCGCCGGGATCTTTTACCTGTGGCTCGGCCAGCAGGTGTGGGACGACCTTGGCTACGCCGCGGCCGAGACCGGGATGGTCTTCTGCACGCTGGTGCTGGTGACGGGCTCGATTTGGGCCAAGCCTATTTGGGGAGCTTGGTGGACCTGGGATTCGCGCCTGACGACCACGCTAATCCTGTGGCTCTTGTATGGCGGGTACCTGATGCTGCGTGCGATGGCGGGGGATTCCGAGCAGGGCGCGCGCTTCGGCGCGGTGGTGGGAATCGTCGCCGCGATCGACGTGCCGATCGTGATCGTCTCGGTGCGGCTGTGGCGCACGATCCATCCCGCGGTGCTGGTCACCCGTCAGGGCGGCCATGGGCTCGAGGATCCGCGGATGGTCGCGACGCTGCTGGTCTCGCTCGCCGCGTTTACCGCGCTCTTCATCTGGATTCTGTGCCTGCGTTTCGTCACGCTGCGGATGCATACGCGCCTCGGCGCGCTCGCGCGTACGCTGGCGCTGGCCGAGGCCGCGGCCCACGATTAGCGCGGGACTAGAGCAGGATTAGAGGGGTCGCTTGAGAAATTTCCCCGTTGGAAAAATCGCGCGTGAGAATCGCGTGAGAGGGTCACGCCTGAGAAATCAATGGACAACCTGAGCTACCTGTTCGCCGCCTATGCGATAATCTTCGCGGTGATCTTCGGCTACGTGCTTTTCATCTGGCGCCGTCAGGTAGCGCTGGAGGCCGAGTTGCGTGCGATGGAAGCGCGGATGCGGGCGCTTACTGAAACCGCCGGCGCTGCCAGGACGGCCGAGTCCCGCGCGGGCTCCTGAATTTTAAATTGGCGGCTTGCGATGGCGAACGATCGTGCGCATCTTTACCTGATGCGCCATATTGTGCGGGATTGTCATCGATGAAGTTATTTTAGCGGGGACGAAGTTCTTTCAGCGGGAGTGATTCGGCGCCTAGATGGAATTCCGGGACTACTACAAGACACTTGGCGTCGAACGCGGCGCTTCGGCGGCCGATATCAAATCGGCCTACCGCAAACTCGCCCGCAAGAATCATCCCGACCTCAATCCCAACAACAAGGACGCCGAAACCCGCTTCAAGCAAATCAACGAGGCCTACCAGGTCCTCAGCGACCCCGCCAAACGCAAAAAGTACGACGAGCTCGGAGCCGACTGGGAGCGCGGTACTACTGAAGAGGAGATGATGCGCCGCTACGGCTGGACCGCGCCGCCGCCCGGCGGCGGCGGTGGCGGTAGTTACGGCTTTAGCAATGCTGGCGGTGGTGGAGGCGGTTTCAGCGACTTCTTCGAGAATTTTTTCGGTGGCCTGGGCGGCGGATTTTCCACCCGCGGCGGCGCCGGCCGCGCTACGCGCGGCTTTGGCGGCTACGAATTCACCGAAGAGCCGCCGCGCGGACGCGACGTCGAGGCCGAGGTCGAGATTCCGCTGCGCGACGCGATGCGCGGCACCAAGATGCGTATCACGCTGAACGCCGAAGACGGTTGCCCCAACTGCGGCGGCACCGGCGTGGTCGCGCGCGAAGAACGCCGCGGCAAAACGCGCGTGGTCCGCGCTGCCGAGCCCTGCCCGGTATGTCACGGCCGCGGCACGATCCCGGCTCAGCGCTCCCTCGAGGTGACGATTCCGCCGGGCGTGATCGACGGCACCCGAATGCGGCTTAAAGGGCAGGGCGGCAAGGGTCCGCGCCCGGAATTGAACGGCGACCTCTACCTTACCGTGCGCCTGCGGTCCGACGGCGTTTTCAGCGTCAGCGGGCGCGATCTGCGATGCGAGCTGCCGGTATGGGACTACGAGGCGGCGCTGGGCGCGGAGATAACCGTGCCGACGCTCGACGGCCGGGTCTCGTTGAAAATTCCGTCCGCCAGCCAGACCGGGCGGCTGATGCGTTTGCGCGGCCGCGGGCTGCCCGGACGCGGCAAAGAGGCGGCGGGCGACCTCCTTTACGAACTGAAGGTGCTGGCTCCGATCGATATGACCGAAGAAGAGCGCAAGCTGATGCAGGAGTTCGCCGAGCGGCGCCGGGCGCGCGGAGTGCCCGATCCGCGCGCCGACTTGATCCGTGAGTAATCCGATGAAGCGGCGTGCCAGCACTGTGCATCGACGCGGACCCGGCCGGCGCCGGGCTGCCTCCGCGCCGGCCCTGGTCAGCCGCGACGCGTTTTGCGTGCTGAGCGGGGTGAGCGAGCGCGAGCTTGCGATGTGGGAGCAGGAGGCGCTGGTTGCTCCGGCCCGCGTGGTCATGCTCGACGGGCGCCGCGAGCCGCTCTACGCATCGGAGACGCTTCGCCGCGCGAGACTCATCCGCACGCTCGCCGAGGATCTCGAAGTGAACCTCCCGGGCATCGATATAATCCTCAACCTGCTCGACCAGATGCATCGCTGAGCGCGTCGGCCCTCGTTGCGCGGCACGGCGCCAGGCATGGAGTTTGTGAATTTATTCAGAAAGCGCAGGAGGGTAAGCCGCGAGTGCTTCTTCTGTCATCCTCCGCTTGTTTCCTTCCTGAGCGGAGCGAGTCTGCGAGCGCAGTCGAAGGAACTCACGCGGTCCTCCGCGCGTGTTCACAAACTCATAGCACAAACCTCCTAGTATGATTGCGGCGCAGGCGGTGGCGTCGTACTCTTTACGCTCCGCTTCGAGCCGGCGTCCTACGCCGGAATGCGCGATGAACTCCGCGGCAAAATCAGATCTGGTCGGCAAAATCGAACGGGCGCTCGAACGCGCGGGACTCTGCCACAACCAGTCATCGGCGAATCGAAGCAAGCCAACTGAAGAATCGACCGGCGAGTCGATCCTGCTCGCGCTCTCGGGCGGTCCCGATTCGGTCGCGCTGCTGCATGTGCTCCACCAGCTTGGGCCGCGTTTCGGGTTTCGACTCGCGGCGGCCCACCTGAATCATCGCCTGCGCGGCGCGGAATCCGACCGCGACGAAACCTTCGTGCGCGACCTCTGCTCGACGCTCGGCGTCGAGTTGGTGGTCGAGCAATCAAGCGGCCTCGATCTCGCTGCGCCCAATCTCGAGGAGCGGGCGCGCGAGGCCCGCTATGCGTTTCTCGCCGGGGCGGGGGCGCAGCTTGGCGCGTCGCATATCGCGACCGCCCATCATGCGGACGACCAGGCCGAGACGGTGATGCTCCGGCTGTTGCGTGGCGCGGGCGCGGCTGGACTGGGCGCGATGGCTGAAACGATAACGCTTGCGCCAACTGGCTTGACGCTCCTGCGGCCGATGCTGCGCGTCGGGCGGCACGAAATCCTTCGCTACCTGGATTCGATCGGCGCGCGCTTCGTGAGCGACAGCAGCAACGCGCATCAGGGGTTTCTGCGCAACCGCGTGCGGATGGATTTGCTGCCGGAGCTCGAGCGCGAGTACGCGCCGGGATTGCGCCGCCGGCTCGCCGCGCTTGCCATCGAGATGCGCGATCTCGATGACTACGTCGCGCGCGCGGCGCGGATCGAACTGGACTCGCGTCTCAGAGAAGCCGTGGCGGGCGGCCCGTTGGATATTTTGGATCTGAATGGCTTCGCCGGATTGCATCCAGCACTCGCCGCGGCGCTCCTGCGGGAGTTTCTTGCCGCGCGAATCGGAAGCCTTCGCCGTCTCACGCGCCGCCATATCGACGACATGCGCCAGCTATGCGAGGGCGAATCTCCCAGCGCCGCGCTCGATCTCCCCGGTGGCTGGCGCGCCGAACGGCGCTACGCCGCGCTTGCAATCGAGCGGCATCCTGAAGCTGCCGACGACCGGCGTCTGAGGGCCGCCGCGGACGGGTTTGCCGTCCCACTGGTGCGCGAGGGCGTCACGAAGGTGCCACAGGCGCGTTTCGTCTTCCGTTCGAACGTGATGTCGGCCGACGCCGCGCCGATGCCGCTTGGTCTTGACGAAGCTTGTTTCGACGCGGACCTCACCGTCGCCGGACTGGTCGTGCGGAACTTTGCACCCGGCGATCGGGTTTCTCCGCTCGGCATGGAGGGCTCGCGCAAGCTCCATGACATCTTTGTCGATCGCAAACTGCCGCGGCCGCGCCGTCGAACCTTCCCCGTGGTTACATTGGAAGGGCAGATCGCATGGCTTCCCGGGATGGTGCGCGGCCGAGTCGCGCTGGTAACCCAAGAGACCGTTCGGGTCTTGCGCTTACAGGCGTTTGAGCCCGAGGTGCGCGTATGAGGGCGCGCCCCCCGGTTCAACTAACGATGCGTTGCTTGCAAATGAAGCCGCATGGTACCCTTTAACCAAGAATGAATCAGTTTTCACGCAGTATCGCGCTCTGGCTCGCACTCGGACTGATGTTCCTGCTGCTGTTCAACATGTTCAGCCGCCAGCAGGTCAAGGAACCCGAGGAAATCTTCTCGGATTTCCTCAACCAGGTCGAAAAGGGCCAGGTTTCCAAAGTCACTATCCAGGGCAGCACCATCCACCTCGTGGTCAACGGCGAGCATTACAAGACCTACGCGCCCGCCGATCCTGACCTGGTCAAGACGCTGCGCGCCAAGAACATCCAGATCGAAGCCAAGCCGTCCGAGGGCGACCCCTGGTGGATGGTCCTGCTGGTGCAGTGGTTCCCGATGCTGCTGCTGGTCGGGGTATGGATTTTCTTCATGCGCCAGATGCAGATCGGGGGCGGCAAGGCGATGTCCTTCGGCAAGAGCCGCGCCAAGCTGCTGACCGAGAATACGCATAAGGTCACTTTCGCCGACGTCGCCGGTATCGACGAGGCCAAGGACGAGCTCGAGGAGATAATCCAGTTCCTCAAGGACCCCAAGCGCTTCACGCGCCTGGGCGGACGGATTCCCAAGGGCGTACTGCTGGTCGGGCCGCCGGGCACCGGCAAGACGCTGCTCGCCCGCGCGATTGCCGGCGAGGCGGGAGTGCCGTTCTTTTCGATCTCGGGCTCGGATTTCGTCGAGATGTTCGTTGGCGTGGGCGCCTCGCGAGTTCGCGACCTGTTCGTGCAGGGCAAGAAGCACGCCCCTTGCATTATCTTCATCGATGAAATCGATGCCGTCGGACGCCATCGCGGCGCCGGCCTGGGCGGCGGCCACGACGAGCGCGAGCAGACGCTCAATCAGTTGCTGGTCGAGATGGACGGGTTCGAGGCCAACGAGGGCGTAATCCTGGTCGCCGCGACCAACCGGCCCGACGTGCTTGACCCGGCGCTGCTGCGCCCGGGCCGCTTTGACCGCCGCGTCGTGGTGCCTCGCCCCGATTTCAGGGGCCGCGAAGGAATCCTCAAGGTCCATACGCGCAAGGTGCCGCTTTCCGATGATGTCGATATAGGCAAGGTTGCCCGCTCGACGCCTGGCTTCGCCGGCGCCGATCTGGAGAACCTCGTCAACGAGGCCGCCTTGCTGGCCGCGCGGCGCAACAAGGAAAAGGTCGAGATGACCGACTTCGAGCTCGCCAAGGACAAGGTCCTGATGGGAGCCGAGCGGCGTTCCATGGTCATGTCGCTGCACGAGCGGCGGAACACCGCCTACCACGAGTCGGGCCATGCGCTGGTGGCGATGCTGCAGCCGGGCGCGGACCCGGTGCATAAGGTGACGATCATCCCGCGCGGGATGGCCTTGGGTGTGACGCAGCAACTGCCGCTCGACGATCGCTACACCTATTCGCGCGACTACCTGATGACCCAGCTCGCGACGATGTTCGGCGGCAGGGTCGCGGAGGAGTTGGTATTCAGCCAGACCACCACCGGCGCAGGCGACGATATCGAGAAAGCGACCGAACTCGCGCGCAAGATGGTCTGCCAGTGGGGCATGAGCGAGGAACTGGGACCGATGACCTTCGGGCGGCGCGAGGAGCAGGTGTTCCTCGGCCGCGACATCGCGCATCATCGGGACTACTCCGAGCACACCGCGATCGAGATCGACCGTGAGGTGCGCCGCATGGTTGACGCGGCCTTCCAGCGGGCGCGCAAGCTCCTGAGCGACAATCTGCCGCTGTTGCATGCGGTCTCCGATCGGTTGCTCGAAAAGGAAGTGCTCGACGGCAATGAAGTCGCAGAAATGGTGAAGGCCTACCAGGAAGGGCGTCCTTTCCCAGCCAGCACACCTGCGCCTTCGGGCGGACCCACTAAGCCGGGTCAGGTCCTGGCGCCGGAAAAGCCCAAGCCGGCGGGCGAGGAGGCTCCGGCGCTACCCGGACTTCCGCCCAAGCCCGTTCTCGCCTAGGTCATTCGCGCAGATCCTTCGCCCGTCCCGTCTGCCCGAATTTACCGCGGGGGCAAGCGTCGTCCGACGACGTTTGCCCTTGGACTTACCGGCGTGCCCCCCGTCCCGTCCAAGCTGCCGCACGTGTATCCTCAATAAAGAAGCGCGGCGCGTCGTCTAATTGGAGGCGCGTCAACTAAACGAGGGTTGGGGCTCGCGGAGAATTCAGGCTTGGAAGTAATCGCACATCGCCGTCGGCACTCGCTTCGTCTTGGCGACGGACGGGTTATTCGATTTCCGGCCGTGATGGGCGTGCTCAACGTCACGCCGGATTCATTCTCCGACGGCGGGCGATACGTAGATCCGCGTCGCGCGGCCGATCACGCGCTCGAGATGGAAGCCGCAGGCGCTGCGATTATAGATATCGGCGGCGAATCGACCCGTCCGCGCGGTGCACGCGAGGTCCCGGCCGAAATCGAAATCGAACGCATCAGGCCGGTGCTGAAACGGCTGGAGGGACGGCTCCGCGTGCCGATCTCTATCGACACGCGCAAGGCGGCCGTCGCGCGCGTCGCGCTGGATGCAGGCGCGGCGATCGTCAACGACGTGAGCGCGCTCAACGCCGACCCCGCGATGGCGCCATTGGTGGCGGCGCGCAAGTGCGCGGTGGTCCTGATGCACATGCGCGGCGGACCAGCCGATCATATGAAGTTCGCGCACTATCGCGACGTGGTCAGCGAGGTCGAGGCGTTTCTTGTCGCGCGCACGCGCGACGCGATCCGCGCGGGCGTGGTGCCCTCGCGTATCATCCTCGACCCCGGCCTGGGGTTCGCCAAGCAGGCGCGGCACAGTCTCGCCCTGCTCGGCGCCTTGCCGCGGCTCCGTGCGCTGGGATATCCCATATTGGTAGGCGCGTCGCGCAAGGGTTTCGTCCGCGCAACGGCCGGAGCCGATCCGGCCGCGATTGAGTCTGCGACGACGGCCGTGAGTGCGATCGCGATTGCCGCGGGCGTCGCGATCGTGCGAGTGCACGAGGTGGCCTCGGCGGTGGCGGCAGTGAAGATGGCGGCGGCGATCAAATCCTCAAACGGGGGCGTCTAGCCCCAACCCGCGATGGAACAATACTTCGGCCTGGTCCCAAGGGTGCGATGGCAGGATGTGCTCGACATCCTGATCGTCGCCTACGTGATCTACCGCGCCGCGCTGCTCATCCGCGGCACGCGCACGATGCAGATGGTGGTGGGCCTGCTGGTGGTAGCCGGCGCTTTCGTCGGCTCGCAACTGCTGGGCCTTTTCACGCTCAACTGGCTGCTCAACAATTTTCTCGGCTCGTTGTTTTTGATCCTGGTGGTGATTTTCCAGTCTGACATCCGCCGCGCGCTGACCCGGGTCGGCACGCCGACTTTCCTGGCCGGCCACGTAACGGTGGCCAGCGTGGCGCAGGAGCTGGTCAACACGGCCGCCTGGCTTTCGGCGCGCCGGATCGGCGCGCTAATCGTGCTCGAACAGGAAGTCGGCTTGAACGACTACGTTGAAAGCGGCCGCATCCTGGACGCGCGGCTCTCACCGGAGTTGCTGGAGACCATCTTCATGCGCGGCTCTCCGCTGCACGACGGTGCGGTGATCGTAAAGGGCGAGACCGTGCTGGCGGCAGCCTGCCTGCTGCCGCTCTCGACCAACCCCAACGTGAATCTCGCGATCGGCACGCGCCATCGCGCAGCTATCGGAATCACCGAGGACAGCGACGCCGCGGTAATTGTGGTTTCGGAAGAGGACGGGACTATCTCGCTCGCCCGCAATGGGGAATTGCGTCGCGGGCTCACGCCCGAGGACTTGCTCGGCATCCTGGTCACGATGATGTAAGCGGGGCGCGGTACGATGGAGCGCAAGGATATCTCGACTCATCTAAGGAACGCGTTGACCAGGCTCGTCCTGGGCGCGAATCTGCCGCGGCAGATAAGTCCTCCATTGCGGCCGCTGATTGTGCAGCGCGCCCGCCGCAACCTCGGCCTGCGCGCGATTGCTCTCGCGCTCGCGGTCGGACTGTGGTTTTTCGTCAACGCTGGGCAGCGCGGGGCGTTGGCCCCGATGCACGTGCCGATAAGCTATCGGCAACTGCCGGCCGGGCTCGTGATCGTCAATCAGCGCCCCGACTCCGTGCAAATCGAGGTCCGGGGGCCGCGCACGCTGCTTTCGCTGCTCGATCCCGATCGGATGCTGCTGCGCCTGGACTTGAGCGGGGTGACACCCGGGCAGGCGGTGTTCAAAATCGGTCCCGAGATGTTCAACGTTCCGCGCCAGACTGACGTCGCCCGTATCTCGCCCAGTCAGATCGTGCTCGATATAGACCGCATCGCCGAACGCCAGGTTCCGATCCATGTGAACGTCCAGGGCCAGCCCGCTGCCGGCTATCGCGTCGTGTCGGCGAAGGCGAATCCATCCGCCGCGACCGTGCGCGGCCCCAGCCGCTTCGTCTTTCACACCGATAGCGTTCAGACCACGCCCGTCGAGGTTAACGGCGCGAAGGCCGACGTCGCGCAGCCGGTGATTCTGACACCGCCCAGCGAACGCGTAACGATCACAGGGCCACAAGCAGCCGAGGCCATGGTCTCGGTAGACGAAATCATCGCCGACCGCGAGTTTCGCGGCCTCCCGGTCGAGGTTCGCGACACCGACTACAGAGTCAAAGTACAACCGCCAAAGGTCGCGGTCACCGTGCGCGGCCCGGTCAACCTCCTTACCGGCCTCAATTTGCACGGCTCGGTGTACGTGACGGCGGAAGATGTAGAGCCGGGCTTGCGCGATCTCCAATTGCAGATCGACCTGCCCGACGGAATACAACTGGTGCGCGCAACGCCGGACAATGTCAGGGTTCGAATCTATCGGCAAAAGCGCGATGGCAGCGGATAAAGCGTAGTCATGGCTAACAGGCTCTTTGGCACCGACGGCGTGCGCGGCGTCGCCAATGCCGAACCGATCACTTCCGAAACCGCGCTCAAGCTGGGACGGGCGCTGGCTCACGTGCTCAAGGCCCAACCCGCTCGCCATCATCGCATCCTGATTGGCAAGGACACGCGCCTTTCCGGCTATATGCTCGAGACCGCGATGGCTTCGGGAATCTGTTCGATGGGCGCCGACGTGTGGCTGGTTGGGCCGCTACCCACGCCCGGAATCGCGTTTCTCGCTCGCAGCATGCGCGCCGACGCCGGCGTGGTGATCTCGGCCTCGCACAATCCCTTCCAGGATAACGGCATCAAGTTCTTCTCCCGCGAAGGCTTCAAGCTCGACGACGAAACCGAGCGCCGGATCGAGGACCTGGTTTTCAACGACGGTGCGCTCGCCCATCTGCGCGCGAGCGCCGGTGAAATCGGCAAGGCCGCCCGTATCGACGACGCGATCGGCCGCTACCTGGTGTTCCTCAAGGGCTGCGTGCCGCGCGCGGTGACGTTCGACGGGCTCAAGCTGGTGGTCGATTGCGCCAACGGCGCGGCCTACAAAGTCGCCCCCGACGCGCTGACCGAACTGGGCGCCGATGTGGTCGGGCTGGGCGTGGATCCCGACGGCAAGAACATCAATCTCGGCTGCGGTGCGCTCCATCCGGAGCAACTGCGCGAGGCTGTGCTGCGCGAGGGCGCGCAGGCCGGGATCGCGCTCGACGGCGACGGCGACCGCGCGCTGCTGGTCGACGAGCACGGCGAAGTCTTCGACGGCGACGACGTGATGGCGGCGATGGGGCTCAGGATGGCGGCCGCCGGACGGCTCGCCGGCGGCGCGGTGGTCGCGACCGTGATGAGCAATCTCGGTCTCGAGCTGGCGCTGCGCTCCAAGGGCGCGCGCCTGGTACGCACCGAGGTCGGCGATCCGGCGGTGGCGCGCGAGATGCGTACGGGCGGCTACAACCTGGGCGGAGAGCAGTCGGGCCACGTTATCTTCATGGATCATTCGACCACCGGCGACGGCATTATCACGGCGCTGATGATGCTCACGCTGATGGTCGAAACCGGGCGCCCGCTGAGCGAGTTGCGTGCGATGCATCGCGTGCCGCAGGTGATGGAGAACGTGCGGGTGGCCGCGCGCGTGCCGCTGGCCGAGATGCCTGACGTGCAGCGGCTGATCGCCGCCGCCGAAAAACGCCTGGGCGCCAACGGCCGCCTGCTGGTGCGCTACTCGGGCACCGAGATGCTGGCGCGCGTGATGATCGAGGGCGAGGACCCGGCCGAGATCGGCGCGCTCGCGCGCGAGATCGGCGCCGCAATCGGCCTGCACGCCGGCCGCGCGAAAGCCTGAGGATGCCTCGGCTCGGCGTCAATATCGATCACGTCGCCACGCTGCGCGAGGCGCGGCGCGTCGGCTATCCCGATCCGGTCGAGGCGGCGCTGGCCGCCGAGCGCGCCGGCGCCGGCGCGATCACCTTCCATCTGCGCGAAGACCGCCGGCATATCCAGGACCACGACCTTCTGCGGCTGCGCCAGGAGGTCCACGTCCGTCTCAACCAGGAGCTCGCCCCGATAGACGAGATGGTCGAACTCGCGCTGAAACTTCATCCCCACGAGGTTTGCCTGGTGCCCGAACGGCGCCAGGAGATTACCACCGAGGGCGGCCTCGACGCGGCCGGCCTTAGCGCGCGGCTTGCGCCGATGATCGAGCAGCTCAAGCAGGCGGGCATCGGGGTGTCGCTGTTTATCGATCCGGAGCCGCATCAGATCGAGGCCGCGGCCGCGCTGGGCGCGGAGTTCGTCGAAATTCATACCGGCGCGTACGCGAACCTGGCCGACAAGGATCTCGCGGAGCACTATCTCACCGGCGTCGATTCGCCGCGCGCGCTCACGGCCGCCAAAGTCAAACCCGGCGAGGCGACGGCGGCGGAGTTGCGCAAAATCCGCGACGCGGTCAAGTCCGCGCGCGCGCTGGGACTTAAACCCAACGCCGGCCACGGACTCAATTACGGCAACGTCGCTCCGATCGCCGCGCTTGCGGGAATCCAGTGGCTGCATATCGGCCATGCGATCGTCGCGCGGGCGATTTCCGTCGGGATGAGCCGCGCGGTGAGCGAGATGCTCGCGCTGGTCGACATCGGACGCGCCGCAGTGCCGCGGGCCCGCGCCGGCGGTGTCCGCGCGGCGCGGCGCTAAAGGATGGCGCGCGCGTGAAACTGCTGAGCGCAGCCGAGAGCCGCGAACTCGATCGCCTGAGCCAGGAAAAGTATGGCATCGCGTCGTACACGCTGATGACGCGTGCGGGCGAGGCGGTCGCCGCGGCCGTGATGCATCGATGGCATCACGCGGTGCATCACGGCGTGCTGATCGTCGCGGGCAAGGGCAACAACGGCGGCGACGGAATGGTCGCCGCGCGGGCGCTGATGGGCGAGCAGGTGCCGGTGCGCGCGATCCTGCTCGCGAGCGCGTCGGCGCTCAAGGGCGATGCGGCCCGCGCACACTCGGAGTTCGTCAAGGCCGGCGGTGTTGTCGTCGAGGCCGCGGGCGAGGCGGAACTCGACGCGGCGATGGGCGGGCGCGCCGGCGTAATCGTCGACGCGATCTTCGGCACCGGTCTCAACGCCGAGGTCAAAGGGCTCGCGGCGCGCGCGATCGAGTCGATAAATCACGCCGGCGCTCCGGTCCTCGCGGTCGATATCGCCTCGGGCGTCAACTCGGACACTGGCGCCGTGATGGGCGCGGCGGTGCGCGCCGCGCTGACCGTCACCTTCGGCTTCGCGAAATTCGGCCACGTTTCCTATCCGGGCGCCGAGCTGTGTGGTGAGCTCGAGATCGCGGATATCGGGTTCGCACCAGCCGCGATCGCCGAGGTCGCGCCGCGTGGCAAATTTTTCGACGCGGCCGAGGCGCGGCCATATCTGCGTTCGCGTCCGGCCAACTCGCACAAGGGCAACTACGGCCACGTGATGGTGATCGCGGGCAGCCGCGGCAAGTCGGGCGCCGCGATCCTGGCCTCGCGCGGCGCGCTCCGGATGGGCGCCGGCCTGGTGACCGCCGCCATTCCCGAAGCGATCGGCGCGATCGTCGCGGCGGGGCAGGCGGAGTTGATGACCGAGCCGGTCGCAGACCGCGACGGCCATTTCGACGGCCAGGACGCGCCGCGCGTGCTCGCACAACTGATCGACGGCAAGGACGCGCTCGCGGTCGGTCCGGGAATCGGTCAAAGCGGCGACACGCGCGCGCTGATGGAGTGGCTTATCGCCGAGGGCGTCGCGCCGCGCCGCCCGATGCTAATCGATGCCGACGGGCTCAACGTGGTCGCGCAGATTGGCGTGGGCGCGCTCAAGCGCGCCGCGGGTCCTGTTGTCCTGACGCCGCATCCGGGGGAGGCCGCGCGCCTGCTCGGGACGAGCACGGTGGAGATTAACGCCGACCGTATCGGCGCCGCACGGCGGCTCTGCGATCTCAGCGGTGCGGCGGTGCTGCTCAAGGGCGCGCGCACGGTTATCGCGGGAACCGGCGGCGAGGTCTATATCAACGGGAGCGGGAATCCCGGGATGGCGACGCCGGGGATGGGCGACGTGCTTTCGGGGATCGTCGGCGCGCTGCTGGCACAGCGGTTCGCGCCGCTCGACGCACTCGCGTTCGGCGCGTTCGTGCATGGTTATTCCGCCGACAGATTGGCCGCGCGGATCGGCCCGATTGGCTACCTGGCTGGCGACCTCGCCGCCGAACTGCCGTCCGCGCTCGCCGCGCTTGGCGCTTGAATGAAATCGCCCTTCGGCGCACGCTTATAAGTATGACGCTGGTGATTGAAAGCCACTCGGCGCACGAGACCAAAAGCTGGGGCCGGCGTCTGGCCTCGGTGCTCGAAGGCGGGGAGTTGCTCGGTCTGATGGGCGATCTCGGGACGGGCAAGACCGTCTTTATCAAGGGGCTCGCGAGCGGGCTCAGTCTCCGCGAGGAGGACATCCTGAGCCCCACCTTCACGATGATCCAGGAGCATCGCGGGCGCATGGCGCTCTACCATATCGACCTCTATCGCCTCGAGGAGGCCGGGCTCGACGACCTGGGATTGCGCGAGTACCTGTTCACGAGCGGCGTCGCGGCGGTGGAATGGTTCGAGCGATTGCGCGAGTCGGAAAAACTGGAAGTTCTCTCGGTGCGCATCAGCTATGTCAGTCCGAGCGCTCGCCGGATCGAGTTCGTCGCGGCGTCCGACCGTTACGAGCATTTGTTGGAACGCCTGCGCTCCCGCTTCGCCTGACCTTACCCTACGCACCATCCAACCAGGCCCTCTGGTTCGGCCCGCCGATTCTGCTCATAATACTCGATTACGCCGCGAACTATCCCGCGGCGGCGATGACGTGGCCCTAGTCGTGCACAAATATGGCGGAACCTCGGTCGGTTCGATTGACCGGATCAGAGCGGTGGCGGATCGCGTCGCGCGCGTGCGCGCAGGCGGCGATAAAGTCGTCGTCGTGGTCTCCGCAATGGCCGGTGAGACCAATCGGCTGTTCAAGCTCGCCGCACAACTCAGCGACTCGCCCCATCCGCGCGAGACCGACGTGCTGGTGGCGACCGGCGAGCAGGTCTCGGCTGCGCTCCTCGCGATTCGGCTCCAGGCGCTTGGCTATCCCACGGTCTCGTTTCTGGCCCATCAGCTTAAGCTCGCGACCGACTCCCATCATGGCAACGCCAAGATCCGCTCGGTCGAGGCGGTGCGTCTGACCGCGGCGCTCGCCGACGGAAATATCGCGGTGGTTGCGGGCTACCAGGGCGTCGACGCCAAGGGCGATATCACTACGCTCGGGCGCGGCGCCTCGGACCTCACGGCGGTGGCGCTCGCGGCCGCGCTCAAGGCCGATGCCTGCGAGATTTACACCGACGTCGAGGGCGTCTTCACCGCCGACCCCAACATCTGCCCGGGCGCGCGCAAGCTCGGGCGCGTCTCGTACGACGAGATGATGGAGATGGCGGGGTTGGGGGCGAAGGTGCTGCAGTTGCGCTCGGTCGAGCTCGCGCGGCGCTACAGCGTGCCGTTGGTGGTGCGCTCCAGCTTCTGCGAGGCCGAAGGCACCTGGGTCGGCCAGGAGGACAAATTGATGGAAGACGTGATGGTCTCGGGCGTGACGCTCGATCAGAACCAGAGCAAAATCACGATCGCGGGCGTGGCCGATCGGCCGGGCCTCGCGGCGCGAATTTTCGGCCCCATCGCGGAGGCCGGGATGATCGTCGACATGATAATCCAGAACGCCAGCGCCGACGGCCACACCGACGTCACTTTCACCGTGGGACGCGAGGATCTGCGCGGCGCGCTGGAACTGTGCCGGCTGATGGCCTCGGAAATCGGCGCCGCCGGCGTTCGGCACGAGGACCAGGTGGCCAAGGTATCGATCGTGGGGCTCGGGATGCGCACGCATGCGGGCGTTGCGGCGCGGATGTTCCGGGTGCTCGCCGACGAAAGCATCAATATAGAAATGATTGCGACCTCGGAGATTAAGATTTCGGTAGTGGTCGTTGCCAAGTATGGGGAGCTTGCGATGCGGGCGCTGCACGACGCATTCTTGGGCGAGGGTTCCAACGCGACACCGGCGGAGTCGGTCTAAGCAAATGGATGTGGCGAAAAAAATACAGATCTACGACACCACGTTGCGCGACGGATGCCAGTCGGAGGACGTCTCGCTCACTGTCGAGGACAAGCTCGAGATTGCCGAGCGCCTCGACGATCTCGGGATCGACTATATCGAGGGCGGATGGCCGGGCTCCAACGAGCGCGACGCCGCGTTCTTCCGCGAGGTCAAGAAGCTCCGCCTGCGCCACGCCAAAATCGCGGCCTTCGGCTCGACCCGCCGCGCCAACGCGCGGGCCTCGGCCGATCGCAACCTGGCGCTGCTGCTACGCGCCGAGACTCCGGTCGCGACCGTGGTCGGCAAGACCTGGGACATGCACGTGCGCGAGGCACTAAGGATCTCCAACCAGGCCAACCTCGACATCCTGCACGACACGATCACGTACCTGAAGCGCCACGTCGACGAGGTCATCTTCGACGCGGAGCATTTTTTCGACGGCATCGCAGCCAACTCCGAGTTCGCGCTGGCCTGCCTGCGCGCGGCGGATTCTGCCGGAGTCGATCTGATTGCGCTTTGCGACACCAACGGCGGCCGCTTGCCGCACGAAATCGAGGCCGGTGTGCAAGCCGCGATCGAGGCGGTGCGATGCCCGATCGGAATCCATCCGCACAACGACTGCGAGGTCGCGGTCGCCAACGCGATCGCCGGGGTGCGCAGCGGCGCCGTGCAGGTCCAGGGTACGATCAACGGCCTGGGCGAGCGCTGCGGCAATGCCAACCTGGTCTCGATCATTCCCGACCTTCAACTCAAGCTCGGCTACCAGTGCGTGCCGCCGGGCAAGCTCAAGACCCTGCGCGAGGTCTCGATGCTGGTCTACGAGCTGGCGAACATCACGCCGCATACGCGCCAGGCTTACGTCGGGCACAGCGCGTTCACGCACAAGGCGGGGCTGCACGTCTCCGGCATCCAGCGCAGCGTGCACACCTACGAGCATATCGACCCGGCGACGGTCGGCAACGACCGTCACGTGGTGCTCTCGGAGCTCTCTGGGCGCGCCAACATCCTCTACAAGAGCAAGGAGTTCGGCCTCAACATCGAGCCGAGCAACGAGAAGATCGGCGTGCTGCTCGACGAGCTCAAGCGCCTGGAGTCGCTGGGCTACACGTTCGACGGCGCCGACGCCTCGTTCGAGCTGCTGATGCTGCGGACGCTCGGTTTCGCGCGCGACCATTTCCGCTTCGTCAGTTTCCGCGTGTTCGACGACAAGTGGCACGAGGATCACACGCCGTTTAGCGAAGCGGTGGTCGTGATCGAGGGGCCCGACGGCGTGCGTACGCGTAATTCGGCCACCGGCAACGGCCCGGTCAACGCGCTGGACTCGGCGCTGCGCGGCGCGTTGGTGCCGTACTATCCGGCGCTCGAAGCGATGCAGCTTGCTGACTATAAAGTCCGCGTGCTCGACAACGGTGCCGGCACCGCGGCGCGTGTGCGCGTGCTGATCGAATCGACCGACGGCCGGCGGCGCTGGGGCACGGTGGGCCTGTCCAGCAACGTGGTCGAGGCGAGCTGGCAGGCGCTGGTCGATTCGGTCGAATTCAAGTTGCACAAGGACGCGGCCCGACCGCGTAACGTCAAGCATCCGCCGGGAAACGGCGCGCGGCCGCGCGAGCGCGCTCCGTTGCGCAATGGCGCGGCGGCAAGGCCGTAGCCAAATGGCGCTCTCGAGCACAACTGGCACCGGCGCAGAGGCTCAGGCGCCGATCGGCGTCGTAAACCGCATGCGCGAGGACATCCAGGCCGTCTTCGATCGCGACCCCGCCGCGCGCACCGTGCTCGAGGTGGTGCTCGCCTATCCAGGGCTGCACGCGATCTGGATGTATCGTGCGGCGCACTGGCTGTGGGAGCATCGGCTCTGCCTGCTCGGTCGGCTGTTGAGCGAGCTTGCGCGATGGATCACCGGAATCGAGATCCATCCCGGCGCCATCATCGGGCGGCGGCTTTTTATCGACCACGGGATGGGCGTGGTGATCGGCGAGACCACGGAAATCGGCGACGACGTTCTTATCTACCAGGGCGTGACGCTGGGCGGCACCAGCCTCAAGAAAGAAAAACGCCATCCGACGATCGAGGATCACGTGATGATCAGCGCCGGCGCTGCGGTGATCGGCCCGGTGCGAATCGGCCGCGGCAGCCGTATCGGTGCGGGCGCGGTGGTGGTCTCCTCGGCGCCGCCGTACTCGACCATCGTCGGCATCCCCGGCAAGGTGATCGAGGGCGAGAGCACGCGCCAGGATGTCGCCGGACTCGACCACGTGCATTTGCCCGACCCGGTGGCGCGTGCGATGCAGAGCCTGGTCGACAAGCTCAACCGGATCGGCGTGCGAATCGAGGAACTCGAAGAACGCCAGGACTGCCTCGAAGACAAACTCAATCCTAACGTTCCGTCCGATGTTTCGGTGAATGCCCCGCCTAATGGTCCGCCGAAGGGTCGCCCTAACGTTTCCGAGAACGTGCCGGACGCACCGGCCACGGCCGGCGATCCCGCGCCTCCCAAAGAGCGCTGATTAAAACCGGCTGATCTCGAAAGCGCGCCGCGCTGGAGCGGTCGCGTCACTTTTTGAGGCGGAGCGAGGTCTCGGTGATTTGGCCGGCCGTGGTGATACGTCCAATATAGGTCGATCCGCCGGTCACCCAGCGTTCGGTGAACGATAGCGTCCCGTCGCGCCGCGCGATAAGGCCGCTGATGCCGGCGCCGCTCGGAATCGGAAACACGGTCGCGGCGCCGCTGGTCGTGACACGCACGATCGCTCCGGCGATGGAGTCCGGCGTCGCGCCGGCGTGATTGACGGCGATCCACAAGTTGCCGTCGGGTCCGGACACGATCGCTTCGTACTTGCCGCTCACCGGCAGAGTGAATTCGGTGACTTGGCCCTTAGGTGTCATGCGCGCGACCCGGTCGCTGAAATTTTCCGTGAACCAGATGTTGCCGTCGGAGCCTGCCACGATTTGCGCCGGCAACGCGCCTTTGCGCGGCAGATGGTATTCGAACACTTTGCCATCGAGCCCGGCACGCCCGATACGTCCCACCGGCGACTCGGTGAACCATAGGTTGCGCTCCGGGCCGCTCGTGATCGTCGCCGGGCCGGTCCCGGGTTCGGGCAGCGGAAAGATGGTGACGGCGCCCGCAGCAGTGATTTGTCCGATCGCCACGGCAGCGTCAGAATTTGCGCCCACCCATGCCGTGAACCACAGATTACCGTCGGGCCCGGCTGTCAGTCCCTCGGGCACCCAGGTGTCGGGCAGTTCATAAAACGTGCTCTTTCCGGCGGCCGTCATTTTGATGATGTTGCCGGAGACTGACGAGCCGAGCGACGTGATCCCGACCATCCAGAGATTGCCGTCGGGCCCATAAATGATGTTTGCGCCGAAGCTGACCGGCGGCAGCGTGAACTGACTCAGCGATCCGTCGCGGTCAAGCCGTCCGGCCTTGGGAATTCCCAGGATCGTGAACCAAAGATTTCCCTGCGCGTCCTCGGCGAGCGACGAGGGTTGGATGACCAATCCTGCCGGCAGCGCCGGCGGCGGAGGAGGCGGCGGTGGCGGGGGAGGGTTTTCGACCACGCATCCCACGGCGAGCACAACCGCCAGACAAGCCGCGATGATGATCGCCGTCCGCGACGCTCGATTCCTGGGAGCGCGTTTCATCCGTGGTTCGTGGCGGCTCAGAGCTTGTGACCGAAGTTGGCGCCCATCAGGTACTCGTGCTCGCCGCGGATCGGCCGTCCCTCGCGCAAGCGCGCGAAACCGAAGGGGCGGAGGTCCACGGTTGTGGCGCGGCCGGTGAGGATCAGTTCCGCCATCGCGGCGCCCACCGCCGGCGCGGTCTTGAAGCCCGTGCCGCTGAAGCCCGCGGCGACGTAAAGCCCGCCGATGTCGGGCACCCCGCCCATCACCGCGCGCGAATCGGGACTTACGTCGTAGATTCCGGCATGGCCGCGCGAGTATCCCGCACCAGCCATCGCGGGCACGCGATGCGCCAGGCGTTCGGCGACCTCGGTGACGAAGTCGGCGTCGTTGTCTTCGCGAAAGCTGTCCGGGTCGGGTTCGTATTCCGCTTTAACGTCGCCGAGGCCGATCAGTGTCTCTTCCGCGCCCTGGGGACGGAAGTAGCTGCCCGAGATCGTGTCGATACATCCACAATGCTTAAGCGTCGCGGGCCGTTTGAAAAAAGCGATCTGCGCGCGCTCGGCGCGGATTCCGATCGATGCGCCAAGCGGTTTCAGGAGCCGATCCGTCCATGGACCGGCCACCACGCATACCGCATCGGCCGCATGCCGCTTGCCGGCCGCGTCGATCACGCCGCGTACACGGCCGCCCGCCGCGTCGATGGAAGCGATCGGCACTCCCAACTGGAACCCCGCGCCGTGACCTGCGGCCGCCTCCGCCATCGAGCGCGTGGCCGCGACCGGGTCGGCATAGCCGCTCTGTGGCTCGTACGCGGCGAGCGCGACGTCGTCGACGTTGATCGCGGGTTCGAGGCTCCGCAACTCCGCCGGTTCGATCACGCTGGTATCGACGCCGACCGCGCGCAGCATCGCGACATTGGCGCGCAGCTTCTCGGCGTTCGGCGGGCCGACCACGATCGTGAATCCGGTCCTCACGAAGCCGCAACCGCGCCGCTCGGCGTCGCGCCCGACTATCTCGTCCCAGTGGGCGAAGTAACGCAGGCTCTTCCACGCCAGTTCGGCTTCCGGCGCGAAAGTGTAGTGCATCCGCAGGAGCGCGCCCGAACGCGCCGACATTCCGGCGCACACCTCGCGCTCTTTGTCGAAGACGGTGACCCGCGCCCCGCTGCGGGCGAGATGGAACGCGAGGCTGCATCCCACCACCCCGGCGCCGATCACGATTACTTCAGGCTTAGCCATTGATATCTTGCGTTGCGTGATATTTTGCGTTGCGGCGACTTTTACAGGCTGATCCGCTAGGCTAAGTTATTCGTTCGCCCTGGGCCTATCAAACCCGTATGCGCATTTATCTCGACCATAACGCCGGCGCGCCATTGCGGCCCGAAGTGCGCGCCGCTGTTGCCCGCTTCTGCGAGGCGGACGAGGCATCGAATCCCGCCGCGGTCCATCGAAGCGGCCAGCGCGCCCGCCGTGCGCTGGAGCAGGCCCGCGAGCAGGTCGCGCATTTCATCGGAGCCGCCGCGCGTGAGGTCGTGTTCACCAGCGGCGGTACCGAGTCGAACAACCTTGCGATTCGCGGCATAGCCGGCGCGCATCCGGCACGGCACAGGATCATAACCTCGGCGATCGAGCATTCTTCGATTCTCGCGCCGCTCGAATATCTCGCCGGGTATGGCTTTGAAGTTGTGCGCCTCGCTCCGGACCGCGACGGACGAATCACGCCGGCCGCGGTGGCAGCGGCGCTCGGCGATGATACGGCTCTGGTGACGATTGGCCTCGCCAACGCGGAGGTCGGCACGATCCAGGATGTGGCGGCGATGGCCGAGCCGATCGCGCGCGCGGGAGCGCTGTTTCATATCGACGCGGCGCAGGCCGCCGGCCGTAGCCCGCTTCGCGTCGGCGATTTGCGCTGCGATCTTTTGACGATTAGCGGTCACAAGCTGGGCGCGCCGGCGGGAATCGGCGCGCTCTATGTGCGAGCCGGTGTGGCGCTCGCGCCCGCGATGCTTGGTGGGCCGCAGGAAGCCGCGATGCGCGCCGGGACGCCGAATCTCCTCGGCGCGATTGCCTTTGGCGTGGCGGCTGAGGCCGCCGATGCGCATCTGGCCGACGAATCCGCGCGCGTTGCGATGCTCGCGGCGGGGCTGCTCGAGCGTCTTGGCGCGTCGATTCCGGACCTCCGCCTCAATGGCCCCAAGACCGTCCAAATGAGCGTCCCGATGACCGACCCGAAGACTGACTCGACGATCGATAGGATCGGCAACACCCTCAACCTGACTTTTCCCGGCGTGCTCGGCGAAAGCATGCTGATCGCGCTCGACCTCGAGGGCGTGGAGGTTTCGATGGGATCCGCGTGCGCGGCCGGCGCGGTCGAGCCTTCGCACGTGCTGCTCGCGATGGGCCTGACTCGCGACGAAGCGCGCAGCTCGCTGCGGCTTAGCCTCGGATGGAGCACGACCGCGGACGAGATCGAGCGCGCGGCGGAAATCATCGCTCGCGTCTGGCGGCGGGTTCGCGCGGCCGAGCCGCTGAATGCGATTGTATCGGCCAGGACGGCCGCCGTTGCGGAGGCGTCGCGATGAGCGCGCGGGTGCTGGTCGCGATGTCGGGCGGGGTGGACAGCTCTGTCGCCGCGGCGATTTTGCGCGAGCGCGGCTACGACGTGGTTGGCGTGGCGATGCGCCTCGCGCCGGAAGGGCCGACGCCGGCGGCGGCGCGCCGCCGCGGGACGTGTTGCTCGCACGAGGACTTCGAAGATGCGCGCCGGGTCGCGGAGCGGATGGACTTTCCGTTCTACGTGGTCGATTTGCGCGCGGAGTTCGGCGCTCGCGTGATCGACAATTTCGTCTCCGAGTACTTAAACGGCCGCACGCCCAACCCGTGCGTGATGTGCAATCGCGAGATCAAGTTCGATCGCCTGCGCGAGCGCGCCGCGGCGCTCGGCGCGGACTACGTGGCGACCGGCCACTACGCGCGTATCGAACGCGATCCGCGCGGCCGCTTCCATCTCCTGCGCGCCGCCGACGCCACCAAGGATCAGTCGTACTTCCTGTTCACACTCGGTCAGCTTGAACTAAGCCGCACGCTCTTTCCGCTCGGCGCGATGACCAAGGCCGAGGTGCGCGCGCGCGCACGCCAGCTTGGGCTCGCCAACGCCGACAAGCCCGAGAGCCAGGAGATTTGCTTCGTGCCCGACGGCGATTACGCCCGCTTCGTCGAGCGAGCGGCCACCCCAGGGCGTCTTCGTCCCGGCAGTATCGTGGATATCAAGGGGCGGGCGCTGGCATCCCACGACGGAGTGCATCGTTTCACCGTCGGGCAACGCCGCGGACTCGGCCTAAGCGCGCAGGCGCCATTATACGTGCGTGAGATTCGCGCGAGGAGCGGCGAGGTCGTGGTCGGCCCGCGCGAGGGTCTCGCGTCGGCCGGTCTCCTCGCACGTGACATCACCTTCGTCGATCCCGAGAGCGTCGGTACGGGCGCGATCGCGGTCGAGGCGCGCATCCGCTACCGCCATCCTGTGCTGCCGGCGACGCTCGCGCTCGAATCCGGTGGCCGCGCGCGCGTGACTTTCGCCAGCGGCGGCGGCCCCGCAGTGACGCCCGGACAGGCGTGCGTGTTCTACCGCGGCGAAGAGGTTGTTGGCGGCGGCTTTATCGAGCGCGCGTTGTGAAGACTGCTGTCAAAACAGATGCAAAGACCGGTGCGATGCGCTTTGCGATTGCCACGCTCGGATGCAAGGTCAACCAGTACGACTCGGCGATGATCGAGTCGCGCCTGGGCGCGCGCGGGATGGAGCGATGCGAGTTCGACGAAGTCGCCGACGTCTATATCGTTAACACCTGCACGGTGACCGATCGCGCCGACGCCGAGAGTCTCAAGCTCGCGCGGCGCGCGCGGCGGCTCAACCCGCGGGCGCGCGTGGTGATGACCGGATGCCTTGCGCAGGCCAATCCCGCCGTGCTCGCCGCGGCGTCCGAGATCGATGCCGTGGTGGGACTCGGCCGCCCCGGCGATCTCGAACGCGCGGCATTGGGCGAGGCTTCGGGCCGAGTGATGGTTACGAACTTGCGCAAGGAGCGCGCGCCGATCGAACTGGGAGCGGTTGCGCTGGAGGGCCGCACGCGCGCGTTTCTCAAGCTGCAGGAAGGGTGCGATCAATTCTGCAGTTTCTGTATCGTGCCGACCTCGCGCGGAACCTCGCGCAGCGTCGAGCCGCGGCGCATCTTCGACGCGCTCGATCGCCTGGCGGCCTCAGGCTTTCGCGAGGTCATCCTGACCGGCGTTCACCTCGGCGGCTACGGACGCGACCTCGATCCGCCGGTCAGTCTCGAGGCGCTGCTCGAGATGGTCGCCGAGCGCTCGCCGATCGACCGGGTGAGGATAAGCTCGCTCGACCCCGAGGAGTTGAGCGACCGAATCCTGGAAACCATGGCCGCGAGCGAAAAGTTCTGCCCGCATCTCCACTCTGCCGCTTCAGGCCGGCACCGACGCGACGTTGGTGCGGATGCGCCGGCGCTACGACGTCGCGCACTTCAAAGATCGCGTCGAACGAATCCTCAAAGCGATGCCCTCGGCGGCTATCGGCACCGATCTTATCGCCGGTTTCCCGGGGGAGACTCCCCAAGACTTCGACGATTACTTTAAGTTTATCGAAACGCTCCCGCTTGCCTACTTTCACGTCTTCCCGTACTCCGTGAGGGCGGGGACCACCGCCGCCAAGTTGCCGGGCAAGGTGGTCGGGGCAGAGATAAAGCGCCGGGCCGCGATTTTGCGCGCGCTCGGCGAGGACAAGCGACGGCGTTTCGTCTCACGGTTTTGCGGATCGAAGCTTAAAGTCCTGCTTGAAGAGCACGGCGCGGACGGTAGGCTGAAGGGCTACAGCCGCAACTATATCCGCGTGCTGGTGGAGGGTCCCGACACACTTGGGAACGATGAAGTTGAGGTGGTGGCATCGCGCGTCGAGGGCGTGGCCCTCGTTGGGGAAGTTGCTGGGGTCCAACGCGGCTACGCAGCCGGCGCAGCCACGCTCTGAAGACGATCGCGCAGACCTGGAGCGGCGGCTCGACTATACTTTCGTGCGTCCTGAGTTGTTGCGGACCGCACTCACCCATCCGAGCGCCGCGGTCGGCGCCGACCTGCATTACGAACGGCTGGAGTTCCTGGGCGACGCGGTGCTCGATCTCGCGATAGCGGACCTGCTGATGCGCCGGCTTCCCGAAGCGAAGGAGGGAGTGCTCTCCAAGGAGCGCGCTTCGATCGTCAACGGCCGCACGCTCGCGGCCAAGGCGCAGGAGATTGGCGTCGGCCGCGCGCTCCGGTTGGGCAAGGGCGAGGAGAAAAGCGGCGGACGCGACAAGGTGTCGATTCTCGCCGCGTCGTTCGAGGCTGTGATCGGCGCGATCTATATCGACAGCGGTTTGCGGCCGGCCCAGGAAGTGATCGAGGCTCTGTTCGCCGACGACATCGGCGGCCCCAGCACTGAGCGCGACTACAAGACGGAATTGCAGGAAATCGCCTACCGCCGCTTCCGCAGTCAGCCGGTCTACGAGTTGGTGTCCTCGCGCGGCCCCGACCACGCCAAGATGTTCACCACACGCATCCGAATCGCAGGGCGCGAGCTTGGAGTGGGCGAGGGCGGCAGCAAGAAGCAAAGCGAGCAGGCCGCGGCACGTGCCGCCCTGGACCGAATCGAGAACGAAAAACGTGACCGTCGCTAAGCCTCATCGCGCGGGCTTTGTCACGTTGGGCGGGCGGACCAATGTCGGCAAGTCGACGCTGCTCAACCGGATGGTCGGGCACAAGGTCGCGATTGTCACGCCGCGCCCCCAGACCACGCGCAGGCGCATCCTCGGCATCCGCTCCGACCCTGACGCGCAACTGATTTTCGTCGATACCCCGGGGCTGCATCGCCCGCGGAACGCGCTCGACCACCATATGATCGAAATCGCGCGACGATGCCTTGGCGAGAGCGAGGTCGTGGTCGGCGTGGTCGAGGCGAGCGCGCCGCTAAGCGAGGGCGACCGCGCCTTTCTCGCCGAATTGCGCGAGATCAAGGCGCCGCGGGTCGTCGCGGTCAACAAAATCGACCGCATCAAGCGCGCCGAGTTGTTCGCCGCAGTCGAGCAATGCGGCCGTGAGGTGCCCGAGGCCGAGATTGTTCCGGTGAGCGCTCTCAAAGGAGGCAACGTCGACGAACTGCTCACGGTCATCAAACGGGTGCTGCCCGAGGGGCCGTCCCTGATGCCCGAGGACGAGTACACCGACCAGAGCGAGCGGATGATCGCGGCCGAGGTCGTGCGCGAGAAGGTGTTCCTCGCGATGCGCGAGGAGGTCCCGTTCTCGACCGCCGTGGTGGTGGAGAACTTCGTCGAGGAGCCGGATCGCAAGCTGCTAAGGATCGACGCCGTCATCGTCGTCGCGCGCGAGGCGCACAAGGGGATGCTGATCGGGGCGGGCGGGCGCCAACTCAAAGAGATCGGCACTGCCGCGCGGCTGGAACTCGAAAAAATGCTCGGCGCGCACGTGTTTCTGCAACTGCTGGTCAAGGTCGAAAAGGACTGGACGCGCAGTCCACGCAAGATCGCCGAGTTGGGGCTCTGACGATGAAGCCCGCCGCGAACATCGCCAGCCGCGCGGGCGCGCTGGCCGCGCTGCCCGAGGGCGCGCCGGTCGTGGTGCTGGTCGGGCGCGCCAATGCCGGCAAATCGACCCTGTTCAATCGCATCGCGCGCGGCCGCCGCGCGATCGTCAGTCCGGTCGCCGGCACCACCCGCGACCTCAACGTCGGCCAGGCCGAGCATCGCGGGCGCAACTTTTTCGTCGTCGATAGCGGCGGGCTCGAATTGGGCGGACGCGAGCGCCTCGGCGAGCGCGTCGCCGAGGGCGCGTTGCGCGCGGTCGCGCTGGCCGACGTCGTGGTCTTCATGCTCGACGGGCGGGCCGGCCTCGGCCCCGGCGACCGCGAGGCGATCGCGCTGATTCGCGAGACCGGACGCCCGATGGTCGCCGCGATCAACAAGATGGACCGCGCCGGGATGGAAGCGGTGGCCGGCGAGTATCATGCGTTGGGCGTCTCGCCGATGGTGCTCGTGTCGGCGGCCCACGGACGCGGCATCGAGGAGTTGCTCGATGAGATCGTCGAGCGCCTGCCCGCCGCCGAAGCCGAGCCGTCCGCGCCGCCCGATCTCCGGCTCGCGCTCATCGGCCGTCCCAACGTCGGCAAATCGTCGCTGCTAAATCGCCTCGCCGGCTTCGAGCGCGCGATCGTAGACGACACTCCTGGCACCACGCGCGACCCGGTCGACGTGCGGCTTCGCGCCGCCGACCGCGACGTGCTCCTGATCGATACTGCCGGAATTCGCCGGCCCACTAAGGTCGAGGGCGAGCTCGAACATTTCTCGGTCGGCCGCGCGATTGAGACCATCCGCCGCGCCGAGGTGCTGGCCCTGGTGATCGATTCGACCGAGGGCGTCACCGACCAGGACGCGCGCCTCGCGCGGCTGGTCGAGAGCGAAGGCCGCGCGCTGGTCCTGGTCTGCAACAAGTGGGACCTCGCGGCGAAAGAGGGGCGCCGCGTCGCAGCGTTCGTGCGCGACGCGCAAGCGAATGTGCCGTTTCTGGCGTTTGCCGAGATGCTGTTCACCTCGGCGCTCACCGGCGACGGCGTCGACAAGATCATTCCGGCCGCGATGAAGGCGGTCGATTCGTGGCGCGCGACTTTCCAGACCGCGCATCTCAATCGCATTCTGGCCGAGGCCACGGCCGCGATGGACCCCCCAATGGTCGGGCGGCGGCGGCTCAAGCTGATGTACGTCACCCAGGTCGGACATTCGCCGCCGCGTCTCGCGTTTTTCGCCAACGTCGAGCGCGACATCCCGGCGCACTACCTGCGCTTCCTCGCCACGCGCTTTCGCGCGGCGCTCGGGCTGGTCGGCACGCCGCTGCTCCTGGGGTTTCGTCGCACGGGCCGCACCTGGGCCGAGGCGCGCGCGACCGGCGCCGTGCGGCCCAGGGAAGAATCGCCAAGGAAGCTACCAAAGAAGCCATCGAAGAACGCCTCGAAGAAGGCGCCGAAGAAAAGGAAGTAGTCAACCGCGCTGGAGGGCGTGGCACGTGCGCTGTGGAAAGGCGCGCGCCACGCATTTCACGGCCTTGTGCTGCTCCGATATAGTTAGTGGCAAGGTCGGATTTCGTGATCCTGATTCTGGATTTCGGCAGCCAGTACACGCAGCTTATCGCTCGCCGCGTGCGCGAGGCCAAGGTCTATTGCGAGATTCATCCGTATAATTTCGCGATCGAAAAGATCCGCGCGATGCGCCCGCGCGGAATCATCCTGTCGGGCGGCCCCGCGAGCCTCTACGAGACCGACGCGCCGGACATCGCGCCGGAGGTCTTGCGGTTGGGATGCCCGGTGTTGGGAATCTGCTACGGCTTGTACGTGATCGCGCAACACCTGGGCGCCCATAGCGCGGGCGCCGGCAAACGCGAGTACGGTCCCGCCGAATTGGTGATCGACGAGCGCGATGAATTGTTCGAAGGGCTCGCCGATCGGGAGTTCCCTGTGTGGATGAGCCACGGCGATCGTGTCGAGGCGATACCGGCCGGCGCTCGAAGCGATCGCGCATAGCGGCAATTCGCCGTATGCCGCGGTCCGCACGCGCGATGGCCTGTTGCGTGGCATCCAGTTCCATCCCGAGGTCGCGCACACGCCGTGCGGCATGCAGGTGCTCAGCAACTTCGTACACAAGATTTGCGGCGAGGCTGGTGATTGGACGCCGGCCGCCTTCGTCGAGACCAAGCTCGCCGAGATTCGCGCGCGCGTCGGCAACGATGGCCGCGTGCTGATGGGATTGTCGGGCGGCGTCGATTCCTCAGTCGCCGCCGCGTTGATTCATCGCGCGATCGGCGATCGTCTCAAGTGCGTTTTCGTCGACACCGGGCTCCTGCGCGCCGGCGAGCGCGAACGGATGGAGACGATTTTCGCCGGGCGGCTCGGGATCGCGCTCAGCGTGGTCGACGCATCCGATCTGTTTCTTAAGCGGCTTGACGGCGTGCTCGATCCCGAGCAGAAGCGGCGCATCATCGGCCACACCTTCATCGAAGTGTTCGAGAAGGAGGCCGAGAAAATCGGCGGCGCAAAATTCCTCGGCCAGGGCACGCTCTATCCCGACGTCATCGAGTCGGTCTCGTTCAAGGGCCCCTCGGCCGTCATCAAGTCGCATCACAACGTCGGCGGATTGCCGGAGCGGATGCGGCTGGAGCTGGTTGAGCCGCTCCGCGAATTGTTCAAGGACGAGGTGCGCGCGGTCGGCCGCGAGCTTGGTCTCGGAGCCGACGTCGTCGATCGTGAGCCGTTCCCCGGCCCGGGATTGGCCGTGCGAATCGTCGGCGAGGTGACGCGCGAGCGGGTAGAGTTGCTGCGCCGCGCCGACCTGATCGTGATGGAAGAGATCGCGGCGGCTGCCCTTGGCGCGCGTTTGTGGCAGGCATTCGCGGTGTTGCTGCCGCTCAAGACCGTGGGCGTGATGGGCGACGGGCGCAGCTACGAGAGCGTGATCGCGATTCGCGCGGTCGAGTCCTCCGACGGGATGACCGCCGACTGGGCGCGGATCGATCCGGCGCTGCTCGCGCGGCTCTCCAACCGCATCACCAACGAGGCGCGCGGCGTCAACCGCGTCGTTTACGACATCACCTCCAAGCCGCCCGCGACTATCGAATGGGAGTAGCCACAGCGTGACCGTTCGTACCCGTTACGCGCCAAGCCCCACCGGCGCGCTGCATATCGGCAACGTGCGCTCGGGATTGTTCGCGTACCTGTTCGCGCGCCACAACGGCGGCGAATTCATCCTGCGCATCGACGACACCGACCAGGAACGCTCCACCGAGGAGTCGCTCGAAGAAATCCTCGAGAGCCTGCGCTGGCTCGGGATGGAGTGGGACAAGGGGCCGCCCGACCGCAGTTACTTTCAGTCGAGCCGCTTCGATCGATATCGCGAGGGCGCGCTCCAGTTGCTGCGCGAGAAAAAAGCCTACCCCTGCTACTGCACCGCCGAGGAACTGGAAGCCAAGCGCAAGCAGGCCGAACGCGAGCATCGCAAACCCGGCTACGACGGCAAGTGCCGTGACCTGCCGTTCCCCGCGGACCTCGCGCTGCCCGACAAACGCGCCGGCCGCAACTACACGATTCGCTTTCGCACGCCGCGCACGGGCGAGACCGTGGTCGACGATCTCGTCAAGGGGCGCGCCGTGTTCGACAACGCGGAGCTCGACGACTTGATCATTTTTCGCTCCGACGGCGTGCCGACCTATAACTTCGCCACCGTGCTCGACGACGCCGACTTCGGCATCACTCACGTCGTACGCGGCGACGACCATCTGCCCAACACGCCGCGCCAGATGCAAATCTTCTACGCGCTCGGGCTCACGCCGCCCGCGTATGCGCATCTGCCGATGGTGATGGGGCCGGACGGGCAGAAGCTCTCCAAGCGGCACGGCGCGACCTCGGTCTTTGCCTACCGCGAGGCCGGCTACTTTCCCGAGGCGCTGCTGAATTACCTCGCGCGGCTGGGATGGTCGCACGGCGACCAGGAGATTTTTTCCAAACAGGAGTTGATCGGGTATTTCGATTTCGCGGCTTGCGGCAAGTCGGCCGGGATTTTCAACGCCGAGAAACTTTTGTGGCTGAATTTTCACTACATGAAGGAGCGGCCATTGCCGCAACTCGCGCGCGAGGTGCGCCCGTTCATCGAGCGCGCCGGATACAAGCAAATCCCCGGTGACGAGGCGTGGCTCGAAAAAATGATCGCGACGCTGCGCGAGCGCGCCAAGACCCTGGTCGAGCTGGTCGACTTCGCGAAGTTCTACTTGAGCGACGAGATTACGATCGATCCCAAGGCTGCCGCGAAATTCCTCAAGCCCGATATTGCCGAGCCGCTCAAGGCGCTCGCGCAAGAGATTGAATCGATCGAGGGCGACTTCAACGAGGCGAGTATCCAGGCCGCGTTCGAGCGAGTGCTGGAGCGGTTCGGATTGAAGCTGGGACAACTGGCGCAGCCCGTGCGGGTGGCGCTGACCGGCGGCACGGTCAGCCCGGGGATTTACGAGGTGATAGCCGTGCTCGGCAAGGCACGGACTGTCGCCCGATTACGCGCTGCGCTGGAAAGAGTCCAATCCGCCACCTGATCGGCGTTTTGCGAATATCTCCCCGCACACCCTGCCTTCTCGCATTTCAGGAAAGCGTTCGGCATTAGAAATTCAGCGAATTATTCACTATTCTCATGAGCACGGAAATTGCTCTACGACCTGATCAGTCCATATCAGTCCATAGCAGTTCGTCATGAAGACGAACGCAGAAGGCGGAAACAAGACAATGAACGAGAATACGCACATCGAGACGACGGTTGCCCGCGTGGAAGCGCTGCTCAACTACCTCGACGCGACGGGCGAAAAGCCGGTCACTTACATGTACAAGACCGAGAACGGCACACCACAGCGGAGCTACCAGAACGTCAAGCACACGATGGCGATTCTCAACGGCCGCGCGGTCGACGAGCGGTTGACGCTCGACGGTCAGGGCTTCGCGCTGGTGCATCATCCGACCGCGACCGGCAACTTTTACGACGAGGCCGAAGTCCGCGCCGTCTATTATCCAGAGGTCGAACGCCTGGTGAAGCAGGCCACGGGCGCCGTGCGAGTGCTGGTGTTCGATCACAACGTGCGATGCGGCCCGATGGCGAAAGAGGGGCTGAACGGCGCGCGCGAGCCGGTCCGCTTCGCGCATAACGACTACACGCTCAAGTCCGGCCCGCAGCGCGTGCGCGATCTGATGGGCGACGACGCCGAAGCGTTGCTGAAGAACCGTTTCGTGTTTATCAACGTATGGCGGCCGATTCGCGGCCCGGTGGAGGAAGCGCCGCTTGCGGTTTGCGACGCGCAGAGCATGCGCCTTGCCGACTTCGTGCCGACCGACCTCCAGTATCGCGACCGCACTGGCGAGGTTTACTCGGTGGCTTTCAATCCGGAGCATCGATGGTTCTACTTTCCGCGGATGCAGCGCGACGAGGCGCTCCTGCTCAAGTGTTACGACTCGTCCGTCGACGGGCGCGCACGATGGACCGCGCATACCGCGTTCGACGATCCGACATCGCCACCCAACCCCGCTCCCCGCGAGAGTATCGAGGCCCGCACGATCGCGTTCTTCGCGCCCGAGAAGAAAAGCTGAACCGCCGCCCGGCATGAAGGCAGCGCGCTTTCACAAAACCGGCGGACCCGAAGTCCTAATCTACGAGGATGTGCCCGATCCTGTTCCGGGACCGGGCCAGATCCTGCTCAAGGTCGAAGCGGCGGGCGTCAACTACGTCGACATCATGCGCCGCCGTGGCGATCCGCTCCACGCGCCGACGCCACTCCCCTTCAACTCGATCACGTCCACTGCCGGCTTAGGCGCGGAGTCGCCGCCGCCGCTCATCGGCTCGTCGAGGAGCGCAAGTCGACCGGCAAAGTCGTGCTGCTGCCCTGGGGATCGGCCGGAGTCTAGTGCCGTTCTAGGGCGAGGGAACTGGCGATGGTTCGGACGAGGCCTGGGGTGAAGCTTCGGGCGACGCTGCGGGTGAGGCTCCGGGTGACGACGCCGGGGCGCCCGCTCGCATCGTTTCAAAGAAGCTCGAATTTGCGCTGACGAGCTGCCCCAACGCGACAACGATCTGATCCGACATTTCGGGCACCTTGTCCTTGCCTACCCGGAACACGGAAGAATCCTCGAATACCTCACCCGGCAACTTGTCGGAATAAATCGTGAAGGAGACGGACACTGCGGACATGCGGCCGGCGAGCTTATTGTCGATACCCGTCCACATGTCCACGCAGGCAAAGTGCACGCCCATCCCGTATCCGCTGGTGCTCTCAGCCAGTTGATAGCCGACCGACTTCTGAATTTTCTCTTTGAAGACCGTGCAGAAATTTTGCCCCACAACATCGGCGCAACGGCACGCGACGTTGATGTTGATCTTTCCGGAGGCGTCTTCCGCGCCGCCATCGATAGGCGAAACCGCCGAGACCGCCGCGATCACGAACGTCAGCATTCCCGCCGCGATTATGAATCGAGGAATTCTCAAGACGGGTGCAGGCTAACCAGAAGCCCCGGCGCGGGCAAGAGGGTTCGCATCCAAGCATCTGCAATTGCGGATCGGACGACGGGCGCTCAGATCGCGCCGCGCGCGCGCAATCCGGCGATCGCGGCCGCATCGTAGCCGAGCGCGTTCAGCACGGCGTCGGTATGCTCGCCCTTCTCGGGCGTCGGCGCGCGCAACTCCCACGGCGTGCGGCTCAGATCCACCGCCTGGCCGAGCAGCTCCTGGCGTCCATGCGCGGGGCTCGCGATCGCGCGCGCGATGCCGATGTGCCGCACCTGTGGGTCGGCGAATACCTGGTCGATGCGATAGATTGGGCCGCAGGGAACGCCGGCGCGGTTGAGAATCTCAATCCATTGTGCCGACGCGCGGGTGCGGGTGATCGCCTCGATCGCCGCATTGAGCTGGTCGCGATTGCGCAGTCGCGCCTTGCCGCTCGAGTAGGCCGGATCGGCGGCGAGTTGTTCGGCGCCGAGCGCCTTGCACAGCCGAGCGAACAGCTCAGGGCCCGAGCCCGCGATATTGATGTGTCCGTCGGCGGTCGCGAAAACGCCGGTCGGAATCGCGGTCGGATGATTGTTGCCGGCCTGCTCCGGCACTTCTCCCGCGAGCAGCCATCGCGCCGCCTGAAAATCCAGCATCGCGACCTGCGCCGCGAGCAGCGAGGTCTGCACCCACTGTCCCTCGCCCGATTCCTCCCGCTCCAGCAGCGCGAGCAGGATGCCCATCGCGCAGAAAACCCCCGCCGTGAGATCGGCGATCGCGATGCCGACGCGGACCGGCCCCTGACCCGCGAGGCCGGTTATCGACATCAGTCCGCCCATCCCTTGCGCAATCTGGTCGAGGCCCGGACGATCGGCGTAAGGGCCGTCCTGGCCGAAGCCCGAGATGCTCGCGTATACCAGCCGCGGGTTGATCGCTCGCAGGCGGTCGTAGTCGATGCCGAGCCGGCGCTTCACGTCGGGCCGATAGTTTTCGACCAGCACGTCGGCGTTTTCGACCAGGCGCTTGAGGATCTCAACCGCCTCGGGATTCTTGAGGTTGAGGGTGAGGCTCCGTTTGTTGCGATGCAGGTTCTGGAAATCGGGACTCGCGCGCGAGCCGACTTCGGTGGCGTCGTTGTCGGGAGATTCGATCTTAAGGACCTCGGCGCCCCAGTCCGCGAGCTGGCGCACAGCCGTCGGTCCGGCGCGCGCGCGCGTGAGGTCGATGACTTTGAAGCGGGAGAGCGGGAGCTTGCCCATACGAGCCGCATCATAATGCGACCGGCGCTTCGATGGCCAACGGATCGCCGGGCGACGGATCGCCGGCGGACGATCGTGGACCTTAATGATTAAGTCTTTTTGCGTGAGTCGGGAGCGCCCGCTTCCATCTCCGAGCGCCATTTGTCGATGGTCTCGATGTTGAAGCGCCAATCGCTGCCAATCCGGAAGGCCGGAATTTTACGCCGCTTGATCAGCCGGTAAATGGTGGAAGGATGCACGTGCAAGTATTCGGATACCTCCTCCACGGTCATCACCTTGCTTTGCCGTCCGAACAGCGGCCTATCAGTATCTCGAGCCATCATCGCCCCCCGAAACCTGCAAGCACCGCCCAAGTACCGCCCAACACCGGTAAAGTCTCGTCCGTGAGTGCCGGGATGGAACACCCGTTGGTCCTCATCTGACGCGCAGGTGGCGCACATGTCGAAAAAGTCCCGCACGCGGCTGACAGCCTGTTGCACCACGCAGCAGACCACCAATGCTTGTGTAGCATCATCGATGGGAGGTCGCATAGATAGTCGCGCTAATTAATTACCGAGGAAGTAGCCGATGCGTAGATAAAGCCAAAAATACGTAGATTTGCAAAAATAAGAAAATCCAACTGTGGATAAAATATTCACCCGACTGTGCGCTAGTAACACTTGATTTAAGCCGCTTGTGGCGCAACTACGACAACAGTTGCGGCAGTGCTGCACAATGAGATAGGCACCAGTGTCGAAAAGCCCCTGTAGTAATGATTCCGCCTCACTGAGGAATGCCTATTTATGCCAAGTATTGACTAATAAAGCGAATCGTCTCGAAGGAATGAAGCTCATTTAGCCAATCAGCGTCCGAATTGAGTGTCGCTGCCTCGTATCGCTCGCCTAGGCACAAATTCTGCAAAGGTGTTGTCACGCTTGGGTTTTCAAGCCCGCGGACGGCGTCGCGTTGCCATTCTCGAAGCGTTCGGTCTTTGCTGCGCAATCACAGGCACGCGTCGCGAATCGGCACGAGGCAAGCTGCCCCGAGGGGCGAACAATGGCGGACCTATCCTGGATTGGAGCGAACATGCTGGAGTACCTGAAGGCACGATCCAGACGCAGCGTTGCGCCGGCCGAGTCAGACGCCGCCGATTCCGGGACGGCCGCACCGTTGGTCCCACGGCATCAGATCGACCTTCTGCAATTCGTACTCGATAACATGGCCGAGGGCGTGATGGTTTGCGACCGCGATTTGCACCTGGTCCAATTCAACCGCGGCGCGAGCGCGATCATGGGCGCTGACTTGAGAGGCGACGACCTCAGGAACACGGCGGACAGATATCTGCTACTCCCTTCTCGCGGCGCGCCGCCCATCGCGCTCGAGCAATGGCCGCTCGCCCGCGCGATGAAGGGCGAGGCAGTCAACAACGCTCAATTCATTCTGCGCGGGCCGGCGATGGCGAGCGACGTATGGATCGAAGCCTTCGCGCGCCCGGTCAGGACTGACGACGGCACCATCCTCGGCGGGATGATGGTCCTGCGTGACATCAGCGAGCGCAAGCTTGCCGAAGAACAGATGCAGCGCGCGCGCGACCTCGCGCTCGAGGCGGAACGCATCCGCTCCGAGTTCCTCAGCAACATGAGCCACGAGATCCGCACTCCGCTCAACGGCATAATCGGCATGACCCAGTTGCTGCTCGGCACCGAGCTCAGCCCCGAGCAGCGCGAGTATGCCGAGACCGTGCAACTGAGCACCGACCTGCTCTTTGGCATGGTCAACGACCTGCTGGATTTTTCCCGGCTTGCGGCGGGCAAGGTCGTGTTGCAGCAGGTCGACTTCGACCTCGAGCAAGTGGTGGAAACCGCCATCGGCTTGTTTGGCGAGCGCGCGCAGAGGAGGAACGTCGAGCTGATCCTGGACGCGGACGATGACGTGCCGCGCCTGCTGCGCGGCGACCCGGCACGGCTCCAGCAAGTGCTGGTGAACCTGATCGGCAACGCGGTCAAGTTCACCGAGCGCGGCGAGATAGTCGTGCGCCTGGTCAGCGACGCGGAGTCCGCGGCTGCCGCGTCGGTGCGCTGCGAGGTGCGCGACACCGGAATCGGAATTGCGCACGACGCGCAGAAGCTGCTGTTTCAACCATTCTCGCAGGTTGACGGTTCAACCACGCGCAAATACGGCGGCTCGGGCCTTGGGCTTGCCATCTCGGCCCAACTGGTCGAACGGATGGGCGGGCGGATCGAGGTCGAGAGCGAACCCGGCTGCGGATCCCTTTTTCGCTTCACGATGACGTTGCAAAAACAGCGTCCTTTCATCAGCGCCGCTTCGGATTCGCGCTCGGGACTGGAACGGCTGCGGCTGCTGGTGATCGAGGACAACGCGACGCTTGCCGCAAGCCTGCGCAAGCGCCTTGGCGCATGGGGCGTGCGCACCGATGCGGCCGCCGACCGGGCCGCGGCGCTCGAACTGTTGCGCGCTCACGCGGCGGCGGGAACGCCGTACGACGCCGCGATCGTCGATCTGCACTTGCCCGCCGCGGGCGGCGCGCAGCTCATGCGCGCGGTCAGGGCGGACCCGGCGATCGCCCGCACCTGGGTCATCGCCGCGAGCGCGCCTGCCGCGGAAACTTCGAATCGCGCGCAACAATCCACGCACGCCGACATGTGGCTCGCGCGGCCCATCCGGCCCTCGCAACTTTTGCAAAGTCTCAACGAACTGCTCGCGCAGAGACTTCGCAATCAAATGAACCAGGGCAGCGAAGGCGCGATCGAGGGGCCGCAGGCGCGTCAACGGCCCGAGCGCACCGTCCGCGTCCTGGTCGTCGAAGACAACGCGATCAACCAGAAACTCGCGCTCAATCAGCTCCGCAAGCTTGGCTACGGCGCCGACGCGATCGACAATGGGCCAGCCGCGCTCGACATGTTGGCGCGCGTTTCGTATGCGGCGGTGCTGATGGACTGCCAGATGCCGCGGATGGACGGGTACGCGACGACCGCCGAGATTCGCCGGCGCGAGTCAGGCCGCCGCCACACTATCATCATCGCGATGACCGCCTTTGCGCAGGAGGGGGCGCGCGAGCGATGCTTCGCGGCCGGAATGGATGACTATCTCGCCAAGCCGGTGAGGCTGGAGGCGCTGGAGGCGGCCCTTGCGCGCTGGGTCCCGTTGAAGGGGACGCCGAACAGCCAAAACGGTTTCGCGAAGGCGGCGGCCGGGTCGGGTTGCGAGAGCATCGATCCGGAAGTGATGATCGAATTGCTGGACCTCTCGCGCTCGTGCGAGAACGGCGATTTTCTCGGCGAGCTTATCGATATGTTCTACGGTGAGTTCGCGTCGCGGCTGGCCTTGATTCGCGAGGCCTCGTCGCGGGGGCAACTCGATGAGTTGGACGAGCGCGCCCACGAACTCAAGGGCTCGTGTCTCAGCCTGGGCCTTGGGCGCATGGCGACCTTGTGCAGCCAGTTGGAGGCGCTGGCGCGGGAAGGGTCGGCGGAAGGCGCGCATGCGCTGCTCGATCAGATCGAACGCGAGGCCAGAGTTGTCCGCCCGCTGCTGCAAGCCGAGAGATCGTGCGCCTCACGCGAGGGTCGCGAAACCCGCGCGGCGCTTCCGCAGTGAATCCGCGCAGCATCTCGTACCCCTGAGTACAATTGGCGCGACGCCGAGTAGCGGAAGCTCGTGAACGCGCTCGGCCAGCCCTTAACTAGTATTCCCACTATTCGCTCCTTGCGACTGTCGAGGCCATCTTCAACCCGGCCACCCCGATGTCGGACCTGTTCAGGGGCAGAATCCCTTAGGACTTCGCTTTCTTCGAAGGTTTCGACTTGCCAGAACTGTTGAGGGCGACCGCTTGGCGAACGAGCGCCTTGAAGGCGGACTCGTCAACTTCTTCTCCTTCGTGGATGTCGATCGCGCGGCGTGCGTTTCCGTCGAGACTCGAGTTGAAGAGACGGGCCGGATCCTTCAGAGACGCGCCCTTGGAGAAGGTAAGCTTCACGACATTCTTGTAGGATTCGCCAGTGCAGATGATGCCGTCGTGCGACCAAATCGGAGTGCCCATCCACTTCCACTCCTCGACGACGTCCGGGTCTGCTTCATTGATGAGCTTGCGCATTCTGCTGAGGGTTTCCCCGCGCCAGTCCCCGAGTTCGGCGATTCTTTTCGAGATGAGCTCCGATGCCGACTGGCCTTGGCTCGCGCCCGACTTTTTCATGTTCTCATCCTAGAAGTTCCAGATATATTTCATTTGCAAGACAGTGGAGGATAGTCGTTCAGTTGAGGCCCTACGAAACAATGCCAGCGATGCCGCCATCGCAAGAAGCGCGCCGCCGCACGCGCGCTCGAGCCAAGCCACGCCAGACGACTAGAGCTTAAATCTCGTAGCCCAGCCGGCGGGCGCAGTCGCGCAGGATCTCCGGCTCCCAGGGCGGACGCCGAGGATTTTTCGCATGCGGCTCGCCGGATGAAATTCGCCCCAGCAGGTGCAGAAAAGTCGCGGCCGAATGTTTGTAGGCCGGAACCGGCTCGCGAAACGCCACGTTGCCCAGATATTGCAGCGCGTCAGCGAGCGCGTAGTAGGCCGGGTCGCCCGTTTCCCACAGCCGGTCGCGCTCGGCGAATTTCTCCGGCGCAAAAGTCGCCAGGCCCAACAGGTAGTCCGAGCCGTATTCGATCATGTCGATACCGAGGTCGTTGCCGGTGTAGATGCGCAAGCCGGGCCGCACGGCGTCGCGCAGGGCGAGACGCTCCAGTTCGGTCAGCCGATCGAGCGAGGAATGCTTGATTCCTTTAAGCTCCGGAATTTCCATCAGGCCGCGCAGCGTCGCTTCGCTGAAAATCTCGCCATTGGGCGCGAACATCCGTCCCAACTCGAAACCCAGCACATCCGAATAGCCGCGGCACGCGGCGCGATACGCCGCAATCTTGTCGCGATCCGATTTTCCATGCAGCCGCGCGGTCTGAAACAGGATCGGGATGCCGCCGAATTTCACGATGAGGTCCATCTGGCGGCGATAAAGCGCGACCACGTTGCCGTCGCGGCCTTCGATATACGCGCCGGCCACAAACGGCACGCCGTCGCCCAGCGCCGCGCGGGTCCATCGCAGCACCTCGTGCTGTTCGGCGTCGCTCAGATAATTCACGTAGCCGGTGTCCATATTGACCGCGTTTATCAGGCCGGCGCGATGCGTCGCCAGCAGATGGCGCTGAAATTCTTCGACCGCTATCGCGCCGCGGGCGTCATAGGGCAGCAGTGCCGCCGCGATCCCCTGCACTTTGCGGCCGAGCACGCGCCGCTTGATCAGCGTTTCGAGTTTCATCGTCTCGGTTCAATCATCGTGTCGCTTGAATCATCTTGTCGCTTCAATCATGTCGCCGCGGCCCGCCTGGCCTTGGCCTCTTTCAAGCGCAGCGCCATCTCGGACTTCTTGTAGTGCGCGTCGAGCGGATAGCATCCGGAGGGCAAGCCATTGCGCGGCGCGGTGGTGCAATCGCTGAACGTGCGGCAAACCCGCTTGTGTTGAAGCGGCCGCCCATCAATCACGTCCCGCAGCATCTCGGGATAGGTCAAAAGCATCCGCCCCAGGCCGACCGAATCGGTCCAGCCCATCCGGACCGCGGCCTGCGCCACGTGCGGGAGGAAATCCTGCAAATAGCTATACCCGGTGCCCACGATAATCAGTTCAGGAAAGCGGCCTTTAAGCAGGCGCACCGCGTTCATCTGCCGCGCCACTTCAACCAGCGGATCGTCGGGTGGCCGGTAGCCGTCCGACGGCGGATAGGCCGCCGGCCGCTGAATGTGCGGCGTGTAGTACGGACTTCCGGCGGTCAGGTTGACGAGCCGGATATCCATCTGCTCGAGCAACGCGAGAAAGCGCGCCGGCTCGCTCAAATCCTCGCGCGTCGGGTCGGCCGAGTCTACGCCGAATCCCCATCGATAGGGGATGAGCCGCTCAAATGGCTCCGGTTCTCCAACTCCGGCGCCCAACGGCGAGGAGGCGGGCGCGGGCCGAAACGGCACCATGTCGAAAGCCGAGAGCCGCACGCCAATTTTAAGTCCAGGGGCGATCGCGCGGATGCCCTCGACGGTTTCGCGCAGGAAGCGCGTGCGGTTCTCGAAGCTGCCGCCGTAGCGTCCTTCGCGCGTGTGCGCGCTCAGGAATTCGTGTCCGAGGTAGCCGTGACAATGTTTGATGTCCACGAAATCGAAGCCGAGGCGCGACGCCGTGCGCGCCGCGCGATGGAAGTCCTCGATGATCGCGCCGACCTCTGCGTCGGTCAGTGCCGGGAATTCGGCAGTGAGTCCCAGCCGGCGGTCCAGGATCGGATGGCGATAGAGGACGCGAGGTGCCGCCCGATGGTCCGTGCCGGGACGGCTGTAGCGCCCCGAGTGCGTGAGCTGCAGGCCGATCAGCAAGCCGTTATCGGAGCCGGTGACGCTGCGATGCTCCTCGATCAGTACCTCGCGCAGATGGGCCAGTCCGCGCTCGGTATGCGGCGCGATCACGAGCTGGTTGGGATTCGCGCGCCCGTCGTGGCGCACGGCCACCGCCTCGCCGCCCCAGATAAGCTTCGCGCCGCTTAGTCCGAACCGCCGCCATCGGCGAATCGTGTTGTCGCTCGGGTTGCCGTCAGCCGTGCCGTCCCATCCTTCCATCGGATGGACGGCGAGGCGGTTGCCGATACTGATCCCGTGGCGCGCCAGCGGCTGTGCCAGAGGCGAATCCGCTCCACTGGACAATTCCGGATCGCACGGGATCGCAAGGCCGAGCGAATCCAGGTGTTCCTGGAACTGCGCTACATCGCGCAGGCTCCCCAGTCGCGCAAACTCGCCGGCCTTCATCCATCGGATTATGCGCGGAAGCGGCGCGCATTCTCAATGTGGCCACGGCTGCGTCAGCATCGCGTTCTGCGCCTGGCTGATATAAGTCTGCGCGTTGCTGTCATACCACGAGCCCGATAAGTGCATGCCGATGCAGCCCCACAACACCCGGTCCGTGTTGGTAGCGTCGGGATTGCTCTTGTAGTTGGCGACGTCGGCCGCGTAGGTGTTCGGTTGCTGGCCGGCGCTCGCGTAGTAGGTGGTATAGGCCCCGTCCATGCAAGCGCGCTGGTCGGCGTAGCGATAGTCGGCGGCAAAAGCGGTCGATTGCATGATCTGCGGCCAGGTCATCCACTCGTAGTAAACCTTGGTTTGCCATAACGACCACGACTGATAGCAGCAGTTCGGGCACGACACCGTGGAACCACCGGGCTCGCTGATCGTGGTGTTCCACAAGGCCGTGAAGCTGCCCTGAACGCACTGCGCCTGCGAAGTGCGCTTGTCGCCCGCGCCGCCCTGCTGCCATCCGCTCTCGATCCAGCCCTGCGCGCGCACGACGTCCTCCTCGATCCCGTACTTGCACGCGGCCCATCGCATAATCATGTCGGTTGAACCCGAGTACTGGCCGTCCACGCGCTTATACTGCGTGTAATCGTCCTGGAAGGTGGAGGTGTAGCCGTTGGCCGCGTAAGCCGATAGCTGCGCCGCGGTTGGCAACGTCTGGTTGAACGGCGTATTGGCCGGAGCGTTTTCCGCAGTCGCAGGTATCATGGCCGCGCATTGTGCGTCGGTAGGCAGCGACGCGCTCGACGACAGCGTGGAGAAGTGTTGAGGCGCAGGGGTCGGAGTCGGCGTCGGCGGAGCGGACGTTGGCGTTGACCCAGGAGTGGGCGTTGACAGGCCGGGCGTCGGCGGAGCGGGCGTCGGCGTCGCGGCCGAGTTCTTGACGATGGTCGAGACGTACGCAGTGCCGATCGGCACCGTGCCGCCTTGCTGGAAGACTCGCACCATCAGAGTGTGCGCGCCGTTCGCGACCGTGGTCGAGTTCCAGGTGAAATTACCGTTACCCGAGAGCACGCTGGTTCCGTCGACCTCTAACTGGTCCCAGTAAACGTCGGGGCCCACCGTGACGGCCACGGTGACCGCCGTGCCGCTGACCGTCTGGCCATTGCCGGGTGCGTTAATGGTGATTTCCGTGCCGATATTCGTTGGCGTCGGCGTAGCCGCAGGCGTGGTGCTCGGACTCGGCTTGGGCGTCGGAGTAGGCGTTGGAGGCACTGGAGTAGGTGTCGCAGGCACTGGAGCAGGCGTCGGAGATGGTGCGGTGGTAGGAGTCGGATTTGGTGTCGGCGTCGGCGTAAAAATGTGACGAAAACGCAGTATTTCTGGTCGGCCGAGTACCCAGGCTTGGGCGCCAGGCACAACGGCGGACATCAATGTGAACAGCATCGCGGTAGCGCCGAAGAGTCGCGCTACTGAAATGAAAACCCCTTTCATCAGTCTCCCCCCTCCCAAAAAGTCTCGGGCGGACGCAGTTGTCCGCCGCGGCGCTCGCGGCGCCGCCGACCGGCAAGGGTTGTCGGTCATAAGTGCGGGGATGTTTCAGGCCAGTGGACGCAGTGAGACCCGTCGCAGCAGGTTTCGGCGGCAGCGGCTTCCTGCGCTGATCGGCAGGTAAGAAGGTCCTTCCCCCCGGAGGACCTTCCAAGCCACAACATCGCTAGTAAATATATGAAGCGTCGACAGGAGTGTCAACACATTTACATAATGTTACACATGTTATTTAGTAAATTTTAGCGTTATTTGATGTATAGACGGTATGAATTGACGTATAACATGCAACTCATAGCGCTATTACTCGGATAGTCATTTGCTCGTCAGCAAAGGGCGAGTGCTTGCCTCCTCTCGCATCGGGAACGTAGAGAGTTGGATATGCCGCACACATCTGCGATGGCCGATAGTAATCGGATTTTCGGATTCACCGACGAACAGCTCGCCACGCTGGAATTGAGCTGGCGCCCCGGCCTGTTCGACGGCCAGGTGGTGCTCGTCTCCGGTGCCGGCACCGGGCTCGGCAAGGCGATCGCCTACCAATTCGGGCGCCTCGGCGCGAAAGTGGTTATCTGCGGCCGCAAGCCCGAGCCGTTGGAGCGCACCGCGGAAGGGATGCGCCAGCTCGGCATCGATTGTCTCACCCACCCGATGACGATTCGCGATCCGGAGCAGGTGGCGGCACTCTTCGACGCCGCCTGGACGCGCTACGGACGGCTCGACGTGCTGGTGAATAACGCCGGCGGACAATTCCCGCAGCCGGCGATCGATTTCAGCATCAAGGGATGGAACGCGGTGATCGACACCAACCTCAACGGCACGTGGTACATGATGCAGGCGGCGGCGCGGCGCTGGCGCGACGCCGCGAGCCCCGGTTGTATCGTGAACATCGTCGCCGTGGTGGGGCGCGGGATGCCGGGTGTCGCGCACACCTGCGCCGCGCGCGCCGGCGTGATCTATCTGAGCAAGACGCTCGCCGTCGAGTGGGCGCCGCTTAGCATCCGGGTCAACAACGTGGCGCCGGGCGTCACCGCCACCGAGGGCATGAATGTCTATCCGGAGGAGGCGAGGGCGGAGTTCCGCCGCGCTAATCCGATGATGAAGCTCGGCGACGCGCAGGACGTCGCCGACGCCTGCTGCTACCTGGCGGGCCCCAGCGGCAAGTTCATCACCGGCGAGGTCATCGCGCTCGACGGCGGCTTTCAGATGTGGGGCGAGCAATGGACCGCTGGACGCCCGGATTACTACAAGCTCAAGGAGTGAGCGGCCTCGGACTGAGGACCATTGGCGCGCTTGTGCGGGCGCATGCTATACGGCCTTTTGGGAGAGAGCTCTAAAACGATCGTACGGGGCGATCAGGAGGAACAGACCATGGCCGGAAGCGGGCAAATATCCGAACACAAGCATCAGTCGAAATCCAAGGGCCAGCATCCAATGACCCAGATAGCGACGCGGTCATTGTTCGAAAACCAGGATGTGAGAGTGTGGGAGATGGACGTCGCGCCGGGCGACACCTTCGGCCTGCATCATCACACCAATGACTACGTGCTCTACATCACCAGCGGCGCCAACCTTAAGGTTGACGACAAGGACGCCGGACTCTACGACTTCATCGCGCATGACCGCTCGGTCTACTACATCAAGGCGGGCGGGACCGAGAGTTTCCGCAACGTCAGCCCGACTCCTTTTCGCGAGGCGCTGATCGAGATCAAGCGCAAGCCGCGTCCCGGCCAGGATCGCGCGGGCTTCACCTCCTGCGACGCGCTGGTGGGCGCGCCCGACCGGCCGGGCAGCATCTGCGTGATGGAGAACGACCGCATGCGCATCCTCGAGACCACGCTGCCGCCGGGGACGGCTCTCGGGATGCAGCGCTGCGAGCGCGACGCCGCGGTCTTCGTGGTTCAGCCGGGCAAGGTCAGGATGGTCGAGCGTGCGACGGCCGGCCCGGAGCGGGTCAAGGAAGAGACGCGCAACGCCAAGGACGTGTGCTGGCAGCCGGGCCGCGTCGAACGCGATCTGGTAAACGTGGGAAAAAGTATATATCGGCAGATCACCGTCGAAGTTAAATGAGTCGAGTCTGGCAAAAATAGTGAGTTAGCGGTCTCGCGACTGCCTCGAATGCACAACGGCCGCAGCCCCGTGAGGGACTGCGGCCGTTGCTTTGGCCTATGTCGCCCGGCTCTTACTGATTCGGAATCTAGCGAGATTCACCTTGGGGTCTGCGTCCTCTTTCTCCGCCCTATTGCGAGAGCGGGCTTAAATCGAAGTTCGACTCTTGCGCCCAGGGCCGCCGCCGAGCGGACGATAGTATTGAGGGTCAGGTTCTTTACCCTTCCCGCCTCGATGCGAGCGATCAGCGGCTGTTTGACGTTCATCAGTTCGGCGAGCTTCGCCTGAGAGAGTCCGCGCTTGCGCCGCAGGTTAGCCAGTTGCTCTTCGACCATCATCTCGTTGAGTTGCGCCGCCACTTCCTTCTCTCGCCCGCGGCGGCCGATCTCCCGATCGAGCCATCCCATAAAGTCTTTTGCCATGTTATCTGACCTCTCTCTGGAGTTGCCGGACCCGCTCAAGTACATCGTGCGGAATGTCATTGCGCTTCTTGACCATCCCGTCCAGCAACACGATGCGATGGCCAGGCCGGAACACGTAAAAAATCCGAACCTGTTCGCCGCGCAATTCAAAAAGGCCGCCGCCCAGCGGCGCCGACCGAGGCTTGCGGAGTCGATTGCCACGTTCCCGCACCAGCTTGATAAGAGCGGCAGCTTCATCAAAGGCGCGAACGTCGGTAAGGCCGGAGATGAAGTGACGCACGCGCGATCCATGCTCTTCGACCTCCCACTTGGCCACAGATAGGATGATAACATCTGTGTTATCGAAAAGTCAAAAGCAATGGTCTGCCTTATAGGCAGCGCGGTCTGCGTCTTCAGCGCATCTTCTGCGTCGCAGTTCTGAAAATGGCGGGGGGCGCGTACGGAAAGGCGTCGAGCGGAACATAGCTAACCGTCGCGACCACCTCGAATGCACAACGGCCGCAGCCCCGTGAGGGACTGCGGCCGTTGCTTTTGGCCTATGTCGCCCGGCTCTTACTGATTCGGAATCAGCTCGACCCGGCGGTTCTGAGCGCGCCCTTCGGCCGTCTTGTTGGTGGCGACGAAGTTCGTCTTCCCATAGCCGTGCGGGCTCATGCGGCTTTCCGCGATGCCGTGGTCGGCCAGGTACCTCACCACCGAGTCGGCGCGGCGCTCGGACAGCTTCAGGTTATACCTTACCGAACCGATCGCGTCGCAATAGCCATTGACGTTGACCGATACGTCGCCGTGCTGCTTCAGGATGCCCGCGGCTTCATCGAGCACCGCCGCATCCTGCGGACGGATGTTGTACTTGTTGAAATCAAAGTGCACGCCACGCAGGATTAGCTTCTCCGGCGGAGGAGGAGGCGGAGGAGGCGGCGGCGGTGGCGGAGGCGGCGGTGGTGGCGGAGGCGGCGGCGGAGCCGGCGGGCACATGAAATGGCCGATCGCTCCACCAATCAAACCACCACCCGCGAGCCCTGCCGGAATTCCCCACGCGAAGTAAGTTCCCTCGTGCGACCCGTGATTCTTGGTGGTCAGGATAACCGCGGTGGCTATCCCGGCGCCGGCCAGGGCTCCGATTCCGGCGCCTAAGGTTTCGCAATTCCTCTGCTCTTCGTTGGCCGAGCAGCCGGCGATCATACACACGGCTGCCGCTCCCATCAGGTACAGACCTAATTTTCTTCTCACCATCATCCTTCCTTCCCAGCCTTTGGACGAGCAGCGCGCTCCAGCGATGCCTCCCCCGGCCAGCTAGAGTTACCGACAGAATTCTTCAAATCTTCAAAATATCTGAACGGTTGTCTCATATGTTTCGACCCGCGACAAGCCCTATTTTGCCGCTTTTTCGTCACGGGCTTGGGTCCGGTTTGGCGTTTACTAATGGTCTTATTAACCGTCCGGCTAACCGTCCCGACTATCAGTCCCGACTAATCGTCGCGCTATTCGACTTAAACCGGCTATGGTATAGCAGCGCGTATCACGTCCTTTAGCCATCAGCCGGTCCCAAGGAGAGAGCGATGCGCTTCGGCCTCTTGTACTCACTTCAATCGCGGCCCGACAAGCCGGCGACCCAGGCGCAGATCTACCGCGAGATGCTCGAGGAGATCGAAGCCGGCGAGGTTCTGGGCTTCGACTCCGCCTGGCTGGTCGAGCATCACTTTCTCGCCGATGGCCTATGCCCTTCGCCGCTGGTGGCCGCGGCCGCGATGGCCGCGCGCACGCGGCGGATGACTATCGGAACCAGCATGTACCTGCTGCCGCTTCATCGCCCGGTGCAATCGGCCGAGGACGTGGCCGTGCTCGACAACCTCGCCAACGGCCGGATCATCCTGGGCGTGGCGGCGGGCTACCGGCCCGAGGAATTCGCGGGTTACGAAGAGGAACGCTCCGGCCGCGAGCAGCGGATGGAAGAGCAACTCGACATCATGATCAAGGCCTGGACCACCGAGTCGTTCTCCTACGACGGCCGCTACTACAAAATTCCCCAGACCTCGGTCACGCCCAAGCCGGTGCAGAAGCCGCGGCCGCCGATCTGGATCGGCGCTTCGACGCGGGGCGGAGTCCGGCGCGCAGCACAATGGGCCGACGCGCTGGTCGCTTCGCCGCGCCATCATATCGCCGAGCTCAAGCAGCACTTCGCGATGTACGGTGAGTACCTGCAGCGCTTCGGCAAGCATCCGTCGTGCGTCCCGGTGATCCGGGAAGTGTATTGCGCACCGACTACCGCCATGGCCGAAGCCGAGGCGCGCGACGGCGTGATGTATATCCACGGCGGAATGTATGGCAAGTGGGCGGGCGTGAGGCCGCTGCGCGACGATCACGGCGAGTTGGTCAAGGATCCGGCGACCGTCACCTTCGAGAGCCATCGCGAGCGCTTCATCATCGGCAGCCCCGACCATTGCGTGCGCGAGATAAAGCGTTACCAGAGTGAGATCGGAATGGACTACCTTATCTGCTGGATGCAGTTTCCGGGCGTCGAGATGGATAAGACGATGAACTCGATGCGGCTGTTTGCGAAAGAAGTAATGCCGCACGTTAAGGCGCCTAAGGCGCAGACTAGGTTAATAGCGGGAGGTTCACCGACAATGCGTAGCTGGATCGATCTCAATAGCGACATGGGCGAGTCCTTCGGCAACTACGTGCTGGGCCGTCCGGACGAAGTGATGAAGCAGATCAACCACGCCAACATCGCGTGCGGCTTTCACGCCGGCGACCCGGTATGGATTCGGCGCACGGTGGAATCCGCCAAGCGCTACGGCGTGACGCTGGGCGCCCATCCGGGCTTCCCCGACAAGATGGGCTTCGGGCGCCGCCTGATGAACATCACGCACCAGGAGGCGCGCGACTACGTGGTCTACCAGGTCGGCGCGGTCAAGGCGTTCGCCGACGCCGCCGGGGTCAAGCTGATCGCGGCCAAGCCGCACGGCGCATTTTATCTGTGGGCGCAGCAGAGCGAGGAAAACTCGCGCGCGATCCTGGAGGGCTTTCGCGAAGTCGATCCCGACTTCGTCGCCTACCTGCCGGCGCTGCCGCGCCATCCGATGCTCGAGGTCGCGGAAAAAATGGGTTTCAGAGTGATCAAGGAATTCTATCCCGGCCTGGTCTACGCCGACGACGGATCGATTGGCGTCAAGCGCACCTATGGCGAGGAGAATGTCGAGGAGATGGTCGGCCTGGTGATGAAGTTTGTCACCGAGGGCAAGGTCAAGAGTTCCAGCGGCAAGGATATCAAGGTCGAAGCCGACAGCATCTGCGTCCACGGCGACGTGATCAACGCGCCCGAGGTTCTAACCGCGATGCACAAGGCGCTCAAGCAGGCCGGCGTGACCGCGCGCAGCGCCGTGCAGGACTTGAAGGGCAAGGGCAAAGGCAACGGCCGCTCGCATGCCGCGCCCGCCCACGCGTGAGCGGGGTCGCTGTGACGCAGGCGTTAGATTCTTCGCTTCGCTCGGTAATGACAGAGGGCCGTTCACGAACGGCCCCTACAAGAGCGGAGAAAAGTGGTCCCCAAGATTCCTGCGATTTAGTGATTCTGGTGTAGGGGCCGCTCGCGAGCGGCCCCTTTTAAGGAAGCCGGCAATGTATTGCAAGGGAAGAGAACCAAAGAGCACGATTCCCTTTCCGCTTAGGGAAAGGCCCTGGGGCGAGGTCGCCAGCTTCGCAAAAGTCCGCAGGGAGTAGTCATCACGATGGCGCTGGAAAAATTCGTCAACGCCTACGTCGCGCGCACTCCGCGCTCGCGCGAGATTTACGAGGACGCGCGTAAAGTCCTGCCCGGCGGAGTCAGCGGCAACGCCAAGTTCCTCAAACCCTATCCGCTCTATGTCAAGCGCGCCCGCGGCTCGCACGTAATCGACGTCGACGGCAATGACTACGTCGATCTGCTCGACGCGGTCGGCGCGGCGATCCTGGGCCACGGCCACGAGTCGATTAGGCGCGCGGTCAAGGAACAGATCGACGAGGCGATCCTGCCCCTGATGGCGACCGAGCTCGAGGTAAAGCTGGCGCAGAAAGTCTCGCGCCTGATGGACTATATGGAGATGATCCGCTTCGTTAACAGCGGCTCCGAGGCGACGCTGATGGCGATGCGGGCGGCGCGCGCATTCACCGGACGCGAACGAATCGCCAAATTCGAGGGCAACTACCACGGCCAGCACGACTGGTCGCTGATTGGCGGCGCGGCGGGCGGGCAGGGACCCCAGAGCGAGCCGCTCTCGATGCCCGACTGCGCCGGAATCCCGCACTCGGTTGTCGATAACGTCCTGATGCTCCCGTTCAACGACATGGCCGCGATCGACCTCGTGCGCCGCTACGCGCCGGAGCTCGCCGCGGTGATCATCGAGCCGGTGGCGGCGTTCTTCACCGGCGCGGTCCCGGCCGATCCGGAATTTCTGCGCGCGCTCCGCAAAGTGACCGAGGAAAACGGCGTGATGCTCATCTTCGACGAGATCGTGACCGGCTTTCGTCTCGGCCTGGGCGGCGCGGCGGCCCATTTCGGCGTGCGTCCGGACCTCGGATGTATCGGCAAGATCGTCGGAGGCGGGTTCCCGGTCGGCGCGTTTGGCGGACGCCGCGATTTGATGGAGAAGGTGATCACACCGACCAAGCAGCCTTCGGACCTCAAGGAGAAGAGCTTCGCCTCGGGGACGTTCTCCGGCAATCCGATCAGCATGGCGGCCGGACTGGCCGCGCTGACCGAACTCGAACGTAACCCGGTCTACGAATACGTCGGGGCGATGGGGCACGCCGTGCGCCAGGGAATCTCCGCGAGCGCGCAGCGCTGCGGCTTTCCGATCCAGGTCACCGGGATTGGGTCACTCTTTCACGTCCACTTCGCCGACGAGCCGATAACCAGCAAGCGCACCGCGATGCGCGCCAATCACGCCCGCCAGTACGAATTCAGCATGGGGCTGCTGTCCAAGGGCATCCTGCTGACGCCGCATCATCCGGGGTTCCTCTCGGCCGCGCATACCGCCGAGGACGTGAAGGAAGTGCTGCGCGTCGCCGACGAGGTGCTGCGCGAGATGGCCGCGGGCTAAGCGGCAGGAGGGGAGCGCGTCGCGATGGATGTCCGTTACGACTTCGGCGGCGACGAATACATCTTCGTCGACTTCGATATCGAGATGAGTCTCGAGGTCAACTTTAAGATTTTATCGATCTGCCAGGAGATCGAACGCGAGCGCATACCCGGAGTGATCGAGGTATGCCCGGGCAACGCGTCGTACCTGATGCACTACAGGCCCGAGGAAATCGATCCGGAAAAGCTGGTCAAGGAACTGCGCAAACTCGAGCATCAGGCCGACCACATCACCGCCATCAGCTCGCGCATGGTCGACATCCCGGTGCTCTACGACGATCCGTGGACCAAGGAATGCGCCACGCAGTTCGCCGAGCGCCATCAGGACCCCTCAGTCACCAACCTCGAATACCTGATGCGCATAAACGGCTTCAGCGATAAGCAGGAATTTATCCAGGCGCACTCGGGGCGCCCGTACTGGATTTCGATGGTGGGTTTCGTGCCCGGCACCGCGTGGGGCTACCAGATGGTGCCGCGCGAACGCACGTTGCAGGCGCCCAAGTACGTCCGTCCGCGCACCGACACACCCGAGCGTACTGTCTCGCACGGCGGTGCGTTCCTTGCAATTTATCCGGTGCGGGGACCGGGCGGCTACCAGTTGATCGGGATGACGCCGGTGCCGGTTTACGAGCCGGAGGGGCGGCTGGTCGATCTCCGCGAGACGCGAATCCTGGCCAAGGCGGCGGATCGATGGAAATTGCGGCCGATCGATCTCGACGAATTCAACGCAATCCGCGCCGAGGTCGAGGCCGGCACGTACCGCTACAAGATCGTCGAGCAGGAATTCAGGCCGGCGGTCTATTTCGAAGATCCGGAGCGCTACCTCAACCGTCTGCAGGAAGAAGCGCGCGCATGCTCAAAGTCCTGAGACCCGGGCTGCTGACCACGATCCAGGACGCCGGCCGCTTCGGCTGGTATCACATCGGGATGCCGCCGTCGGGCGCGATGGATCAGTTTTCGTTTCGCGCCGGCAACCTGCTGGCCGGAAACGACGAAGGCGCCGCGGCGCTGGAGACCACTTTCCTCGGGCCGGACCTCGAGGCCGCCGCCGACGTGACGGTCGCGGTGACCGGCGCGCCGCTCGAATTGAGGCTTAACGGGGAGGCCGCGCCGATGTGGGCCGCGCTCGCGCTTAAGCCGGGCGACAAGCTCCAGTGCGGACCGGCGGTCGCGGGCGTCCGTTCATATATATGCGTCCACGGCGGAATCGACGTCCCTGAATTGCTGGGCAGCCGTTCGACGTACCTGCTCGGCCGCTTCGGCGGAATCGGCGGCCGCACGATCGCGGCGGCGGACGTGCTCGCCACGGGTGCGCCGCGCCGCAGCGCCGCCGAGCTTACCGGGCGCCGCCTCGATCCGCGGCTGCTGCCGACGTTTCCGGAGGTCGCGGAGCTACGCATCCTGATGGGCCTTTGCAGTTATCGGCTTACCGAAGAAAGCATCGCGCAGTTCCTGAACACACCGTGGGAGGTCTCCACTGAGGCGGATCGTATTGGCTACCGGATTCATGGAGCCGGGTTTCAGTTTCGCGATCGCGAGCCGCCCTTCGGCGCCGGGTCCGATCCCTCCAACGTGGTCGATGTCGGCTATCCGGTCGGCTCGATCCAGGTGCCCGGCGGAAAAGAGGGGATCCTGCTGATGCGCGACGCGGTTACCGGCGGCGGCTATGCGACCATCGGTACCGTCATCCAATGCGATCTCGATCGCGTGGCGCAGGCCGCGCCGCGCACACGCTTTCGCTTTCGCGCGGTCACGATCCGGGACGCGCTGCGGCTTCGCGCGCAATATAAGGCCCGGCTGCGCGCGCTCGCGGATTCGCTCGCGCTGTTCGACAGCGTCGGCTGGCTCGGCCAGTAGTCATCACGCCGGAAAGTGACCAGAAGCTCACTGAAAGTGAGCAGAGGCTCACTATCAGTCATCTTAATTAGCGCTGCGCGAGTCGAGGGACCCCGATCTTTCTGGGCGAGCATTTCGCGGAAAGGCTCCGCCCCCTTACCTCGCCAAAGTTCGAGGAATGGGTCCGCTCGGATCGTTCACGGACCCTTTCGCGACGAGGCCAGGGGGCGGTGTTAGTTTGGTCGAGCGCGCACGTTCGACAAGGCAAGAGAACTAAAGCGAGACTACTGTCCGCCGCCCGCGGATTTCGCCATCTGGTGATACATCGCCGCGAGCTTTCTACTGTGCTTTTCCATCTCGAGATAGTGTGCGGCGGCCTGCTTCATGTAAGTCTCTTGCGTCGCGATCACTTCCTGGTCCGATCCCGTGCGCTTTCCCATGGGCTTGTGGATGGCTTCATATTGAGCTTTTGCCTCCTCGGCCTCCTCCTTGTGCATCTTCGCCCGGGCCTCATAGTAGTTCGCAAGCGCCTCGTAGTCCTGGGCAGTCTTGGCATTGGCTGCCATGGTTCCCACATTCTGGTGGGTGATCTCCTCTGCCATCCCCACGCCCGACCACGCTGCGGCGACCACACACGCCACGAGTACCGCAAACAACGATGATTTCCCTCTCAACATCAGCTTTGGCTCCTTTGGTTGGTTGCTCCCCCCGGAGCGACCTGTTGAACGCTACTGGGTGCCGCATAGCTCAAAGCATTTCGGCGGGTTTTTTTCAAGTCCATTGCGGCAGGCCCGTTGCAACTTGAGAGGCCCATTGCGACTTGAGAGGAAGGTTCGGCGATTCGAAAGGCGCTCGGGCCGGCCGGAGCCTCACGGCGACCGCAATCCGCCGGCTGCGTAATCCCCACTCGCGTCGCATCTCCGCCGGCGCTGGGAAGCGAGGGTCCCGCAGCAGAGTAGGTGTTACGGCCTATCTGACCGTGCATTGCCCGTTTGTGAATAAACGCCCGCTATTAAAAGGGTGGGACTGCTTGACATTCCCTTTAGATCAAGCATTATAGCGTCCACTCGGGGCGTGGCCTGCGCGGGTAGCCTTACTTGGGGGACCCTGATCCATTAGGGCAACTCTCGCGCCGCCTCCGGAGCAACTGATGGGTGAAATGGACAAGGCGCGGTATCGAAAGGCATCGCGTCTCAATTGGTCCGCACAGTAACCGCTCGGGGGTCGACGGTGAAAATCGCGGGCGGCTCGAGGGCCGCACGCAATGTGTAACGTCAAGGTTACGGTAACGACGCGGCGTCGGGAATTTTCCGAGAGGTGGCCTTTGCTTGACGGGGCGATGGGTAAAATCAGCAGATGGTCAGTAGTGTGCGCTGCGCTGGTGGCGCTGTGCGTGACGTCGGTCGGATGCGAAGGTGAAGCGCAAAAACGCATCATCAGGGATCGTATCGGAACCTCATCGGAGGGGCGCTCGCTACCTGAGCACGAAGATTACTATGGCTCAACCGTGGCGGACAAAGACCACGCATGGGTGGTCGGCACCTACGGCACGATCCTGAGCATAACTGACAACGCCACCAAGGTGGAGTTGCAGAAGAGCGGGACTCACTTCTCGCTCTTCTCGGTCAGCTGCGCCGATGCCAACAACTGTGTCATCGGCGGCGAGCAGTCGCTCATCCTGCGCACGACAGACGGTGGCAAGACCTGGGACAAGGTCGACGCGCCGAAGGCGGTAAGCGAAAACCTCCTCGCGATGAGCCGCGGCAAGGATCCAAATCAAATCTGGGCGGTCGGTCCTGAAGCCTCCATCATTCACTCCGCTGACGGGGGCAAGACCTGGGAAGACCAGAGTCTGCATAAAGACGAAGCCTTAAACGGCGTCGCCTTCCTGGACGACAAGAACGGCTGGGTCCAGGGCGAATTCGGCGTCATCAAGCACACTCTGGATGGGGGAAAGACCTGGGTCGAGGCGGACAAGGTCGTAGGGCTGCCCAAGTACGTCGAAGACGTGACCGATGCCGAAGCTTATCATCGCGGAATTCCCGAGCTTTCCGAGCAGGACCTCTACCTGTTCGGTAGCGCATGGACCAATCCGCAAAAGGGATACATCGTGGCTGCGAGCGGCTACGTGCTCGAGACCAACGACGGCGGAGCGACTTGGCAGGCCAAGCGGGGCGGCAGCAACTCGCTGTTCGCGATAGCCGCGCCGGCCGGGCATCCCGCGGTCGCGGCAGGCTTGCTGGGAACGGTTGCCCACGAGGGCAGCGGCGGCAACTGGACGATCGACGAGGGCGTGTCGAGCCGCGTGTACACGTGGCTCAGAAGCGCCGCGTTTTCACCCGATAGCACGCTCGGGATTATGACCGGCGGCAATGGCGCGGTGCTGGTCTCGCACGACGGCGGCGCGACCTGGAACCCGTTGAACAAAGATACGATCGCGGCAGCGGGTATCGCCGCGGCCAAGAGCTGAGCGAGAACTGAGCAAGAACTGAGTCCGACCAAGGGTCAAAGTCGAATGGACCGGGGAGAGTGACGGCGGGGCGAGATGCCGTAAAGCGATCCGGACGTTAAGAGCAGGAACTTCAATGGCGACGTCAAGTACAGGAACTTCAGTGGCAGCTGCCATGAGCAGATTGCCGGCAGCGGAACGTATCACCCACGGCATCGCCCGATTCACCTTGAAACATCGCTGGCCCACGCTGGCGACACTGACAGTCATCACGATCTTCTTCGCGTTCCACGCGGTGAAGGTGCAGATGTACAGTCAGTTCGCGGACCTGCTGCCGCAGGCGCATCCGTACATCAAGGCCTATAACCATTTTCGCACCACTTTCGGCGGCGCTAACATCGTCAGCCTTTCGCTGCGGGTGAAAAATGGCGACATCTTCAACACCGACACGCTGAAGAAAATCCGCTACGTCACCGAGAAGGTTGACCAGATCGACGGCGTCAATCACTACCAGGTGGCCTCGCTGTCGCACGTCAAGATCCGTCGTCTGGAGGCGCGCTCGGGTGGCCTGATCAAGTCGGTGCCGGTCTTGCCCGAGCAGGTTCCCACCGACCCGGTTGAACTCAAAGAACTCAAGAAGGCGATGTACAACAACGACATCGTCTACGGAAAATACCTGTCGACCGACGGCAAGGCCGCGTTGATCCTGGCGGGCTTCAACGAAGAGCGGCTGGACTACGGTAACATCCAGCATCAGATCATTCTCATTCGCGAGCACGTGGAGGACAACAACACCGTGCTGTACGCCGCGGGCGAGCCGATGCTGAAGGGCTGGGTGTGGTTCTACACCGGCGAGCTGGCGGAAATTTTCGCGGTCACCTTCATCTTCATTTTCGGTACGCTGGTCATTTACTTCCGCCGCCTCTATGGCGTGCTGCTGCCTTTCATTGGCGCGGTCGCGCAAGCCATCTGGGGCCTCGGCTTCCTCGGCATCCTGGGTTATAACCTGGACCCGTTGGTGCTTGTCATCCCGCTGCTGGTCTCGGCGCGTGCCGCCAGCCACGGCGTGCAAATGGTCGAGCGTTATTTCGAGGAGCTTGAAGCGACCGGGGATAAACGCCACGCCGTCTCGATTGCGATGGGCGAGTTGTTGCTCCCCGGCGGAATCGGCGTGTTGGCCGACGCCGCCGGCATCCTGGTGCTCGCCGTCGCGACGATCCCGCTGGTCCGCAAGCTGGCCTTCTTCGCGAGTTTCTGGGGTTTTTCCAACCTCTTCACGATCCTGCTCCTGATCCCGCTTCTGCTTGATGTTTTGCCGGCGCCCACCAAGACCACCCACTACGTACCGCAGTGGATGCACGACCTGCTCGCCTGGGTGGGCGAATTCTGCACCAGCAAGAACGGCCGTTGGGTGGTCTTCACGATCGCGGCGGTGGTCGTAGCAGCGGGCGCTTACGAGGCGAGTTCAGTGCAAGTCGGCGAGACTGAGGCAGGCTCGCCGTTGCTGTTTCAGAACTCGGACTTCAACATTTCGGCGCGCGCGATCAACCAGGACTTCGCCGGTTCCAACCAGTTGGTGATTTACATGCAGGGCGCCAAGGATGACGCGCTGAAGGATCCGGCCGTGCTGGCCGTGCTCGACAACCTGCGCCACTACATGATGGAGCAGACCGAGGCGGGCGGCACGCGCGACTTGCCCACCCTCGTCCGCAGCGTCAATCGCCTATATCACTACGACGATCCGGCGTGGGCGGTAATTCCGCGCACCGAAGCCGGCGTCGGCAACATGACCTTCATGTATGAGGCCAACGCTCCGGTGCCGGGCGTCATCCTGGAGTACATGGATTTTCACGCCCGCGACGGCCAATTCGTCGTGTTCTATAAAGACGCGAAGGGCACGACCATCGAGGAGGCGACCATGCGGGCCAAGCTGTTCATGGCCGCGCATCCACTCAAGGACGTCACCTTCATTCTGGCCGGCGGCACCATTGGCACCACGGCCGCGCTGAATGACGAGGTCGCGTATTCCGACCGGGTCAGCACCATCCTGATCGTCCTGGTCGTGTTTGTGCTGGTGACCTTCAGCTACATGTCGTTCGTGGCCGGTGGGATGGTCATGATCACGCTGGTTGCCGCCGGTATCGTCAGCTTTCTGTATATCGGCCTCAAGGGCATCGGCATGAACATCAACACCCTGCCGGTGACCGCGGTCGGTATGGGAATCGGCGTCGACTACATCCTGTACGTCGTCGACCGGATCAAGCGCGAGTATGGCCGGTTGCACGACCATGACGCGGCGATCAAGCGCGCGATTGCGACTTCGGGAATGGCGGTTACGTTCACGGCGACCACGCTGGTCGGCGGCGTCATCCCGTGGGTGTGGATGTCGGATCTGCGGTTCTCGGCTGAGATGGCGATGCTGCTGGCGTTGCTGATGATCACGCACTGGCTGTCGGCAATCACGCTGGTGCCGTCGATTTTCGCGATCATCCGGCCCAAGTTCGTCGAGCGGGGTGCTGAAATCTCTGACGAGGACCTGGAATTGATCGAAAAGGATGTTTCGGCTGCGGAAGTGAGCTGAACGGAGACCGGGGAAGGGCTCTGTTTGGCATCTAGGGGTTGTTGCCTTTGGTCTAGCAAACTTCGGGGGAAGTAACATGAATGTAGGTGGAAAAAGCATAGAGCGTTTCTGGCTGTTGGGTCTGGTAGCTGCGCTCGCGCTTGTGATGGGCGGCTCTGCTTACGCACAGCAGG
>CAWFGH010000003.1:0-339694 GCA_963815255.1 uncultured delta proteobacterium | reverse complement strand
GCTGGCCGCTATGGGACTCTTATATTCTCGTCTGCCGGATACCCAATGGCGCCCACTGATTACCGATTTAGGCTATACGGTTGGTTTCCTTGTGGTAATTCTTGGCCGCCAGCATCTTTACACCGAAAATACCCTGACTGTCATGCTTCCGCTGCTTACAAATCGAGACCGAAAAACCTTTTGGGCTGTGCTTCGCTTATGGAGCGTCGTGCTGGTCGCGAATGTACTCGGCGCGGGAATGATCGCGTGGGCGATCGCTAGAACCGATGTTTTCAGTCCGGAAGTTCGTACTGCGTTGACGGAAGTAGCCATGCTTACTGTAAAAGGAAGATGGCTTACAGTACTGCTCCGTGGATTGTTCGCGGGGTGGATCATCGCGACGATGGTATGGATGATGCCGGCGTCAGATTCGTCCCGGCCCGCGATCATCATCTTCATGACTTACCTCGTCGCCCTCGGAGAACTACCCCACGTGGTTGTGTCGTCGGTCGATGGAGTCTACCTGATCGCGACCGGCATGCTTTCATGGAGCGGCTTTGCCGCCTTCCTGGTCCCTACCGCGATAGGCAACACTATCGGCGGAGTTTTATTGGTAGCTTTTTTCAACCACGCGCAGGTCATCAGCGAGTCTTAACTCAGCCAGATCTCGCCTTTTCTTTGCAGTTACGCGGACCGAGGGGTGCCCGCCCAATGGGCGCGCATCCGGTCGATATAAACCCTCGCGAATGGCTGGCAGGTGTGGCTTCTGCCTCACCCGCGAGGAAGCAATCACCACACGCTACGTAATGCGTCCTGTGGGTTTCGCGCGAATATTAGTGACTGACCATCGCGTCGGACGCCCGCACAGCAATCAGATCAAATGGCCAGTTTTTTGCTGATTAAAATTCCATCGCTGGAGTCTTGGCGATGTCCGCGAGACGACTCAAACGCCTATTGGCTTTTAATTTAGGAGGATCGAAAAATGACACGACATTTAAGACTTGTTTTCACGCTAGCCGGGGCCATCGCCATCGCGGCAATCGGCTGCCAACGATCTGCGGCAAACCACAAACTTGTAGCCGCAGGCGATAAGCACTCAGTGCCGCTCTATGCCGATGAAGCGACATACCAGAAGGCCTCGCATCAGCCGGAGGGTGTCCGCGCAGAACAAGTAGCTGATCAGACGCCGGTCGTCATCATATCCAGCGATGACAGCGGTGCCATAGTAGAGATCGTTGATGGACCGATGAAAGGACAAAACGGCTTCGTCTCAAAAGATAACGTGGACTGAAGCATCGTCGGCGCTTGCGTGTACGCGCGGTGACAAGGGCGAAGCGGTCGCAAGGGCGCAGCGGTCGTATGACCGAGGCGCCTGCGCCCACGAATGCGGATTTGTCCGCAAGTCCAGGATTGGTCGATTCAATGGAACACGAACAGTTGCGTCGCTTGAGAGCGGCAGTGTCCAAACGCCCGGCAGAAGAGCGAATGAGCTTCAGACAGGCGATACGGCCTCACCTGTCCAGGCTACGACGCCTTGCAAGGTTTGAAATAGACCATTTACGCGCCCGCGGCCAGCTCATGTCTGACTACCCATCGGCGGACGACTTGATGGACGAGGTCTTGGCACGCGCCTATAGTGATCCGGATCTACATTAACAAAGAGCCACTGGACGTAGCGCGCAAGCTGTCCAGACTCGTCATTGACGTGGCGAAGGAGGAGGCAGCGCGCGATCGGACACGGCGTCGAACGCTTTCGTTGGAGGGACCGCCTCCGCGCGAGCCCACGGATATCGAAATTGACGAGACCTTTTACGACTTCTTTCAGCCGGACGAGGCGACCAAAGTCGAGGACTTGGCCGCCGATCGTTCCTCCGATCCGGAGGAGGTCGTGATTCGCGATGAAATGCGGCAACGCTTTGCCTCGCTCCTCGCGAATCTGCCTGCCGTATGGCGCAGAGCTATAATTCTTGCGCGGGTTGAAGACATGCCGCTAGCGACCGTCGCTCGAGTTCTGAACACCACCGAAGATAAGGTTCGCGACTGGCTGGAACGCGCGGACAACTTTATTCGGGCACGCTTAGCCGAAGAAGGCATTGTCCCTACAGATAGCGATCAGCTCAGTTACCTGGCAAAAGCGCCGTTGTTGGAAGGTTCGGATATGGAAGCCGTCTTTGACAGGACTCTCGAAAGCAGCGAACAAAAAGATCAAGCATCTATGCGACGGTGATTACTGCCGCGGGTAAATCCAGCAACCGCGGTAGTCCGGTCTTTTGACTGCCATCCGAGCCTTCTGCGCCGCTGATTTCAGGCGGCCAATCAAATCAAAGAGGTTTTCGATCGTCCAGCCTGGAGGTCATTTTGCCCGGCCTCCGCACCGCAACGCCTCGGGTCCGAACGAGGTGGAGGCGGACGCGCACACGTTCGCCGGATATTCGGAACGTTTGATGCCGGAATCAGGGTACCGCTCTATCGTTTTGCGCTTGCAAGACGACGGTTATCGGTGCGAACCTGAATTCAGAACCGATATTTGAAGTTTCGGTCCGAATGGCTTTAAGCACGGGCGCTCGGTCGCGCGCCGACAGGGGAGACAGACACATGGAATACCGTCCATTCGGTCAAACCGGCATCAAAATCTCCGCGATAGGTTTCGGCTGCTGGGAAATCGGCGGCGGCTACGGAAGTATCGAAGAAACCGAGTTCGTCAAAGCAATCAATCGGGCGCTCGACGTTGGATTCAACAGTTTCGATACCGCCGAGGCGTATGGCATGGGTGCCTCGGAAAAATCGCTGGCCAAAGCGCTTGGATCGCGGCGCAAAGAGGCCGTGATCACGACAAAAGTCGGGGTCGGATATCCGGATAAGCCGAACTACCGCGACAGCTCGCGCCAGCGCGTGATGGAGTCGATTGAGAAGAGCCTCAAGGCGCTCAACACCGATTACGTCGATGCTTACCTGATCCACTGGCCCGATCGGACGGTGCCTTTCGAAGAACCGATGCGCGCGCTCGACGACCTCGTGAAGCAGGGCAAAGTCCGCGCGGTCGGGCTCTCGAACTTCAAGCTTGACGAAATCAAAACTTGCATGGCCGCGCGCCGTGTCGACGTGGTGCAGTACTGCTGGAATATGTTCGACCGCCGGATGCAGACCGAGATTTTCCCTTACTGCCAGGAGAACAAGATCGGAGTGATGGCATACGGATCGCTGGCCTATGGAATGCTGACCGGCACGCTCAGCGAGGAGAAGGCCTTCGAAAAAGGTGACTGGCGCGCGAAACGCGGACAATTGATGAACCTGAACCTCTTTCAGCATCTGTTTGGTCCTGAGCATTTCCTCAAGAATTTGCGGGCGGTGGAAGAACTGAAAGCGGTAGCGACGCGCTACGGCAAGAGCATGCCGCAACTAGCTCTGCGGTGGACGCTGTCAAACCCGATAATCAGCACCGCACTGGTCGGATGCCGGAGTCCCAAGGAGGTCGACGACAATGTCGGCGCGTTGGGATGGTCGATATCCGATGCCGACATGAAGGAGATCGATACGATTTTCGCCCGGCATGGGGCGGTCACCATGCCAGATGTCTGGCTGGAGACTATCTAGGGCTATCCAGCCAATACTGCGTGAGTCGGTGAACAACAACGGAGGCGGTCATGCCAGTTCAGAAATTCGCACCGATGGCAAAGAATTTTCCCATCTTCGACTGCGACGCTCATGTCACGGAGCCACCGTGGCTGTGGGAGCGCGCCAAGGACTGGCTTACCAAGGACGAGTTCGAAGCGCTCAAGAACACGATCTGGTTCGACCCCGAGAGCGACCAGCTAATCGTCAATGGCAAGGCCGGAAGTGGACTCGGATCGCAGCGAATCCATGGCTCGCCTGGGATGGTAAACGTACTTTCCCTGGCCGGACCGGGCCTCAAGCACGATATCCAGCGTGCGTTGAACGTGCGCAATCTCAAGCGTGACACCGCGCTAACCGCGGAACAGGCGGACTATCTCGATCACAAGGGATCGTACGAGCCCAAGCCGCGCCTGAGAGACATGGACGTTCAGGGCATCGATCAGGTGATGATTATTCCAACCGACATCGATACCTATCCGTGGCTGCAAAACGCGGTCGGCGCCAAGGCGATGTGCAAGGCGTACAACGACTGGGCTTATGAATATTGCCAGGAGAATCCGGAGCGTCTGTTCTTCGCGGCGATGTTGCCGATGCAAGATCCCAAATTCGCCCAGCAGGAGATTTATCGCGTCGCGGCCAAGGGGTGCCGGGTCGGGCTGGTCCGGCCAATCGATGCCATGGGCAATTATCCGATTCAGCCCAAGTACGACCGCGTGTGGCGCGCGATGGAAGAAACGGGTGTGGTGTACGGGATGCATCCGTTCCCGGCTTTCGGATCACTGAAGCCGCCCGGGTACACCGAGCAGCATTCGGGCGCAGAACTAATCGCTCTCTCCGCTTCAACGGCAGGCCTGCCTCACTCCTTCCTGATAAACGTGCAGGATTTCCAGGCGGAGGCCTCACTATGGGTAGCGATGGTTCTGATGTCGGGCTTCTTTGAACGCTACTCAAAGCTGAGGGCTGCGGTTTTCGAAGCCTCCTCGACATGGTTGAGCTTTGTGCTGGACGAGTGCGACAAGCACTATCGGCTCTACCGCAATGATCGCCAATTGCCGCCGCTCAAGCGTCTCCCGCGCGAGACCTTTTTCGAGCATTGCGTCACCGGCTTCGAAGGCGACGAAGCACCGCCTTCGCGCTTGCCGGAGTTTTACGAGAATATCCTGGCATGGTCGTCCGATGTCTATCATCACGATGGCGACGACGTGTGGCGGGCGATCGAGACCATGCGCAAGTGCGAGCTTCCGGAGAAGTATCAGGCGAAGTTCCTGGGTGAGAACGCACGCAAGCTTTATAGAATCGAGACGCCGAAAAACTTCATCCGTGACAGGGTAACTGAGATCGAGCGACCCGATTGGTGGCCATCGGAGGAGGAGGTAAAGGCATCGCTCAAACCGGAGGCCTCCGTTCTGCGGACCCGAGCCGAATTCTCCCCGGGCGTCGGCGGCACCCGCTAAATCGAAAAGGATAATCAGTCATGGCCAACAAGCGCTTCCCGGTCTTTGATGGCGATTCTCACGTCGTGGAACCGCCGGAACTTTGGACTAAGTACCTGGAACCCGAATACCGCACTTTAGGCAAACATGCTCTCTGGCGCGAAGAAGGGAAGCTCGGTTCCTATCTGAAGGTTAATGGCAAGGTTTTCCGGGATACGATGAACTCAAATATCCCGCGCCACGCGATCTGGCGGCCCGGGATGACCTGGGACAAAGTCGGTGAGCTCGATCCGCACCGGCGCCATCCGATGTCCGAAGGGGCTTCAAACGCTGAGGCCCGCCTGCAGCGATATGGACGCGATGGGTATCGACCAGGCCTTTCTCTATCCGACCTGGTTTGCCGAGGGGTTTCACCTGGTTGAAGATCCGGACGTGGCGTATGCGCTTGCCCGCGCGTACAACAACTGGATCGCGGACTTCTGCAGCACCGCGCCAGAGCGACTGTTTGCAGCGGCGATGATCCCGCTCCAGAACATGGATTACACGGTAGAGGAGCTTCGCCGCGTCGCCAAGATTCCATGCTTCCGCGGCGCGTTCATCCGGCCGATGTTTATCGAAGGGCACTATTTCACTCATCCCTACTATGATCCTCTGTGGGCCGAGCTGGAAAGCCTCGGGATTACTGCGGCGGTGCATTCCACGACCGGATTGTGGAATCCCGAATGGACGTCGCACGGACAGTTTTTTGAGAAGGTAAAGGGCCGATTGAATCAGCGGTCCATCATTGCTGACGCGGGAGGCGGGCCACATGCCGGAGGTGGCGGAGATCAGGGTTTCACTTTCGTCGCATCACCGCCGCTGGGTCATCCGATCGCTCCAATTCTATCGTACTGGCTCGACAACCATATGTTTGTCGCATCGACTTTGATCGGTTTCACGGTGATGCAGCGCTACCCGAAAATGAAAGTGGTGGTCGCACATGGCAAGGCCTCATGGATGGAGGAAGTGCTCGAGAAGATGGAGGCTTCGACCCGCACGGTCCCGCTGCTCCATTATTACCCTGTCCGCACGGACACCGAGGAGTTGTGGAAAGAAGGTCGGGTGATGCTCGGTTTCGATGCCGAAGAGCGGCTGATTCAGAAACTGCCAGACGACTTCGCTGAAAAGGTCGTTTGGGGATCTCGTTATCCGCATCACGATACCACCAGCGCGATCGAGGCGATCGAAACGCTCACGCGCGCTCGGGTTGACGAATCCATTCTCGCGCGCATGTTAGGCGGTAACGCTGCCGAACAGTTCGGGATTGAACTTGCGCGGAAGCTGGACGAGTAATCCGATAGCGCATTCACCTCATCCGAACGATGCCTCTTCGCCTTATGACCTTTCCACCTGGCGCGCGACTCAGAGGATCTACAGGCTCGATCCGGACGGAAAGCCAGCTTCTAGTTGAATTTACGACACGCTTTCTTGTGTGCCGATAGCGCCCGTCGCATAGTTACCTGGCAATACGATCCTTGGCTCGGGCGAACCTTCAGTTGACCTTAACCTGGTATGGTACGCGAACATGCAATACACCAAGCTTGGCGATACTGGCATCACCGTCTCGCGAATTTGCCTCGGATGTATGAGCTATGGCGGCGGAGAGCAGCCGCCGTGGTCGATGCGCCGCGACTGGGCGCTCGGCGCGGAAGAGGCGCGCGAGCACTTCTCTCTCGCACTGGAAGCCGGCGTCAATTTCTTCGATACCGCCGACGTCTACTCGGTGGGCGCGAGCGAAGAGATCACCGGGCGCTGGCTCAATGAGATGGCGTCGCGCGACGACGTCATCATCGCGACCAAAGTCTTTGGCGCGATGGGCCCGGGGCCAAATCAACGCGGACTCAGCCGCAAGCATATTCTCGAAGCCTGCGACAATTCATTGCGTCGGTTGAATACCGACTATATCGACCTTTATCAGATCCATCGTTGGGATTTTTCGACCCCAATCGAAGAAACTCTCGATGCCCTCGACAGTCTCGTGCGCGCTGGAAAAGTCCGTTACCTGGGCGCCAGTAGCATGGCGGCCTGGCAATTTTCCAAGGCGCTTTATCTGGCAAAGGAACATGACTGGCATCGGTTCGTCGCGATGCAGAATCATTACAACCTGATCTACCGCGAGGAGGAACGCGAGATGATTCCACTCTGCGTGGATCAGGGCGTCGGAGTTATTCCCTGGAGCCCGCTAGCGCGTGGATTTCTCGAGGGCGATCGCAAGCGCGAACGCGGGGAAGGGCCAACCAAACGCGCTCAGACCGACCAGATGCAGAAGGACATGTATTTTCATGACGACGATTTCGAGATCGCAGCGGTGGCTCAGAAAATCGCGAAAGAACATGGGGTGACGCCCACTCAGATCGCCTGCGCATGGATTCTACAAGCGCCAGGCGTGACTGCGCCGATTATCGGCGCCACCAAAACCCATCATCTGAAACAGGCCTTCGAGGCGGTCGACATCAAACTCAGCGCCGAAGAGGTCCGGGCTCTGGAAAAACCCTACCGGCCGCATCCGATTCTCGGTCACGAGCAACCCCAGGCGGCAAAGATGCTGAAGTAGCGTCCTCGCACGCAGGCCACTTCTCGCCAGTAAAAGACGAGTCCGAGCGACCCTTCCGGCGGCGCTTGACATGCGCATGCGCGCGAGGTATCTAACCAATAGGTTATTTAACCCGATGGTTAATAATTCAGGTCTGTCGCGCGATCTCAGCGTCACTTTCGGAGCGCTTGCCGATCCGACGAGGCGTGCAATTCTTGCGCGCCTTGCTTCGGGCGAAGCGACGGTCTCGGAGCTGGCCAGGCCCTTCGAGGTAAGCGGTCCGGCCATCTCCAAGCATCTCAAGGTGCTGGAGCGCGCGGGCCTGATTTCACGGGGGCGCGATGCGCAGTGGCGACCCTGCCGGCTCGTCGGCGCCCCGCTCAAAGACGCCGCCGACTGGCTCGAGGAATATCGTCGTTTCTGGGAGGACAGTTTCGATCGGCTCGACGACTATTTGCGGGAGCTTCAGGCGAAGGACAAACGCGCTTCACGAGTGAGGGAGAAAAAGAATGGCCGCAAAAAGTAATGCCGTCGTTACGGAGCCGAGCGAGCGAGAACTCACAATCGAGCGCATTTTTGACGCGCCGCGCGAGTTGGTTTTTAAATGCTGGACAGAACCTGAGCATCTCGCGCGATGGATCGGCCCGAAGGGTTTTAGTGGCACGATTCTCACCTGCGAACTGCGCGAGGGCGGAAATTATCGCGCGCACATGCGTGGGCCCGACGGCCAGGATCATTGGCAACACGGCGTGTTCCGCGAAATCGCTCCGCCAGAGCGGATTGTCCGGACGTATTGTTGGACGGACGCCGACGGCAGGCCGACGCAGCCCGAGACCTTGCTGACGGTGACGTTTGCGGACCTGGGTGGCAGGACGCGGCTGACGCTGCATCAGGCTGTCTTCGAGTCCGTCACCGCGTGCGATGAACATCGGGGCGGCTGGAGCACCGCGTTCGACAAACTCGCTGAATATATCGCCACAGTCTAAGGGAACTCGGATTCCTCCCAAAGGAGAATTATCGATGGAACATCGCATCGCAACTCGCAACGAGTGGCTCGCCGCGCGCAAGCTGCTTCTGGCCAAAGAAAAGGAACACACCAGGGTGAGCGATGAGCTGAATCGGCAACGCCGCGAGTTGCCCTGGGTCAGAGTCGAAAAGGAGTACGTCTTCGACGCTCCAACCGGCAAGATCACACTCGCCCAGCTATTCGATGCTCGTAGTCAGCTTTTCATCAAGCATTTCATGATGGGACCCGGCGCCGCGCACCAATGTGTCGGGTGCTCGCTCGAGGTCGACCATGTCGATGGCCTACTCGAGCATTTGCAAAACCATGACGTGACCTATGCGGTCGTGGCGCGTGCGCCGATTGAGGAGATCGAAGCCGTCCGCAAACGGATGGGCTGGCGCTTCCCTTGGGTTTCATCGTACCGCAGCGATTTCAACTATGATTTCGACGTCTCCTTCACGCCCGAGCAGATCGCGTCCGGCCGCGCACTCTACAATTTCCAACCGGCACCGCAATGGGTAGCCGGAGTCCAGGATCTCTCTGGCGATAGCGTTTTCTACAAGGACGAGTCAGGTCAGATCTTCCACACCTATTCGAGCTATGGGCGCGGCGGCGAACAGTTTCTCGGCATCTACGGATATTTTGACGTTATGCCGAAGGGGCGGAACGAGACTGGGCCGTATCACTCGCTGACTGATTGGGCTCGACCCAAGAACATGTATGGCAAGGGCGGAATGGTCGAAAATAACGGCCGGTATCACGCGCCGCCCTGCGCATGCTCGGTTCACAAGTAAGTACTCACGGATTCTTTGAAATAAACAAAATCCGGCAAGGTCAAGATCCTTGATTTTCGGAGGAAACTCATGATTACCGTCACTGCCTATATTTGGGTTCCTGATTTCGCAAAGGGCCTGGTGCGCGATCTGCGCGTGCGTTGGGCGCTCGAGGAGGCCGGGCTTCCATATCAGGTCAGACTCATCACGCAGGAGGAAAAACTCACGCCGTCCTATCGTGCTCTGCAGCCTTTTTCTCAAGTGCCAAGTTATCGGGACGATGATGTGGTGCTCTTCGAATCTGGCGCGATCGTCCTGCACATAGCCCGTTCAAGCGCAGCGTTGCTCCCAACCGATCAAGCGGGCCGAGCCCGAGCGACCGCCTGGGTGTTCGCCGCGCTTAACTCCGTCGAGCCCTTCATCATAGGCCTCATCGATGTAGATATTTTCAGCCGGGAGGCGCCCTGGGCGAGAGAAAGCAGGTCTCACAAAGAAGCGATGGTCAAGAAACGCCTTTCTGATCTGGCGGAACGCCTGACCGGGCGCGATTGGCTTGAAGATCGGTTTACGGCTGGTGACCTGATGATGGCAACCGTTTTGCGCATCCTGCGGCACACCGATCTGGTGACGTCCGATCCCACGCTGGCGCCATATTTGGCGCGCTGCGAAGCACGCCCCGCCTTTCAAAAGGCCCTCGCGGACCAGCTGGCCTCTTTCAAAGAAGTGGACGCACGGCCGGCTGCATGAGAGGCATGTCTGTCATCGCGCCAGCGACAGGATAAATTCATGAGCACGACAATGACCCAACGTCTCTCTGCCGCACGTCTGGAACGGATGCACACGGTGCTCGGCGGATATATCGATCGTGGAGAGATGCCGGGGATTGTGGCGCTCGTGAGCCGTGGGGAGACCGTGCATGTCGAGGCGCTGGGTGCGCTTTCCTTTGGCGGCTCGCCGATGAAGCGCGATGCGATCTTCCGCATCGCCTCGATGACGAAACCTATTACCGCCGCGGCCGCGATGATCCTGGTCGAGGAATGCAGGCTCAGGCTCGACGATCCGGTCGACGAATTCCTGCCCGAACTTGCGAGCCGCAAGGTGCTGCGTCGGATCGACGCCCCGCTCGACGACGTCGTGCCTGCGAACCGCGCGATCACGTTGCGCGATGTTCTCACCTTCCGCTTGGGGTTCGGCGCGGTGATGTTGTGGCCGCCCGTCTATCCAATCCAGAAAGCGATGGAAGCGGCAGGGCTGATGCCGGGCCCGAACCCATTCGAGCTCAGGCCCGACGATTACATGAAACGCCTCGGCGCGCTGCCGCTGATGCATCAGCCCGGCGAGAAATGGATGTATCACACGGGATCCGACGTTTTGGGTGTGCTGATCGCGCGCGCTTCGGGGCAAGACTTTTCGGATTTCCTGCGCGAGCGCATTTTCGTGCCGCTCGGCATGAAGGACACGGATTTTCATGTGCCGGCCGAGAAGCGGGACCGCTTCGCCACGAGCTATATGCGCGATCCCGCGACGAACAAACTTAAGGTCCATGACGATCCGCACGCGAGCCGCTGGGGCAAGCCGCCCGCATTCCAGTCAGGCGGCGGCGGGCTCGTTTCGACCGCCGACGACTATCTCGCCTTCTGCTGCATGATGCTCGGCAAAGGCCGGTATGGGCGCACGCGAATCCTTTCGCTTGCGTCGGTCGCGCTCATGACGATGGATCATCTGACCGACGCGCAGAAGGAAGGCATGGAGATGTTCTTCGGCGACGGCCACGGCGGATTCAAGGCGGGCTGGGGATTCGGCGTGGGCGTCGACACGAGGCGCGTCGATCTTTGCTCCGTACCCGGACAGTTCGGATGGGTCGGTGGCATCGGCACCGCGGGCTGTTCGGATCCGCGCGAAAATCTCGCCGGCATCCTTCTCACCCAACGGATGATGGAATCCCCCGTGCCGCCGCGCGTGATGACCGACTTCTGGACCCTCGCATACCAGGCGATCGAGGAATAGAAAGCGCGCGCCAACGCCCACGTCGCCCTTCCTGGTCCGCCTTCTCTCATTTTTCCACCAAGATGCGAAGTCGACCGAGCGCCGCGGCCCACTGCCGCGATATCTGATCCAGGCATCGCTGAACGTCGGCCAGGCGGTTCGGGCGGAGTTGCCAGACGGATTCCCGGCCAACCCGAGCGACGCGCGCCAGCCCGGCCTCCTCAAGAGCATGCACGTGTTTCGTGATCGCCTGGCGCGAAACTGCCGCTCCGGCGGTCAGCCGCGTAATTGACAGCGGCCCCTCGGCGCAGAGTCGAGCGACGATATGTAAACGTGTCTTGTCACCGAGGGCGGCGAAGACGAGCGCAAGGTCGGCGCGTTTCGCGGTGTCGGCGAGAGCCGCTCGTGACACGCCTCAGCCTTTGGCGTGCAGGGCGAGATATTTGTCTATGAGCTTCATCTGCTCGCTCCAACCCTTCTCGTTGGCGGCAAAGGCCTTGGCTCGCCGCTCCAGGGAAATTTTGTCGAACCCCGACTCGGTCACCGTCAGCATCGTGCCGCCGGTGACCTCTTCCAGCTCGAACACGACGAGAGTGGGGGGCTCTTTCGAGTAGTCCACCGCAGGATCGACGGCGTACGGATGCCAGCGGAAGGAAAACACACGCATCGGTTCGATGCGATCAACCAGGAACTGAAAGACCATACCCTCATATGGCTTTTGGCTTGCGGCGACTTCCGCGTCGACAGCCGTAGGAACGATCCTTCCGCTCAGGGTCGTTCCGGCAACGAAGGGACCGTCGAACTGAACGCCGAACCAACTGCCAAACTGGGTGGAGTCGGCGATCGCCTGCCACACGCGCATCAGAGGGGCGCGCAGGAGGACCTTCTGCTGGATGCGATCTGTGTTCGTGGACATATGCAACCTCCCGGTTGCATATAAGTTAGCACTGCGCCGCGACGACACGCAACCCAACGGTTGCGCGAATCGGAGACCCTCATCAAAACCGTCTACTGGTCCGACTGATAATCGCGACCTTGACGCCAAGTTCATCGATACAGCCAGCGCTGTATTTGAACTGTCGGCTAGCCAGCGAAGGGCGCGTCTAACGCAGACTAATGTTCCAGATCCTCTGAAAGGATCGAGTTGGCCTCCGGACAATTGGCAGTTGCGTCTCCTATCAGCAGGCGAAAGATTGGTCTGCGGTGAATGCGAAACGGCTGGACGCTGATCTTCACTCGTTTTCCGTGCTCAATCCCTCGAGGCGAGTCCAGGAACGTTCGTGCCCGCACTGGTGCTTGAGTGGCAGTTGTCCGGGTTGTTCCGACATTGCGGCGACGTACCTGGAGACATCGCTCTGGGCCAGGCCGGTTTCCTGTCTCCCTGAATCGTGTTCCGCGGCGCATCCTGCAAAGAGGATCGCGAACGCCGCCCCGACGACTAATTTTCCCGGTTTCATGCTTGTGCCTCTTTCGTTTGCGCTGCAAGGAAAGCCGTTCAGGGTCTATTTCGACGATATTAATCCAAACCTGACCTTAACAGCAAAGCAGTCTCTACGACTTCGGATTCTCCGAAGACGTGAGCCAAACTGCCACGTGCCCGCGGCTTTCGCGTGATTGAGGGACACTAAGAAACGGTTGTACCGTCGGTGACGGCCAAAAAGCCGAATGTCTCCGGCCCGAAGTACCTCGGTGTCCTCGCCACAGAGATTTACCGCTCGCAGGGCACCCGGGATCGTAAACTTGCGGCCAACGGCTGACTAAACCACGCCGCCGCGCTAATATGACTTCCGGATACCCCTAGAAATCGGAGGAACGGAAGATGTACGTATCACGCCTTCTCTTTCACACCGTTCCTGGTAAGACCGGCGAGGTCGAGCAGGAGCTCAAGAAATTGCGCGACATGGTGAAGTCCGCCGGCGGCGCTCAGGGGCGTGTACTGCACACCCACTTTGCCTCTTCGGGTGCTCCCGACGCAGTGTTCGAGCAGGAAGCGCCCGACCTTTCCGCGTTGGAAGAACAGATCAGAAAGCTCACAAGCAGCGGCGACTTCCAGACCTGGAGTCACCGAATGTCTGGTCTGCTCACCCAATCGCCGAAGCGGGAAGTCTATATAGTCGCGGGCTGAACTCCGAGCCCGTTATGACCGTCGAACACTGTATCGACCTCAGGTGCCATTCGTCCGCACGCTCTGAGACGGTGCGCGCCGTTGAGGTGCGCATACGCCGATCGGCAAGCGCCGAACTCCAGATGACCTTCCGCCTCGACGGAGATATTCGCCGGATCCGGGTCCCTCCTCCGGCTGTGCCGCGCATCGCCACACAGCTCTGGCGCCACACCTGCTTCGAAGCCTTCATCGCGGTGGAAGGGCAACCTGCATACCACGAGTTCAACTTCGCCCCATCGGGTGAGTGGGCTGTCTACGCCTTCAGCGGCTATCGCAACGGCGGTCCTCTCGCGAACGAGATGATGCGCCCGCACATTGCCGTGCGCACTACCGACAGTCGGCTTGAGCTCGACGCCCTTGTCCGGCTCGATGGCCTGTCTGCCAACCATCCTCGTGCTTCCCTCCGTATTGGGCTCTCGGCGGTCATCGAGGCGAGCGATGGGCTCTCGTACTGGGCGCTTCGCCATCCGGCCGACAAACCGGATTTTCATGACGCCGCTGGATTCTCCCTGCTGCTTGAGCCGCCAGGCCCCAGCGGTAAATCCCGACCATCTTGAAGTTCGGCTTCGAGTGCTAAAATGCAAATTTGATGAAGCATCCCCAACTACGAGGTCTCAGCCGGCGGCACGTGGCGCAGCTTCTATCGGAGACGAAGTATGACCGTTCCACCGGTAGTCGAATTGACGTTCTCTCCCGCCACTTCCTTGGACATTCCTACAAAACAAATCCGCTGATTGGATCTGCCGACACGGCGGAAGTCTTCACGGCTTCCTTCGATGGATTCGACTGCGTCACGTACATCGAAACAATTTTGGCTCTCTCGCGCGCTGCGAACGTCGATAACTTCGTCGGGTGGCTGCGAAAGATTCGGTATGAACAAGGCCGCATTCAATGGGAACAGCGAAATCACTACATGACGCTGTGGATTCGCAACAACGTACGCGAAGGGATAATCAGACCGGTTGTGATGCCCGCGGTCCCGATAGTCAGTAGGGAACGCGTTCTGAATGTCGTCCCCGGACTCGCTGCACGGCGGACTCACTTGAGATGTGTACCGAAGCCCGCAGTGCGGCGGCTGGCAGCGCATTTGCAGAGCGGTGATCTGATGTTTTTCGTATCCACGCGCAAGAATCTTGATGTGTTTCATGCTGGAATCATCGTGCGCGACGGCAAAAGCGTGCTCTTGCGTCACGCGTCGCGCAGCCGGGGCGTTGTCGTGGAAGAGGAACTGAGCGAGTTTCTCAAGGCAAATCGGATGGCTGGCGTCATTGTAGTGCGGCCGCAAGGGCTCACACGAAGGATTGCGGTTGGTAATCAGGTGGCGCGCTTATCGATGAGGCGAATTCCCTCCTCACAGAGGAGAGATGGCGCGAAGCGGTGGGGTGGAATGTGAACATCGTCTATCCAAAAGACTACTCATCCGCGAGTATTCAGGGGCTTGTCGACGCCGCTGATTCCGATGTCATCTTTCTCGGTGATCCGCGTGTGAGCATCGAGCCCGGACCGCCCATGTTCGATCGGATGGCGCGGGTCATACGTGAAACCCGCGGCGGCTGGGTTTATGCCGACGCCGCAGGCCATCCTCGTATCGACTATCAACACGGAAGCATTCGCGACGGTTTCGACTTCGGCCCGGTAGTTGGCGTGTCCGTTGAGGCCGCGCGCGAGGCAGGAATCGACAGCGCCTGGAAGTGGGGAGGACTATACGACCTGCGCTTAAGGATCTCGGAAAAACACTCCATCGTGCGAATTCCCGAACCGTTGTACAGCGCGTCGACGATTGATGCGCGGCCGACGGGTCAAAAGCAATTCGATTATGTGGACCCGCGCAATCGCGATTACCAAATCGAAATGGAGCGCATCGCGACGGCGCATCTCAAACGAATCGGCGCCTGGTTAAAGCCGCAGTTCGAGAAAGTTCCAACCGCGGCGGAAGCATTTCCAGTAAAAGCCAGCGTCGTCATCCCGGTGCGCAATCGCGAGCGGACAATTCTCGACGCCGTTCAAAGCGCGCTCGCGCAGAGCGCTGATTTTGAATTCAATTTAATCGTCGTCGATAACCATTCGACGGATCGGACGACGGAAATCCTGCGCGGTATCGGCGATTCGCGGGTTAAACACCTTGTTCCCGAGCGCCGGGACCTGGGAATCGGCGGGTGCTGGAACGAGGCGATTTACTCCGGTGACTGCGGGCAATACGCTATCCAGCTTGATTCCGACGACCTCTACGTCAATGACAGCGTCCTTCGTCGGATCGTTGCGGAGCTTGAAGCAGGACCTTATGCGATGGTGATAGGCTCATACACGATGGTCGATTTTTCGTTGAAGGAGATTCCGCCCGGTCTTATCGACCATCGCGAGTGGAGCCGCGAGAACGGAAGAAACAATGCGCTACGTATCAACGGGCTGGGGGCGCCGCGCGCATTCAATACGTCGGTGCTGCGCCGTATCGGATTTCCGAATGTCAGCTACGGCGAGGATTACGCAGTAGCGCTGCGCATCAGCCGTGATTATGAGATTGGCCGGATTTACGACTCCGTCTATCTTTGCCGCCGTTGGGAAGGCAATAGCGATAGCGCCCTGCCGCTCGAAGTTGCGAATCGATACGATATGTACAAGGACTGGCTCCGAACTATCGAGATTCAGGCTCGAATGCGGGGATGATCCACGAACTGGAAGAACTGTTTAAACGCCAGGCGCGGGCATGGCCGCAGCTCGCGAAAGGCATTGAAGGCCTCGCGCGGGCGAAGACGCGGCCGGTCCGGATCGATTGGTTCGACGTCTTCATCCGTCACATTCCTCATCGTGTGGGCAGTACAATGGCGGCTGTCGACCGGGAGTCGGTTGCAAAACGGCCCTGCTTCCTATGTGCGGGAAATCTGCCTCCGGAAGAGGAGGGGGTGCAGTTCGATGAGGACTTCACGATCTACTGCAATCCGTTTCCGATCGTCGATCACCACCTCACGATCGCTCACAAAGATCACGGCTTGCAGAGCATCGCGAACCAGTTCGGAAAGATGCTGGACCTTGCCGCGGCCCTGCCGGGATATTTCGTCATCTATAACGGTCCGGAATGCGGAGCGTCCGCACCGGACCACATGCACTTTCAGGCAGGCTCGCGAGGATTGCTTCCGATCGAGAAGGACACCGCTGGACTGACGGGCGTTACCGTGCCGAACTACGGAAGAAAGGTGTTCTTATTTCGCGGACGGGATCGATCCGCTTTGATCGATCGAATGGATCGGGCCATCGAGCTACTCGCGAAAACGACCGGCAAGCGAGCGGAGCCGTTGGTCAACATTGCGGTCTTTCATGAGAGAGGGGAATGGGTCACGTATCTGTTCCCGCGCGGAAAGCATCGGCCAGAGGTCTTTCACACGGGCGAACTGACGGTGAGTCCGGCATCGATTGACTTGTGCGGAATATTTGTCGTGCCGCTGGCGCACGATTTCGAAAGAATCACGGGTGACGCGATTGCCGCAATTTTTCGCGAGGTCACTTTGCCTGATGGTCAGTTTCGGGAAGTCGCCGAGAAGCTGGAGAGTGAGCGTTGAACGTATCCGTAGGGCTGATTGAAGAACAATCCGCCGTTGAAGTCGAATTGATGGGCGGCATGTTCATGGATACGCGCGGCAAGCCGTACAGTCCCGGGCGCCACAGGTTTACTTCTGAAATTACGCTTACTCCGTCGAACCTGGCATCGTGCGCGTTTGCGCTGGACGACGTCACGATCGGAGTCGGATTTCATTGGGAGCGCAAGGAGCGCCAGGTGTTCCGTGGAGCTTTTCGCCTCGTGAAACCACAAGCCGGCCTGACGGTGATCAATGATGTTTCGCTCGAGGAATACGTCACGAGCGTGATTTCATCCGAGATGAGCGCGTCCTGTCCGCTTGAACTGTTGAAAGCTCACGCGGTGATTTCGCGCAGCTGGCTGTGGTTTCCGAAAGCAAAAAATTCCTCTCGCTCCGGGAGCGGGCGGAGCAGGGGGCTCGATTCTCACGAAATCCTTCGCTGGTACGGCCGCGAAGCGCATCCGGATTTCGATGTGTGCGCCGATGACCACTGCCAGCGGTATCAGGGCATCACGAAAGCGTTCTCTTCGGCCGCAGCCGAAGCGGTTCGCGCGACGGCAGGCGAGTTTCTCCGTTACAACGGCGCTATCTGCGACGCACGGTTTTCCAAGTCATGCGGCGGAATAACCGAACGTTATGCGACCGCCTGGGAAGATGAAGATATTCCGTATCTTGAGTCTGTCAACGACGGTCCGGCGCAGTCCCTCCCTTACGGTCCTGAGGAATGGATACGCTCCAACCCGCCGGCTTACTGCAATACGGACGATTCGGAACTCCTCTCACGCATTCTGCCCGGATTCGATCAGGAGACACACGATTTCTATCGCTGGCGGGTTGCGTACACGCCCGAAGAACTCGCCGATCTGATCGCATCGAGACTTGCGGTGGACCTTGGTCCGATTCGCGACGTGCAGGCGCTCGCTCGCGGACCTTCAGGCCGAATATATCGGCTGAAGGTAACCGGCGAACGCGACTACATCATCATCGGCAAGGAACTGGAAATCCGGCGCGCTTTATCGCGCACGCATCTTTACAGCTCGGCATTCGTCATAGACAAAGAGTCTGGCCGCTTTGTCTTGAGAGGATCCGGCTGGGGGCACGGTGTGGGCCTATGCCAGATCGGCGCGGCAGTCATGGCAAATGAGGGCAATACTTATATACAAATCTTGCAGCATTACTATCGCGGGACCACCGTCAGCGTCTGACTACTGTCAGCGTCTAATATCCGCACGAGCGCGCTCCCCCCTGTAAGCCGAGCCTCGGCTCAACGAATTTTGGGATGTGCCCGCCAACGGCAAATCCTTAAGGCCTCTACACCAAATAGTACCACCGTCCTGACCTGTCCGAAGGGAGAACTCTCCCTTGGCAGACTCGTTGCATGCCAAATGTTGTCGAAGGCGCCCAAGCGCGCCTCTAAGTTTTTCATCAAAAATAACCGGAGATACAATGGCAACGATCGAGAAATCGATAAATTTAAATGTGCCCGCCCGGACGGCTTATAATCAGTGGACCCAATTTGAAGAATTTCCACGGTTTATGGGAGGAGTGGAGGAGGTGCGCCAATTGGACGACAAACGGGCGCACTGGCGCACGAATATCGGAGGTAAAGAGAAAGAGTTCGATACTGAGATAACGGAACAGATACCAGACAAAAGGATCGCGTGGCGAAGCTTGGCGGGAGCTTCGCATGCTGGGGTCGTGACCTTTCATCCCCTCAATGATCGACAAACTCGAATCATGCTGCAGATGGAATATGAGCCGGAAGGGATGGTAGAAAATGCAGCGGACGCCCTTGGGATCGTTAGCCGGCGGATTGAAAAGGATCTCGAACGCTTCAAGGAATTTATCGAGTCTCATAGGAGCGAGACAGGGGCTTGGCGCGGCAGAATCGAACGGAATGTCTGATCCGAAGGCTGATTGCGCAACGGGGGCATCGCGAGCGCGGAGCCCGCCACGCTGCCGCCTTTGCGGCGTTCGCAGGGACTACTCGATGTTATTCAGCGAAGGCGTCGGATTCGCGCTCGGCTGCGATTGCGACGGCATCCCTGGCAGCTTGCCGGTCTTCTCGTACTCGTAACCTGTATAGCCGAGTGAGCCGACTGTCGAAGCCACGATCAACGCGGGACATCCTGAAATCCCGAGCGCCAGCATCGCTAACCCACTCACCGCGAGCCATCGCAACGGCCCACGCTTCATCGGACTTCTCGACGCCGCCCATCCCTGCACGAGCGCGATCCGAAGACGGTATGGCAGATTCTGTCCGTGGCAACGCTCAAGATGAGGGAGCGCTAACTCATAGGTTTGCGGGAGATGGCTTGGGTCCGTCGTCGAGTTCCTCCATTCATCCCGGAGTGCGCGAATTTTGTTGTCTGAGGGCTCTCGGACTTTTCAGCCATCCATCGCAGTATCACGTCCCTCCGGAAACGCCACTCGCTGCCAATTCGAAAACTCGGAATCCGGCCTTCTCTAAGCAGTTTGTAAATAGTTGATGGATGGATCCGCAGCAAATCGCACAGTTCCTTGAGCGTCAGCACTTCATGAGCCGTCGCCATAGCTTTTGATACCTCCTCTTTTGGAAAATTGGGAAGCTTGGCTGGATTACGCGGCAATAGCCGTGCCGCTAAAAAAGCGTGCCCAGTTACTGGCCTCAGCCATGACGTTGGAGCTCCGGCAGGTAGGATTTTCAGAATGAACCTTCGATCGCGGTCAGAAGTTCCGCGCTGGATGTCGAAAAGACTTTTCCGGATGGTAGATTGGGCTGAGGAGCGGTCGGTCGGTAGCTTGCAAACGCGGCGGCCGTAATCGTGACCCAGACTGCGCACCGCGGGAACGAGCCCTAGGAGGACATCGTGACGACCCCGACCGAGGAAACTGTCCGCGCGGCGGGCGCCGCAATAGCCGTGATTCGCGGCGGCGCCGGCAAATCTCTGCTCATCCTGCACGATGAGCTTGGCTATCCGGGCTGGCTTTCGTGGAATGAGCGTTTAGCAGAGGAACGCGCGCTGGTAATTCCGCTCCAGCCTGGATTCGGCCGGACCGAACATATCGATTGGATTCGCAGCTATCGCGATCTGGCCGGGTTGTACTCGCAAATCATCCGCGAACTGGGCGCCGCGCCAATCGACGTGATCGGCTTCTCGGCGGGCGGGTTTATCGCGGCAGAAATGGCGGCTGCCGACCCGCGGATTTTTTCGCGGATGGTGCTGGTCGCGCCGATGGGAATAAAGCCGACGGACGGCGAGATCATGGACATTTTTGCGCTCACGGTTCGCAATCATTTGCTCGCCACGGTCGCCGATGCCGCCAACACGCCGGAATTCATGAAGATCTACGGTGCACACATGACGCCCGAGCAGTTCGAGGCGTTCGAGGACGCGCGCTCGGAGACCGCCCGCCTCGGCTGGGAGCCGTTCATGCACAATCCCAGCCTGCCCTACCTGCTACGCGGGATGAAAATCCCCACTCTGCTCGTCTGGGGCACGGGCGACCGGATCGTGCCGCGCGGGTGTATCGACGCGTATCGCGCGGCAATCGAAGGCGCGCAGATCGCGCTGGTCGAAGGCGTGGGACATCGCCCGGAGATGGAAAACCCGGCCGAGTTCGATCGCATAGCGCGCAAGTTTCTCGCGGCGTGAGCCAGTGGGCGTGAGCCAGTAAACCAGAAGATCACACGGATGATTCGCAAAGGAGTTGGCGGATGCAGGTTGGCTATTTTACCGAGCGGCCCTATCGATGGCTGCCGGAAGAAGAGATTCTCAAAAACGGCGGATTTTTCGGCGTCTCGAACAAGTTCTACGACCGCGAAAAGGCTGCTGACGACTACCATTACTATCTCGATGAGAACTGCTACGCCGAGGACCTTGGCTTCGACGTAGTCGCGCTCAACGAGCATCATGGCAACCCGATTTGCATGGGGTCGGTGATGAACGTCGAGGCCGCCGTGCTGGCCTATCGCACCAAGCGCGTGCGCCTCGTTCTAATCGGCAACCCGTTGCCGGTAATCAAACATCCGCTGCGGATGGCTGAGGAGCTGGCTGAGATCGATCTAATCTCGCGCGGGCGCCTGGTCACTGGATGGGTTCGCGGCGCAGGCAGTGAGCAGTTCTTCAACAATGCCAATCCTGCTTACAACCGGGAGATGTTCAACGAGGCGCACGACTTTATCGTGCAGGCCTGGACCCGGCCCGGCCCGTGGCGCTACGAGGGCAAACATTTCCACTATCGTCACGTGAATCCATGGGCGCTGCCGTTCCAGAAGCCGCATCCGCCGATGTGGATTCCGGGCACCCTTAGTCCCGAGACGGTGCAATGGTGCGCCGAGCATCGTTATCCGTACATCGGCCTCGGCACTCCGCTGATACCAACATGTGACTTGTGGGACTTCTACGCCGATGAGGCCGCCAGGCTCGGCTACCAGGCAGGGCCCGAGAACTTTGGCTATATGATCGCGACCGTACTCGCCGAAACCGAGGAGAAAGCCCAGTCGCTCGCGGAAGGCTTCGTGTATGGCGGCGGCCAGAATGCGTTTTCCGCGCCGCAGTACACGATGCCGCCGGGCTACAATTCCAAGACCGCAATCCGGATACTCGCGAAACAACAGACCAGTGCATGGCTCGGCATCAGCGGCGAGAAGGTGAGGGAGCAGATGCATGGCTCCGATGCCGCGGAGATCGACTACGCCGAGATTCGCCGCAAGCTGCACGCCGCGCTGCTGCGGGGTCAGCAGAACATGCAGGTGATCGTCGGCACGCCGGAGACCGTCATCTCGAAGATCAAAACCATTATGAGCGTACTGCGTATTGGGATATTCATCATTTTGAGTATCCAGGGACCGGTTGCCGATGACGATCGCCGCACCAGCATGCGATTATTCGCCCAAGAGGTAATACCCGCACTCAAGGCGCACGCAAAGGAGATAGGGCTTTTCGATCCTTTCGAGCGTAAGCCTGGAAGCGTGAAGCTGGCGCCGGGCACCAGGCGCGCTCCAGTTGTAGATCGTGAACGGTTGAAGGAATTGAGCTTGAAGTAAACCGCTCGGGGCTTGCGATATTCAAAATCGCATCCAAAGCGATTTCAAGACATCAAAGAGTCCGTGCTGCTGGCGGTGAGAGGCCGGTTCGCCGAAACGGATGGTTAACGGTCGGTCGGGCTTTTGTGCTATAGAAATCGGTATTCTTAGATCGTCCGTCTAGCCTGAAGTTGCGAGGTGCAACATGGCTAGTGCAGTGCGTCGGACTGCTCATCTTTACCGGCAGTATCGTCTGAAAAACCGATGCGTTGATCGTTGCGGCCAGCGGCCCAGGCGCTGGCTGCGCGATTGCGTTTGGGTCGCGGGCAGAGGCTACCTCTAGCCGGCGACTCGTGGCGTGAGAGCCCGCTGATGCAATCCCTTTAGAAATAGGAGAGACGGCGATGGCGGAATTCGACCTTGTAATTACTGGCGGAATGGTGATCGATGGTACTCGGATGCCGCGCTACCGCGCCGATGTCGGCGTCAAGGATGGCAAGATTGCCAAGATCGGCCACCTCAAGAAGCATCAGGCGAAAAGCTCGATCGACGCCGATGGGCTCAACGTGGTACCCGGCTTCGTCGACCTTCATACGCATTACGACGCGCAACTATTTTGGGATCCATACTGCACCATCTCAAGCTGGCACGGCGTGACCTCTGTCGTGATCGGCAATTGCGGCTTCGGTTTCGCGCCCGTCAAACCTGAGTTGCGCGAACGTGCGATGCTGACGATGACGCGCACGGAGGCCATCCCATACGCCTCGATGAAGGCCGGCATGCCGTGGAATTGGGTCACCTATCCTGAGTTCCTCGACAGCGTCGAACATCGCAAGATGGGGATCAACCTGCTCCCCTTCATGCCGCTCGCGCCGCTGCTGGTGTGGGTGATGGGACTCGATGACGCCAAGTCAGGCCGGATGCCGACTGACCAGGAACACGCCGAGATGAAGCGACTGCTGCACGAGGCGATGGACCACGGCGCCTGCGGCTGGTCAGCGCAGCGCCTGGGCCGCAACAGCGTGCAGGCTGACTTCGACGGCAGCCCGATGGTCACCGACATCATGCACGATGCGACCGCGCTCGAGCTCGCCAGCGTGCTCGGTGAACGCAACGAGGGCTTCATCCAGATGACCTATCTGCCGGAGAACGGGTCTTATGAGGGCGACGGTGAAGCCCACGCCGAGCGCCACTATGAGGACCTTGCGCGAGTGAGCGGCCGCCCTATTCTCTACAACGTGGTGCTGGTCAACGACGCCCACCCCGACCGCTTCCGTCATCAGCTCCATTGGCTCGACACCTGCCGGCGCAAGGGCCTTCGGGTTTACGGCCAGGCGGAAACGATGGAGCAGAACTTCGCCTTCACGTTTAAGGACTGGAATCTGTGGGACGACATGCCGGCTTGGCGCGAATGTACCGTCGGAAAAATAGAGGATCGCCTACTCAAGTTGGCCGACCCCGAACGCCGGCCTGAGTTGCGGCGGATTGAGGAGATGACGGGGTTGGTCACCAATAGTGTCCGCGACATTATCGTGCTCGAATGCCGCCAACCCGAGCTTAAGAAGTACGAGAATCAGGCGATCGGCGAAATCGCAGATGCAGAACGCAAGCATCCGGTCGATGTGCTGCTCGATATTGCGGTCGCCGATAGCCTTAACGCCGAGTTCTATACGCCGTCAATTAACCAGAAACTCGAGCACATGAGTGAAATGATCAAGTCCGAGGCCGTTCCGATCTTCGGGCTGTCCGACGGCGGCGCCCATACCAAGTTCTTCACCGGCGGCCGCTATGCGACCGAGACGCTGGTAAAATTCGCCCGCGACAATCCGGTGATCTCGCTCGAAGAGGCGCACTGGAGGCTGAGCGCTCATCCTGCGCTGTGCGCCGGTTTTCGCAACCGCGGCACGCTGACCGAGGGCGCGGCGGCTGACATCGTCGTTTACGACCTCGAGCGGCTCAAAGTGATGCCGATGGAGATCGCGCACGATTTTCCCGGCGGCGAGTGGCGCCGGGTGCAGCGCGCCGAGGGTTATAAAGCCGTCGTGCTCAACGGTGAAGTCACTTTCGAGGATGGGCGCGAGACCGGTGCGCTTCCGGGGCGCCTGTTGCGCCACGGTCTGTAGTTTAGACAGTCGGATGTGAGCGCGCGCCTGGCGCTTGAGAGCCGGCGCAATAGTCGCGTTGTCGAACCGGTGTCTAGTCGCTTCACCGATTCGGCTCGCGGCCTATGTCCGCGCGAACCTCCCAGAGTCTCAATGATCCGAATAGTGGGCGCCTGCGCCTGCTCAGAGCTCAAGGTTAATTAAATGACTACAAAAGAAAACCTTAAATACCAGTTGCTCGCCGCGCAGTGCGGTTTCGCTTTCGAAATTCTTTTTACCATTTTCTGGGCGTGGTTCGGAGGGCACTGTTCGGAATCTATTTCTTTTGGACCGCCTCCATGGGAATTTGTATGGCGAGGGACGCCAGCAGGAAACTGCGCGAGGAGGGTACCCTTGAAACGCCGCGCCAGTGGAAGCCCGGTAGCGCCAGCGCTACCGCCTGATGCCCCCGCGCCGATGGTTCTGAGCCTATCGGAGTACAGTTTCCTCGAGAAGTAAGAGACCTCGGGCATTTTCCGCAAGTCTGGTGGACAAACGCAGACAAGATCGCATCGTGAAGTTCGCGGCGCTCCTGCTCGCCCTCACGTGCACATTTGGTCTCATTCTGCTGCTGTGGTCATTTTACGATCCAAGTGTCAGAAGCTCTGCAGCGCACAAGGTACCTTTACCACCGTCCAATGAAATTTCCGGCGACCCACGGTTCGCATCAGTCCCCTGGTCGCAGATGGCTCCTGGGTCGGGTTCAGAGCCCAACGTTCTTGTGCTTCCAAAAGCCAGCTTCGATTTCGTCGGAGACTGGGGTGGATATATGCACACAGGGTTTTCCGATGTTGAAAGTCCCGACCATGTCAGTGTGGTCTTCGGCAGGCGTGGTGATACCGTATTTTTCGCGAGTAAGCTGTATACGCCATCGGATCAAAAAATCCTCGATAGACCTACAGCTACGATCATTGACCGTCGGAAGGTCTTCGTCACGTATAAGGGTGAGGATGAGAAACTTGACTATATCTATTTCCACCGATTTAAATTGCTCAATTCTGGCAAAATAGCATATAACGAAACGGTCGAGTGCTATGACCGGCACTCACATATCTCTGTCGGAACAGCCGGACAGGATGCTACGCTGCATCGGTTGACAACCGCTTTCGAGAAACGCGCTTTTGCACAGCCATCGTCACGCGAGATCCTTGAGGGCGAACTCTCGACGAGCACAAAGATTCGCGTGCGGTAGGTCCTGTGGGGGACTCGTTGGTTTGGAGCCGTTAGGACCTGAGTTGGCTGCAAGCGTCTATTAGCGGCTGCAGGCTTTGTAAAATTTTGACCATTGTAAAGTAGAGCTGACGATTTTTTGTAAGTATTTCACTGGAATTCTAGTTATCGAGTGATATGAGTAGCTAACAGCCGTTTCGACATGGCCTATTAATTGCATGTCCATGCGTTGCCTCTACCGGAAGGCCTGGCGCTGTCCTAGACGAATTTGCGCGTAGTCCGTCGCTGATCGCCGATTTCTCGTGGGGGGAAGGATGCGATACGAGCTTTCCGAATTTCGGGCCCGGCTCGAAATAGTCGAGTGGCAGGGTTTCCCCACAGAAATCGCTCAAAACCTCGGAGATCGCCCGCTCGATGTTGGGGACGTTTGTCCTCCCATAAGGTCGCCAGCCGATCTCTTCTGCCGGCTATCAAAAGAGCTTGCCAGGCTTCACTGCCGCTACATACTTGTTTTCAGAATTTCGATCTCGCCAGGTCTGTTGTAACGTTATCCAAATCTGCGCGAGACGCATCAGTTAGCAGGAGATTCAGATGCCGGAAGAGACGGTTACCTCAAGAGCAGAGAGACGCGAGCCCGCCGGTCCCGGTGAGCTGACGGCAATCTTGAGTGCGCTCACCGAGCTGCAGCGCGGTAATGCCTCGGTACGCTTGCCGGCGGAATGGACAGGCATGTTCGGCCAAATAGCCGAGACATTCAACGACGTAGTTGAGCAGAACGAAAGGATGTACGGAGAGTTGGAGCGCCTGAGCCGGGTGGTAGGCCGGGAAGGCAAGCTCAACAAACGCGCATCGGTCGGATATGTACGTGGCTTTTGGCGTGATTCGATCGAGTGCGTCAACGGTCTGATCGACGACCTGGTGCATCCCACAACCGAGACGGCGCGGGTGATTGGCGCGGTGGCTCAAGGCGATCTCGGGCAGACGATGGCCCTTGAGATCGATGACCGGCCGTTGCAGGGCGAGTTCCTGCGCACCGCAAAGACCGTCAACAAGATGGTCAACCAGCTCGGCTCGTTCGCCTCCGAGGTCACGCGGGTGGCGCGCGAGGTCGGCACCGAGGGCAAGCTCGGCGGCCAAGCCAAAGTAAAAGGCGTCGCGGGAACCTGGAAGGATTTAACTGACAGCGTCAATTCGATGGCCGGCAACCTGACCGGCCAGGTGCGCAACATCGCCGACGTGACGACCGCGGTCGCGACCGGCGACTTGTCCAAAAAAATCACGGTCGACGTCAAGGGCGAATTCCTCGAACTGAAGAACACCATCAACACGATGGTCGATCAGCTGCGCTCGTTTGCGGCGGAAGTCACGCGGGTGGCGCGCGAGGTCGGCACCGAGGGCAAGCTCGGCGGACAGGCGCGAGTCGAGGGCGTTTCGGGGACCTGGAAGGACCTGACCGACAGCGTCAACTCGATGGCCGGCAACCTGACCGCGCAGGTGCGAAACATCGCGCAGGTGACGACGGCGGTGGCCAACGGTGATCTGTCGAAGAAGATTACGGTCGACGTCAAGGGCGAGATTCTGGAGCTGAAGAACACCATTAATACGATGGTCGATCAGCTGAGCTCGTTCGCCTCGGAAGTCACGCGCGTGGCGCGCGAAGTGGGTACGGAAGGCCGGTTGGGCGGCCAGGCCGACGTCAAAGGGGTCGCGGGGACGTGGAAGGACCTTACCGACAGCGTCAACTTCATGGCGAGCAACCTGACCGGTCAGGTGCGCAACATCGCCGACGTCACGACCGCGGTGGCGAGCGGCGACTTGTCCAAGAAGATCACGGTCGACGTGAAGGGCGAAATTCTGGAGTTGAAGAACACCGTCAACACGATGGTGGACCAGCTGCGCTCGTTCGCAGCGGAGGTCACGCGGGTGGCGCGCGAAGTCGGCACGGAAGGGCGGTTGGGCGGACAGGCCGACGTGCAGGGCGTGGCGGGAACCTGGAAGGACTTGACCGACAGCGTTAACTCAATGGCGGGAAACCTGACCGGCCAGGTGCGCAACATCGCGGACGTGACCAAGGCGGTGGCCAACGGCGACCTGTCGAAGAAGATTACGGTCGACGTCAAGGGCGAGATTCTGGAGCTGAAGAACACCATCAATACGATGGTCGATCAGCTTGGATCGTTCGCCTCCGAAGTCACCCGCGTCGCGCGCGAGGTCGGCACCGAAGGTATTCTCGGCGGCCAGGCTGATGTGAAGGGCGTTGCGGGCACCTGGAAAGACTTGACCGACAGCGTCAATTTCATGGCCAGCAATCTGACCGGCCAGGTTCGTAACATCGCGGACGTGACTACAGCAGTCGCAAAGGGCGACCTGTCCAAGAAGATCACGGTCGACGTCAAAGGCGAGATCCTCAAGCTCAAGAACACCATCAACACGATGGTCGACCAGCTCAGCTCGTTTGCGGCCGAAGTCACGCGGGTGGCGCGCGAGGTCGGCACCGAGGGCAAGCTCGGCGGACAGGCGCGAGTCGAGGGCGTTTCGGGCACGTGGAAGGATCTCACCGACAGCGTCAATTTCATGGCCAGCAACCTGACTGGCCAGGTGCGCAACATCGCCGACGTGACCACCGCGGTCGCGACCGGCAACTCTGTCCAAAAAAATCACGGTCGACGTCAAGGGCGAAATCCTCGAACTGAAGAACACCATCAATACGATGGTGGATCAGCTGAGCTCCTTCGCCTCCGAAGTCACGCGGGTGGCGCGGGAGGTCGGCACCGAGGGCAAGCTCGGCGGACAGGCGCGAGTCGAGGGCGTTTCGGGGACCTGGAAGGACCTGACCGACAGCGTCAACTCGATGGCCGGCAACCTGACCGCGCAGGTGCGAAACATCGCGCAGGTGACGACGGCGGTGGCCAACGGTGATCTGTCGAAGAAGATTACGGTCGACGTCAAGGGCGAGATTCTGGAGCTGAAGAACACCATCAATACGATGGTCGATCAGCTGAGCTCGTTCGCCTCGGAAGTCACGCGCGTGGCGCGCGAAGTGGGTACGGAAGGCCGGTTGGGCGGCCAGGCCGACGTCAAAGGGGTCGCGGGGACGTGGAAGGACCTTACCGACAGCGTCAACTTCATGGCGAGCAACCTGACCGGTCAGGTGCGCAACATCGCCGACGTCACGACCGCGGTGGCGAGCGGCGACTTGTCCAAGAAGATCACGGTCGACGTGAAGGGCGAAATTCTGGAGTTGAAGAACACCGTCAACACGATGGTGGACCAGCTGCGCTCGTTCGCAGCGGAGGTCACGCGGGTGGCGCGCGAAGTCGGCACGGAAGGGCGGTTGGGCGGACAGGCCGACGTGCAGGGCGTGGCGGGAACCTGGAAGGACTTGACCGACAGCGTTAACTCAATGGCGGGAAACCTGACCGGCCAGGTGCGCAACATCGCGGACGTGACCAAGGCGGTGGCCAACGGCGACCTGTCGAAGAAGATTACGGTCGACGTCAAGGGCGAGATTCTGGAGCTGAAGAACACCATCAATACGATGGTCGATCAGCTTGGATCGTTCGCCTCCGAAGTCACCCGCGTCGCGCGCGAGGTCGGCACCGAAGGTATTCTCGGCGGCCAGGCCCGGGTCCAGGGCGTTTCCGGCACCTGGAAGGATTTGACCGACAGCGTCAACTTCATGGCGGGCAATCTCACCAGCCAGGTTCGTGGTATTGCGAAAGTCGTCACCGCCGTTGCCAACGGCGATCTCAAACGAAAGTTGAACGTCGAAGCGATGGGCGAGATCGCGGCGCTCTCCGACACGATCAATAGCATGATCGACACACTGGCTACCTTCGCGGATCAGGTCACCACGGTCGCGCGCGAAGTCGGCGTCGAAGGCAAGCTGGGCGGGCAGGCAAAGGTGCCTGGCGCGGCGGGTACGTGGAAAGGATTGACCGAGAACGTTAACCAACTCGCGGCCAATCTGACTACTCAGGTCCGCGCGATCGCGGAGGTTGCTACCGCGGTCACTCAGGGCGACCTGACGCGATCGATTACAGTCGAAGCCCAGGGCGAAGTCGCGGCGCTGAAGGATACGATCAACGAGATGATCCGCAACCTCAGAGATACTACCCAAAAGAACACAGAGCAGGACTGGCTAAAGACCAATCTCGCCAAGTTCAGCCGTATGCTCCAGGGACAAAAAGACCTCAACACGGTCGGACGGCTGATTCTCTCCGAGCTCGCTCCGGTCGTCAGAGCGCAACACGCGGTCTTTTACGTGCTCGACTCGATGAAGGAGGCTCAGCGGCTAACCCTGCTGGCCAGCTATGCGGCGCAGGGCCAGAATCGGACGCGAAAAAATATTGAATTGGGCGAGGGGCTCGTCGGCCAGTGCGCGTTGGAAAAAGACAAGATCGTGCTCTACAACGTACCTGACGATCATGTACGGATTTCCTCCGGGCTCGGCGACTCGCTCCCACAGAGTATTCTGATCCTGCCCGTCATATTCGAAGGTCAGGTCAGAGGAATACTAGAGTTAGCCTCGCTGGAAGGCTTCAACTCGAGCCACCAGGCGTTCCTGGATCAGCTAACTGAGAGTATTGGAATCGTCATCAACACCATCGAAGCGAACATGCGGACGGAGGATTTGCTCAAACAATCGCAGTCGCTCGCTCAGGAGCTGCAAAGCCGCCAACAGGAACTGCAGCAGACCAATCAGGAACTTCAGGAAAAGGCCCGGCTGCTGGTGCATCAGAACGAGGAAGTCGAGCGCAAGAACCAGGAGGTGGAACAGGCACGTCAGGCGCTGGAGGAAAAAGCCGAACAGCTCGCGCTTACCTCCAAATACAAATCCGAGTTCCTGGCCAATATGTCGCACGAGCTGCGCACACCTTTGAATAGTCTGTTGATACTTTCCGACCAGCTCTGCAAAAACACCGAAGGAAATCTCAACGTCAAGCAAACCGGCTTTGCCAAGACCATTCACTCTTCCGGCAACGAGCTGCTGATGCTCATCAACGACATCCTCGATCTATCGAAGATCGAATCGGGCACCGTTGTGGTCGATCCGAGCGAAGTGGAATTCGACGAACTGCAGCAATACGTGGAACGTACCTTCCGCCATGTGGCCGAGGCCAAGAACCTCGATTTCGTAACCCGGCTGGACCCGGGGCTGCCGGCCTCGATGCTGACCGACTCCAAACGGCTGCAGCAGATCATCAAGAACCTGCTTTCCAACGCGTTTAAGTTCACCCAGAGCGGCCAGGTAAAGCTGACGATCGAGGCGGTCCAAAGCGGATGGAATCCGGAACACGAAGACCTGAACCGTGCCGGCAACGTGATGGCGTTTTCGGTCTCCGATACAGGCATCGGTATCTCCGCCGACAAGCAGCAGATCATCTTCGAAGCCTTCCAGCAGGCGGACGGCAGCACCAGCCGCAAGTATGGCGGGACGGGTTTGGGGCTGGCAATCAGCCGCGAGCTGTCCAGGCTGCTGGGTGGTGAGATCCGCCTCGCAAGCACTCCGGCCAGAGGCAGTGCGTTCACTTTGTACTTGCCACAGACCTATTCACCAGTGCGGACCCTCCGCAAACCCAATCCAAGCGCTTCCACCTACCACAACGGCGCGGATGCGGTTGCAGCGTCAGCGGCTTTTCAACGCGAAAGTGCAATTGGGCGAGCGCCCGAATCAAACGGCGACGGCATGCAGCAAATCGCGGGAAGCGTGAACGTGATGCCGGAGGTGCATATCACTCCGGCGGTGGCTTCCGCCGCCCCTGAAATGTTTAGACCCATCGACGAAGTCGGCGACGATCGGGCCAGCATCCGGCAAAATGACCGGGTTCTATTGATAGTGGAAAACGATCTTGCGTTCGCACGTTTTTTACTGGACGCTGCGCGTGAGAAGGGTTTCAAAGGCATTGTCACATCGCTTGGCGCCTCCGCATTGGCGTTGGCCACGGAATACAAACCTTCCGCCATCACGCTGGACATCTATCTGCCCGATCTCGACGGTTGGCGGGTGTTGGACCGCATCAAGAACGATCTAACCAGCCGTCATATCCCGGTCTGCGTGATTTCCACTGACGATTCGCGTGAACGGGCGCTAGCCACCGGGGCGTTGGCGTTCTTATCCAAGCCGGTCCATAGCAAGGATATTCTGGATGCCTTCCTGGCGCGTCTGCACGACTACATAACGCGCCAATTCAAAAGCGTGCTCGTAGTTGAGCCGAAACAAGAAAGTCGCGAACGCACTGTGCAGTATCTCAAGGCTGAGGATATACAGATAACGAGCGTTGCGGACGGAGCAAGCGCGCTTCAGATGCTGCGCGAAAGGTTGATCGACTGCATAATCGTCAATCCAGAGGCGTCCGGTCTGGCGGCACTAATGCAATCGTCCCAATCCGAGTCGCTCGTCTCAAACCTTCCGATTATTACCTACAGTGAGTTAACGGAACACGATCGTGATGGAGGCGGGAGCGGCTCGTTGCATATCTCAAGCGGCGGCTCCGTCATCCGTCCGATCCATTCCAGGGAACGCTTGCTGGATCAGGTCAGTCTTTTCCTTCATCGGAAGCTTGAAAAGCTTCCCGAGGCCCAGTACAAGGTTTTGGACACGCTCTATCATTCAACCGAGATCCTTGCTGGCAAAAATGTTCTGATTGTCGATGATGACATGCGCAATATTTTCGCGCTCTCATCGGTGCTCGAAGAACAGGGCATGAACGTTTGTTCCGCGGACAATGGCCGCGATGCGATCCGGCTGTTGTCGGAAGAATCGGCGGTTGACATCGTTCTGATGGACATTATGATGCCGGAAATGGACGGGATTGATACGATGCTGGAAATACGCAAACTCCAGCATCGCAAGGACCTGCCGATTGTCGCGGTGACCGCCAAGGCGATGAAGGGCGATCGCGAAAAGTGCATGGAGGCGGGGGCGTGGGACTATCTGTCGAAACCGGTGGACACGGATACCCTGCTGACGGTCCTGCGCTCGTGGCTGCATCGTTGAGCCTGCGTCGTTAGGCCTGGTGGGCGATGCGCAAGCATGAATTCCGCGTGAGGTCGATGGTATGGGAGTCATGAGCGGCGGGTCCCGGTTGTACGACCCTGAGAACTACGAGGCCAAAATCCTGGTGGTCGACGACCGCCCGGACAAGCTCCTGGCATTCGAATCGATTTTGCAGGAGTTGCAGCAAGAGATCCTCACCGCGGGTTCCGGCGAAGAAGCTCTGAGATTGGTGCTCGAACATGAATTCGCGGTTGTCCTGATGGACGTGAATATGCCTGGCCTGGATGGCCTCGAGACTGCCGCACTGATACGCAAGCGCAAAAAATCGGCCCATACGCCGATTATTTTTATCACCGCCTTTCCCGACGAAATGCTTACCATGCAGGGATACTCACTTGGAGCGGTTGATTACATCCTCTCGCCGGTGGTTCCGGAAATATTGCGGACTAAGGTGAAGGTCTTCGTCGATCTGTTTTGTATGACGCAAGCCGCCAAGCGGCAGGTCGATGAACGAATAGCCCTGGCCCGGGAGCAGGCCGCGCGCGCGGCCGCGGAGGAAGCGAGCCGGCGTTCAATCATGCTGGCCGACGCCACGCGGGCGCTCTTCAGCTCACTTGATTTCTGGACCACGGTTCATGAGCTGTTCTCTATGGTAGTTCCTTCGCTGGCTGACTTTTGCAGCTTCACGGCGGTCAATCCACGCGGCGAGCTCGAGAGGACTGAGCTCGCGTGGATAACCGCGGGCGGGTTGCAGGGCAATACTTCGGCCGAGACAGTTCCAGCGCCGCTCGCGCCAGGCATCGAACAGGCGTTCGCTACGCGCAAGCCACAATTTTTCGAGGATGCGGATTCGATCCCTTCGTTCGGACAGCCGGTACCCGGAGCTGAGCCCGCGCCAGATCAGTTGGCCGATGTGCCGACGCTTCGTTCGGGAGGCATGTTCCCGGTGATCGCTCGAGGCCGCATTGTCGGCGTGGCGTGTTTTGCGGCGGGCTCTGTCGGTCGTGTGTTCAGTGATCCGGATTTGTTGTTGCTGGAGGATTTGACCGATCGTGCAGCCATCGCTTTGGACAATGCGCAGTTGTATCAGCAGCTTCAGGATGCGGATCGGCACAAGAACGAATTTCTTGCGATGCTGGGCCATGAACTGCGTAATCCGTTGACGCCGATCCGAAATGCGGCCGAGTTGCTGCGACGCGTGGGTTCGGATCCCAACCGGCTGAACTGGGCCCAAGCGGTTATCGAGCGGCAAGTGAAGCATCTCACCCGCCTGGTCGACGATCTTCTGGACGTCTCGCGGATTACGCGCGGCAAGATTCAACTCAAGCAGGAACCCCTGGAAGTTTCCGAGGCGATTCGCACTGCGGTCGAGATCAGCAAGCCGCTGCTTGATGCCCGCGGGCATCGTTTCTCCATTTCAGCACCAGCGCGGCCATTGAGGATAAAAGCTGATGCGGGCCGCATCGCTCAAGTTCTGGGCAACTTGCTAAACAACGCAGCGAGGTACACTCCCGAAGGCGGAACGATCTCTCTCGCGGCGAATCAGGAAGACAATGATGTAGTTTTCCGAGTGGTCGACAATGGAGCCGGGATTTCGAGGGAGATGCTTTCGAATATTTTCGATCTTTTCTCACAGGGCGAGCGTCCACCCAATGCCCATCATGACGGCCTCGGAGTCGGCCTGACATTGGTACGGCATCTGGTCGATTTGCATGGCGGCAACGTGGATGTCTTTAGCGCCGGACCGAACAAAGGAAGTGAGTTTGTCGTCAGACTACCATTGTTGCGTGACGAGGGACTCCCTTCAGTTGAATCCGCGCAGCCGGAGGTGTCGCAACCGCCATCCAATGGACTTCGAGTTTTAGTTATCGATGACAATCAAGACGTAGCGCAGACGGTTGGTCAATTGCTGCAGTGGTCGGGTTTCGAAGTGCAGCTGGCGTACGATGGCTACGCTGCAATCAAACTAACTTCAGAGTTCCGTCCCGATGCAGTAGTGCTCGACATCGGCCTCCCGGGCATCGATGGCTACGAAGTTGCCCGAAGGTTGCGCGCACAGCCGGCGGGCGATCGGCTGATAATAATCGCTGCGTCCGGTTATGGACAAAAAGAGGATCAGCAGCGCTCACTAGCGGCGGGTTGCGATCGTCACCTGACCAAGCCGATCGACCCCGTACAATTGACAGACCTTCTAAGTTCTCTCTGTAAGAAGATCGAGCCGATCGGTCTGTGAGTTAACCTCCAGCGCGCATCCTTCCTCGCGAGAGATGCGCAAGATTTCGCTCAAATCGAAGTCGCTCGGCGGGCGATGGTCTATGACGCGGCCGCTCGGGTGACCGATAACGTCGACGTTGCGGTTGCGGATTGCACGGACTATTCGGCGGGTCATCGAGACGGAGTCCATGTTGAGCTTTGAGTGGACCGATGCGACGACCCAGTCGAGTTCGGCGAGCACCTCGTCGGGCAGATCGAGCGTGCCATCGTCGAGGATGTCCACCTCGATACCACGAAGGATGCTGATGCCGCTGACGCGCGCTGCGACTGCGTCGATTTCTCTCCATTGCTCGCGCAAGCGCGCCGGGTCGAGCCCGTGGGCCATCGCGAGGCGCTGCGAGTGGTCAGTCAGCGCGAAATATTCAAGGCCGGCGCCGCGGGCGCCGACCGCCATCTCCTCGATCGAGGCCCGCCCGTCGGTCCACGTGGAATGCGCATGCAGGTCGCCGCGCAAATCGGTCAGAGCTATCAGATGCGGGAGACGTTGATCGCGCGCGGCCTCGATCTCGCCGCGATCCTCGCGCAGTTCGGGTGGAATCCACGCGAGGCCGAGCTCTCGATAGACATCCCCTTCTTCTGCGCCCGCCACCAACTTGCCGTCGCGGTAAAGACCACGTTCGTTGAGCAGAAGTCCCCGGTCGTGTGCGGCGCGCCGGATTTGAACGTAATGCGCCTGGGAGCCGGTGAAACAAATGAGCGCAGCTCCCCAACTCGAACGCGGCGCGACGTGGAGGCAGACCTGAACACCGCTGTTCAGGACCACGGTGGTTCGCGTCGGGTCCGACCCGAGCGTTTTGATAATTCCGGGAAAGGCCAGGAAGCGTTCAATCACCGGGTTGGCGTTGGCCGATGAGGTGACGAGGTCCAAATCGCCGATCGTTTCGAGTCGCCGCCGAAAGCTGCCTGCCACCGCTATTTGCTCGAGGCCGATGCAGCCGTACATATGGTTGAGCAGCGCATCGGCGGAAATCCGCGCGTCCGCGTAACCGATGCGGCGAGACGCCGCAGACGCTGGCTCGCGAGCGAGCGCCTCGAGCAGCCGCTCCTCCATCCTGGCGCCAAAGCCGTGGATCGTGCGGAGCAGGCCGGCTTCAATTGCGTGCTTGAGTTCTTCGCGATTGCGGATTCCCAGGCGGTCGGCGAGCAACTTGATCCGCTTGGGTCCAAGTCCGGGTAGATGTTTAAGTTCGCGCAGCCCGATCGGAAAGGAGCGCATCAACTCGATACGGATCGGCAGATCGCCGGTCTCCAGCAGAACCGCGAGCTTGGAGGCGAGGTCAGCGCCGAATCCAGGAATCTCCCTGAAGCGATCGCGAGGAAGGTCTCCGATCGCGACCGGAAAGTCGCGCACAGCGCGGGCAGCGTTACGATAGGCGCGGACGCGAAAAAAGTTCTCGCCGCCGATTTCGAGCATATCGGCTACGTCGTCGAAAATCCCGGCGATTTCCTCGTTCTGCATCATTCCTGCGTGGCAGAGGGGAGCATCGACAACCCGCGTGCAGACGGGCCGGTGAAGTGCCCTACCAGGATTTTGCGCGCCTTGGACGGCGCGATGCAATCGCGCACGGATGGCGCTGCACGCCGCGATCGAGGCGTTGCTATAGTGATCGCGGTGGTAACCAGGATTCCAAAACAACGCGCCGGACAACCAGCGTGTTTCGTCGAGCCCATGCAATGCCTTGCCGCAGCGGAACTGCCGGAAGGGCCGAATTGGGAATATGAGATAAAATTCGACGGATACCGCGCGCTCGGGATCAAGAGCGGCGGCCGCGCGGTCTCACGGCCGACAAGATGGCGGAATGTCGCTGGTTGAAACCGCAACTTGTCGCGCAGATAGAGTATGCGGATTGGACGGATGTAAACCATCTACGCCATTCAAAGTTCATCGCGCTGCGCGATGACAAGCCAGCGAAGCACGTGCGCCGCGAGCGGCCGATCGCCTAATCGACTTATCCGATAAACATTTCTCCCGAATCGCTTATACTCACTTAAAGTAATCAGTTCTGCGGCCGTACCACGCAAAGTCTATTGCGTATCTGTCGCGGTATCGCTCACGCGCCGGTTTCAACGAGATCGGTTCTCTATAGCACTACCAAGGTCGAAATACAGGTCAAGCCCTTTGCGTCGCGCGAACCGCGAGCACACGATGGATGCCGGGACGAATACTCAGTACGCAGGTGTTACAATATTGATACGGTCCAGGGTATCAATACGAGCGATCGCAGTATGCAGTCTCTAATTGTAGCCGGTGGGCAAAGACAAGTTGTGATGTGTATCAAAATCGAGACGGTTCGGTTTAATTTGCGAACGGAGGTAATACGATGGAACGCAGGACGGAGATACTGAGAATGACTGGAAGGACTGAGGTTATACCTTTGAGGCGCATCATGTTGGTCGCGGCGGCCGCGATATTCGCGGCTGGATGCAGCACTGCGCAGCCTCCGGATCAGGTGGCGCTGGCACCGGTCGAAGCACCGCTCGTCGGCCCGCGGGGTTATCAGGGCCCAGCCGGTCCCGCGGGCCCGCAGGGCTCGGTTGGAGCGACGGGTGCCCCGGGTTACGTGATGGCGGGTCCGGCGGGGGCTGAGGGCCCGACGGGTCCCATGGGCGCGCAGGGTCCAGCCGGACCGATGGGCGCTTCGGGCGCCGTTGTGCCCGGTGCTCGCGGAGCAACTGGCTATATGGGTCCCGCTGGGATGCAGGGCGCAACCGGAGAGACGGGCGCTCAGGGCCCCAGCATGATCGGTCCCGCCGGCCCGAATGGTCCTGTAGGTCCGGCTGGCGCGCAGGGCTTAGCCGGAGGGACGGGCGCTAACGGCGCGACATTGGTTGGTCCCACCGGTGCCCAAGGTGCTTCCGGCGCAGAGGGTGCGCAGGGCGTCAGTGGAGAGACAGGAGCGCAAGGATACGCGATGGCCGGTAGCGCCGGTCCGGCAGGCCCCTCTGGTGACGTGGGCGAGCCAGGTCAAACGGGACCGACAGGCGCCCAGGGCCAGGTTGGAATGGTTAGTCGCTGGACTCCTTATCGGGAAATCACGTTTGACAGCAATGCCGCGGACATCGAGCCTTCAGGGATGAGCACGATCTCCGAGATCGCGGCGTACATGGCGCAAAATCCGTCTCTCGAGCTCGGCATCGACGGCTCGATAAATTCGGCCAGCACAGAGCCTTTGAACCAGGACCTGAGCAACCGCCGGGTGAACGCAGTTCATGATGCACTGGTGCATGCCGGGGTGCCCGCTTCCAAGATTCAGACGGGCTCGTTCAGTGATCCGCAGTTCAGGCGCAATCGCCGCGTCGATGTGCTGCTGAAAACCGGTGTTTAAGCAGCGCGATCAAATCGCGATGCTTCCGTAAGTGCCGATTCCCGGGGGATCTCCTTCGCATGCCGTATGTGCGGAGGAGATTCCTCCTACGGATAGCCAGGCAGCGGATGTCCTCGAAGCCGGCCCGAGGTCTACGGCGCTTTTAAACGCGGCGTCGACATCCTCGCCGGGGTCGCCGCGCTGTTGGCCCTCGCCGTTCTTTTTCCGTTCCTCGCGCTGGCCATCAAGCTCGGGGACCGCGGGCCCATCCTCTATCGGCAGACGCGCTTGGGCAGATATGGGCGGCCGTTCGAAATCCTGAAGCTGCGAACCATGAGCGCGACAAGCGCGGCTGACGAGCGCCAAACCGACACCAACAATCCGCGAGTCACCTGGGTCGGGCGTTCGCTTCGGCGGCTTCATCTCGACGCGTTGCCGCAGGCGATCAATATCCTTCGCGGTGACATGAGCCTTGTCGGCCCGCGGCCGGAGCAGCCTTGGCATGCGGCCCTGATGCGCCAGGAGAACGACTTCTACAACCTCCGGCTCTCCGTGCGGCCAGGGCTGACCGGCTGGGCACTGGTCGATTTCGGCTACGGCGCTGGCGTCGAGGGCGCGCGCAAAAAACTCTCCTACGATCTTTATTACATTCGCCGCCAGGGCTTCGGCCTCGACCTTTTGATCCTGGCCCGCACCGCGCGCACCGTCGTCTCCTTTCGCGGCCGCTGAGCTGCCAGTGGCGAGCGCACGAAAAACGGCGGCGGCGCGCAAGACTCCAGCGCCTCGAACCGCGATGCCGGCGGTGCCCCAAACGCAGATCGGCGCGTCGATCGCGATCGTGGCGATGGCCGTGAGCATCGCCGCCGCGCCTGCTCGTCGATCCCCGAGCCGAAGCCGCGTTCGAGGCTCCCAAGCGTCTCGCCACGCTTATCGCGATCGTCGCCGCGGCGCTCGCGCTTCTCACGCTCCCGCGCCTGACGGCGCCGCGGCCATGGCGCATCGGACCCACCGAGCGGCGCGTGGCACTTTACTTATTCCTTGGCGCAATCGGCGGCGCGCTGATCGCAGCGCTGATCTCGCCGCGCCGCGCCATGTCGCTCGACGCCATCCGCGTGCTGATTCTGTTCGGGCTGCTGTTGCCGCTTGGCGCTTCGCGATGCCTTGAGCGCGGCGCTCGCGGCGCTGCTCGCGGTATTCCTCGCCGTCAGCGCGATCAACGCCGTGGCTCGATCCTTTAGGCGCTCGGGGTATTCGAGCCCCTGGCGATCGAGAGTATCGCCGGGCGCGTCAGCAGCGTCGGCTTCGTGGGTAACGAGGGATATCTCGCGCTCCTGATGGCGCTCGCGGCGGTGGCCGCTCTCGGAGTCGCGCTCAATGCTTCTACCGTGTCGATTCGCGCCGCCGCCCGGATCGCGTTCGTGCTTTTTCTTATTGCGCTTGCCCGCACACGCGACGTGACTGGATGGATCGCGTTGGTGGTCGGAGCGCTGCCGTTCGCCCGCGAGCGCCTGGTCGATCGAGGCAGGTGGGCGTGGGCGGCGGCGGCGATTGGCGCTGATTGCGCGAATCGCCTACCCGAGATGCGCGCGCGGTCGCAGGCATCGCCCGTCGCGGGCCGTGACCGAGTAGTTAGACTCACTTAGCTAACCCGATTCAGGTGCCGCCCTGTTGAGATATCGCGAGCGTGCGCTCTCGTTATGGACCGGGCCCTTCGCGACAAAGTTGGTCCTTATCGCTTGCCGCCGACATCTTTTGGCGCCGCCGCCTGTTAATCCGCACTGAACGTTTCCGTGCAAACAGGCGCAAATCGCGATTCTGCGGCGCGGGCCGAGGCGGGAATTCCGGCGGGCCGCCGCCGCGCCACGTTCGCGATGCTCTCATCGGGCTCTCCGCAAGGCGGTCCGCAGCGGAAGCCGCTACGGGCTGAAGCGCAGGTCATTTCGTCGATTCTCGCTCGCCGGATCGATCGCGGCCCTGGGATGGTCGCCGCGCCAAGAGCCGGCGTTAGCGGTTCCGATGCTGCTCGCCGCCGGGCGCGGCTGGCGTGTGCTCGGCGAGGCCGGGCACGGAGATCCCGCGAGATCCCGCGACAGATCCGCGACAGATCCCGAATGACTGGAATGAAGCTGGATCGGATGAAGTCGATCGGCGCGGCCCTCGACAGGCCTGGCTTTGGTTGCAGCTCTCGTCCCGGAGTTCGTCCGCTATCGCGCGGAGCGCCATCTCTACGAGGCCAGCGCGATCTTCCGCTCACTCCTGGCGGAGGGCAACGCGGCGGCGGGCGAGACCGCGACGCTGGACGCGGTCGCAACGCTGGCGATGCGAGTCGCCGAGGGTCTTGCGGGCGACTCGCGCCCGTTGATCCTTGCCGGCTCCGCGAGACTGCTGGAACGCCGGCCCGGCGAGGCGCTTGCGCTTTACCGTCGTGCACTCGGGATCGGCGAGCGCGCGGCTGCGCTTTACTTTTTTCGGCCGCGGACTGCCCTTGTCAGGTTAGTGGCGCGAGGGCTTCGCTATCGCCGATATGAACGGCGATGGCCATCCCGACATCATACATGGCCCGCCCCACAAGGCTCCTGGAGCGGGTCCGGTGATTTTTCTTGGCGATGGCAAGGGTTCGTGGTCGCGATGCGAGAAGCCTCATCGCGTACGACTATGGGCAGGTGGGGACTTGGGGGTGCATCTGCGCGGCCTGATCGCGCTGCTCGGCGCAAGGGCGGATTCAGGAACGCCAGCGAGGGCTCGATTTCGCACTCGGCGGAAAAACCGCATTTTCATCGATCACGCTGCGGCTGGTCGATTGGAGCGGCGATGGCCGTTCCGACATCCTGGCCTTTGGCGAGGGCCCGGGACTGATGGGCGGGCATCTCGTCCATACCTCGCGCGGGGCGTCCTTGTACCGCAACCTGGGCAATGGGAAATGGGAACGTCACGCTTCGGCGGCGCCGGATCAGCTATTCGGCGAATCGAGGGTGATGGGCGATTTCGATGGCGACGGCCATCCCGGGTTCGCCACCAGCCCCAGCGTCATGGATCGCCATGATATCGTGAATCTGTGGAAACCCGACAACACCTGGAAAGCCGTCGACGTGAACGAATTGCGCCCGATGGCTTACGTGTGGTCGGTCGCTGCCGCGGATTTCGATGGCGATGGGCGCACCGACCTTGCGGTCGCCTATACCAGCTTCGAGCTGGACACCTGGCGAAGCGGACTCGACCTCCTTCTTTCGCCCCCGGGTGGATACTGGGAGCGCCATCCGCTCTTCGCGGCAGCAACTCGCAAGGGCCCTGTCGCGCTCGCAACCGGCGATCTTGAAGGCAACGGACACAAGGACCTTGTCGCTGTCACCGCGGCTGGCGAGACCCTGGTCTTCCTGGGCAATGGCAAGGGATCTTTCACGCGGCAAAAGACCCCTCCGCCGGCATTCCCCGTAGCCTGCGGCGGCGCCCATGTCGAACTCGCCGACCTCGACGGCGACGGCAGGGACGAGATGGTGGAGTCGTTCTCGGACGAGCCTGATCACGGACATTGCCTGTCCAACGGTGGTCTGACCGCGTGGAAGGCCTCGCGTCGGAAGAGCGCGCGTCGACCATAACATCCTTCCGTTCTGTTCCCGTTCTGCAAGGACCGCTGGCGATAACAGAAGCGCCAAAACGTTGAGCCAGGGTCGACGGCGCGTGGAACTCTCGCCAGAAAATCCGGCATGATGCCCGTATGGCGAAAGGAGTACCGGCGTGAAGATACTCGTCACCGGCGCCGCGGGCCAGCTCGGGAGATGCCTTGCGCGCGCGCTCGCCGCGCATGAGATGGTGGCGCTCGGCCATGCGGCGCTCGATATCACCCGGTTCGACGCCGTGCGCGCCGCCGTGGCGCTTCACCGTCCCGCGCTCGTGATCAACGCCAGCGCGTTCAACGACGTGGACGGTGCGGAGTCGCACAGCGCCGGGGCATACGCGGTCAACGCGCTCGGCCCGCGCAACCTGGCGGTCGCCTCCGCCGCGAGCGGAATTCCGCTCGTGCACGTCTCGACTGACTACGTCTTCGACGGCGCCGCCGAGCGCCCGTACCATGAATTCGACCGGCCCAATCCGCTGTCGGTGTATGGCGCGAGCAAGCTTGCGGGCGAGGACGCCGTGCGCACGCTCAACCCGCGCCATTACGTCGTGCGCACCGCCTGGCTTTTTTGGGAAGGCGGCAATAGATTTCTGCTCTCGATGTATGCGCGAGCCGGGTCGCCCGGGCTGCGCGTGGTGAATGATCAGTATGGCTCTCCGACCTACGCGCCGCATATGGCCGAGGGAATCGCCCACCTGATCGAGACCGGGGCTTTCGGCACGTACCACATGGCGGGCGCCGGTGGGACCACCCGCTACGAGCTAACGTGCGAATTGTTTCGACTTCTTCGATTGAGCCCGATGCCGCAAACCGCGAGCCGGTGCGACTTCCCGGCGGCTGCGGCGCGTCCGAGGTATTCGGTGCTGACGACGATTCAGGATCCGCGAATCGAGCTGCCCGCCTGGCAGGAGGGCGTGGCGCAGTGCGCGCGCGCAATCGCTAGCGCGAGGAAGTAACGCGCTGGCGCGCCGCCGGCTTATGGAGGCTTCCTCCTTCGCATAGCCGAAGGCGAGATGGTTACTCCTATGTCGGAGGGATTCGTCTAGAATTTCGTTCTAACTAGCCGAATCGGGCGCGTTACGCGTTACGCGTGACGTCATTCTTGTGTCCGACCCGTTTCCAGATGTGTTCGAACGCTGCGCAGCAGCCGTCGGCGGAACACCGGCTTGATCAGACACTCTTTGGCGCCTAGACGCTTCGCCTCGGCCAAGGCGCTCGCGTCATCCCAGGCGGTCAAGATAACAACAGGGGTTTCTGCGACAGCAGGATCTGCCCTGATTTCGCGAAGAGCCCCAAGACCATCGATTTCGGGCATCAGCAAATCGAGCAACACGAGATCGACCGGTTTTCGCTTCAAGGTCTGGAGGCACTGATATGCGGATTGGACCGTCAAAACCTGAAATTCGCCTCGCAGGAAGCCGGACAAGATTGCGCACGTGTCCTCGTCGTCGTCCACGATTAAAGCGATCGGTCGCCTAGGGCGCTTGTCAGCATTGGCCACGCGTCCTACCCTATGCCATCCTAAATTGGGTGTAAAATAGCTTTAAGACGCTTGACTATCAGCGGTTTTGTGCTAACTTTCTGTCAACTTAGCCGAATCGTTGGAAGATCGATGTGGAATTGGGCCGCCAAAGCGGCGATTGAGCCTCGGGCGCCATCGGACGGTAGGGGCGAGTGAAGGACGATTCTGAAAGGGCGGATAGTGCCGAGAAATCGAAAACGGCGTTTGACGAGAGTGCGCGGTTAAAATCGGCATTCCTTAGAAATGTAAATCACGCGATCCGGACGCCGCTTAACACGATTATTGGACATGCGGAACTCCTGATAGAAGCGACCGAACCCAGCGATCGAGGTCGGCAGATCCGCAGTTCTGCAGAGGCCATCGCCGAAGCGAGCAGCCAGCTTGAACGGAATTTTCGGGCGATCGTTGACCTGTCGAAATTGCACGCCGGCAGTTTCGCCCTGGCACCTACCAGGATCAAGCTTACCGAGTTAATCGAGCTTCAATTGTTTGAAATTCAACCAGCGGCCGAGCGGAAGGCAACAGCAATAACCTGCGAGATCCAGGACCCGGAAATCACAATCACGGTCGACGAATATTGCCTCAGGCATGCTTTGGCAAATCTGCTCGATAACGCGGTTAAATTTACTGAGCGCGGGCGGATCATGGTCAGGGTCTACCGCGAGCCTGACGGCAGTATCTGTGTGAACGTTGAGGACACTGGGGTCGGTATTGACCCGTCGTATGTTCCAAGCCTGTTCGAGCCGTTCTCGCAAGAGGACAGCAGTCAGGCGCGGCGATACCAGGGGATGGGCCTCGGGTTGGCACTGGCAAAACGCTATCTCGCATTGAACGGAGCCGAATTGTCGATGACGAGCACGAAGCACGCGGGTAGCGTCTTTACCATCCGCTTCGCCGAAAGCACGAGGCCGCGTCAGGTCAGGCCACAGGGCGATCGCCGACGCCCGCCCCGCCACAATCGCCGCTGCAGTCAGGGCTCGAAGTAGTGGTTGCTGTCGGCGCGGCCACGCTGGAAGCGTGGTCGCGCGCCGGCAGCCGTCACCGTTCTCCCGTCATAGAAAAGGCTCTCCGCGCTACGGGCTCATTGCGGCCATGATTCCGAAGGTCCTGAACTCCAGAGACTCGAATCGTTCGCCAACTGACGCCCCTCAAGGAGCGACCGGTATTCTCTGACGACCTCCGCCGGTAGATTGCCAAAAGATCGCGCCACGAAGTCGAGCTGACACATCTGCGGAGTGCCCGGCGCATATACCCGCGCGAGGTCCCTCGCTCCCAACCTGATCATCCTGACCATTTCCGGCAGTCTGGGCGCTTCGTCATCCTCGAAACTCAACTCGCCTCGTGCGCGTTCCTCCTCGGCGTCCTGATAATAAAGCGCGGGTGCGTAAACGAGGTTCCAGAGCTCCGCGGTATTGAAATCGAGTTCCCGTTCCGCCGCGTTCGATATCTCCAGGACGCTCTTGTTGGTCGTCCAGTATGCCTCCAGTTGCACCGCGCGAATTTTCTCGATCATGCGAGGATCCACAAAGCGCGTCGCGACATCCTGGTATTCCCATACCAGCCGCTGTCTTTCAGCACGGTCGTGGGATCGCTGCACGAGTCCTCCGTACAGCATCCGATGCAGGGTTTTGTAGATTGCCTCCGGATGTGGAACGCGGTCGGCCATCGCGAACCCGACAGCGCCGGCCGGACCCATATTTGCGAGTGCCTGGCGTATATCACGGCGATCGCGCAGAAGTTGCTCCGGGTCGGCAACCCTGTCGGGGCTGTCAAAGAAGTCGTCTATCCAATGGGAGGCGTAAGTCAGGAACGACTTGGTCTGAATTTCGTCCCATCGATCTTCGGATACGATTCCCAGAACAAACGCGTGAAGCTCGATGTCGTGATCGGGATGGACCGAGCTCGTCGAAGTGCCGAAGTCAAGCAAGCCCGCCTTGGCAAGAAAATCCTGAAATTCCGTTTCACCAGCCCTGACCGCTGCGATGATGCCTCGCGAGCGCGGAATCGTCTGGTAGAGCCTTTCGAGTGGCGACCGAACGTCTTCTATTTCGCGTGTGGTATTTCTCTCGATATTCATTTTTGTTCTCCGTCCTAAACCGATGCATTTCCGTTGTGTTGATTCCCGGTTTCGGGCGCGGCGGCCGGCCGGGACTGTGAACTTGCTTTGATGACGTTCTCGGTTCGTAGCGCCGTGCCTTCCGGTCGCGCCGGAAAGTCGACATTGAGCTTGAGCACTCTCCGTTCACCGGACACGCGGAAGAGGTATTCGAATCCCGCGCGGATATACGCTTCGAGCCGTGCGCCTTCCAGGATGAGCGGCTGTATCCAGACCTCGCCGCCGTCGAGCGTCTCGACGTAGGGCCATATGACGGGCTCGCAGGCGTTTACGAATCCAAGCTGGGCGTAAGAAGCCGTGAGATCGATCGGCTTTAACAACGAGTAGAGCAGGATCGCTTTCGCCTGAAGTAGTCCGGCAACCGCCGCCCCGACGTAGCGGGCAACACGACCCGCACCGGGCGAGAGCGACCACAGTTCGCCCCCTTCGAGCACCGAATGCGACGGTAGATGACTTACGTCCGGTTTCGGATAACTTTGCGGGAGCGTTGCGAGATCGTGCAGAATGAACCCCGCGAGCATCCATTCCGGCGGATCCGTTTCGCATTCGTAGAGCGCATAGAGGTTGCCGAGTGCTAGATGGGCTCTTCCGAGTTGCGATCGAGCGCACTCCCTGAACCCCGACTTGCGCGTCGCCCGAGCCTCCTCCAGGCACTTCGCGAAAATTCGACGTTCGTTCTCTGCCGTTAGTTGACGCAATTCCATTGATGCTTCTCCTGCGTTTCCCTTGTGGGGACATCCCCCATTGTTTGGCCGTCGAGAATTCCTGACTTCGTGTGGGCGCGAGGTGGAGCGCGGGCTCCAAGCGGAACGGCCGTCGCCTGTCTTCTTGCCTGTCTTGCCGCAAGCGTAGGGAACGCTGCGAGTTGGCGGTCGAGCAGGGGGTCTTCGAGGACCCTATTTCGGTTCGCGCTCACCAACGTTGTTCACTAGGAGTGTTCGGCTATACCGGATTGGTCAAGGTAGTCTATTCCTCGCTTATCTGACTGACGCCGTCATGTCACGGGGAACGGTCTCTCCGAGGTTCGGCCGGTCGTGGCTGGTTCAATCCCTGATGCAGAGGCCGTTCGAACGCGCTCGAGCGCAGAGCGGGGCTGAAAAAGGGCAGGCCGTTCCATTGCCAACTATTGGTGGACAGTGCTAACCTGCGCGCTGCCACGAAGGAAGGAAACCAATGGCGGCGACAACGCATACGGGTGCGCTCGACCCTCTCATTCGGGAGATTCTGAGCTCTGCTGCCAGCGATTCGAGAAAGCTCGCGCCCGGCCGCGTGCAAAAGCAGTTTCGATCCGCCGCGAGCCAGGACTATGCGCGCCAACTGCGGGCGCTCTTTGATCGACGGGAGATGCGGGAACTGTTCGCCGACTTCCGAAGCGCGCTTCCGGCTTTGAACGCCGATATATTCCGGATACAGGAACCTCGCCGGTTAGCCGGAGTGGCTGCTGAGCTGGGTGCTCGCTTCCGGGCAAGCCGCTTCGAAGGCGAGGATGGCAAGAGCCTGCGCGGCTTCTATGTCGATGATCCGGACGTTTCGAAGGGTCCGCTCATCTGTGTTAATACCGCCTACCACCCGATGGCGGTAGCCGCTGCGTTCTGGCACGAGCTAGGGCATCATTTGACCAGTCGCACCTTCGATCTCTCTCGTCCCGTACAACAGCTACAGCGATCCTTCAGTTCAATCTATCAAGACCACCTCGGCGATCCGCTGGAGATTGCGGCTGATATGGTGGCCGCTCTGGCGGCGTACCCGAGACCGGCCGCCCAGCGGCTGTTCGGAGGGTTCGTGAAGACTGGCGAGGCTCCGGATATCGAGAGTCTCGTCCTGAAAGCCAGGGCGCACCTGCGCTCTGTCGCACGGTTCGATTTTCAACCGGGAGCGCCGGCAAAGGAAAATCTGCAATACCTCGCCGGCATGATGCATTTCATACGTCTACGCTGGGTATTATTCTCGGAGTACGAAATATGAAACCGAAGCCGACTCTCGGTGCAGTGATCAAAGAAGCGCGCGGGTCGCTCGCGCTCACCCAGCGCGGGCTCGCTGCCGCCGTGGGCGTGAAGGCCAGCCACATCGCATACATCGAAGGCAACCAGCGCAGGCCGGGGTTGCCGCTGCTTCGAAAGCTTGCCCAGGTTCTCGCGCTCGACCGGCGCGAGCTGCTCTTTCTGTTGTACCCTGATGCGCAATTCATGATCGACGGTGGAGCGAGATCGGGAGCCGCAACTCGGGGAAAAAACGCCTGGAAGGAGTTCACGTCGAATCGCGTCCTGCTAAGGCGTCATGGCGTGACGCCCGGTGAACTCAAAGTTCTCAAACAGGTGAGCCTTCTGGAGGATGTCTCTTCAGCGAAGCACTTCATCTTCGTACTGAATGCTATTCGGCAAGCCGGCGCATGAGAGTCGCAACAGTCCGGATCTCCGGTATTGATTTGTTTGAGCGCCGGACTTCGGTTTGGTGCTCGATCGCCAACGTACTGATAAATTAAGGCGAGCGGTTCGCACCGGACTGCGTCATTAGCCATCCCTTCCTGAAGTGGACCGTTCACGAACGGCCCCTACAAAATCTTTCTTTCCGATATCGGGCAGTTCGTGAACGGCCCTTGCCCTCTTCATAGCGACAGGCGAAGTCACTGCGCGTGCGCGCTTCACGCGATTTTAAGGGCCCCGGAGAATCGGCGTCCCTGGCCACCTAGGCATTCCTTGGTGTCCGTCCGCGAGCGAGAGGATGCAATCTCGCCTTGCGCGCTCTCGCCGCGGCAACTTCGCGCCAGAGAATCCGAACGTCTTTGACTTACAGGCCGAAATAGTTTGATAAGAATCATGCGTGGTAAATGGTTCAAATGCACAGGAGGCCAGGATTATGCACGTCGGAATGGCAGTAATTTTTCAGGGTTCGGGCGAGGGCCGCACCGATCGCAATGTTTATCGCAACGAACTGCGTTTCGGCGATATGGCGGAGCCGCTTGGTTTCGAGTCCTTGTGGGGCGTCGAGCACCATTTCACCGACTACACGATGTGCCCTGACGTGCTTCAGATGCTCACGTACTTCGCCGGCCGCACCAGGCACATTCAGCTCGGCTCGATGGTGGTCGTGCTGCCCTGGCACGATCCGATTCGGGTGGCGGAGCAGGTTATCATGCTCGACCACATGTCCGACGGCCGCATGATTTTGGGATTGGGCCGCGGGCTTGGCCGGGTCGAGTTCGAGGGCTTCGGCGTCAAGCAGGAAGATGCGCGTGAACTCTTCGTCGAGTCAGCGCAGATGATTCTGGAAGGTCTCGAGCGAGGCTACTGCGAGTTCGACGGCAAGTTCGTGCAACAGACCCGGCGCAACCTCCGTCCGCGCCCCTTCAAGTCCTTCCGCGGCCGGACGTACGCCGCCGCAGTCTCGCCCGAGTCTTCCGAGATCATGGCGCGGCTTGGTATTGGAATTCTGATCATCCCGCAAAAGCCTTGGGAGACAGTCATCACCGAGCTCGGCAACTATCGCTCGGTATTTCGCGAAGTTAACGGCACCGATGCGCCTCCACCGATCGTGGGCGGATGGACTTACTGCGACGAGAACGCGGATCGCGCGGAGGAGATGGCGCGGAAGTATATCGGTGGATACTGGCATACGGTCGCGAAGCACTATGAGATTGTCGGCGATCATCTGACCAAGTTGCGCGGATACGAATCGTACAAGGCGATGCAGGAAATGGCCAGCTCGCCAGGCGGCATGGAAAAGATGATCGAATTCTTCATGGGCCTGCAAGTCTGGGGTACGCCCGAGCAGTGCTACAAAAAGGTCGTCGATATCCAGGAGCGCACCGGTGCCGAAGCCTTCAACGGAGTCTTCAGCTATGCGGGCATGCCGTATGACCTGGCCGAAGCGAACCTGCGGCTGTTCGCGGCTGAGGTGATGCCCGAGCTCAAGAAACTGGTGCCGCACGAAGACCAACTCATCGCACGTGCGGGCATCGGCCAGCATGCCGACAGCAGCGCCTTCCGCCTGCCGGCCTGAGCGGTTTCGAGGCGCACGAGGGCGATGAGCAGCTTCGCGTGCTGATCGGCCGAGCCTGGTGCGGCGCGCGCGACGAGACGGCTAACTCGTCATCGCGCGTTACTACTAGTTGGCGCGATACTACTAGTTGCCCTTTGCACGTTCAGCCTGGAGAGCGTCACCTAGCGCCTTCGATAGCTCGTAGGTCTGAGACTGTAATTCGCTCCCCGCATCCAGGGCCTGGACAAGCTCCGACAGTTGCAGCCGCAACGCCTTGGCTGCCTCGAGCGACTTCGCCATTTCAGTAAGTTGCGTTTGGATGGCGTTTAAAAAATCGATGACTTGGTCGTGCAGCGCGCCGAGCGGCTGGACCGATTGCGCGAGTGCGCCGAGCTCCACGTGGAGCGTACGGATCGACTCAAACGAGGTCGAAAGACGCTCTCGATAGCGACGCGCCGGTTCAAAGAGAGTCGCAACTATTTGAGCACGTTGATCCATAGACTTTGCTTTATCCGCTGACGCTTGGCCGTCCTCGTTGTCGAGTTTCTGGTGTGCTACCGGCTCAGCGGGTGGTGGAACCTGCGCGTCGGACTTCCACTCGGCGGCTTCGGCGGCGCCGACAGGCGGCTGTTTGGAACGGTCGGCGGGCGCCGATTGGGAGTTACGCGTGAAGATAGCATCAGAACCCCCGGTGGCCTCGGACGGCATAAGGCGCTTTCTTAGCTCTTCGAGTCTTGGATTCATTGTCGTTCTCCGCTTCCCCTTTTGCATGGTAAATTCGTCTCACAGCTGCGATAACACAAACCTTTTCAAACACTTTGAGTAGGCTGTTGATAGTTGCCAAGGATGTGGTCTGGCGGCCTACCCCAATTCCGAGATTAGTTTGCCCATAAGGCGCGGTCGGGCTTCCCATTCGATCTCGCGCCAGATGATATTGTGAAGCGCGGAAAGAATACAGGCTTGCTCACCAACTTCGATCGGCATGGCGGAAAGTATCCCTTCAAACGTGCCTCCGGACTTCGTTCGAAAACAAAGTGCACGCTCGCATACTGCTTGCGCATTTCTGACCTGTTCCAGAGTATCCGTCAACTCGCCAGGACTATCGCAGAAATTCAATTCCTCGATTGTTCGGCCAAGAATCTCTTCACGTGAATAGCCACATAGTGCAAGGAAGCCTTCATTCACTCCTATGCAAAGCGAATCTTCCATAGTGGTGATGAAAGCCGCCTCGAGGCCGTGATGAAACATACTGATTAAAGTTGCATCGTTCGCTTTAGCCCGGCGCTCCATACGTTTAGGCGCCGTCATATCTCGCAAAAGCAGCACGCCTCCCTGCAGCGTTCCAGCTTCGTCTCGAAGCACTCTTACGCTAGCGGCTATCGAGATATGGGCCGGCTTATCCGGGTTGCTGATGCTTAGCTGTGTCGTTTCGGAATCTCTGATCGCGGGCAGCGCGGTTTGGAGATGCTCGAGAGCGAGCGTCAATCCATCTCCAGCGGAAGATGGTTCAAGTGTGGCGTTCAGCTCTTCGACTACCTGTGTCCTGCTCGCTTGCAGGAGTTGATCCGCTACGGGATTGGAATGGACAACCTTCATGTCGCGATCCAGAACAACTACCCCCTCGTCCACGCTGCCGAGGACGGCATCCATGAACCGGGATTGGGTCTGCAGTGCCATATCGCTCTGCGACAGATTCGATAGCCTGGTGCGCAAGGTTCCAAGCCCGCGGAATACGTAGAAGGCCGTCAGAAACAAGAGCACGGAACCGGCAACGCATCCGCCAATAACTATTTTAATAGCGGGTTTAGCGGTATGAGTTTCGCTCTGCTTGCGATGAGTCAAGGACAGGCGCTCTTCATCAATCATGTCATCGATGCGCCGGCCGATATCATCCATCAAAGAGCGCCTGCTGCTTGAGCGAATCATTTCCAGCGCAGATTCAGGACCCATTTGCTCCCGCACTTCAATTGAGTCCTTTAAAACCGCTAACCTGGCGTCGATCAGTGGCACGACGGCTTTCAGGCGCTGCTGCTGATTTCCCTGATCGCTAGTTAGCGTTCTCAATGAATGGACTTCCCCGTCGATTTCGGCAATTGCCGCCTGGTAGAGCTCCAGATTGTACCGATCGCCAGTGATGAGGTAATCGCGTTCTCGGGTTTCGGCGTCATTAAGCAGGAAATGCAGAGCCTCAAGATGATCGATCACCTGGTGGTTACGCGCGGCTTGATCGCCGCTCCTGACGAGGTCCTTGACACCCCAGTACGCCGCGACGCCGATGAGAGCCATAGCAGCGAGAGCCGACACAAATCCCGCCAGGATCGTCGCACCAAATCTGACCCCAGAGGTGATCGGAGCTGAGCTCCCGCTCCCTTTCATTCGGCCTCCACCACTTAGAAGCTGCCTGGATTACGAGACTCCATGACGCTTCATTGCCACCCCATACGCATCTCGCCTGGGGGCAGCCCGTCATCACCCTCGGCAGCCTATCATCACCTCGCGCCGCAAGCTATGTGGTGGGACTGTACACTTCGGCGCAAGATTGCACGAGAAAGCGCGGATTCTGTTGTTAACAGGGGCGCGTCCAGAGACCGAAAAGGCGCGGATCCGGAGGTGCGTCAGGTCGCCGGCCGCATCAATTCGCCCGCGATGATCAGCTTGCGGATCTCGGTCGTGCCCGCGCCGATTTCCAGCAGCTTGGTCGCGCGGTAGAGCCGATTGATTTCGGTTTCGCGCATGTAGCCTGCGCCGCCGTGGATCTGTACCGCGTCGTTCACCACCCGCGAGCAGGCTTCCGCCGCGTACAGGATGCAGGCGGCGGTGAGCTTGTGGATGTCACCGCGGCCGCCGGCGCCGAGTTCGAGGCCGTTCGCCTCGGCCATCGTGCGATAGCAGAAAGTGCGGATGGTCTCGACGGCGGTATACATGTCGGCGAGCTTGGCCTGGATCATCTGAAACTCGCCGATCGCGCGCCCGAACTGCTTGCGCGTCCTGGCGTACTCCAGCGCGAGGTCGAAGGCGCGCTCGGCCATCCCGAGATTGATCATCGCGATGATCGCGCGCTCGAGGTCAAGGCCGCTCATCACCACGGCGACGCCGTTGTTCTCCTCGCCGACCAGGTTGGCGGCCGGCACGACGCAGTCCTCGAAAACCAGCTCTGCGGTGGTGCTTCCGCGAAAGCCCATCTTGTCCAGCTTCTGCGCGACCTGGAAACCGGGAAAGCTCTTTTCGACCACGAACGCTGAAATCCCCTTGGGTCCCTTGGACTTGTCGGTCTTGGCATAGATCAACAGCACCTCGGCGATGGGACCGTTGGTGATGTACAGCTTGCGGCCATTGAGCACATAAGTGTCGCCCGAGCGGCGCGCCGTCGTGCCCATCGAGCCGAGCGCGTCGGAGCCCGCCTCGGGCTCGGTCAGGCCGAGCGCGCCGATCGCGCTGCCGTCGCACATGCGCGGCATGTAGCGGCGGCGGATGTCATCGTTGCCGTTGCGGTAGATGTTGTTGAGGCACAGATTCTCGTGCACTGCGTAGGAGAGCGAGATCGCCGGATTCCAGCGGGCGAAGGCCTGCGTGATAAGGCCGGTGGTGAAAAAATCGCCGCCGCTGCCTCCGAATTCGGGCGCGACGGTTACGCCTAGGTAGCCCATGCGTCCAAGGACGGGCATCACGTGAGGCGGCCACCATTCCTCATTGTCCATGCGCTGTTGCAGTGGGAACAGTTCGTTGCGGGCGTAATTGTCGGCCTGCTCGAGAATTTCCCGCTGTTCGTCGCTGAGCGCGAAGGCCGCGGCGCCGATGCGGTGCGGACGGGTGAGATCCTGATCGGCCATCGGTTTCCCCTTGCCGGCAAATTTAAGTTGGAGCGATCCGGATCTGTTCTCAATTTTCGCAATTCGCGCTTCAAATTCGCCTGCTTCAGAATTGCTTGACTTTAAAAAATGAATGATACCGGATACAAGAGCGCGTGCGGTACATCGGGTGCTCCACGTGAGTGTGAAAGCGGCAACAGCGCGCATCGTCATGAGTGGGGATTGAGGCGCGGCGGGATAGCGCCAGGGGCGCGAGCCTTTAGCGATGCCCCGGCCTTTTCGCACCGTGCTGGTCGCCAATCGCGGGGAGATCGCGATGCGCGTGCTGCGCACCGTTAAGGCGATGGGCCTTAGAGGCGCGATGGTTTACCACGCGGCCGACCGCGACGCGCCCGCGGTGACGGCAGCCGACCTCGCGATTCCGATTAGCGGCTCGACGCCCGTGGGCGCCTATCTCGACGCGGATGAAATTCTGCGCGCGGCCACGGAAGCCAACGCCGACGCTATCCATCCAGGGTATGGCTTTCTTTCGGAGAACGCGGCTTTTGCGCGCCGCGTGGCGGATGCGGGCCTGATCTTTATCGGGCCCGCACCTGAAGCGATCGACCTGATGGGTGACAAGGTGCGGGCGCGCGGCTTCGTTGAGCGCCGCGGCTTTCCGGTCGCCCCCTCGGCGATCGAAGATGACGACCCTGCGAGTTTTGCGGCGCGCGCCGCCAAGGTCGGATTTCCGCTGCTGATCAAGCCGTCGGCAGGCGGCGGCGGCAAGGGGATGCGGATCGTGCGTGAGGCGGGGGCGCTGGACGACGAAATAACGCGCGCGCGTTCCGAAGGGCAGCGCTACTTCGGTGACGGGCGGCTTTACGTCGAACGTTACGTGGAGCGGCCGCGCCATATCGAAGTGCAGGTGCTCGGCGACGCGCATGGCAACGTGGTCCATCTGTGGGAGCGCGAATGTTCCGTGCAGCGCCGCTTTCAGAAAATTGTCGAAGAGACGCCGTCGCCGGCGTTGGACCCGGCCAAGCGCAACGAAATCTGCGCGACCGCGGCCGCGATCGCTCGCGCTGCTGCCTATCGCAACGCCGGCACCGTCGAGTTCGTATGCAGCGAGGACGGCACTTTCTATTTCCTGGAGATGAATACGCGCCTCCAGGTCGAGCATCCGGTGACCGAGGCGGTGACCGGTATCGATCTCGTGGCGGAGCAGATTCGGGTGGCGATGGGTGAGCGGTTGGGGTTTCGCCAGGATGACGTCCGCCAGCGCGGCCACGCGATCGAACTCCGTATCTACGCCGAGGAACCGGCGCGCAATTACGCGCCGGCCACCGGCCGCATCCTGCGGCTCGGGTTGCCCGAGGGCCCCGGCATCCGGGTCGACAGCGGCGTGCGCGAAGGACAACAGGTGACCGCGGCGTTCGACCCGATGCTTGCGAAGCTCATCACGCACGGCGACAGCCGCGGCGAAGCGATCGCGCGTGCACGCTTTGCGCTCGAGCACCTCGTGTTGCTCGGCTGCGCGACCAATGCGGCATTCCTCGATCGCCTGCTGGCGCATCCGGCGTTTGCGCGCGGCGAGATCCATACCGGCTTCCTCGATGCCCATCCGGAGCTCGCCGCTAATCCGCCGATCGATTCCGACACGATGCTGGCGTTGCTCGCGGCCGCCGCGCTAAGTCAGCCGCAGGTGCTTGACGCGGCGCGCGCGGTGCCGGAACCGCACGCGTCGATCGGCGCCTGGCGCAACTGAGATGCACCATCTGTTCGCGATCGGCGATGACAAAATCGAGGCCTCGTTGGTGCGGCGGGGCCGTGGTTACGCGCTGCTCCACAACGGGTGCGAGTATCCCGTGGCGCTCCGCGCCCTTGAGGACGGCGAGGTTGAGATCGAGGTCGCCGGCCGCATCTCGCGAGCGCGGATCGCGCGCGAAGGTGATGACACCTTCGTTCGTTTCAATCTCAATGGCGAGTGCCATGCGGTGCGCTGGATCGATCCGCTGGTTCGGCTCGCGCAAGCGGGAGGCGGCTCGCTGGACGATATCGCGCAGGCGCCGATGCCCGGCACGGTGATCGCGGTGCAGGTAAAGGCGGGCGAGAGTGTGACACGCGGCCAGACCATGATCGTGATCGAAAGTATGAAGCTCGAGACCGCGATCGTCGCATGGCGCGACGGCGTGATCAAAGCCCTGCACGTCTCGCCCGGACAGACTTTCGACCGGGCAGCGCCGCTCGTGACGTTGGAAGCCAAGGGCGAGGAGTAAGCCGATGCGCCGGATCGAGAGCCAGCTCGACGTGAACTCGGAGGCCTTCCGGCTCAACCGGGAGCACAACCAGCGGTTGGCCGCGGAGTTGCGCGAACGTGAGCGCCGCGCGCGCTACGAGCGTCCTCAGCGCGATCTCGATCGGCTCGCGCGGCAAAAAAAGATGTTCGTCCGCGACCGCATCGAGATGCTGCTCGATCCGGGCACTCCGTTTCTGGAGTTGTCAACGCTGGCGGCGAACCAGGCGTACGACGGCGAAGTGCCGAGCGCCGGCCAGGTCAGCGGCATCGGCGTGGTCAGCGGCCGCGAAGTGATCCTTCACGCCGACGACGCGAGCGTTAAGGGCGGCGCGTGGTATCCGCTGTCGGTCAAAAAGATCGTACGCACGCTGGATATCGCGATCGAAAATCGCCTGCCCGTGATTCATCTGTGCGACAGCGCTGGCGGATTTCTTCCGCTGCAGGCGCATTTCTTCGCCGACCGCTATTACGCCGGCCGTATCTTTCGCAACCAATGCATGCTGTCACGGATGGGCGTGCCGCAAGTCTCTATTGTGCTCGGCCACTGCACGGCGGGCGGGGCCTATATTCCGGCGCTCAGTGACTATTCGGTTATCGTGCGCGGCACGGGGGCGATTTTCCTGGGCGGCCCGCCGCTGGTGAAGGCGGCGACCGGGGAGGAAGTCAGCGCCGACGAACTGGGCGGATGCGACCTGCATACGCGGATCAGCGGCACCGCTGATTACCCCGCGCACAGCGAGGAAGAGGCGATCGCGATCGCGCGCGACATCGTGGCCCGCCTCAAGCGTCCGCAAAAAGCCGCCGAACGCGAGGAGTCCGAACCGCCATACTATGACCCGGCCGAGCTCTATGGGGTAATCCCGCGCGACAACCGGGTGCAATTCGACATGCGCGAGGTGATCGCGCGAATCGTCGACGGCAGCCGCTTTCACGAATATCAGCCCGCGTATGGCACGACGCTGGTCTGCGGTTATGCGAATCTTTGGGGTTACCAGGTCGGCATCCTGGCCAACAACGGAGTGCTGTTCAACGATAGCTCGCTCAAGGCCGCTCATTTCATGCAGCTCTGCAATCAGAACGGCACCCCGATGGTATTCCTGCAGAACATCACTGGCTATATGGTCGGCCGCGAATACGAGATGCGCGGTATTACCAAGGACGGGGCCAAGATGATCATGGCGCTGGTCGGATCGGAAGTGCCCAAGCTGACGGTCATCTGCAACGGATCGTATGGCGCGGGAAATTACGGGATGTCCGGGCGCGCGTACGATCCGCGCCTCCTGTTCATGTGGCCGCAGTCACAGATCTCGGTGATGGGCGCCGAGCAGGCCGCGAACGTCCTGAGCGAGGTAAAGTTGCGCCAGCTCGAACGGCATGGCGAGACGCTGAGCGCCGAGCAGGTAGCGAAAATTCGCGAGCCGGTGCTGGAGAGTTATCGCGAACAGTCCAGTGCCTACTACTCGACGTCCGAACTATGGGACGACGGCATCCTCGACCCTGTCGATACCCGCAATGCACTTGGTATTGCGCTGTCGGCGAGCTTGAACACGCCGATCGACCCCTCGCGCTATGGAGTCTTCCGCATGTGAGGGGGACCAGCCGCACTAATGTAGCTATTGGACCGGGAGAAAATATTTATGACAGGCAAATTGGAAGACAAAGTCGCGGTCGTCACTGCCGGCGGCTCGGGCATCGGCGCCGCGACCGCGCGCCGCTTCGCACGCGAGAAAGCCTCGGTGGTGATCGCGGATTTGAGCGGGACGCGCGCCGCCGCGGTCGCAGGCGCGATCACGGAGGAGGGCGGCAAAGCGCGATGGCTCAAGATGGACGCGTCCGACCCGGAGGGTGTCCAGGCGGCGATCCGTCTCGCCATGGATAGCTGGGGGCGGCTCGACGTGATGTTCAACAATGCGGGGCTTGGCACGGTCGAGGCGCTCGAAGCGATGACGCTCGAGACCTGGAACCGGATACTCGCCGTCACCCTTACCAGCGCGTTTCTGGGTATCAAGTATAGTGTGCCGATCATGCGCAAACAGCGCGGCGGATCGATCATCAACACCGCCTCGATTTCGGGCACGGCCGGCGACTATGGCATGTCCGCCTACAATGCGGCCAAGGCCGGCGTCATCAACCTCGCGCGAGCGGCCGCGCTGGAAAACGCGCAGTACGGAATTCGCGTCAACTGCGTATGTCCCGGCGCAATCAATACCCGCGTAGCGCAAGTGCTGGGCGGCAACGACGTCGAGGGATTCAGGCGCAAGCTCGGTCAAAATCCCATCGGCCGGATTGGCGAGCCCGAGGAGATCGCCAACGCGGTATGTTTCCTCGCTTCCGACGAAGCCTCATTTGTCACCGGCACCACGATCGTGGTCGACGGGGGCCTGACCGCGCATACCGGCCTGCCGCCTTTCATCTAGGGATCACGCGCCAGCCTTTTGGGCCACGCTGGAGGCGTCCTGCGCGCGAAAGCTACACCTTGGCGGATGCGCCGCGTACACGGTCGATCAAGGTGGCCGGGTCGTCCGGCGGCTCATCGCCCCGCCATGCCACATGCTGATCGGGACGCGACAGGAGTAACTTGTGCGGATAGAGCCCCGCCGCTTCGTTCCCGTCCACATCGAGCACCGTCATCGGTAAGCCATGTTTCGCCGCCGCGGCCAGCAAGCCGCCGACCTCGACCGCAGGATCAAAACGCAGCAGCGTAAAGTCCGGTCCAAGCGCGTCGTAGAGTGATCTTCCGTCGCGCAACCACAAATGTGGCGTGCGGCATCCCGGGACAGTGGATTGGCTGAAGTCGTACATGGTGTAGGCGGGAGCTTCCTCGCCGTCATAGGCGATGATCGGGGAGTCTTTGTAGAAATAACCGAAGTTGAGGCCGCCGCAGCAGAACTGGCCGACGTTGAGTTCGTATGCGTCTTTGCCGACGCGCGCTCGTACCGCGTCGCCCTCCGGTCCGGGCTCCTCAAGGTTGTCGGGGATCGTGTTGCGCAGCGATTCCCGCGCGGGGAACGTGTTCATCGCGTAACGCGAAACCTGCTCGGTGACCGGCTGGCGTTCGATCTCGTACGCGTCGAGGATCGCGGAATCCGCCCAGCCCTTGATTACGCCAGCGAGCATCCACGACAGGTTCATGGCGTCGGCGATCCCGGCATTCATGCCGTAGCCGCCAAAGGGCACCCAGATATGCGCGGCGTCGCCACACAAAAAAACGCGCCGGTCGCGAAAGCGGTCGGCGATCATGCGGCGCCCGGTCCAGTCCTCCTGTCCGAGAATCTCGAACTCGAAAGAGGACTCCACGCCCAGGATCTGCTGGATGCAGTGATTGCGATCGAGCGCCGCCAAGTCCTCGGCTGGAGGCCGCCAGTTGTGGATGAGCCATCTCTCCCGGCCGTCGATCGCGAATAAGTAGCCACTGCAACGCAGATTGAGGGAGACGCTTAGCCACGTCGGTCTTGCTATCATGCCGAGCAGCTGCGGCGCGCGGATGTAGGTTGATTGCGTTTGCATCACCACCGCGTCGCCACTGAATTTGGCGCCCATCTTGCGACGCACTTCGGAATGGGCACCGTCACAACCGATCAGGTAAGCGGCAGAGATCTCGCTGACGCCTCCGGTATCGAGATTCTCCGCGGTTGCGACCACCGCGGTTTCGTTTTGCACGAAATCGACGACCCGCGTGCGGCTCAGGATGCGAAGTCGAGGTGTCGCTGCAGCGTGCGCGAACAGTATGGGTTCCAGGTAAATTTGGTTGATTCGATGCGGCGGCTCGGGTGTTGGCCACCAGGTGTCGGGCCCGTCCTTCGCCGTATAGCGCTCGGCGCGACACGGAATCGGGATGCGCGAAAGCTCCATCCCGGTCGCGGTGGTGCGGAAACTAACGTCGTTGGGATAGTTAGCGGGGAGGCCAGCTTCGCGCAGCGCTTGGACCAGGCCGAGCCGGCGAAAGATCTCCATCGTGCGTGCGGCAACGTGGTTGCATCTCACGCTGGGTGGTTCACCGGCCGCGCGTGTTTCGGCGACGACTACTTCAACGCCCCGCCCAGCGAGGTCCATCGCCAACGTCAGGCCGACGGGTCCGCCGCCGACAATCAGTACCTGCGCATTGACTACCGTCGACATTATCCAGCCCGGATAACACCTAAGCGGCTTTCTCCTTGAGGTCAATCTTCCCGTGGTTGCCGATTGACAAGGAATCTTGACGCTCTCCGTCTCGTTACGCTATACGGTACGAAGTTCCGTCTGTTGGAACGCGGCTCGATGAACGCGAACAAGATGAGCGCGAATCAAGTCAAGGAATCTTCCTACCGCGTGCAGGTTATCGACCGCGCGCTCGGCGTGCTGGAGGCGCTGGCCGGCGAGGGGCAGCCGATGTCGCTGGTCAAGCTCTCCAAAAGGCTGGGCCTGCCTAAAAGCACGACGATGCGATTGCTGATGGTCCTGGAGGGCCATCGCTTCGTCGAAAAGAGCGCGGAGAGCGGCCTGTATCGGCTGGGGCTCAAGCTATTCGAGCTCGGAAGCAAGGCGGTCGCGCAGTTCGATTTGACCGAACGTGCCCGGCCGCACCTGGAGCGGCTGGTTTCGCGAACCGGCGAGACCGCATATCTGAGCGTGCTGGATGGCGCCGAGGCGCTGGTAGTAGAGCGAGTCGAATCCTCGCGAGCGGTGAGAGTTCCCGCCAGCGTTGGCTGGCGCAATCCGGCGCATTGCACGGCGGTGGGCAAGGTTCTGCTGGCGCACACGCCAGAGAGCAGACTGACGGCCGTGCTCGGCAAAGCCCGGTTGAGAGCCTACACGGAAAACACGATCACCTCGCTTGCGCAGTTGCGTGAAGAATTGCGGCTTGTGCGCGAGCGTGGGTTTGCGCTCGACGATGAGGAGACCGAGGACGGCCTAAGATGTATCGCGGCGGCCGTGCAGGAACACTCCGGCCGGGTGGCGGCGGCGCTCGGCATCCTTGGGCCGGCTTACCGGATCCCCGATGACAGCGTAGCGACGCTCGCCGCGACAGTTATCGGCGCGGCGCACAAGTTGTCGGCAGAGCTTGGCTATCGCGCCGCCGAACCGCGCGCGGCCAGGCAGTATGTCAGCCTCGACGGCTAGCAAGGGAGGAACGAACATGGCGGCCTTCAATGCACAATCGCGCAGCGAGGTTGCTTGGCCCGCGGAAGGTGTGGCGCGGGTTCCCTATCCGGTCTTTTTCGATTCCGCGATTTACGCACTGGAGCAGGAACGGTTGTTTCGCGGACCGGTGTGGAATTACGTCGCCCTGGAAGCGGAGGTGCCCAAGCCGGGCGATTTCAAGGCCACCTTCGTGGGCGAGACCCCGATCGTCATTAACCGGGGCAAGGACGGCGCGCTGCACGCGTTCGTCAACCGCTGCGCCCATCGGGGTGCGCTGGTCTGCCGGGAATTGCGCGGCAACCGCCTAAGCCATCTCTGCATCTATCATCAATGGAGTTACGACCTGGAGGGCAACCTGATTGGCGTGCCCTTCCGCAAGGGCATCGACGGCAACGGCGGCTACGCGCCCGACTTTGACGCGTCGCAGCACTCGCTGCACAAGCTCAGGATCGCCGCCTACCACGGGCTGGTCTTCGTCTCATTTGCCGAGGAGGTGGAACCGCTGGAGGACTATATTGGCCCGGTCATGCGGCCGTGGCTCGACCGGGTATTCAACCGGCCAGTTAAGGTTCTGGGATATGCGCGGCAATGGATCGGCGGAAACTGGAAGCTCTATAACGAGAACGTCAGGGATCCTTACCATGCCAGTTTGTTGCATCTGTTCAACGCGACGTTCAGGCTGGCGCGCTCCTCGCAAATTGGCGGTTCGCTTGCCGATGATCGCGGGCGGCACAGCCTGCTGCATGGCTATCAGCGGGAAGCAGAAGGCGAGACGGCGGCCTACACCGCTGAAGGCATCAAGACCTACCAGGCGAAGTATGCACTGGCGGATCCCTCGCTGATGGAAACGCGGCAGGAGTATGAGATCGCGCTGACGTTTTCGATCCACGCGATTTTTCCCTGCCTGGTCGTGCAGCAGATCTCCAACACGCTCGCGGCCCGGCAGATCGTGCCCAAAGGTCCCGATGCGTTCGAGCTCATCTTTACCTTCTTTGGCTACGAGGATGACGACGAGGAGATGCGCGCGATGCGTATCAAACAGGCCAACCTGGTCGGGCCGGCCGGATTCATCTCGCTGGAAGACGGGCACGCGATCGAGTTGGTGCAGCAGGCGATCGTGCGCGACCGCGAGGGCAGCTCCTTCATCGAACTGGGCGGACGCGACATCGGCAGCCAGGCACATCTGGTAACCGAATCGTCGATTCGCGGCTTCTGGCAGCACTACCGCGAACTGATGGGATTCAACTGAGCACTACGCGGATAGCATCTATGGACGACAGGGAAATTCGCTCGGCGATCGAAGAGCTGATTAACGCGTACGGCGAGTGCCTTGACGACGATCGGCTGGAGGAATGGCCTGATTTCTTCACCGACGATTGCCTGTACCAGATATTGCCGCGCGAGAACGCCGACCAGGGCCTGCGCATCGCCGTGATCTACTGCGATAGCCGCGGGATGTTGCAGGACCGCGTGACGGCCCATCGCACGGCCAACTTGTTCGCGCCGCATCTTTACCGCCATCTGATGAGCGGCGTGCGAATAGGCAGCCGCCAGGACGGAGTGATCTCGGCGCGAACCAACTATTCCGTTTTTCGCACCGCCATCGATCCGATCCATTACGGCGCGACTGAGATCTACAGCGTGGGCGAGTACATCGACAAGATCGTCTTCGTCGGCGACGTGCCGAAGTTCAAGGAGCGGGTCGTGATGGCGGATACGAGCCGGATTCAGTCGCTGCTGGTGACGCCTATCTGAAGGGGCGAAGAAAAATTCCGTTCGGGAGTGAAATCGATGTCAGCCGAGGACAATATCAATCTGTGGGAAGAGCATCTGCGAGGGGAATTCCTCACTAAGAACCATCATGAGTCGCTGGCCACGATGGTCGACGGTGCGTCGGTCTATACTCTGCCCACCGGATGGGGCGCCACGGGCAAGGCCAGCCTGGGGCCGCTCTACCGCGATGAATTCATCCCGTCGATCCCACCCGACTGGCGGCACACGCTACTCAATCGCGTCGCGACCGAAAATTGCATTGCCGAAGAAGCCCGCATCCAGTTCCATCATACGCAGCGGATGGATTGGTTCCTGCCGGGTGTGCCTCCGACAGGCAAAGAGATCGACGTGACGTTCATAATCTTCGTCGAGTTTCGTGATGGCAAGATGGCGGCCGAGCGGATTTATTGGGATCATGCTGCAGTGCTGCGGCAGGCGGGATTGCTGAAGTAAGTGCGACGCTTCGCAGTTCGCTCTCGCTTTCGAGAAAACTCCCGGCGAGTGCGGAGATTTCAACCGCTACAGCCCGCTAAACTGGACAAGTCCTTTACCGGGACTTCGGCTGCATGACCTCTGGTGCAGGCGTGTAGGCGAAGTTATCGTGAACTGGTTTTTGCGAATCAGCTTCGAGATCTTGCGCACCCCGTTCATCTGCACTTAAACAGCGAATTGTGGTCGAGCAGACGTAAAAAACAGGAGGTCCCAACATGCAATTTCGCCTGAGGTCAATAGCGATCCTGAGTTTGTTTGCAGCAAGCTTTCTTTTGGTTGGTACGCGCACCGCCGATGCGGCGACCGCTACGGCCACGGTCAACTCCATCAGTGCCACTGGCGTCGGCGGGTCTTTGGGGACGGTGACCTTCACGGATAGTGCCGGGGGTCTGGTGATCAAGCCCAAGCTCTCCGGGTTGCCGCCCGGAGAACACGGGTTTCATATTCATGAAAAGGCCGACTGCGGGCCGGGGATGAATCAAGGCAAACCGGCAGCAGGCTTCGCCGCAGGCGGCCATTACGATCCTGCCCACACCAAAAAGCATCTGGGACCGCTCAGCACCGCCGGCCATCGCGGCGACCTGCCGGTGCTGGTGGTTGATAGCCACGGCGATGCGACCAAACCTGTCACCGCTCCCCATCTTACTGTGGCGGAGATTCGCGGGCACTCGATCATGATCCATGCCGGCGGCGACAATTACTCCGACACTCCGGCGCCGCTGGGTGGCGGCGGCGCGCGCATCGCATGCGGCGTGATCAAGTGATAGTCATGACGCAATACACATAGGCGCTAAAGTCGGTGGCCGAAGTAGAGGCGGAGGCGAACTTCGCTCCGTCCAGAGCGGTTGTCGGACCATCTGATGGTTAGAACAGGGTCCCTCTCTTCAATGCTCGCTCCTTCATGATCGCGAAGATCACCGGCACGAGTATGAGAACGTGTATCGTCGAGGTGATCATGCCGCCGACGATTGGGGCCGCGATTGGCTTCATCACGTCGGAGCCAATTCCGCTCTCCCATAGAATGGGCGCGAGACTGAGCATCACGACCGCGACCGTCATCAGCTTGGGTCGAAGCCGCTGCACCGCACCCTCGATCACCGCCATCTCGATGTCCTTATGAGTGAGCTCTCCGGCTACGAGGTGGCGATTCAAAGCTTCGTGAAGATAGATCACCATGACGACACCGGTCTCAACCGCAATTCCAAACAAGGCAATATACCCGACCCACACGGCGACGCTGAAGTTGAAGCCCATCATGTACTGGAGCAGCAGCCCGCCCGTCATCGCGTACATGGTCGGAAGGATCAGTACGATCGCTTCAGTCATCGACTGGAAGAGCATGTAGAGCAAGACAAAGATCAGAAGGAAAACAATTGGCAGGATGACCGTCAGACGCTTTCGCGCGCGCAGTTGGAGCTCATACTCTCCGGACCATTTCAGAGTGTATCCGGCGGGCAGATGCAACTTCCGATCAAGCACGCGCTGCGCGCTGTCAACGTAGCTGCCGTAGTCCGAAGTCGCGAGGTCAACATAAACGTAGCCGGTCAGCAGCCCGTCTTCGTCCCGTATCATCGATGGACCCGGGCTCAAGTCGATACGCGCGACTTCGCCGAGCGGAATCTGCGCTCCGGTGGGTGTCATGATCAGTATTCGACGAAGCGCATTCAGGTCGCCGCGATAGTCGGCGAGATAGCGAACGTTGATCGAGTAGCGCTCGCGACCTTCGACGGTGGTTGCGATGTTCTCGCCACCCATCCCCGAGCTGACGGCTCGCTGAACGTCTCCAACCGTCAACCCATACCTCGCGGCGACCGCGCGATCGACATCCACATTGATGTAGAATCCCTGAGAAACTCGTTCGGCGAAGATTCCTCGCGTACCTGGAACCGCGCCGAGTATCTCTTCGATCCGGGAACCAATCTGCTGAATCCGGTCGACGTCAGGACCCTGAATTTTGAGTCCGACCGGAGTTTTGATCCCGGTAAGCTCCATGTCGAGCCGGTTCTCGACCGGCATCGTCCACGAGTTGGACAGGCCGGGGAAATGCAGCCGGCTGTCCATTTCCGCGATCAGACCGTCGTAAGTCATGCCCTTTCGCCATTGGCCGCGCGGCTTGAGCATAATAGTCGTGTCGTACATGTCCAGCGGTGCGTTGTCGGTCGCGCTATCTGAACGTCCGACCGATCCGAAAACACTCTCGACCTCGGGAAACGTGCGGATGATCTGGTCCTGCTTCTGCATCAGATTTACTGCGGAGTTGATCGAAATCCCGGGCAGCGCAGTCGGCATGTAAAGACTTGATCCTTCATACAGCGGTGGCATGAACTGACTGCCGATCTTGAACAGCAGCGGAATCGTAAGGAGCAGAAAAATCACGTTGGCAGCGATCGTCAGCGCGCGATGACGCAGGCACCATCGGATCACCGGCAGATAGATCGTCTGGAAAAAACGCGAGATAGGGTTTTCTTCCTCGGGACGCAGACGTTTGCCGCGAATCAAGAGAACCATCAGCACCGGGACCACGGTAATCGCGAGGACTGAGGAGAAGGCAATCGCAAACGACTTGGTGTAAGCCAGCGGCCGAAACATTCGTCCCTCTTGCGATTCGAGCAGGAACACCGGCAGAAACGAGACGACAATAATAATCAGGGAGAAGAAAATCGGGCGGCCAATCTGCTTCGCAGCCGACAGCAGGATTCGCTGTCGTTCAGATTCGGAAACCGACTCACCCTTCAACGACGCTTGATGCTGCGCCTCCGACAGATGCCGGTACCCATTCTCGACCATCACGATCGAAGCGTCGACCAGCACTCCTATCGCCAGCGCCAACCCGCCCAACGACATGATGTTAGAGCTGATCTGCAGATAGTACATCGGAATAAACGTCGCGATGACCGCAATCGGGAGCGCGAGAATCGGGATGAGTGCCGAGCGCAGGTGAAAAAGAAACACGATGATCACGAGGCTGACGATGATCGGCCTCTTCGAGCAGATCACGCTTCAGGGTATTGATGGATTCCTGAATGAGTCCCGACCGGTCGTAGCCGGCGACGATCTCGACCCCGCGCGGCAGAGTCTTTCGAATCTGAGCGAGCTTTTGCTTGACTCCGTCGATGACCGTGAGCGCGTTCTGCCCGTATCGCATCACGACGATGCCACCGACCGTTTCTCCGTCGCCGTTCCATTCAGCCGCGCCCTCGCGGAGATCGGGTCCCAGACTGACCACGCCGAGGTCCCTTATCAGCACCGGCGTGCCGTTGTTGGTTGCGACCGAAATTTGTTCAAGGTCAGCTACGGAATGGACGTATCCAAGACCGCGGATCATGTAGTCCGCTCCCGACATCTCGAGCACGCGTCCACCAACTTCGCCGTTGCTGTCGCGAATTTTGTCGATCACCGTCTCCAGCGGGACCTTGAGCGCGAGCAAGCGATTAGGATCGAGCTTGACTTGGTACTGCTTCACGAAGCCGCCGATAGTGGCGACCTCAGAAACTCCCGGTACGGTTTCGAGCGCATAACGCACGTTCCAATCCTGCAGGCTGCGGAGGTCGGCGAGACTATGCGTACGGCTCTTATCGACTAGAGCATACTCGTATACCCAGCCGGCGCCCGTCGCGTCCGGGCCGATCGCGGGATTCGCGCCAGCGGGAAGCTTGCCCGTAATCTGCTGAAGGTATTCCAGCACGCGGCTCCGCGCCCAATAGATGTCCGTGCCGTCCTCGAACACGACGAACACATACGAATCGTTGGGCATCGTCTGCGCGCGAACTGCCTTCACATGCGGCGCAGCAAGCATCGCGGTGACGATCGGGTAGGTCACCTGATCTTCGATGAGATTGGGCGGCTGCCCCTTCCATTCGGTGTGGATGATCACCTGAACGTCAGAAATGTCCGGCAGCGCGTCGAGCGGGATTCGATTGAGCGACCAGACGCCCGCGAGTACCAGCGCCAGCGCCCCGAAGAACAGGAGGAAACGGTTCCCGTTACACCAGTCTATAGTTCTTTCGATCATCGCCCTTTCCTCACATCGCCATGGAGCCGCCGGCTGACACGTCCACCTGTTTGGTCGCGATCGGATGGCCTTCCTTCGACGCGGTGATCGTCAAGCTCCAGGTGCCGCCGCTGGGCAGTTCGAGATTCGCGGCGTATGTGCCGTTCCGTTGATCTTCCGCAGTGCCTTGCGCGCGCATCGCCGCCATTCCCATCGCCGGCATCGCTGCCATGTAAAAGGACAACGTCACTTGCGCACCAGAGATCGCTGCGCCTTTGGAATCGCGCAACGTCACGATCACCTTGTTATGACCGCGCGCGAGAGGATTTGGATCGCTCGTGAATTCGATGCTTGCCTGGGGAATAGTTTGGACGCTTTGTCCGCCCGCATTCGCACCTACGCCCGGCGGAGGGGGCACGAACGCGCCAGCGGCGGCCTGGAGTTGGCTTTCCGAGTCGATCAGGAAATTGGCGGAGCTGACGATCTGCTGACCCGGCGAAAGTCCCTTGAGTACGATGAATTCATCACCGACATGCGGTCCGAGTTCGATCTCGGCAGGAGCGAGATAACCGTCACCGCGATCGATAAACGCAACGTTGTGCGTGCCCGTGCGCAAAATCGCGGTGTCCGGAATGACGATTTGCTCGCCCATCGGCAGGTCCAGCGCAACGTGCGCGAACATCCCCGGAAGAAGTTGGCCTTTCGAGTTGCTGAACTCGCAGCGAACTCTGGCGGTGCGAGTCATCGGATCGATTTGTGGCTGAATGAAATCGACGCGCCCATCGAAGCTCCTGCCCGGATAAGCGTCGACCGTAACGGTCGCAAGATCGCCTGGACGAACCTTTCCGATCTCGTCCTGGAACACCGCCGCATAGATCCACACCTTTGAAAGATCGGTGATCGTGAACAGGCGCGTGTCCGGTTGCACGTACATGTTGGGCAAGGCGTTGCGCTCTACGATGTATCCGCTCATCGGTGAATCGATCTCGACGGCACGGCGCACGCTGCGCTCGCGTTGCAATCGTGCAATCTCGTGCGGCGACACTCCCCAGAGCTTTAGGCGTTCCGTGGCCGAATCGACCAGCGATGACGCGTCAGTGGTCACGTCGGAGACCGTGCTGTCCTTAACGCGCTTGCGGGCGTCGATTGCGAGCAGGTATTCGTTTTCTGTGCTCACGAGGTCCGGGCTGTAAATCGTGAACAGCGGCTGGCCTCGGCGGACGTACTGATACGTGGAATTCGCGAACACCTGTTCGATCCATCCGGCGAAACGCGTTTGCACATAACCTTGCAGCCGTTCGTCGGTCTCGATATTCCCGGTGGCCTCGAGGCGGTCGCGTACGTCCTTTCGCACCACGGTTGCGAATTTGAGTCCGATCATCTGCCGCCGCTCCGGCGTGAGGTGGATTGGAGCCAACGCAGAATCCGCTCCGCGCGCTATGGGCGCCGCGAGGACCACAAGAAATCCCAGGATTGAGGAGACGGCGCCCGCTCGCTGTCGCAATAAGTTGAAATTCATTTTCGGTCACCGATTACTTGCTGGATTTTGGCGATCGCGATCTCGTGGTCGGCGAGGCTGCGGTAGTACTCCTGGCGGAGGTTCTGTAAATCGAGAACCGACGAGAGCAGCGTCTGAAAATCAACCTTACCAACCCGATACGCGGACATTGCTGAGGCCTGCGACGTTTCAGCCTGCGGTATCAGACCGTCGCGATAGATCGACATGATCCGTTCCGCCGTGCGCAGCGCGACCAGGCTGCTTTCTGCCGCGGTGGAAACCTGCAGTCGAGTAGCGCGGGTTTGCTCACGCGCCGCCTCGGCTTCAAGCGCGGCTTGTTCGATCGCAGGTGTTTGCTTGCGCCAGAAATAGAGCGGGATCTTCGCGCCCAGGCTCAGCATGTAGTAATCGCGAAATCCCGGGCCGGTTTTTTCGAACGTATAACCCACCGTGAAGTCTGGCCAGTATCCCTGATGCGCCAGCTTCAATGCTTCAGAGCTGCGTGCTTCCATCGCTCGATCCGCTGCGAGTTCGGGTGAGCCGCTAGCGGCTAGCTGAGCGAGTTGCGATGAATCGAGCTGCAGATGCGTCGGCTGGACTTCGCCGATCTCGATGTTCCGCGAGTCGGGATCGCGCCCTAGGATCTGCTTGAGAGCGAGCTGTTCCTGATCCTCCTCCTGATGGTGCATCGCGTGCTCCTTCAGGATTTCGGTGGTTTGTAGTTGCGCCTTGATCAGGTCTTGCTGCAGACCCTCCCCCACGCGATATCTGGTTTCGGCGATCTGCTGGATCAGGCGGAGCTCGTCCTGATTGCGATCGAGAATTACCAGCGTCTTTGCGTGGTAAAACAGTTCGAAGTAAATTTCCCTGACCCTTTCCTCGACTTCACGCTCAGCAGCTTCATATCGATGCCTGGCATACTCGGCGTCTTTTTCGGCTTCTGATTTTTGCAATCGGAGCTTGCCGGGACCGGGGATGTCCTGCGAGACACCGAAACCGGTGTAGTAAAAATCGCTGCTCTCGTAACCCGAGAATGGTTGCGGACTTCCGACCGTGAAGTGCTGGAGCGATACCTGTGGATCCGGCAGCGTGGCCGCCTGGATCGGTACCTTCGTTTGAGCCTGCCAGTGCGCTCGTTCAGCAATCACGCCTGGATTGTTGGTAACCGCCTCCCGCACCAGAGCATCGAGGTTCGACGTCGCGTCGCGGGTTATAGCCAAAGTCGTTTGAGCGCTTGCAGACGATATCCGAGCAACTGCGATCGCAACTAGAATCAGGGCCACGGCGTGCCGTTTCGCGACAAGCCGACCAAGTCTATTCATAGAACCACCTGGATCACCGGATCACGTTGGACAGTCAGACCCTAGGCGCTTCGAGCCGAGGCGACGGTCCTGGTGGAAAACTTTAAGGCAGGCGCCGGGACGTTCGCTGGTGACCAGCGAGTACCGCTACGCGAGCCTCAGGGACAGTCCGTGATCGCGATGGTGGTCAGATTTGTCGGGAACAGAGCAGCGAAAGAGGATCGAGATTGAGAGAGAAATCCGAAAGCCGATCCATTTGAAGCGGCGAGCAGGTCGATAGCGCGGGCCGAAGCCGAAACATCACAACGGCTGGCGGTTCCAGCGTGGGCGTTGGCGTCGATGACAATAGCCGCGCGCTCGAGGTGTCATTCGAAATATTGCAGCAAGTCACTGTGCGAGTTTCGGTGTTCGACGGACATGCCGTCGAACAACAATTCCCAGATATTGCTTGGACAGGAGAGCAGGCGGCCCCAGCGGTGATCGCCGGAAGGGATGTGGCAAAGACCAAGATCAGGAGCACGAGTGAAAATATGCGCCGCACGCGATCAAGCTATTCGAGTTGAAGCCAGGTCACAACACTCGGGGAATCGAGGAGTAGCTTCATTCGAATACGCTTGCAAATCACAGCCAGCCCCGCGTATGGCTTCAGGACAGACAAAACTGGCAGGAGGGTCTTATGCCGCAGGTATGGGGCAAGGTCAAAATTCCCGCGGGCAAGAAGATAGCGGTTAACCTTGGATGCGACTTCGACGCGCAGTCGCTGTGGATATGCCTCAACCGTACTTCACCCGCCTACATGTCGCGTGGCGAGTTCGGCGCCGAGGTTGGGATGCCGCGCCTGATGCGCCTTTTCGACAAGTACAAAGTCAGGAGCACGTTCTGCATCCCCGGCCATACCATCGACACCTGGCCCGAGCTGTGCCGCGAAGTCGCGGCCGCGGGACACGAGATTGGCCATCACGGCTACGCCCATGAAAATCCTCAGTCACTGAAGCTGCAAGAGGAAATCAAGGTGATGGAGCTGGGGCTGGAGGCGCTGGCCCGAATTGGCGTGAAACCCCGGACTTATCGCGCGCCGTACTGGGATTTCAGTGAGAATACGCTCGGGCTGCTGGAGCGCTACGGTTTCGAAATCGATAGCAGCCTGCTCGCCAATGATTTTCATCCCTACTGGATTCGGCCGGTCGAGGTGCACGCCGAGCGCGGCAACGTGTTCGGCCCGCCCGGCCGTATCCTGGAGATTCCCGGACAGTGGTACCTGACCGATTTTTCGCAGGTCGAGTTCATCCCCGGCTTCCAGGAGGGGATGCGTCCGGCGCATGATCTGCTAGACCGATGGAAAGCAATTTTCGACTACGCGGTCGCCAACGAGGAAGGCGCGTGCTACGCCTTCGTCGTCCATCCGCAGTCGATCGGGCGAGCGCACATGATCACGCGGCTCGAGGAGCTAATCGTGCATATGAAGGAGCGCGGCGCCTGGTTCGCAACGCTGAGCGAGATCGCAGACGCCACCGAGCGGGCGGTGTAACGCGCGCTCGCGTTGACCTGTGTGTGCTCGATACACTTCAATACCGCTCCGGAGGAATTCAACTCGAACTAGAGGGCTGTACGAGCGATGCCAGCAAAGGACAAGAATTCGAAAAAGCACGGCGGGATGACTCGCGAGACCGCGCGGGATTTTTTCGAGACGAACCAGATCAAGTTCGTACTCGCCCAGTTTGTCGATATTCACGGGGTGGCCAAGACCAAGTCGGTTCCGGTCGAGCATTTCGAAGACGTGATCCTGGAGGACGGGGCGGGCTTTGCGGGCTTCGCGCTGTGGGGCATGGGACAGGCGCCGCACGATCCTGACTATCTGGCGATCGGCGATCTGGCGACCTTGACGCTGGTGCCGTGGCAGCCTGGCTACGCCAGGATCGTGTGCGACGGCCGAATCAAAGGGAAGCCGTGGCCGTTCGATAGCCGCTTCATATTGAAGGAACAGGTTCGACGGCTGAGCGAGCGGGGCTGGACATTAAATTCCGGGATGGAGCCCGAGTTCATGCTGCTCGCTCGGCGCTCCGACGGCTCTATCGGTCCGGCCGACGAGACCGACCGGCTCGACAAGCCCTGCTACGATTACAAAGGGTTGTCGCGCAGCAGAGCCTTCATCGAGCGCTTGGTCGATTCGTTGCAGAAGGCGGGTTTCGACGTTTACCAAGTCGACCATGAGGACGCGAACGGCCAGTTCGAGATCAACTTTACCTACTCCGATTGCCTGACTACCGCCGACCGGATGGTGTTTTTCCGGATGGCGGCCGGAGAAATCGGCCGCGAGATGGGGCTCATCAGCTCGTTCATGCCCAAGCCGCTGTCGGATCGGACGGGCAGCGGCATGCATATGCATCTGTCGCTCGCCGATGCGAAGAATCCAAACCTCTTCCTCGATCGATCCGACGGACGCAAGCTGGGTCTCTCGGCGGCGGGATACCAGTTCCTCGGCGGACTCCTGGCCCACGCTCCGGCCCTGACAGCGCTGGTCGCGCCGACCGTTAATTCCTACAAGCGGCTGGTTGTGGGCCGGTCCTTTTCCGGCGCGACCTGGGCGCCTGCCTACATATCCTATGGCGACAACAATCGAAGCTGCATGGTGCGCGTACCCTATGGCAGATTGGAGTTGAGACTGATCGATTCAAGCGCCAATCCGTACCTCGCCACGGCCGCGGTCATCGCGGCGGGACTCGATGGTATGCAAAAGAAGCTTGATCCGGGCGAGCCGCACAACTTCAATCACTACGACCTCAGCGAGGCGGAACTCGTAGATCGTGGGATTAAGACTCTCCCGCAAAGTCTGCCCGAGGCGTTGGATGCGCTCGAGGCGGACGGCTTGTTCCATGAAGCCCTGGGTAAGGAGTTCGTGGCCGAGTTTCTCCGGCTCAAGCGCATGGAGTGGGTGGACTACCATCGGCACGTGTCCGATTGGGAAGTGAAAAGGTACCTGGAATTTTATTGAGTCATTCTAGTCAGACCATACTGAGATCATGGGGAGGAAGACTGCGTGTGCGGAATTATCGGGCTGATGCTGAAAAGCGATGAGCTTCGCCCCTCGCTCGGAAAGCTGGTGCTTCCGATGTTCGACTCTATGGCGGAGCGCGGACCGGATTCTGCCGGCCTTGCGGTCTTCACCAAGCCGATCGAGCCCCCGCTGCGCCGGTTCAGTCTGTTTAGCAACAGCCACGACTATGACTGGAGCGCCTTGGCGCAATCCATGAAGACCGACCTCGAATGTCAGCCGACCGTGTCCGTGCACGACAATCAGGCCGAGCTGACCGCGGCGGTGGAGGGCGGGCCCCTCAAACGGTGGCTCGCCAAGCGCGGCAATGGCGTGCGGGTGTTGGCGGCCGGACGTTCGATAGAACTGTTCAAGGATGTGGGCCGGCCCGACCAGGTGGCCAGGCGCTATCACTTTGACCAACTGCAAGGCACGCACTGCGTCGGCCACACCCGGATGGCGACCGAGTCGCAGGTCTCACCGGCGCACGCGCATCCCTTCACGGCGGGCGAGGATTTCTGCCTGGTGCACAACGGTTCGCTGTCGAATCCCTACAGCGTGCGCCGTCTGCTGGAAGAGGAAAGTCTGGAATTCGAGACCGACAACGACAGCGAAGCGGCCTGCCGTTTTCTGCAATGGCGCATGACACAGGGCGATACTATCGAACAGGCCCTTACCTCGGCCTTTGAAAAGATCGACGGCTTTTACACTTTCCTTATCGGAACCGCACGGCAGATCGTCCTGGTGCGCGACGCGTTCGCCTGCAAGCCGGCAGTCGTTGCCGAGACCGATCAATACGTCGCGATCTCCTCGGAGTTCCGCTCACTGGCGCATCTGCCGGGAGTCGCCGAGGCCAATATTTTCGAGCCGCTGCCCGAGCAGATCTATGTCTGGCAGGTGGCCGCATGAAAACCGTGCGGCTTGATCTGTCGAAGTTGAGTATCCGCCAGCTCAATGACTACCTGCATCATCGGCTCGCCAGCGAGAGCGTGAGCGTGATCGAAATACTCAATCCCAACGGGATGCACAATATCGCGGTCGGACTTGACTATCCAGTCGAGGTGCACGTACGCGGGAACGCCGGCTATTTCGTGGGCGGCATGAACCAGCAGGCCGCCGTGACCGTCTATGGCAACGTGGGATGGAGCGTCGCCGAGAACATCATGTCCGGGGTCGTTCGCGTCCGTGGCAATGCCTCGGAGTGCGCCGCAGCCTCGGGACACGGTGGAATGGTGGTAATCGAAGGGGATTGCTCCTCGAGGTGTGGAATATCGATGAAGGGTTGCGACATCGTGGTCGGCGGATCGATCGGCCACATGTCGGGCTTTATGGCGCAAGCCGGGAACCTGGTAGTGTGCGGCGACGCCGGGGCCCATCTGGGTGACTCGCTATACGAGGCGCAGATTTATGTGGGCGGCAAGATCCACAGTTTGGGCGCCGACGCTCAGGAAGAACCGATGACTGAGGCGGACCACGCGAAGGTCGCGGCCCTGCTCAAGCGGGCGGAATTGGATATCTCTTCGAAGGACTTCAAGCGAGTCGCATCGGCACGAACGCTCTATCACTGGAACGCCGAAGCCCATCAGGAATACTGAGCGAACCGCGATGTCATCCAAATACCTCGAAGAAAGCTCGACGCTGAACGCCGATGCGCTCGAGTATATCCATCGCGCTGCTGAACGGGGCCTTTACGAAATCAGGGGACTCGGCGCCAAGCGCAAGCTCCCGACCTTCGACGACCTGGTATTCCTTACGGCTTCGCTGTCGCGCTACCCACTCGAAGGCTACCGGGAAAAGTGCGTCTCCAAAACGGTGCTGGGGACGCGCTACGCGAAAAAGCCGGTCGAACTCGCGATCCCTATAACTATTGCGGGCATGAGCTTCGGCGCGCTGTCGGCGCGCGCCAAAGAAGCAATCGGCTGTGCCGCGACGATGGCCGGTACCTCGACCACGACCGGCGATGGCGGTATGACCGCGGAAGAGCGCGCGGCATCAAAGACCCTGGTTTATCAGTGCCTGCCCTCGAGGTACGGATTTAATCCCGACGATCTGCGAAAGGCCGACGCGATTGAAATCGTCGTGGGGCAGGGCGCCAAGCCGGGAGGCGGAGGCGTCCTGCTGGGTCAGAAGATCAGCCCGCGAGTCGCGGCGATGCGCACGTTACCCGAGGGTATCGACCAGCGTTCGGCGTGCAGACACCCTGACTGGACCGGTTGCGATGACCTCACGATTAAGATCGCGGAGTTGCGCGAGATTACCGACTGGCAGGTCCCGATCTACATTAAGATGGGAGCTTCGCGCGTCTTCAACGACGTCAAGCTGGCCATCAAGAGCGGCGCCGACGTTGTCGTGATCGACGGCATGCAAGGCGGGACCGCGGCAACTCAACAGGTGTTTATCGAACACGCCGGAATACCAACCCTGCCGGCCCTGCGCGAGGCGGTGGAAGCGCTGGAAGAGATGAAGATGGTCGGCAGGGTGCAGCTAGTCATCTCGGGCGGTATCCGCACCGGTGCGGACGTGGCAAAGGCGCTGGCGATGGGCGCCGACGCCGTCTCAATTGGACAGGCCGCGTTGGTCGCGCTCGGATGCAATTCGCGATACTGCGCGGACGGCGGAGCGCATCGGGATGTGAGTACTGACTATGCGCGGCTCGGCACCGCGCCAGGCTATTGTCATCATTGTCATACCGGAATGTGCCCGGTCGGTGTTACTACTCAAGAGCCGGAACTCGAAACCCGGCTCGACCCGGAGGAAGGGGCTCGACGGCTGCGCAACTATCTCAATGTGATGAACATGGAACTGGTCACGCTGGCACGCGCCTGTGGCAAATCCGACGTCCATCATCTGGAACGCGAAGACCTGGTCGCGCTCAATGTCGAAGCGGCCGCGATGGCCAAGGTCAAGCTGGCTGGAACGAACTGGATACCGGGATTGAACAACGAATCCGGCTCTGACTGAAGAGCGGTAGACGGCGAAGCGGACATGGGCGTGGGCAAGCTATGGCGCGGCATCTCACCCGGCGACGGCAGGAACGGCGCCGGGCGTTTGCCGCGTCCCTCGCGGCCGCTATTCCGCATGGAGCCTTTTTCGTCACGGACTGACCGGCGAGGACTGGCCGCGAGTGTGGCGGTCGCATGAACTCAAGCCCAGCTACGACGTCGTCATCATCGGTGCGGGAGTGCACGGACTGGCCGCTGCTTACTATCTCGCCAGGAACCACGGCATAAGAGACGTTGCGGTCCTGGACCGCGGCTACCTTGGCGGCGGCAATTCGGGCCGCAACACCGCGATCGTTCGCTCCAACTATATAACGCCCGAGGGAGTGCGCTTCTACAATCGCTCGGTGAAGTTGTATGAACAACTCGCCGCCGAGCTGAACTTCAATGTCATGTTCTCGCAACTCGGGCATCTGACCTTGGCACACACGGATAGTTCGTTGCGCACGATGCGCTGGCGCGCCGAAGTCAACAAGCTCGAAGGAGTCCGCTCGGAAGTCATCGATCCCCGCGAAATCAAGCGGCTGGTTCCGTACCTCGATGTCTCGCCCAACGTGCGCTATCCGATCCTCGGTGCGCTTTACCATGTGCCGGGCGGGATCATCCGCCATGATGCGGTCAACTGGGGCTACGCGCGCGGAGTCGACGCTCAAGGCGTTCAGATTCATCAGAAGACCGAGGTCACCGGGATCGATGTAGAGGAAGGGCGTGTTGCCGCGGTGAGAACCAGCCGGGGCAGGATCGCTACGCGATGCGTGCTCAACTGCACTGCAGGATGGTCCAGCGTGGTCGCGGCGATGGCCGGAGTTACGCTGCCGATCGTAACCTATCCGCTGCAGGCGGCAGTGACCGAACCAGTAAGGTATTTTCTTGGTGCCGTGGTCGTCTCCGGCACTTTGCACGTATACGTGAGCCAGACCGATCGCGGCGAGTTGGTCTTCGGCGCCAGCGTTGATCCGTTCGGCTCCTATTCCACACGCGGCTCGTTGGAGTTCACTGAGGAACTAGCCGGCCAGATACTGGAACTGATGCCGTCGATCGCCAAGGTACGGCTGGTACGCCAGTGGGCCGGGCTCTGTGACATGACCCCCGACTTTTCACCCGTCATGGGCGTGACTCCTGTCGAAGGGTTTCATGTCGACGTCGGATGGGGCACGTACGGCTTCAAGGCGGGCCCGGTATCGGGCGAGGCGATGGCTCAGCTCGTCGCGAGCGGCAGGACGCCCGAGTTGATCGCGCCGTTCAGTCTCGCGCGCTTTTCTCAAGGTCAATTAGTCGGTGAAAAGGGTGCGGCCTCGGTCGGACACTGAGACTGCGAGCGACCGGATAGGAGCGTTGAATGTTCTTGGTACCTTGCCCACATTGTGGACCGCGCAACGCCAGCGAATTTCGCTGGTGCGGAGAGGTCAAGCCGCGACCGGACTCCAATCGCGCCACGCCGGAGCAATGGCGCGACTACCTATATCTCAAGTCGAATGGGGCAGGATGGATCACGGAGACCTGGTACCATCGCGAGGGATGCGGCCGATACTTTCGCACCGAGCGCCATACGCTCACCAACAAGATTCGCGTCACCGTTGATGGAGGCAAACCGGAGCCTGCCGTAGCTGAGACTGGCGCTGGCGCGAGCGGGCGCCGATGAATGCTTCGATGACGCATCGACTCGCGCCGCAGCGCGGCGAGGTCATCGACCGTGCGAAGCCCTTCACCTTTACCTGGAACGGCGCTCCATTTCCCGCTTACGAGGGGGACACTATAGTCTCGGCGCTTGCGGCTTGCGGAGTGCAGGTCTTCTCGCGCAGCTACAAATACCATCGGCCTCGCGGAATACTCACCGCCAATTATCTCGATCCTTCGTGCATGATGCAGGTTGGCGACGAGCCTAACGTGCGCGCGGCTCATCGGCTCGTCGAGCCGGGGATGAAGGTCACGGCGCAAAACGGCTGGCCATCGTTGAGCTTCGACGTCAAATCGATCGTTGGGCTGATGACTCGCTTTCTCGGGCCTGGATTTTACTACAAGACATTCATGTGGCCGCGGCGATGGTGGCCGCTCTACGAGCATGTCCTCAGACGCTTCATCGCGGGCGGATCGACCTCCCCGAATTCTGAGCATGGCTATTACGACAAACGTTATGCTCATCCAGACGTTGTAATCGCCGGCGGCGGGCCGGCGGGAATGGCGGCCGCCACGGCAGCGGCACAGGTGGGCGCACAGGTGATGTTGGTGGAAGAGGAGCACCACCTGGGAGGCCATCTGCGCTACGGCGACGAAAAAGCGCTGGGCGTGCTCGCGCAACTCCACGGCGAATTGCAGGCGCGAACGGGAATCGAGGTTTTGACCGACGCTGTGGTTACCGGCCGCTACGACGGGAACTGGATCGCAATCGTTGAACGCGGCCGGCCAAAGGTTGCAGAACGGCTGATCAAGGCGCGAGCGAAGGTTCTGGTGGTCGCGCCAGGATTGATCGAACGGCCGTTTGTGTTCGAGGGCAACGATCTACCGGGTGTAATGCTGTCCGGCGCGGTGCGCCGCCTGATCAACCTCTACGCGGTGCGCCCCGGAACGCGCGCGGTAGTCTTCAGCGCCAACGACGATGGTGATTTGGCCGCGATCGATTTGCGCCGTGTCGGCATCGACGTCGCAGCGGTCGCCAACGCCAGGCGCGGTGAAGGGATCGTGCGCGCGCTGGGGCGCAATCGAGTCCGCGGCGTCGAGTTGACCAATGGTTCGCGCATCGACTGCGATTTGCTGGTGATCGCCGCCGGATGGACTGCGCCGACTTCGCTGCTCAACATGGCGGGCGACCAGCCGAAATATGAACCAGCCGCTGCGCGCTTCTTACCGGGTGGCAATCTGCCGGACGATGTCTTTGCCGCGGGAGATCTTGCGGGCGACGGTTCGCTCGAAGAGTTGATCGCTCACGCCCGCGCGGTCGGGACGGCGGCGGCCGCTCGGGCGGGGCATGGCACGGGACCGGCCGCCATCCCGAAACTCGGCGTCCGCGCCGCTCCGGCACTTTTCCGGAGCCGAACGCATGGAATAGTGGATTGGTGCGAAGACGTTTCCTCCAGAGATATCCTTTCCGCAGTGGCAGAGGGATATGACTCGATTGAGTTGGTGAAGCGTTATACCACAGCCACGATGGGTCCGACCCAAGGAAAGCTCGAGACCATCAACACGATAGCGATTGTGGCCGAAGCGTCGGGAAAAACACTGGACGAGATCGGCACGACGACCTGGAGACCGCCCTACGCGCCGATCACGCTAGGAGCGCTGGCCGGTCGCCCGTCGGAACCGAAGCAGGTATCGCCGATGCAGCCGTGGCATGAAGCACACAACGCGCAGCCGCTGGTCGCGGGAAAATGGATTCGTCCTGAGCATTACGGCGATCCACAGGCGGAAGTGGCTAACACGCGCACGAATGTTGGTATCATCGACGTCACTCCGCTGGGAAAATACCTACTGTACGGGTCGGATACTCCAAACCTCCTCAACTTCCTCTACGTCAACAGTTGGTCGGAGCTGCCCGTAGGGTCGGCTCAGTACGGACTGATGTGCAGCGATGACGGTGTGGTGCTTGACGACGGAGTCACTGCCCGCTTATCAGCGGATGAATACTTCATGACGACCACGTCATCCGGAGCCACCGGCGTGGGTGAATGGATCGAATCATGGCTGCAGGGCTCGAGCATCGAGGGACGGGTGCACGTTATGCCCGCGACTGATGCGTTCGCATCGATAAACGTCGCCGGCCCCCGTTCGCGTGAATTACTCAGTCGGGTTACCGAAAATGTCGATTTGGATCCGGCGGCGTTTGCCTACCTGGGTGCGCGCAAGGGCCGCGTGGCCAGCGTCGACGGATGTCTTCTATTGCGCCTGGGCTTTACCGGAGAGCTGAGCTATGAGCTGCACGTACCGGCGGGTTACGGGCTCTACGTGTGGGAAACGCTACTTGAACGCGGACGTGATCTCGGAATCGCGCCGTTCGGCATCGAGGCACAACGCATCATGCGCCTGGAGAAGGGGCATCTCATTGTAGGACAGGATACCGACGGTTTGACGCAGGCGTTCAGCCTCGGGCTTGGGAAATTCATAAGACTCGCCAAACCTGACTTCGCTGGCAAGCCCGAACTCAAGTGGCAATCGGAGCGGAATAACTATCCGCGCCTGGTGGGTTTGTGGCCTGTCGATCCAGCCTTAGTGCCGCCCGAGGCGAGTCTGATAGTTAATGGCGAAAGAATAATGGGGCGAATTACTTCGAGCCGCATGTCGCCCACGCTGCGCCGTTCGATATGCATGGCGCTGGTATCGGAAGAATTGTCACGCGCGGGAAGTTCCGTCACTGTGCGCTTGCCCGATGGCCGGCATGTTTCGGCGGTAGTCACCGAACGGCGCGTCCACTTTGATCCAAAGGGGGCCCGGCTGCGTGGCTGAGACGTTCCCTATCGCGCGAAGCCCTATAACGCAGGCGCCTCCCGTCGTGATGCTGGCGGCATGGCGGGTATCCGCAAAACCAAGCAACGGTCCGCTACGCCTCATCGACTGTACGCCATGTCAAAAGACTTTTTTTCGTAGCGCTACGAGCAGCCCGGCGGCGCGAGCGCTGGATGCAGGCCGCGGACGCGTAAGACGCGATGAATCCGGCGCGCTCGTGGCCGGGGTTGGCCCCGAAGAATGGATAGTGATCGGCCCTCCAGGTGCGCCCCTTCCTTCAGCGTTGAGCCAACCTAGTGACGGTTCGGGGCCATCGGCCGTCATGGACCTCACCCACGCGCGCGCTCTGATACGCATCGTTGGAGCGGATAGTGCGAGAGTCATGTCCAAGCTGTGCGGTATTGACTTCGGTGATACGACGACTCCCGACGATACCGCGTTACGCACTTCGGTAGCGAGATTGGTAGCCGAGGTTATTCGCAACGATCTCGCCGAACCCCCGGCGGCAGCAACAGACGGAGGCAGGCTCGCGCGCTCCTATCTAATCATGTGCGAGCGTTCAGCCGGGCAGTACCTGTTCGATGCACTGTTGGACGCCGGTCAGGAGTTTGGTATCGACATTGAAGGTTTTGCGGTCAGTGGTTCCATATACAATGGTGGAGTGATTACTCGATAACGCCGCACGCGATGTGAGTGCCACCTCCTCCCAGGGGCTCCGGCTCGTCGGAGTAATTATTCCCATCCGCGTGAACCATCAGCGAGCGTTCGCGCACGGCCTTTACCCATAGCGCTAATGGAGCGCCGCCAACCCTGCTTCGGCGCACTGCTCGTCCTGCCCCGGATCTCCGCCGCTTACGCCGATCGCGCCAACCGCTTTACCGTCGAGCATGACCGGCAGGCCGCCTCGGACCGCGGTGATATCGCCGAGGGTGATAACGAACAGATGGTTCGCTGCTATAGCATCCTCGAAGTCTTTGCTGGGCCGCCTGAAGCGCACCGCGGTGCGAGCCTTGCCCTGCGCAACTTCGATCGAACCGATCTGCGTGCTGTCCATGCGCTCGAGGTAGATCAGATGGCCACCGTCGTCGAGCACCGCGATCGCCATGGTCCATTTGTTCTTGGCCGCCTCAGCTTCGGCGGCGGCAGCCATTTTTTTCGCCGCGTCAAGGCTTAACGTCTTGCGCTCCAGGAACTGCGCCGAGGCGCCGCGCGACGCAAGTGCGACTGTGAGAAATACGAGACAGACTGTGCTGAACCATCGTGCTGGCATGAAGCGTCCTCCTGGCGAAGTGGTATCGCGCGGTCTTCGCGCGTGGCGTCTGCCGTCCTTAAGCGGCGTCACATATCGGGAAGCCGTCAGGGAGAGAACGCGCGGGCGAGGAATCAGGACGCGTCATGCCGCGAGGTCAGCAGGCGATGTGCCGGAGCGGTGAGCGCGTCGATCTTAATCCCATGCGGACAGGCGCCCGCGCACGGCTTGGCGCTGCAGCTCAAACATGCCTCGGCGTTGTGCGCGATCATGGCGTACTCGTCGCGCGCCATCCGCAAATCGCCATAATCGACCGCATACATCCGCGTGCGCATCACGTCCGCAATCGCGACTCCGGCCGGACATGCTGCCTCACACGCATCGCAGGCGTGTTTGCAGTACGAACTACCATTGACGCGCGCATAGCGCTCGAGCAGCGGCAGATCCTCCGCGGCCACCGAGCCGGACCCAGACGCGCCCAGGTATTCATCGATCGCCTCGCTGCTGGTCATCGACACGATGAGCCCGCCGACGTCGCGGTTCGATAGCACCCAGCGAAACGCCGCCTGCGCGAACGTCGCGCCGTTGCGCTCGTACTGGCGCATGTCATTGAGCCGCGCACCCATCAGCGTCTTCATCACCACCACGCCGACCCCGCGCTGGCTGGCCTTTCGGATCACGCGCGGCAGGTCGGGCTGACGCGCAACCATGTCGAAGCCGCCCAAAAAGCGCTGATAGAAGCGCGGGTCCTGGCCGAAATTGTACGCGCAGAGGATGACGTCGAACTTGCCCGAGTCGAGTGCGTAATCGAGGCATTCGACCAGGTGTCCCGCATGGCCCGACATTCCGGTGAAGCGAATCTTGCCCTGCTTCTTTGCCGCCTCGGCGAACTCATACCACTCGGGGTTCTTGAGCCGCGCGACATCGTTGACCGCGTGATTGAAGTACACGTCAACGTGATCGGTCTGCAGGCGGCGCAGGCTGCCCTCGAGCGCCTGCATCATCGCGTCCTTACGAGTGTCTGGCTCCGCCAGCGTCTTCGACGTGAGGAACACCTTGTCGCGCTTGCCGCGCAGCGCATGGCCGAGCGTGGTCTCCGAATCGCCGCCCCTGTACGTTTCGGCGGTGTCAAAATAGTTGATGCCGCGGTCAAAGGCGTGGCGGACCAGGTCCTCCTGACCCGGGGACAGACGATCCGCGCCGAACGAGACGTCGGAAATCTTCATCCCGGTGCGACCCAACGGGGCATAGCGGCGGACTTCGGGTGCGGACGGAATCGCCGCGGACGCGGAGCCGGTCAGTGTCGCGAGTCCGACTCCAAGGCCTGCCAGCGTTCCGCTCCTGATGAACTCGCGCCGTCCAATCGCGCGCGAGCGGCGTGGATGCTTGGTCGTCATATAAAGCTCCGCCTCGAACTGCATCGAAGAATATCTCTTCGGCGATGTTCTGGCGAGCACGGAAACCTTCGGAGGTTGACCCCTTCGCTAACCGCCAAGCTGGCCATCGACTCTTGCCGCAAACATTCGATGTTGAAGTGATCTGAACCGGCGGTTCGCGTCCGTTTTTTTCCGCTGCCCATAGCTTGCGAACTGTGATAGTGAAGTCTCAGAAAGGTGTGCGGGGGCACGCGGCGTTCATGCCGTGGCACCCGGCGCTCCGGGGAGGCAGTGCACGATGTTCTCCTTCTACATCAAGAGGTCGTTTGTCGACACGGTACCCGGAATCGAACTGGTCAACATCCATTACACGTGGACTCTGGTCGGCGAACTCCCCAACTGGGAGGCTAATCGCGAGACGCGCGCGATGCCACGCGGCGGAGTGCTGATCCGAGGTATGGGCGGCACTACCGTCGACGAGTCGGGCAACTACGTCCAGACCCAGTCCGAAACCGTCCAGCTTCCCGATGACGGGGTGCGCCGCAAGATCATTCGTCTGCCGAACTCGATCCCAGACCCTAGAACCGGCGGCTACACCGAGAACTACCTGTTCCACCACTATTTCGAGGCCTTCCTTCATGGCAGGCGCGAGGTAAGCCCGCTTTACACCGAGGAGATTGTCAGCAAAGAGGTCGAATTCGTCGACCTTCAGGGCAACCTCGGTGGGATGTGCATCTTCTGGAGCGTTTACGATTGGGACGCGCCGCAGTATCAGCCGACCGAGGAGCCGAATTTCATCGCACGCTACGGCGAGGATAATCCATACCGTTCACACAAGTTTTACGCCACCGACGATAAGGATAACTTCTCGCGCATCCGCTCGGAAATGCTTGCCGCCTTGCCGATGCCCCGGCGTTACGTGGGGAAGATCCGTGGCCCGAAGGGCGCGCAAGTACATCAACGATGGCACGTGGGCAACATGTGGCAACCCAACCCGGCGGACCGATGGGAGGACTATTGGGGGAACCAGGTCCATACGCTCTAGGCGGCTACAAGCACCAGGCAGCAGCGCCGCGCGGAGGCGTTGATGAATCATCGTATAGTTGACAAGGAGTACCGCGACTATGCCGACGACATTGAAGCGGTCAGTATCCACTATCTGTGCGTCCCGAGCGGTGCCGAGGCGGACTGGGACAATGGCCGGGTTACTCGCTTCATGCCGCTGGTCGAGCCGGGCGTGCGGCGGCTGAGCCTAAAATTACCCGTCCAGCTGGTAGATCCGCGCAGCGGCCGGCCGGTCAACGAATACACAGTCCTCTACTACTTCGAGGTCTGCCGCGGTGGCGACCGGCACTATTCGCAAATTTATACTGAGATCATGGACAGCGCCACCAAAGCAACGAGCGTCCAGGCCGCGGCGACGGCCGCGCTACCGAGATCCAGGAGGAGGAGCAGAGAGATCCGATGACGCGCATGAGCGAGGTGGCGGCGGTGGGTCCACTCGGATGGTGGCATGAAGCGGGTGGCGAGCGTTACGTCAGCTATCGTGGGGCGCTAAATGGCTCGAAGCTAAGGCTCCACTACGGATTCGACGGATGGCGCGAGCCGATCCGGGAAGTGCGGCTCGAATCGGCGGGTCCGGATCTGGCGGTGGCGCAGGTGCCGGAGCTCGAGGCGCATCTCGTGCTCGATTGCGCAGTGACTGACGGCGAACGATGGGACAACAACGGCGGCGTCAACTATCGGCTCTGGACGGGCTTCAACGCGCTCGATGCGCATATGCATTTGAGCGGCCGCGGTGCGGGCGCGCTCGGCGCACATAGCCTCGCGACGGCGATGGCCTCGGCCGGAATGGCGTGCGGAATAAGCTCGTGGCTCGACAATCGCGCGCTCGATCAGGTCGATTGCGCGGCGGCGCGGATCTTTCCGCTGGTATGGGTGCGGCCCGGCGGCACCGAACTTGACGAAGTGCGCGGGCGCCTGGAGGCAGGCGCGGTAGGGCTCAAGCTCCATCCCACCGTTGATGGCTATCCCGCCGACGATCCCGCGCTCGACCCGTACATCGCGATCGCGGAGCAGAGCGGATGCCCGGTGGCGTGCCACAGTGCGCCCGGAGAAGCCGACCCCGACCACATCCGGCGCCTTGCCGAACGCTTCCCGTCGGTTCCAATTATCATGTACCACACCTACCTCGGGCCGCAGGAGGGACGCAGGCGGGCTGCCGCGCACGTCCGCGAGCAAGCGAATCTCTATCTCGAAACGTCGTGGTGCCGCGCGGACGTCGTGATACGGCTGGTTGCCGAAGTCGGCGCCGACCACGTGCTATTCGGCTCGGACGCCTCGATCGATGGGCCGGCGCACTACTGCCGCCATCCACCCAACGTCGAGGGACGAGAGACCTACAACGACGGATTGCTCGCGCTGGTGAGGTCACTCGATCCGCAAGCGGCGCGCGCGGTGATGGGGGACAACGCCCGGCGGCTCTTCCGCCTCAACAATTCGCACGCTTAGCGGCGCCGCTCGATCAGCGCTTTGCCGGCCCGGGATTTTTGTGGTTCGCTAGATGTCGTCGGTCAAAATCGGCGTGACGAGATGGCCCGCGGCCCGCGTCAATTCGGACTCCCGCGCCTCACGAAAGTCACTGACCGGAGATTCGCATCTGAGGCATTGGCGGAACGACGATTCGTACGCCAGGCTCTCGGCGGCGCTCAGATTGTAGCGCTCCAATGCGCGGTCGCTCTGCGCCTTCTCCTGCGCAGTCATCGCGTAATGGACCCATCCGCAGACGCCGCAGGCAAGCATTTGCCGCCTCATCAGATCTTGCCTAGCGCTTACGCCCTCGCTCAAAGTGGTATGCACTCCTTCAGAGCACGACGCGGTAGTTCTGCGACTGATTATTGTCCCAGCGCGCGAAGTCGTCCTCTGGGAGCGGCGAGTTGGTGCGCAAAAGCTGGAAGACGTATTCGACCTCCGCCCCCTTCGGCCCCCACACGCGGGCGACGAAGCGCCGCGGCAGTGGCACGGTCTGCACCAGCTCGTAGATGGCCTCGTCGGCCATGCCTTCACCCTCCGCGTCGCGATCGGCCTGGTGTTCGAGCACGTCGAGTTTCAAACCCTTAAGCCGAGCCTGTGACCAGTTCGGAGCGCTCCATCCGCCGACGCTCCACAGCACGCGTACTTCGGTGATGCGGCCCTCGTGATCGACGTACTCGACCTCGCGGCTGGCGATCTCCTCGGTGAAATCGCGATTGAAGCCCTCGTGAAATTCGCCTCCGCCACCGAACCGGTAGTGCAAAAGATAGTTCGGCTGGTGATTGAAATAACGCGGAATTTCCAGCACTGCGAGGCGCATCGGCGGCTGCGTGTTAGGCACTGTCGACATCACCTCGGCCTCTTCCTCTCCGCCCCAGCGCGGCCGCTCGCCGAGCTTCGACCACGTATAGCGGATCTCGACCGTGTGACTGTTGGGAACGTGATCGATCCAGACCTTGGCCAGCTGGAACATTGCTCGGCCTCCTATGCCGGCCGGGTGGCGGCGGCGTCGCAGAGGTTAAGCTTGACCTCGTAGGTTCGAGCGGTCGGCATCCCCATGAACAGCGGTGTGATCCGGCGGAACAGTTCGCGCGCGACTTCGCCATCGGCGTACGCGGCGAGATCCGCCTGGCTTTCCCAGGTCGTCACGCCGACGATCTCGCGGCCGCTCCGCAGGACCTGGTTCAGGATGCATCCCTTGTGCTGCTTTACGCGATGCGCAAACTCGTTCAACACCTGCCAGGCTTCCTCTTCCTTTCCGGGCTGGATTTCGCCGTGAAACAGTCGTGTGTGCATGGACGTTTCCTCGTGCGTGAAGTTGCGGATGAATGACTGGACCGCCATCGGCCAGTTGCTAGAATAGTGCTGCCGCGCGTTTGTGGCAACGAGTTTCTTCCGGTCGCCGCCTGGCGCGGCGGCATCAAGACCAATCATGGCCCGCGAAGAGGCTGCTCCCACCTTTGAGACCTGGCGCCGCCGCATCGAAGCGGCCCCGCACGGCGAAGGCGAAGAGGTGGCGCGATTCCTTGAAGTTCTGCGCACGCTCGGCTCGCCAATGATCGATGGGCCCGCGGTCACTTTCGTTTATCAAGATCCGCAGGCGCGGCGTGTCGCTGTGGCCGGTGAGTTCAACCAATGGAGCCGCACGGGTGAGCTCGCGATTATGGAGCAGATCGATGACAGCGGGATATTCCATTACACCCTGAATCTCAGCGAGCCGGCCCGGCTCGAATACAAATTTATCGTCGATGGCGAATGGGAGGTCGATCCCTTGTGCCACAATGTTATCGACAACGGGGTCGGCGGCCAGAATTCCTACTTCGTGGTCGGCGAATTCCATGAACCGCCCGAGCTCGAAGCGGTCGAGAGCATCCCGCACGGCCACGTCGAGGAGTTCGAGTTCGCAAGCGAGCGGCTGGGAAACCGCCGCGCGGTGTACGTCTATCTGCCGCCCGGTTACGACGCGCACGCCGCGCCACTGCCGGCGCTTTACGTTCACGACGGTGGTGAATATCTGAGCCGCGCGCGCCTGCCGGTCGTGCTGGACAATCTGATCCACGCGGGCGCGGTTGCACCATTAATCGCGGTCATGGTCGATCCGGTGAACCGGATGACCGAGTATAGATTGAACGAGCGCCTACGTGGATTTCGTCGTCTCCGAGTTGATACCTCATATCGACGGCCGCTTCCGCACGCTCGCAAGCTCCGACGGCCGCGGCGTGATGGGCGCGTCGCTGGGCGGACTGATCTCGGTTTATCTCGCGCTCGCGCGGCCGGATCTGTTTTCCAAGGCCGCCAGCCAGTCGGGCGCGTTTCTGCTGGCTCAGGATCGAATCCTCAATCTGGCCCGTGACGCGCGCGCCGCGCAGTCATTCTACTTCGATGTCGGCAAGTACGAGCAGCGCTTCATCCCGTCACATGTGGTGCTCGTCGAGGCGCTCAAGACTCGCGGCTGCCGATGTTTGTTTCAAGAGCTGGCTGGCGGCCATAACTGGACCAGTTGGCGCGCCCATCTTAAGGATTTGCTGGTGTTCCTCTGGCCCGCCGGTACGGCCGAAGCGCCCAAGCGCGCAACCCGGCGGCGGCGCAAGCAGCGGTGACAAAATGGGCCAGCAGAGTTGGGATGAAGGGCCGCGAATCTATAATCTGTTTCCGCTCCTGGCCGGCCCGATGCCGCAATGGAGCGCGCATATCGCGCGCGCCCGCGCGATGGGATTCAACTGGCTATTTATCAATCCTATCCAACAATCCGGCTTCTCGGGTAGTCTCTATTCCATAAAAGACTATTACGCGATCGACGCGCGGATGCTCGATCCGGCAGGCGGAAAACCGGAGGATCAGTTGCGCGCGATGGTTGGAGCGGTGCACGGCGCGGGGATGCGCCTGATGCTGGATCTCGTGATCAACCATACCGCTGTCGACTCGCCGCTCGTGCGCGAACATCCACAATGGTATCGGCGCGGCCCCGACGGCAAGCCGCTCCATCCGGGAACTCAGGACGGTGACCGCTGGGTGACGTGGGGCGACCTCTACGAAATCGACAACGAGGCGAGCCCCGATCGCGAGCGCTTGTGGCGCTACTGGATCGACCTGGCGAAATTATGCGCCGCGTCCGGGTTCGACGGCTTTCGTTGCGATGCGGCGTACAAAGTGCCTGACGGGTTGTGGCGGCGGCTTATCGGAGAGGTCAAGCATTCCGCGCCTGGCGCGATGTTCTTCGCCGAGTCGCTCGGATGCCCGTTCGAGGACGTGCTCAAGCTCGGAGGCGCCGGCTTCGATTTCCTTTTCAACAGTTCCAAGTGGTGGGACTTCATCGCGCCGTGGGGCCTGAAGCAGTACCGCGAGAGCGGCGCGGTCGTTCCTTCAATAAGCTTCGCCGAGTCCCACGACACCGAGCGTTTGGCTGCCGAACTCGGCGGCGACCAGGAAGCGGTCAAGATGCGCTATGCGTTTTCAGCGCTGTTCTCGACCGGCGTGATGATGCCGATGGGATTCGAGTACGGGTTCCGCCGCCGTCTCAACGTGGTTAAGACCAGGCCGCAGGATTGGGAGCAGCCGGCGTGGGACCTCAGCGGATATATCGCCGCGGTCAACCGGCTCAAGGCGTCGCATCGAACATTCAACGAGGAAGGACCGATCGACCCGGTGGACTCCGGCAATCCGGCGCTCTTCGCGTTTCTCAAGTCGTCGCGCGATCGCTCTGAACGTGCGCTCGTTATCCTCAACAAAGATCGCAAAAATTCGCAGCTCTGCGATCTCGCACGGCTAGGCTCCTGTTCGCACGGGCGAGCGCAGTTGAGGACGTTTCGCCGCACGCGCGGCTTGTCCCGGCGCCCGGAACGCAGATATGCCGGCTCGAGCCTTCGGGAGTTGGAGTGTTATTGGCGCGATTCGGCTAGCAACGCACCTCTGATTCTTGGAAAGGGGCGCGCGGTGCGCTCCATCCCGCTTGCTACGGCTTTGTGTTAGTCGCTGTATAAGTTGATCTATAACTGTGACGCGCGCCCGCGGGGGATATCGATGCCGAATATCAAGTCGATCTTTCACATCAACGTTAATGTCACGAATTTCGAGCGCTCGCTGAAATTTTACGAGATGCTCGACTTCCATGTGGTGCGCGACTTCGGCGAATTTGGCGACCCGTCTTTGGCGCGCGGGCTTGGCGCGAAGGAATGCCACGGCCGCGCAGTGCTGATGATCCTTGGCGACGATTTGCATGCGACACGCCTGGACCTTATCGAGTGGAAGGTTCCGCCGACCGAGGGTCGCCCCTACCCGCATCTGTTCCACGCCGGCGCCTGCCGCATCGCGCTGCGCACCAAAACACTGCGCGCCGACTACGAGGAGCTCAAGGGACGTGGCGTGCAGTTTCTCTCGGAACCGCAAATGTTCAACGCGCAAGCCACCGAGGCCGGCTTCGTTTGCATGACCGACCCGGACGGAACGGTGATCGAACTGATCCAGGTTTAAATGGCCTTCGCGGGCTAAATATTTCGCGAGCGGATCCTAGCAGCCAAGTCTCCAAGCGGAGTGAGCATGACGCCGCGGAATCCGGGGCGGGCGCTCTCAGAGCGCTCGCCCCGGCCGTGTTTAATACGGAGGAGGATTTGCAGGATCCGAGAGCAGGTTCAGATTGTTGTTTGTGTCGTCGACGAAGTACACACCCGTGGCGCTCGACGTCACAGCCAGGCCGAAAAGCGATCCAGGGGGGTTGGTGGTAATGGTCTTGGCGGAAAAAGTCTCAACCGGCTTGCCCATACTGTCGAGCACGATAAGACATCCGGCCTGCGCCGTCGCCGACATTCCGTTGGAGGTCGGCAGGCTGCCCACGATCACCCATCCCCGCTCGAGCACTGCAAGCGCCGTCGTCAAGCCCACGCCGCCCGGACAATTCTTCCTCATTCCGAGGCTAATCTGGGCAAACAGACTGACCCCTCCAGCGGGCGTGATTTGCACGATGGTGCTGCCAGTGCCCTGCACATTAGAGGACTTGTTGAAATTGCTGACGAGGATGTCGCCCTGCGTGAGATTGCCGATCGTCTGTGGAACGACGGCGACCCCGTATGGGTTGATGTCGCCGTTGCCGGGTACGGTATCTGTCCGCAGGCGCTCCTCGCAGTTGCAAGCGGATCGACAATTGCCGAAATCGAGCCTGGCACCGTTATCAACCCGCAGAATTGGCGGCAATATCGGAATTTCATGTCCGAGGGAGGCGGCGCTCTTTCAGGGCGATCACTTCCGGCATCTTCCTGCAGACTCGAGCATCCGGGCTGGACCGACGATATCCATTCCGTTGCCGAAGAAGTATCTTGAAGACACATCCCGATACTCAAGCCAGGTCAGGCTTCTGAAAACCGCCTTCGGCGGCTGGGTTCCGATGGGGTACGTTGCCGGGCTGCCTTTCCCGCATCCGCTGGAGGGGAATCCTTCTCTTCGAGGCCAGCGGATCTTCTGGGACTCGTATTACCGGTATCAGCCACGCGTTCAAGCGACTTCTACTTTTACGTACAGCTTGGACAGGTTCGGTAACATGACGCAGAATTCTGAAGTGAAAACTGTGCTGTCGCAGTTGGCCTATCTAAGCGACGTTGACTTTCCGCGAACCATCGCTGATGCCGGCGGCTACTATTTCGTCAAGTACGATCAACAAACTGCGCCTGAACAGGGAAAGTATTCCACGATCCTCGACCTGACACCGGCGGATCCGACCAGGCTGGACGAACTGTATGAATTTGTACCCACATTGCGCAGATCATTGCGGCTCTTACAGGCTGCTCGCTGTGCTCCGGTGTTCGGCAGCGACTATCTCATCGATGACGAAGGTGATGGCCCGCCGGGGTTGCCGCAACTGTTCGACATCGACTATCTGGGTGAAAAGCAAATCCTGACACTCGAACATGCAAATCCCGCGAGTTTCGACAACCCGGGGGGCTCAAGCCAACTGGACGAAGGGTACTATTACTCCGGGTCCATCGGCTTTGCACCTTTTCCAAAGCCATCGATGGGACAGTGGAAGCTGCGGAGCACTTACGTTATCTCATTGCGGCGATTACCCGCCTTTGCAAAAGGCTATTGCTATTCGCGGCGCGTGATATACGTTGACCAGGAGAACTACTTCGGGAGTGGAGAGCTCGACTTGTACGGTCCCCGCGGCGATCTTTTCAAAGCCCAATTAGTGGTTCTCTATCCGGTATCGATCCCGAAAACTAACGATATTGCCGAGCCGCTCGCTGGACCGAGTACGGGATTTCTGTTCGATTTTATTAACAAACACGTGACTGTCAGTCCGAGCTTGCGCCCGTGCATAAACTCCGATTGCGCCAAGTTTGGTTACTTGGACATTCATCACTACGCCAGCCCCGAAGGCCTTTCGAAGATCGTTCAATAGCAAACAATATGGCCGCCAGCCAGCCGGCGGCGCCGGCTCGCTTTCCCAAGGAGAGAACATGAAACCATCCGCGGAAGAGATCGCCCAGCGTGTCGACGCGATTGCGCCCACCCTCGCCGCCAACGCCGAGGCCTGCGTCCAGGCCCGGAGCGTCGTCCCCGAGAGCATGAAGGCGATGGTCGAGGCGGGGCTGTTCAAGATTTGCCAACCGGCCCGGGTTGGCGGCTACGAGCTCAGCCTCCGCATCCAGTACGATACGATAACCGCGGTGTCGCAGGTGTGCCCCTCCAGCGGATGGATTCTGATGGTGATGGGGGCGCATCACTTCTGCCTCGGCTCCTGGCCCGAGCGCGGCCAGGAGGAGGTCTTCGGCGAGGGGCGCAACGGGCTAGTCTCGGGTACCTTGGCCTGGCAGGGCAAGGCGCGCGCGGCGGAGGGCGGTTATCGGGTCGACGGGCGCTGGCAGTTTTGCAGTGGTGTCGATCGCGCGGAGTGGGTAATCCTCGGATGCGCTGACGCGGAGAGCGGCGGCCCCGGCGTGCACGTGGTGGTGCCCGGCGAACAGATCATCGTGGACGACACCTGGCACGTGCTCGGCATGGAGGGCACCGGCAGCAAAGACGTACTTGCGAAGGATCTCTTCGTGCCCGCGCACAGAGCGATCGATACCCGCGAGCTGATGAAAGGCTCGTCGCCCCACACCTTGAAACATGCCACGAACGTCTACCGCGTCTCGGCGGATTCGATCCTTTCAGGGTCGGTGCCGGCGGCGATTCTGGGCTCAGCGAAATTCGCGCTGGAGAAATTCGTCGAGCGCACCAGGGAGCGCCGCGCGATCGTCACCGGCGCGCGCAAGGCCGAGCATGGACCGACTCAATTGCGGCTGGCCGAATCGATGGCGGAAGTTGAATGCGCGCAGTTTTTCATCCACGACGCGGCGGAACTCATGGGCAAGGTCGCGCAGTCGGGACAGGGCGCGACCGACATGGGCTATCGCGCGCGGGTCAAGTGGCAGGCGGCGTACGCGGCCGAGCTTTGCCGGCGCGCCTTGGCGCGCCTGTTCGCAGGCTCGGGGGCGCATGCGGTCTACGATTCCTCACCGCTTCAGGCCGCATTTCGCAACGTGAATGTCGGCGCTCAGCACGCCAGCATCGATTTCGACACCTCGGGTGAACTGTACGGCCGGATGCGGCTGGGATTGCTCTCGACGCAAGGTTGATCGCACCCGCGCGATACGATGTTGTTTCTTCGGACGTGGCCATACCTCGGACCTGACCATACAGCCGTTCAATGCGGCGAGCCCGCGCGGTAAAGTGAAACAATGCGATCGTGGGGTGAACCGCCGTGGCATCGGATCGAGGTTCCGTCGCGCCCGCTTGAGAACTCGACGCCCGAAGTCGCGATCATCGGTGGCGGATTAACCGGCATCGCGGCTGCCTACTATCTTACGCGCCGCGGCATCCAGCCGGTGTTGCTCGAGGCGGAGCGCGTAGGCGACGGCGCCAGCGGAAGAACCGGCGGAATCGTTCTCGAAGGGACTGCCAGGGGAATTGTCGAGGGAGCCGATCGATGCGTTCCCACGTTGGCGGAACTGGTCAAAGAGGCGGGTATCGATTGCGACCTGAGACTTCCGGGATGTTGGGAGATAGCGCATCGCGACGATACGGCGGGCGAGGCGCTGCCCTGGAAAGACGATGGCCACGGCGTGCGCATCGTGAGGACTGTTGCGGGCGGCAGAGTAGACCCGATGGCTCTGCTCACGCAACTCGCGCGGGCTGCGGTCGGCGCCGGCGCCATCCTGCACGAGCACGCGGAGGTTCGACGTCTCATCATAGAACCGCATCCCGTGGAACCGCGTCCCGTGCTCGAACTGGAAGGCGCGGTCATCCGGCCACGTTTCGTAATCGTTGCGGTCAACGCCTGGACCAGCCATCTGCTTCCGAGCATTCGCCAGGTGGAAAGCTCGCTCACCTTCGCTTGCGCGACCGAGCCGCTCAGCGACACTATTCTTCACGACATCGGGCTTGGGAGCGACATTCCGTTCTACACGGTTGATACTCCGTACCTCTGGGGACGGCAGACCCACGACCGGCGGATGATTTTTGGCGCTGGCCTGATTTACCGCGCGCCGGAAGAGCTAGAGCGACTCGATCTCGACGCCGCCGATCCGGCGGCGGTGCTCGCGCGACTCGAGGCCCGGGTGCTCCGGTTACATCCTGCGCTACGCGACGTACAAATCACGCATCGTTGGGGAGGGCCTATCGGGATCCCGCAGGGCGGCATGCCGCTTATCGGCCGTCTGCCGCAAGCGCCTGCAATCCTCGTCGCAGGTGGCTATTCGGGGCACGGTGTGGCACTCAGCGTCTGGATGGGACGGTCTTTGACGCACGGAATCGTGGAGGGTGAGCCCTTCCCGGCCTGGGGCACACTAGTGCGCTGACTGAGTAATCCGTTGACTGAGTAATCTAATACCGCGACGCCCCGCGGTGCTCGAGCAAGCCGGGCCAAGTTCAGAACGGAATCTGACCAGGACGGCAGACGTTACAGAGATGGGTTGTCCAGGGGCAGACCCAGCTTCACCCGCCCGTGAGCCGCCGCGTTGCCGTCCCAGTTGTGAGTGACGTGGCGGGTCGCGGTGCACAGGTTCCGATACTCTCGCGCAATGTGATTCTTCAGGTACACGCCGCGCGCTCCCTCCGCGTCCCAGATCGCATTCGCGCCCGCAAACACCAGCTTTCCCGCATACGCAGCGACGCTTCGATAGCGCGTGCGTTGCTCGTCGCTCGGCAAGATGCCTGCCTCGAGCAGCGCCATGATTTCGCCGCACATGCTGTAGAGGACTGCCCGCGCAGCTTCCAGCGAAGCGACGGCTTCCGCGACTTTGATCTGCTGACTCATCGAACTGCGCGTCTCCTGGCCCGACATGAGCGCGACGCGTTTTTTCGCTTCCTGCAAGTAGTCAGTCAGCATCCCCTCGGCCATGCCCAGCGATGCGCTGGTCAACAGAATGCCGAACCACATGTAACTCGGTGAGCGATAGAGCGGCGCTGGATGGAGACGGTTGCCGGGAGTCTCGCCGCCCTTGAGATAGCCAATTGGCAGGGTCATGTGCTCGGGCACCATCAGATCCGCGACCTTCACGTCGTCGCTCCCCGAGCCATGCAGTCCCATCGCATCCCAGGTCTGCACGATCGTGATTTGCCGCCGCGGTACCAGAAAGTAGCGTTCCTCGGGCACGCCACCGTCGGCATTGCCCACCATCCCCGAGAGAAAGCACCAGTCAGCATTGTTGACCCCGCTCACGAACGGCCACTGTCCGGTCAAGCGGTAGCCCCCGGCGACTTTCGTGGCGTGGCCGAGCAGGGGAATGAGGATGCCGCTGACGAGGTTGTCGGGCGCGTCACGCCAGACCGCCTCCTGCGCCGGCGGCGCCCACTGGGCGACCATGAAGTTGTGGCCGATGTATTGCGCAAGGCACCACGCCGTTGAGCCGCATCCCTGGCCGATCGTTCTGAGTATATCGACCATGCCGGCAAACGAGGCTTCGCAACCGCCGTACCGCGCGGGTTGCAGGATGCGAGCGATGCCCGAGGCTTTCAGATCGCGCGCGGTTTGCGCCGGGAGCTGGCGCAGCGCGTCGGCCTCCGCGGCTCGCGCCCGGAGTATCGGGATCAATGCTTGTGCCCGATGGACCAGTTCCTCGCGAGTGCCAACGCTCCGATGGCCGTCGGCCGCCGTTTCGGCCGCGAACTGTGGAGACTTTGCCGATGCGGCGTCAGTCATACTCGATGATCTCCTGTCGATGGTCTTCTGAAACCCGCATAGCACAGAGTGCGTTTGCGCGCACTCCGGACGAGGCGTCTCTCCCGAGCGTTGGATTCTTGACATAAATGCGTGTTAGCGGTGCTCTCAAAACTGCTGGCGACAAAGAACAAGGAGGAGTGTGAAATGAGCGTCGACAATTTGGAAAAGCGGGTTCAGTTGATCGAGGACGTCGAAGCGATCAAAAAGCTGAAGCATCAATACTGCCACTACTGCGATGCCAACTATGACGCGGACGGAATCGCGGCCCTCTACACGGAAGATGCGATATGGGAGGGCGGAGGTATTGGCAAATTCGAAGGACGCGAAGCCATCCGGACGTTTTTCAAAGGCGCCTCGAAGTCCTTCAAGTTTGCGGTTCATAACGTCATGAACCCCATCATCGACGTGCAGGGAGACAGGGCCACCGGCGAGTGGAAATTGCTTCAACCCTGTACGATCGACGGAAGGGCGGTGTGGCTGGCGGGAGTCTATAACGATGACTACGTCAGGGCGGGTGGGAAGTGGCTGTTCAAACATCTCAGAGTGAAAATTCTGTTTCTCACACCCTACGAGGACGGCTGGGTCCGCAAACAGTTCGTCGACGGCTTCAAGGCTTGAGCGCTGGAGGATTGGCGCAAGGGGAACATCGCAAAGGGGACATCGCAAAGGGAATATCGCAGAGGGAATATCGATGGACATCGGGATTTACGCCACCACGCATGGTATCGGCTATCGCGACGAGAACGACTTCTTTCTCAAGAGCGCGTCGCCGCACGAGATGCGGCCGGTAAGGATCGCGCAGCTTGCCGAGGCGGCGGGGTTCCATTCGATGTGGTTCCCCGACCACGTGTGCATGCCGACCGGATCGAGCAGCGCGCATGTCGCGAATGCCTCCGGGAAGCGCGCCTACGAGGCGCGCCACAATATGTTGGATGCGGCGGTCACGATGGGTGCGGTGGCATCCGGCACGTCCACGCTAAAGTTGGGCACGAGCGTGCTGATCGTCCCGTATCAGGAATCCGCTCAGCGACGCGCGGCAGTTCGCGACCATCGATCTGCTCTCCGGCGGCCGTCTGATGCTTGGGGTTGGCGCCGGCTGGATGAAGGAGGAGTTCGATGTCCTTGGCCTGCCGTACGCTGAGCGCGGCGCGATGGCTAACGAGTGTATCGAGATTTTCAAGCGCTCGTGGACCGCTGAGGTGGTGGATTTTCACGGCCGGTTCTACAATTTTGACCGCGTCTCGATGGATCCAAAGCCCGCTCAGAAGCCGCGCCCACCGATCATCTTCGGTGGCGTGGTGCCCGCCGGTGCGCGCCGCGCCATCCGTTACTGCGACGGTTTTTATCCCATTTTTCTCGATCCGATGGCCGATCCGAATCGCTACGCGCCGCTGCAGGACGAAATTCGGCGTGAGGCCGACCGCCTTGGCCGCGATCTCTCGAAATTTTTCATGATGGCGGTCGCTTCGGGGCGCCTTACGGCTCCAACCGACCGGCAGCAGGGACGCATGCCGCGCCCTATCTGCACCGGCTCTCCGGGGGATGTGCTATCCGACCTCCAGCGCTTTGCGGACGCCGGCTATTCCTTGGTGGTGCTCATCCCCGACTGCTTCGGCCAGGTCGAGGAACTCGAGGCGCAGATACAGCGCTTCGGTGACGAGATAATCAAGCCTGCCAGGAGCATCCGGGCTAAAGGCGGTTGGGCGACGTCACCCGTACCAACCTGATCCATTGGGCCAACAAGCCAACGCCGGCACCTCGACTTCGTCTCACCAGTGGCGATCGCGTAACCGGCTTCTGCGGCGCGCTTATTTCCGTGCCGATCCGGCCGCAGGCGTCAGCGCTACTGCGGCTTCCGCTGTCAGCAGGAGAAAGGTCAGCGTCTCTTGCAGGTACAGGGCGACGGTCGCATCGGAGTGGCTCGAATAGCCAATCGAAACGTCCTGGCCGATATGCAAGTCGAAGTCGCCGCCACGGGTAGTAAGGACAAAGGCTCCTGCGATCGCCGGGGCCCAGATAATTTCCTCGCTGACCAGGCGCTGGATGTGCTGAATTACAGGATATCCGTGATCGCTGGCCTCGCTTACTGCTGTGTAGGCTTCCGCTCCCAGGACTACCGAATAGGGACCGTTGACCCCGACCAGGCGCAGCTGGCTAAGGGCCTCGGCGATCGCGTTGGGATACTCAACCACGTTAGCGGGCAGGGTCGCGACGGGGTTGCTGGTCCCCTGGCGAATGCCCTCGATTCCGCCGGCGGCGTAGCCTTCGAAGATCGCGCGGTCTTCGGCAAAGGCTATCCGCTTTGCCGCATCCTTAAGCGGCTGCCAGTCCGAGTCGTATGCGCCTCGCTCCACGTCGTCGATCGCGTGGCGGTCGAGTTCGAACGGCACGCGCAACTCCACCACGCTCTTAACCTCGCGCTGGCGAGCGACGATTCCTTCTCCCGGCGCCTCGATATTGTGCAGATGGCCAGTGCCGACGGCGGCCAGCATGACGCCGCCAGGCTCCTTGACGTCCACTACACGGCGCCCCGCGAGGTAGCGCTTTAGAGTGCGCGCAGCCTCTTGCTCGATTTGAGCCCACGCGCCGTCGGAGATTGGAGCGAGCTCGCGGTGCAGGTTATTCATCGTTTTCCATCCTGGGATTCTCCTTTGAGGGAGCCTATGCCAAGCGAACCGTCGCTCGGCGGCGGAGGGGGAGGTGAGGATTCGGTCTCCGAGGCGCCGGCCGCCGTGGCCGCGACCGCGGGCGCGTCGGGTGTCACGGTCTCGAGGAACGAGAGCGAAGGTACGAAAAACAAGCCCCCCGTGACCGCACGGCTAAAGTCCAGCAGCCGATCGTAATTGCCCGGCGGCCGCCCGATGAACATGTTTTGCAGCATTTGCTCGGTTGTGCGAGGTGAACGGGCGTAGCCGATGAAGTAGGTGCCAAACTCGCCCTGACCGGCCCGACCGAAGGCCATGTTTTCACGGAGGATCTTGATCTCTTTGCCGTCCTCGACGATCGTCGTCAGCGCATTATGCGCGGAGGTCGGTTTGACCGCATCGTCCAGCTCGATATCGGAGAGTTTCGTGCGGCCGATGATCCGTTCCTGGACCTCCGTGGGCAGCGAGTTCCATCCCGCGAGATCGTGCAGATACTTCTGTACGATGACGTAGCTCCCTCCCGCGAACGCGGGGTCTTCCTCACCTATCAGGGCAGCGTCGATCGCCGCCTCGTCCGTGGGGTTTTCCGTGCCATCGACAAAACCGAGCAGATCGCGCTCATCGAAATAGCGAAAGCCGTAAACTTCGTCCGCCGTGGCGACCGCGCCCCCCAACTTCGTCATGATCTGGGCCGCCAACTCGAAGGCAAGGTCGTGGCGCTCGGCGCGAATGTGAAAAAGCAGATCGCCTGGCGTGGCGACGGCATGCCGCGTGCCGACGTGGATCTCGCGGAACGGATGGAGTTCCGCCGGTCGCGGCTCTGCGAAGAGCCGGTCCCAGGCGTCCGATCCGAAGCCGAGAACACAGGACAGCTTTCCGTCCAGGTCGCGGAAGCCCACGGCGCGAAGCAGCTTGGGAAGCTCTCCGCATAACGATCGGACGCTGGTCAGGCTTTCGACGCCGGGGTTTACCGTTACGACCAGAAATATTGCGGCGCGGGTGAGCGGCGTAACCACCGGCTGTGGCGTGACGCGCGAAGGGCTTGCCGTTGCTGCGGTGGTCATCGAGCCTGCGTCAGGCATCGCGATATTCGCCAAACATCGATCGAATCATCAGCGCGAAATTGCGCGTTTTAAGGGGAATCCGGGTTTTTGTTCGCGCCCATCATGGCACGAGCGACATACGGATTCCAAATCCGCGTAGAGAAGACGCCGACGCCAGCCTGAAGACGCGGTCATCCGATACGAGCGCTTCGCGATCACAGCCGCGACGCCGCTTGTGGTATGAAACAGGACAAAGTTCGACTTCATGGGAGGATCTAAATATGGATCTTGAAGGAATCGAGCGGCGGCTGACCCGCATGGAAGACATCGAGGCAATCAAACAGCTCAAGGCCAGGTACTGCGAGATCTGTGACGACGATCACAATCCGGAAAGAATCGCGTCGGTGTTCGCCGAAGATGGCATCTGGGAGAGCGCCGAGTTTGGGACCGCCAAAGGGCACGCGGACATTCGCAAACTGTTCCAGGGATTCCAGAAATTGATCGAATTCTCGCAGCACAACGTCATGAACCCCATCATCGACGTGCAGGGAGACAGGGCGACCGGCGAATGGTATTTCATGGGCCCTTTCAAGTTTCGCGCGGGCCAGCAAGCGCGATGGCTGGCGCTTCAATACAAGGACGATTACGTAAAGCTCAACGGGCAGTGGAAATACAAACACCTGCGGGTCAACCTGAGGCTCTCGGTCCCTTATGAAGAAGGATGGGCCAAACAACTGATCGTCGCGCTCAAGTAGAAATCGCACAAAGCAACAGTGGAGGTCGCCATGTCAACACGTCCTCTCGAATTCGACGGAATCGATCACGCCGTCCTGCGCGTGACGGACATAAAGCGCAGCCTGGCCTTCTATGTAGACGTACTGGGTCTCAGCCTGGAAAGGATCATCGAAGACATCGGAATCTATCAGCTTCGATGCGGCCGCAACCTGATCGACCTCTGCGTGCTGCCCGCGGGCGCGACTTTAGGCCATGGAACGCAACGGGGCATCGACCATCTCTGCCTGATGATCCGCGGCGACATGAACGAAATCGTCGAATATCTGGCGGAGAACAAGGTTGAAACCGCTTCTCCGGTCCGTGAACTATATGGCGCGACCGGCTTCGGCACCTCGATATATATTCTCGATCCGGACCAATACATGATCGAGCTCAAGGCCAACTATTCTCAATACCCGGTCAAAGTCACCGCGGCGCAAGCGATGGGAAGCATGACTCGGCCGCCGATGAAGAAATAGGAAGTTGCGCAGGTATGCGAGCATCGGCGACGCTGGCGTGTTGCGCGGCGCTCCATTAGATTGACATCCACACGGACAGTCGCGAATCGTTGAGAGATAAGAGGATTGCGCGATGCAAAAGAATCTCATTCCGATGGAATGGTTCGTCGCCACGCTTGCAGCTCTCACCATCCCGCTCTTCGTCCTCGCCAACGTGCCGGTATGGGCGACCTATGTCACATGGGCCGGCGCCTTCCTGGTCGGTCCGAACGAAGCCATCAGAAAGCTCTACCCGACCTTGATCGTCGGTACCATCTCCGGCGTTGTCTTCTTCACGCTGGCGCTTACGATCGACCCGATCATCGGCCTTGTCGCACTTCCCAACAGCCTGATCGCTTTCGGGATGACGCTCGGCCTGCTCTACCTTGCGCGGATTCCGATCTTTGCACTCGTCCCGGGGATCTTTTTCGGCTTCGCCTGTTTCGTCGGGGTCGCACTCGCGGCGCGGGTGAGCAACATCCCGGCCCTGTTCGTCCCCTGGCTATATGCGACGGGTGCACTCCTCCTCGGTCCGCCGCTCGCATGGGTCAGCGTGGTGATGTACTTGCCGAGCGAAGCTGAGTCTCAAGTCCCGGGCGAAGTCCAGGCACCGACCTCCAGCGTCGTCGTAACGGCCGAAAAATCTCTCGCTGCCGACTAGGGAGCAGGCGCTACGACGGCGGGCGCTACATAGGATTGGTGAAACGATAATCGACACGCACCGCCACTTCGCCGTTCTGCTTTCTTAGCATCGAGCTTATGACGATGAAGACCATCGGGCCGCTGCGGCCGGTCTTCTCGTAAATCTCCTTGATCTGAGAAATCGTTGTTATCGAGTCCCCGGCCCGGATCGGCGTCAGGAATTCCATGTCGATTCCAGCCAGAAGCCGGCGCGTATCGAGTTCGGGGAAATGCTGAAAGATATTTTCGCCGTCGCCAAAGATCGCGGCGAGCGATGGCGGCGCTACGAGGCCGCGATGCGACCCCACGCTGGCGGCCTCGGGATCCGTATATAGCGGATTGGTTTCGCCGATGGCGGCGCAGAAGTCCGCGATCAGCTCGCTCGTGACCTGAACCGGATTGGCGGATTCAAAGATTCGACCGTCGCAAAGTGAATCGTATTTGCCCATCCTGTTACTCGTTTGTGGCACTATGTTACTTGGTTTGGTTAGAATGATCATTGCGGGAGCGCAAGAAAATGGCTGAAGCACCGGTCGAATACATCAAGAGCATCACCAGGCAATACGCCGAGCTCGGTTACAAGCCCTACGGATGGGTTTACAATACCGATGCGCCGCCCTGGCAGCCGCTTCGCAAGCCGCTTAAGCAGTCCCGCGTGGCGCTGATCGCCTCAGGCGGAATTTATCGCCACGGTCAGACGGCCTTTCATTCCAAGGACGACACCAGCTTGCGCCTGATTCCCACCGACGTGCGCACGGAGGATTTGCGCACCTCGCACTTCGCTTACGACCAGACCGACGCGCGCAAGGACCCCAACGTCGTATTCCCGATCGACACTCTGCGCGGCCTGGTCCGGGAGGGCTTCATCGGTGGACTGACCGAACACGCCTTTACCTTCATGGGCGGAATCTATTCGTCGCGGCGGGTGCGCGAGGAAGTCGCTCCCGTGATTACCGAACGGCTGGTGGCCGAGCGCGCCGACCTTGCGCTGCTGGTGCCGGTTTGACCCGTGTGTCATCAGTCCGTTGGACTGATCGCGCGTCATGCCGAGGCGTCAGGATTTCCTACGATGACGATGAGCAGTGCGCTGGACATCACGCGCGCGGTCAATCCGCCGCGGGCGATCTTCAATGATTTTCCGCTGGGACATACGGCGGGCAAGCCGCTCGACCACGCTCTTCAGCGCGAGATCATGATCGAAACGCTGAGCGCGTTCGAGACGATGCGGGCGCCGGGTTCGATCAAGATGATGCCGTTCGAATGGAGCGCCGATCACTCCTGGAAGCATGCCGGGGCCGGCGAGGGCGACAACCGCACGGAGCGCACCGAAGAGCCGACGTACCAGACCGAGGACGACAAAGCGGCGGCCGCGGAAGGCAAACTGGCCGAGGAGTGCATCGCGTGCTCCAACTGGCCGGCCGAGCCTCGCGAGCGCCGTTCGGCAGGCTAGGAATCTGTCAGCCGCGGTCATCAGAAAAATCAGCAAAGCGAGGCGTTATGAAAATAGGCGTTCTGGCCTTCACGAACGAGGACACTCCCGACCCCGCGACCGTGGCGCGCAAATGCGAAGCCTTGGGCTTCGAGTCGATGTTCATTCCTGAGCATCCGATCATCCCGGTCGAACACCGGACTCCCTACCCGCTGGGCGACGGCAAGATACCGGAGCCATACGCGCACATGCCGGATCCGTTTATTTCGCTGGCGCTGGCCGCCTCCGCTACCAAGCGTCTGCGGCTGGGCACGGGCATCTGCCTGGTGCCCGAGCGCGATCCGATAATGCTGGCCAAGGAGGTCGCCACCCTCGATTTCTACTCGGGCGGCCGCTTCATTTTCGGGATCGGCGCCGGATGGCTGGCGGACGAGACCGAAATCATGGGAGTGGAGTTCAAGAAGCGCTGGGAAGTCACGCAGGAGTACGTGATGGCGATGAAGGCGCTATGGACCCAGACCGAGTCGAGCTTTTCTGGCCAGTACGTGCGCTTTCCCAAGGTCAAGTCCTATCCCAAGCCGGTGCAAAAGCCCCATCCACCGATCCACCTGGGCGCGGGCGGTTTCGGCCCCAACCTGCGCGCGCTTAAGATGACGGTGGCCTATGGCGATGGGTGGGCGCCGCTCGGCCTCAGCCCGGAGCAACTCGCTGCCGAACTAGCCCGCCTGCGTCAATTGTGCGCCGAGGCCGGACGCGATTACGCGAAAATGGAAATCTCCATTTACACCGACGCCGGAGCAGGCGTCTCGGCCCATCAGGTCAGCGATGAGGCGGCGCGGAAAATGGTGCGCGAGTACGAAGAAGCGGGCGCCCATCGGATGATTTTCCTGGCGCGTCAGCCGGGCAACGAGTTTCTGACCGATCTCGAACAGATGGCGCGCAGGTTCATCGCGCCAGCCTGAACGAAGCATCGTGTCCGGCGGCGTTACACCGGATAGGAGAACGCGCGCGTCTCAGCGTTTCACGCCGAGGCGAAAATCTCCTCGAAGAAATACGTCATCGCCTTCCACGAGCGCTCGTCCGCGGATTTGTTGTAAGAGATTCCCGGCGCGCCTATCTTGTCCGCTTCGGGATTGGTGAAACTGTGCACGGTGCCGGCGTAGCTGATGATCTGCCAGTCCGTCTTGGCTTTGGTCATCTCCTCGGCGAGCGCGGCGACCTGCGCAACCGGCACGAACGGATCGTCGGCGCCGGTGCAGACGAGGATCTTCGCCTTGATCTCGCCGGCTGCCGGACGCTGCGTCTGCAAGCCGCCGTGAAACGACACGATGCCTTTGAGCGGCGCGCCGTCTCGCGCGAGTTCCAGCGATAAAGTGCCGCCCATGCAATAGCCGATCGAGGCGAGACGGCTCGAATCGACCTGCGGTAGCGAGGCCAGCTTGTCCAGTGCCGCGCGCGCCCGCGCGCGAGATTTCGCCGGATCCGCGAACAGGGCGGTCGCGCGTTTGATCGCCTCCTGCAGATCGCTCAATTGGAGGCCGTCGCCGTAGGGATCGCCGGCCAGCGCGACATACCCCAGCTCCGCGAGCCGCTCCGCGCGGCGCTTGGCCTGCGCGCCGAGCCCAAACGCCTCAGGCATCACGAGCACTCCCGGCCGCCGGCCCGTTTTCCGATCGTCGTATGCGAGAAACCCACGTAGGGTGACGTCGCCGTCGCGGTACTCGAGGCTTTCCGTTTTCATATCAATCGACTCCTGCAAATCGTGTTGTGGTCTCTTTTTCTAGCTTCATGCTGAGCACTTTGCCAAGAGCAGCGGCACGCGATTACGGCAGAATTGCGAACGCGCGCGCTGGAAAGCCCAGGCCGTGCTCCGGCTTCGGCCAGGTCACGACGATCAAGGCGCCGGTCGCCGGGACCTTGTCCAGATTGGCCATCACTTCGATCTGCCAATGACCGTGCTTGAGCACCCAGGCCTCGGACTTGAGATCGTCGGTGGCATCTGTGTCCATCGATTCGTGGCCGTTCGCCACGATCCCGCGTTGCTCGTAGAGGAAACGGATCGCGTCGAGGGACCACGCCGGGAATGGAGCGCGCTTGAAGCGCTCCTGATTCGTGTCCCAATCCTTGTACATGTCGGTGCGCACGGCCGCAAAGGAGCCGGCCGGGACGCGGCCGTGGCTACGCTCCCACGCCTTGACGTCCTCGACGCTGAGCGCGTGATTGGGATCAGTCTTGAGCATCGGCGTCATATCGAAGACCACCAGCGGCAGGATCATCTGCTTGAGGGGGATCTGGTCCATCGTCTTGCCGCCGGGGTCGAAGTGCGCGGGCGGGTCTACGTGCGTGCCGTACTGCCCGACCATCGAGTAGAAGAAGACCCGAAACCCGTCCTTCTCGATGGTGTAAGGCCGTCCCGTCGCGGGATCCGATGCCGCCGAGAAAGTTGCCGGGCCGAACCCTTTCCATACCGGCGTCAACGGGCCGAAGGAGTGGGTGAGATCGACGAATTGCTTCGAGGCGATGATCCGATAGGCCTCGGCGAGCGAATTGCCCTGCGATCCCGCCTGGGCCAGCGCAGCGGATGGCAAGGTCTGCGCCAGAGCGAAGATGAACAGCGCCGCCCGCACTATACGCGGAGCCGACCTGGCTAGTTTTACTGTCACTTAAACCTCCCGCGCTGGCCGCGTCGGCCGAAGACGTCCTGTTTCAGGGAACGGAGCCAATGCCGCGTGAAATTGCGCCCGATCTTTGCCTTTTTTCTCGACTTACAGGATAACGACTCTTCTATAGCACCACGTTCCAGCAGTCAGACAGGAGGAAATATGGCGGCCAAAAAGAAACAGGTCACTCGCGGACGCGGCAAAACGAGTGCGCCCAAGGCGCGCCGAGTGTCTGCTCCGCCCGCTCGAAGGCGAAGCGTCGATCCGGGATGGGCGTGGGACGATCGTCTGCCGCTCGCGCAGGGCAAGCAGATCGGCAACACGATTTATATTTCGGGGCAGGTCGCCTACGATCCAGACGGCAAGCTGGTGGGCGAGGGCGATATGAAAGCGCAGACTCGCCAGGTTTTCGAGAATATCACCAACGTTCTCGAGAGCGCCGGCAGCAGCCTGAAGGATGTCGTCAAGATCAATACATACATCACCGACGGCTCGAAGTTCATGGACATGCTCGCCGTGCGAAGCGAGATCTTCGGCGATGATCCGCCCGCGAGCACCGCGGTGGTGGTCGCGGCGCTGGCCTTTCCGGGGCTGTTGATCGAGGTCGAGGCGATCGCGATAACGCGCGCCTGAGCGCGCTCATCCCCCTCTGCAGGAGATATTCATGTTTGTGGAGCTTACGCCGGGGCAGCAGCGCATCATCGCTCTTGCCAAGGATCTCGCTAAGGAATTCGCGCCGCGCGCCGAGCAGCACGACCGCGAAGGCAGCTTCCCGTTCGAAAATATCGCGCGGCTTAAAGAAACCGGCTACACCGCGATGACCACGCCGAAAGAGTACGGCGGCTGGGGCGTCGATCCATTCACGTTCATCCTGGCCCAGGAGCAGCTCGTGCAGGGATGCTGCGCGACCGCTTTCGCCATCAACATGCATCTCAACTCGGTGGGCTTCTATGCACCGTTCATGACCGCGGCGCAAAAAGGGTTGTACCTGGGGAACGTGGGCCGCAAGCAGATGCTGCTCAACGGCTTTTACACCGAGGGCGGCGGCGCGCGCTCGATTCTCTCGCCCAACACCAAGGCGCGCAAAGTGCCGGGCGGCTATCGGATCAACGGCCAGAAGGTGTTTTGCACGCTCTCGCCGATAGTGGACTACTTCGGTATCAGCACTTCGCTCGAAGACTACAAGGGATCGGCCTCCGGTGGATGCGTGTTCCTGCTGCCGCGTGACGCGCCGGGTCTGGAAGTAATCGAGAACTGGGACGCGATGGGGATGCGGGCGACGGGCAGCCACACGATCATGATTCGCGATGTTTTCGCGGCGCAGGATCAGCTCATCGGAGAGGAAGGCCATTTCTTCGAGGAATTCGTCAAGGTGGCGCACTGGTACTGCCTGTCATTCTCCGCGATCTACGTCGGGATCGGCCAGGCGGCGTACAACTACGTGTTGGAATACGCGCGGACGCGCAAGCTGCAGAAGACCGGGCAGTTGGTGGGCAGTTTGCCGGCGACCCGCTTCGCGCTCGGCGAGATGTACAATCGGTTAGAGGCCTGCCGCACGCTCATCTACAGCCTCGCGCGCGAGATGTCCGAAGGTCGGACCTATGGCGAGCGTCAGGTGATGACGATCGAGACGCTGCGCACTTTTGTGGCTGAGAACATGTTGGAGGTCGCGAACCTGGCGACGCGCATCGCCGGCGGCCAGGGCTATCTGAAGGGCAACCCGCTGGAGCGCTACTTCCGCGACCTGCGCTCGGCGCCGCTGCACACTCTGAAGCGCGACGAAGTGCTGGAGCTGATCGCCGCGACGGAACTGGGCTTCGCCTGAATAGCGTTCTGATTTATAATCTTAAGCAGATTGTTATGAGCGAAGAGTATTTCGTTAAGCCCGGAGACATCACCCGCCCTCCGGTCCACCCTGGGGTCTTCTTCGCCGAAGCGATTCTGCCTGCGTTGGGCCGTCGCACGATAGGCGAGATTGCGACGCTTCTGGGTGTGAGCCGCCAGACCCTGCATCGGGTGATGGCCGGCGAAACGGCTGTTAGCCCTGACATGGCCGTGCGGCTTGGAAAGTTGTGCGGCAACGGCCCGGGTCTGTGGCTGAGGATGCAGGCCGCCTATGACGGCTGGGAGGCTTCGAAGCGGTTGAAGCGCGAGATCGCAAAGATTCCGGTCTTGCGATAGACCACCGGACGCCAGCGACGAAACCTGGTGGTTCGCGACGTCTGGGCTCACGCTGGAACCGCTGCCGGGACCGCGTCCGGCACTCTCTCCGTCGTGCGTGCCGGGATGACCCGAACCGGCAGGATGACCAGGCTGAGCCCATGCATCTGGAGCGACTGCAGCAGGTCGATCGCGGTGTGATTGTGCAAAAACCGGCTCATGAAGCCGTTCAGGTCGCCGCCGAAAACCAATTGTCCCGCAAAGAACACCGAGTGCCTGAACTCGCGGGCGACCTCGAAGCACAGCCGGCGAAGCTCAAGCACCACGTCAGTCCCGATTGCGGCGCGCAGTTCGGCATGGAAGCCGAGGTCCGCCGCGAACTGGCAATATTCCAACAGGTCGTCGGCGATCCGGGCCTCGAGCTGCTGTAGTTCCTCGGGTCCCTTGAAGAGAGCCGAGTCGACCTCGCCCACGCTAATGAAGACCACGTTGCGAAACTGATCAGGAAAGAGGGTCGCGATGCTGGTTAGCGTCGCAAGTCCGAGTCCATTGAAGCCGTTGACCATCAGGACCGCGGTGGGCAGGGCGGGATCGCGCGGCGCGGCCTGTTTTGCGGGGGCGCTGAAGAGTTGCGGCAGCACATCCACTTCGAGCCGTTCGATCGCGCGCTTGACGCGCTCGTAGTGACGGCGAACCAGGTAGCAGGCGGCGGCCACGCTACCGGTCATCGCAACGGTTATCCATCCGCCCTGGTTAAATTTCAGCGTGACCGTCAGCAGGAGAATCATCGCCGTGAAAAGGCATCCGATTCCATTGACCAGTAGCTTGCGAATCCATTTCGGCTCGGTAGCGCGCGCGTTCCACCACAGACGGCTCATCCCGAGTTGCGAAAGCGTGAAAGTCACAAATACGTTGATCGCGTAGAGCACGACCAGGAAGCTCACCTCGGCGCGGGTCTGGAAGAGTATCACTACCGCGGCGATACCCATCGCGAGCACGCCGTCCTGCGTGACCAGGCGTTCGCTCAGGCTGGCGAAGCGCCGCGGCACCCAGCGATCGACCGCCATCGTCGCCAGCACCTGTGGTCCGCCGACGAAACCGGTCTGCGCCGCGACGAACAGCAGCGCGCCCTCGGTCAGCAGCGTGAAGGTGACGACCCAAGGGCCGACGTTCAGTCCGCCGATACGCCATCGGGCGGTCAGCTGCTCGAACAGCACCGCATTGAGCGTCTTGCCGCTATGCGGTTCGACACCCTCGAGCAGGTATGCGATCAGGATCCCGCCGGCGATGAATGCCAGCGACACGGCCATGTAGATCATGGTGCGCTTGCCGGTTATCGATTTGGGCTCGCGCAGGATCGGCAGGCCGTTGCTGACCGCCTCGATTCCCGTGTAGGTTCCCGCGCCCATGCTGTAAGCGCGGAAGAAAATCACCGCGAGCCCGAGCATGCCGAGCGAGCCGAAGCCGTCATGCGCCTGGCGGATGGCGTTGACGGCGATCGCGGGCAGGTCGCCCTCGCGCGCGACCAGCGCGTAAACCACGAGCAGGGTGTGCATCAGGACGAAGGAGATGAAAATCGGCAACAGCGTGAGCACCGATTCCTTCACCCCGCGCAGGTTCATCCCGACCATCGCCAGCACCACGGCGATGCAAACGTACATCCGGAACGGCGCCCATTGGATCGGCAGGAAGCTGAAGATCGCGTCGGCGCCGCTGGCGATCGAGATCGAGATCGTCAGCACGTAATCCACGATCAAGGCGCATCCGGAGACCAGGCCGGCCTCGCGCCCGAGCAATTTGGTCGCGACCAGGTATCCGCCGCCTCCGGTGGGAAATTGATCGATCGTCTGGCAGTACGACGCAGAGATTATGAAGACCGTCAGCGCCATCAGGAGCGCCAGGAAAACCGCCAGGTACTGATGCGGGCCGAGTGCGATGAAGGCTTCCTCGGGGCCGTAGCACGACGAGCTCAAGCCGTCCGATCCAAGGCCCACCCATGCAAGAAAGGCCACCAGCGACATCGAGTGAAAGATCGCAGGATCTTTTACATCGCGCGGCGGCCCGATAAAGATACCGGTCAGCGTGCGCCGTTCGCTGTTGGCGAGGGTATCTGATCTGTTCGGCACGGTTTCTTTGGACTATATGGACCGGCGCGGGCGCAGCCGGGTTAGTCAGCGCGTTGGATTTGTTCGACAGCCCAAAATGAGAGTTGGCCGGCTCCGTTTTGGAGCCGGCCAACCTACCGTTTATTTAGCTGGCCTTTTTCATTCCGATCCGCGGAAGTTTCGTCCCTGTGCGGCGGCCGACCGGTACGTCGTCGATCGTCTTGGGACATCCGTCCTCGCCCGTGACCACGTATTCGGGGTAGGCCGGGAACCCGTGCTCGTGCAAATCGAGTCCCTCGATCTCGCCCTCGGTCGGGATACGCAATCTGAAGCCAAAGTGGATGGCGTACATCAGCGCCATCGATACGATAAAAGTCGCGATCGTGATCGAGAAGCTTCCGATCATTTGCGCCTTCAGGACCCCTAGTCCGCCGCCGTAGAAGAGCCCGGTGACAACCGTGCTCGTGTCGGCCCCCAACGGAGTAGGCGCGCCGTATTTGCCGGCCGCAAACAGCCCCAGGGAAAGGGTGCCCCAGATGCCAGCGACCATGTGTACGGGAACCGCTCCGATCGGATCGTCGATGCGCAGATATTCGAGCAGATCGATGCCCCAAACCACGACGATGCCTGCGCCGATCCCGAGGAGAAACGCGCCTTCGGGGTCGACCCAGTAGCAGGGACACGTGATCGCGACCAGCCCGGCCAGGAAGCCGTTGACCGTCAGAGCCAGATCCCATTTCCCGCTCTTGAAGTAGGAGTAAAAGAGTGAAGTCAGACCGGCTGAGCAGGCCGCCAGGGTAGTGTTGAAGGACACGCGACCGATGCCCTGAGAGTCGAGCGCGGACAGCGTGCTTCCGGGGTTAAACCCGTACCATCCGAACCACAGGATGAGTCCGCCGGTCGCGCCGATGATCAAATCGTGCGGCTTCATCGGCTGACCGCCGTCGCGCTTGAAGACCCGGCCGAGCCGTGGACCGAGCACGATTGCTCCAGCCAGCGAAATGGTGCCGCCAATCGTGTGCACGACCGTGGAACCAGCAAAGTCGTGGAACGGGATGGGAGTCATGTTGGCGAGCCAACCGTCCGGACCCCACGCCCAGTGACCGATAATCGGATAGATGAAACCCGTGACGCCGACGCTGTAGAGCAGGTCGCCAATGAAGTCGCAGCGTCCGATCATCGCTCCCGAGGTAACCGTCGAGCACGTATCTGCGAACGCGTATTGGAAGACCCAGTACGCGAGCAGGGGCACGCCCGTAGTGCCATAGGTCGCCGGGAGACCGTGGAGCATGAAGCCGGTGGTGCCGATCCATGGCGTGCCGGGACAGAACATGAACGCGAAGCCCCACAGCCAGAAGGTGATGCCGCAGATGCAGGTGTCGGCGATTCCCTCGACCAGGATGTTGACGGTCTCACGGGAACGCGCGAAACCTGACTCCAGCATCACGAAACCGACCTGCATGCAGAAAACCAGGTAGGCCGCGACCAGCGTCCACACCGTGTTGATCGCGTTGATATGCGGCGGCGGCAGCGCCGGAGCGGTGTCCGCGTAAGCTTGCGTGGGCAGATACCATTTCGAGGCCAGGAAGAGGACGATCGCGAGGCCGATCATCTTACCGAGCAACAGCGAGCCCGCTTTCTTTCGAACGTCCGCGTCTCGCAACCTCTCCAGAAACAAACCGTAGGTCCCTGCTATTCTTTCGCCGAACACTCTGATGTCTCCTCCTGCTGGTTCGCTGCGCGCATTGTCGACGCCATCAGCCAAGTTTCGTGTGTGCGCAATTCGATCAGCCGCTCCAGAGCAATGAACGTACCGTTAGTCTTGTAAAAGAACGTCAATCCTGAGACTGACGACGGGCTACGACTAACGGCTGATAGAACACCAATCGATGATCGTAAATTCGGCTCGGTTGACGCGATATTTCGTCAACAGTGGCGGGTCGTGTTCAATCGAGACTGCTTGCAGAGCAGGCAGATGCTGCCCGCGGAAATCGGCGATCACGAAGCACACCAAGAGTGCCAGCGCTTGTGTAAGGTGACGCGTCCTCGCTGTGCGCTTAGCCCATCCACAGCAGGACGGCGAAGCACAGCGCCATCAGCGGTAGTCCTGTCACCAGCCCGACGCGCGCCCATTCGCGACTGCCGATACCGAGGTGCCCAGCTGCCACGATGTTCGGTATGTTGCCGGGAATCAGCATGCCTCCACTGATGAGCAGGCCCATGAGAACGGCGCGCTGTTGCGCGATGCTTAGAGAGGGACCTATCTCGGCGGCAGTGAGCGTTGCATTGTCGACTACGGCCGAGATGCTGTTGAGCCAGAAGAGCGCCGACCCGGGCATCCTGCTTATGAAGACGTCGACCAGCGGTCTCAGTCCCCACGACAGTCCCACCAGGCCGGCCACGAACAGGTACACCTTGCCGGCGCGGACAGCCACTTCCGTCCAAGTTTGTTCATCGCGCTGAGCCTTCAGTGATTCTCCGTGCCGGACCGGGAAGATGAGGCTCACGATCCCGACAATCAATATTCCGGCGACCACCAGCCAGCCGAGCAGCCGGACGAGATACCAGAAATCGGCGTGGAGTGCGGCTATTGCGATCGTCCCCAGCGGTTCGCCGACTGGCGTGAGTGCTGCGCCAAGACCGATAGCGAAGCAGGCTAGGACGACCGCGGCTATCTCGCTCTTGCGGTCCAGATTGAGCAACGAGATAGCTTCGACCAGGATCAACGCGGCGATGACTGCGGTGATTACGCTAGATAGCAGGCCGAGTGCGACGATCAGGATGAAGTAGATCCAATGTGCTGACATCACGCCGAGCAGGCGCTCGATCCAGCGATCGAAGGTCGGGCGCATCAGGCGCGCAATTGCGCCGAAAACCAAGACCGCGACGGTCAGCGCGATTGGCTCGGTTGCCGCAGCGTGCAGCAGCGGCCAGCTCCATTGCCCGCTTACTGCTGCTGCCAGCGCCCCAACGATCAGGAAGAAGACCTCGATATTACGTTCGACCGGCTTTATCAGTACCGGCCCGAGTAACACCGCCAGCAGAATCAGACCAAGCGCCGGTACCATTCAATTACAGGCAGTTCAGATGGCGCTGTCGCCGTGCTCTTCGGTGCGGATGCGGATTACATCGCTCAGATCGGAGACGAAGATCTTGCCGTCGCCAATCTTTCCGGTTTGCGCCTTGCGCGTGATGGCTTGCACCACCGAGCTGGCCTGGTCATCGCGCACAATTATTTCGAGCTTGACCTTCGGCAGGAAATCGACCACGTACTCGGAGCCGCGATACATCTCGGTATGGCCCTTCTGACGGCCGAAGCCTTTGACTTCGTAGGCGGTCATGCCAGTAATCCCGACCTTTTGCAGCTCTTCCTTCACGGCGTCCAGGGTGAAGGGCTTGATGATGGCTTCGATCTTTTTCACTTGAACTCCTCCAGGATCGCGCGTCAGCGTTCAGACGGCCGGGCCGCGTTTGATCAACCACGCAACCGTTATCAGCACGCCGGCAGCCACCGGTATCGGCGGCGCGCCGAACACTGCGATCGCCGCTCCGGCCGCGAGTACGCCGGTGGTGAGGGTTAGTACGAGGTGCCGTTCCTTGGTCACAGGCAGGTTCTCCGTTTCAGTGCTTCGGTCTTCTGCTAAAGAAGCCGGCGAAGTCGGGACGCCAGACGCGTCGCGGCGCCCGTTTGCGATCGAGCGCGCGCAGTTCCCGGACCAGCCGACGCTCGTAATCGCTGGTGCTGAGATCCATCGCGCGAGTTAGCTCCTCCTCAGCCTGGGCCACGAGTCCTACACGCATGTAGAGCTCGGCCATTCGAAAGCGAGGATAGAAACCCTGCGGATCGAGCGCGATGGCGTTCTCCAGCGCGGCTGTCGCTTCGGGAATTCGGAGGAGGCGAACGAGCGCGATTCCCAATGCCAGCGATGCCATCGGCGATTCCGGCGCCAGGTCGACCGCCTGTTTTAACAGACCAGCCGCCTCCTCGAACCGATCATGTTCGAGCGCATCGATCCCGCGCCTGAGCAACTGCTCGGCATCGCGGATGATTGGCGTTGGTTTTTTGTCGGTCGCCAAGCCCTCATCCTGCGATATTGCGCTCTGCACTGCCATCGGCCTCTAAGCGCGCGCCGGCTACTTGTCGAACACGCTCTTGCCGGGTTTGACCATCTGCCACAGCGTGAACACGATCAATATCAGCACTCCGAAGATGATTTGCCCTGCCATTGAAGCAATCCTCCGTCAGTCCGCGATCTCGATCGAACGCCCGAGGCCGGAAGTTACCAGTTGAAATTCCGGATATCCGAGCGCGCCCATCTCGGGCAGGTCGAGGCCTTCCAGTTCGCTCGCCGCACCCACGCGCTGGCCGATCAGTCCGTCGATTAGCCAATTTCCGAGGTAGGAAATCGTGAACACGATCCCAACCAGCGTCGTGCATCCGATAAGCTGCGCAACGAATTGGCTCGGGTCGCCGTAGAACAACCCACGCACCGACCCGTCCACTCCGTTCCAGCTGCCACCGTAGTTGCTCGTACCGTCAGCGAACAAACCGACTGACATTACTCCCCACAGGCCGCAGGTCCCGTGCACCGAGATTGCTCCGACCGGATCGTCTACCTTCAGCACGCGTTCGACAAACTCGACGCTGAGGCAAACGATCATTCCGGCCGCAAACCCGATGATCACTGCGCCAACCGTGTTCACGAATCCGCTAGGCGCCGTAATCGCGACCAGCCCGGCCAGCAAACCGTTGCCCGCCATCGATGCGTCAGGCTTGCCGAAGCGGATCCACATGTAGAGCAGCGAGGCGAACGAGCCGGTGCATCCGGCTAGCATCGTGTTGACCGCGATCGAGCCTATCCTGAGGTTGCCGGCGCCCGACGCGCCCAGCGTGCTACCGGGGTTAAACCCGAACCAGCCAAAGGCCAGTATGAAGCACCCGAGCAGGACCATCGTGATGTCGTGGCCCGGCATCGGGTTGGGTTTGCCGTCGCGCCGATACTTTCCGATTCGCGCCCCGATGATCATCGAAACCGCCAGCGCGCTTACACCGCCCACCGCGTGCACTACTCCCGAACCCGCGAAGTCGCAGTAGCCATGGCCCAAGTGATAATTGGTGCCGAGTTGCGAGAGCCATCCACCGCCCCATGCCCAGTTACCATAGAGCGGATAGGTGATAGCCGCGAGGAACATGCTCGATATCGCGAACGCAGCAAACTTCCAGCGCTCGGCTGCGGCTCCAGTGACGATCGTGGCCGCGGTATCCATGAAGACCATCTGGAACAGGAACATCACCATCACGCCCACATCGTAAGTCGAGCCGCTGAGGAAAAATCCCCTCTGTCCGAAGAGTCCCCATGTCTTGCCGCCTAGGAAGTTGACCGCGAATTCCGAGTTGAGTGGACTGAGTCCCCCCAGGTTGGTGTTCGGCGCGCAGCCGCCCTGCTGCAACGCGAAGCCCATCACCCAGTAGGCAAACAGCCCGAACCCATACACCATGAAGTTCATCATCATGGTGTGATTGGCGTTCTTTGCGCGGCACAGTCCGGTCTCGACCAACGCGAAGCCCGCCTGCATGAACATTACGAGGTAACCAGTGACAAGCGTCCAGACGAAGTTGATCGCGATGCGGTTCTGGCCGACCATGTTGACCAGGTCGGCAAGCGTCAACCCTTTTTTGGAATCGCTCACGACGATGTCATTCACGGTGCCGGTGAGCGTGCCGCCGGGGTCGCCTTTGGCCAGGTCGTCGGGCTTGGGCCCGGTGATTGCCTTTAGGTCAGCGTCAGTGATCGGAACCGGCGGAGGAGCCTTCGCGGCTGTGGCCGGCGCCGGGGTGGAGGCCTGCGCCAACTGCACCCCAGGCGGATCCGTCGCCCACACGACTGCCGGCATCATTCCGGCGCACAGCCATAGGGCCGCGAGCAGCAGCGATACCATGCGCCTAAGCTTGTTGACTCTAGCGATCATTCGCATGTCTCCCCAATATCTCCCTGAAATCCTTCTCGGGAACCGAGATTCAGCTTTTCCAGATGGCGTTCTTCAGATGAGCGCCGTTGAGAACGCCGAGCACTCCGCCCAAGGCGACCAGTAGTCCAAACACTGCTACAAAGGTTTGAACCACGACGCCCGACAACTCGACGCTGCTCACCGCGATTAGCCATCCAAGCACGGCTATTAACAAACCTAGTACTTTCATTGGCTTTCCCGTTGATCGTCCTTATTAGTCGACTCAGCGTGATCCGACGGCACGCTCCGGCTTGGACGCGGCTGCCGGAGGTACCACGGACAGCGTCTCTGGCGTTGTGGCGTGTTCCAGAGGCTTGATGCGATAAAATCCGACCAGGGAAGCAATCAGACAGGCCAGTCCGAACAAGCTAAAAATAGGACCCAAGTAGACCAGGCCCGCCACCAAGAAGGTGAATCCAACAAGAAAGAGGAGTAAGTACCAACCTTGTTTGCTATTCGCCCCCATAGTTGAGTTCCTCCGGTTGAGATACGGTTAGGCTTCTCGCGTCGAACCCATAGCTCCGCGAACCGTACTGCGGGCGCAGATGGCGCGGGAGCACCCAGGTTGAACGCAATGCGAGCGTTGTTGAGACAGCAATGAAAGTGCCATGACTCAAAAGTCCGGCAACTCAACCTAAAGACGAGCTATTGGTAGCACTAACGATTGAGACCATCCTCAGTCGAAAGTTATAGATTAGCCCGTGTATGGGGCTTCCAGCTCGGGCGAGACCGTATTGTCTTCAGGCGAGGCTGCTTGCGGGGCATGCATATGCCGCCCGCTTGGCAGGCGCTGCGCAGCGCAACAGCCGATCGTTTGACGACGGTCGGCGGATCCCTCAGCGGATCATCAGTTGTCTTGGACTGTTACCAGCCCAGTCCTGATCGCGTAACGGGCGAGTTCTGTCCGATCACGAATTCCAAGTTTCTGAAAAATGTTAGTCAGATGAGTTTTGACCGTGCTCTCGCTGAGCGAGAGGCGCGCGGCCACTTCGGCGTTGCGCATTCCAATGGCCACGTAGCGCACGATTTCCGATTCGCGCGCAGTCAGTTTCTTCGCCGCAGGGCTGTCCTGTGCGACCAATGCCGCCTGCATCGCGGGCGGCATCCAGACCAATCCGTCGGCGACGGCCCGGATCGCCGTCATCAGCGATTCGATCGCGAAGCGCTTATGCACGATCGCGCGCGCTCCCAGGCGCAGCGCCGTCAGTCCGGTTTCGATGCTCTCATTCGCAGTTAGGACGATTATCGCCGTCTTGCGCGAGACCTCCGCAATCTGGTCCATCGACCACTGTTCCATCTGCAAATCGAGCAGCAGGATGTCGCATGGATTAGCAGCGAGCGCGGCTTCCAGACCGCTCGCCTGTTCGACTTCGGCGGTTACTTCGAGGCCCTCGAGCGCCAGCAGCGAACGCAATCCCTGGCGGAAAAGCGCATGGTCATCGGCGATTATCAAACGCAATTGGTTCAAGGGAAGCACTCCCTTCAAATTTTGCCAGACTTTGTCAGTCTTTGTCGGACGTTGGTCAGACTTTGGGTATCTCGATTTCCAGGCAGGCAGGACCGCTCTCGCTGAAGCTCAGCCGGCCGCCCGTCTCGGCGACGTGGGAAGCGATCGTCCATGGAGGATCGGCCGCAGGCGGAAAGCCAACGCCGTCGTCCGCTATCGTGATCAGCACCCGCCCGGCAATTTCGGACGCATCGATCCGCACCAAAGTCGCCCGCGCATGTTTGCGCGCGTTGCGCAGCCCCTCGAGCATTATCTGCAGGATCCGTTCGCCCAGCCGGCTGCTGCCGTCGAACACGCCGTTTATTCTTATTTCCGGATCGGCCGAGATATCCGCAATCTCGTGCGTCGAGTTCGAATCGACTCCGGCCAGCGAGCGCACGTATTCGCGCACCTCGTCGAATTGCCGTTTCACTCCAAGCTGTAGCTCTTTCAACTCCTGCGAGGCGTCGTCCGGGTGCCCCCGGCGCAACAACTGGCGGCAGCTTTCCAGGCGAAGGTTGACGCCGGCAAGCGACTGCACGTAGCTGTCGTGCAGGAGGCGCGCGATCGACTGCCGTTCAGCTTGCGCTTCGAGCTCGCGCACCCGCGTTTCGTAGTTCGCTCGCTGCTGCGCAAAAAATCCGACCAGGTAGCCCGCGATCGCCAGGTACACGGCGCGCATCACGTAGGCGCCGGACATCCGGTTGTGGGCGGAAATCACTACCAGGTAAAGCGCCACTCCCAACAGCGTGATATGGACTATTGCACGCAGCGTTGCGCGCACGCCGACCGCGATAATCGCGAACACGAAAAAAACATAAGAAGGACCGGTCTGGCCTTCGGTCAGGTACGCGATCGCCATCGCGAAGAACAGATCGAGCAGCGTCGTGGCCGTCGGCAGCCAGCGCTTGCCGATCTGCGATTCAAGAAGAAAATAAGTCCCGACACTATAGGTCAGATGGCAGAGCAGAGTCGCCAGCACGTAGAAGGTCAAGTGAAACAGGCCGCCCGCCGTGGTCGGATCGATATACAGCGAGAGCATCGCGAGCAACGACAGCACGATTCGGGTGCGTGCGATGTCGAGGTCGAGATCGCTGAACGGATGAACTTTCATAATGAACGATCCTGACACGTCGTACGCAAAATCCAAGCCAACGCCCGCGTTCCCGACCGGCGCAGTCTGTGGCTAAACTTCATCGAGTCAATCGAATCGCTCGAGCAGGCTGAACATCAACAAGCTGAGCATTATCGAACGAGCATCAAGATGACCATCGTTCGCCAGTTCCAGGTCTCCTGCAGGTGCGAGCTCCTGCCATACCTGACCGGACTGCCGCTCGGATTGTCGCGCAAGCAGGCGAAGGACCTGCTCCGGTTCCGGGCGGTGACCGTGAAGGGCAAGGCGACGGTCCGTCACGACACGGAATTGGCGCCCGGCGATGTCGTGACTATCGCGGCGCGCAAGCAGGCCAGCGATGCTGCGCTTGAGCGCTATGGACTCACGATCGTGCATCTCGACGATGCGGTCGTCGTGGTCGAGAAACCGGCGGGCCTGCTTTCGATGGGCTCGGAGCGCGAAAAGGAGAAGACCGCGTATCGAATCCTCAACACGCATCTGAAGGCGCTGATGAAAACCCCGGCACAACAGGTTTTCATCGTCCATCGGCTCGACCGCGAAACCTCCGGCCTGATGATGTTCGCAAGGACTGAGTCGGCGCAGGCCGCGCTCCAGCGGGACTGGAAGGGCGTGATCAAAAGATACCTCGCGGTCGTCGAAGGTCTGCCGGCCGATGCGCAGGGGACGCTCAAGGACAGGCTGGTTGAAAGCAAGTCACTTACGGTTCATCGCGTCGAGGAGGGCGGCGAACTGGCGATCACGCACTATCGCGTTGTTCGCGCGAAAGGAGCCAGGTCGCTGCTCGAGCTTACGCTCGAAACCGGGCGCCGCAACCAGATCCGCGTACAACTGGCCGCGCTGGGTCATCCGGTTATCGGCGATCGCAAATACGGCGCCAAAATCGGCCCAAAGACCGATCCCGCGCGACGGCTCGCGCTGCACGCGTGCGAGCTGAAGTTTCGCCATCCGGTTTCGGGCGCCCCGATGGAATTCCACAGCGCACTGCCGGCGCGGCTCAAGGCACTGATCGATGCGCGCGCACCGCGCTAGCCGGGACGGCGGCCGATAGGCTTGACGCTCAAGCCGCGCCGGTGATAATAAGCAAATTACTTAGATTGCTAAGTGTTTTCCGGATGCTTCGTTTGTGCGCAAAACCCGAGGTAATGCCGGGGACGAACCAGCTCATCGCTCAAAGGAGGTGTGACCCATGCCTCTAAATGGATTGGCAGGCAAAACCGTGATCGTGACCGGCGCCGCTCAAGGTATCGGCCGCGCATACGCCCGCCGGTTCCGCGACGAAGGATGCAACGTCGTGCTGGCCGACGTCAACGCGGACAAGGGCCGCAGCGTGCTGGCCGAAGTCACCGACTCCGGCGCCAATGCGATCTTCTGCACCACTGACGTCTCCAGCGAGGCCTCGTGCAAGCAGATGGTCGACGAGGCGCTGAAGGCATTCGGCCACGTCGACGTGCTGATCAACAACGCGGCGATTTTCTCGACCATCCAGATGAAGCCGTTTTGGGAAATGAGTGTCGCCGAATGGGACGGCCTGATGGCGGTCAATCTCAAGGGCGTGTGGCTCGCCGGTAAGGCGTGCAGCGCGCCGATGCGCGAGCAGAAGAGCGGGGCGATCGTGAACATCTCGTCGGCGGCGTACATGCTGGCGCGTCCGGGTTACGCGCACTACATGGCGTCCAAGGCGGGAGTGCTCGGCCTCACGCGCGCGATGGCGCGCGAGCTGGGCGAGTTCAACGTGCGCGTCAACGCGATCACGCCTGGGCCGGTTTACACAGAGATCGCGCGCGCCACCGTCACTCCGGAACAGAAAGAGGCGATGCTCAAGATGCAATGCCTCAAGCATCACGAAACGCCGGCGGACCTGGTTGGCGTGGCCGCGTTCCTCGCCTCGGACGACGCCGCGTTCATCACCGGCCAGACGATCAACTGCGACGGCGGCCTCGCATTCATCTAGATGAAAGGGCTCGACGGCATCCGCACCGACGTCGTCGGCAGCCTGCTGCGGCCCGGCGCGCTGGCCGACGCCCGTTCTCGTTACGAGCGCGGCGAGATCGGCGAGGGCGAGTTTCGCGCGGCCGAAAACGACGCAGTCGATCGCGCGATCCGCCTGCAAGAGCAAATCGGCCTCGACGTCGTCACCGACGGTGAGTTTCGCCGGCTCAACTTCCAGGACAGCTTCGGCGAAGCGGTCTCGGGTTACGACAGCGGCCGCCCGACGCTGGATTTCTACGACCAGCGGACCGCGGGCGCACAGCCGCTCCAGCGCTTCGATCTGCCGTTGAGCGACGAACGCGCCAAGGGAACGCCTGTGGTCCAGCGCCAGCGCGTGGTCGAGCGGCTGCGCCTTAGGCGCAACCTCGTGCTCGAGGAGTACAGCTACGCGGCCGCGGTCGCGCGCAAGCCGGTCAAGGTTACGTTGATCGGACCGGATCGGATTTCGCAGCGCGTCGACCTTGCCAACTCCACGCACGTTTACCCGGCGATGGAGGGTTTCCTTGCCGACGTGGTCGAAGTCGAGCGCGCGATGATCACAGGCCTCGCCGATGAGGGATGCCGCTACGTTCATATCGACGCGCCCGGCTACACCGCTTACGTCGACGGCCCGTCGCTCGACGCGATGCGGGCGCGCGGTGAAGATCCGATCGCCAATTTCAGGCGCTCGCTCAAGGCCGACAACGATCTGATTCGCGGCTTCGGCGGCGTGACCTTCGGAATTCACTTATGCCGCGGAAATCAGCGCAGCATGTGGCATCGCGAGGGCGCCTACGACGCGATCGCGGAGATGCTGTTCAACGAACTGCACCACGATCGTTTCCTGCTCGAGTACGACTCGCCGCGCGCCGGCGGTTTCGAACCGCTGCGCTTCGTGCCCAAGGGCAAGACCGTGGTGCTCGGACTGGTCAGCACCAAGGTGGCGCAACTCGAAACGATTGACGACCTGAAGCGCCGAATCGACGAGGCCGGCCGCTATGTCGCGCTCGAACAACTGGCGCTCAGCCCGCAGTGCGGTTTCGCTTCGGAGTTTGTCGGCAACTTGCTGAGCGAAGACGATCAGAAGCGCAAGTTGGAACTGGTCGTGGAAACGGCGCGTCAAGTCTGGGGCTGAAGGCGCCGCTCCGCCCGCATTTTCCACAACTCCCAGGACCGGTCGATCTGCGCGGCGTTGCAGGCCGCGGCGGCCTCCGCCTCTTCGCGGGTAAGATAAATCACCGCGCCGAGCCGTATCGCTTCGGCCTGCAGCGCGGCGCTGATCTCGGTGTAAATCGCGTTGAAAACCGCGTGGCGCACCGTCGATCCCACGACCGTGCAGCCGTGCCCGCGCATCAACACGACCGTTCCTGGCCCGAGCGATTTCGCCAGGGCCGCTCCCAGAGCGCGGTTGCGAATCAACAGATCGGTGCCCGGCCCGGCGACCTCGCGAATTTCGAAGACCGGACAGCCTTCACCCAGAATTCCGCCGAGATGCCAGACGGCGCGGAGTGGCACGTCCTTGGCCACGCTGAAGGGCACGACCGACGGCGAGTGGCTGTGCACGACCGCGCCGGCGTCGGGCCGCGCGCGGTATATCTCGCTATGGATGAACCGTTCAAGGTAGAGAGCGTGGCCGCCGGCGTCGAGAGGATTCCCATCGAGGTCGAACTCCATGATATCGCCGGCCGTGACCAGCGCCGGCGCGATACTGCGCGCCAGCAGGAACCGGTCGCCGTTCGTCGGATGGCGGACGCTGACGTGCCCGAACCCATCGACCACGCCCTGGTCGAACAGGATATGATTTGCCGCCACAAGTTCGTCGATCACGCGCGCAGCGTCAGGCATCGAACTCGACGTGCACATTTTTGATTTGCGTCGCGTCCATCAGTTCTTCGATCGACTCCTCCCGGCCGACGCCCGACTGTTTGTAACCGCCGAACGGTGCGCCGAGGTAATGCGCGCTCGAGGAGTTGATCCAAACGTAGCCGGCTTCGACGCGCGCGGCGGTACGATGCGCGGTGGCGAGGTCGCGGGTCCAGATCGAAGCGGTCAGGCCATACTCGACGTCGTTAACGGCCTGCAGCATCTCGGCCTCGTCCGTCCATCGAAACACGCTCAGCACCGGGCCGAAGATTTCTTCGCGCGCGATCCGCATCTTGGGCGTGACGTCGGCGAAAATCGTCGGCTCGATGAAGAAGCCTTTGCTGAGATGCGCATCCTGCGGCGATTTGCCGCCTGCGACCAGCCGCGCGCCGTCCTCGACCCCGTAACCGATGTAGCGCATGACCTTGTCGAACTGCTCCTTGCTGATCAGGCTGCCCATCATCGTGCTTTGCTCGGTGGGGATGCCGGGCTTTATCGCGCGCGCCGCCGCGACTATGCGCTCCAGCACCGCGTCGTGGATCGCCTCATGCACGAAAGCGCGGCTGGTCGAGCCGCAGGATTGGCCGCACCAGGTGAAGTTCATCCCGCGGATGATTCCGGCGGCAACTTTATCGGGGTTGGCGTCAGGATAGGCGATAAGCGCGTTCTTGCCGCCGAGTTCGAGCGCCACCTTCTTGAGCGAATCGGCCGACGCCCGCATGATCGCTTTCCCCGTCGGCACCGAGCCGATAAGCCCGACTTTCGCGACCAGCGGATGAGTCGTCAGTGCGGCGCCGCACTCGCGTCCGCCCGGAAGCACGGAGAACACGCCGGGCGGAAAAAGCGGTCCGACAAGCTCCGCGAATCGCAACGAGGAAAGTGGCGCCTGCTCGGGCGGCTTGACGATGAGAGTGTTGCCGGTGGCGAGCGGCGCGCCCGTGCGCATCGCGGCGAACAACAATGGATGGTTGAATGCGTTGATGCGCGCGATCACACCCAGCGGCTCGCGCAGCGTGTAGTTCAGCACGCCGGGGCCCATCGGGATCGTGCTGCCTCTGACTTCGCTGACCAGGCCGGCGAAGTATTCCACGCTGGCGGCGCCGATAGCCGAGTCGTTTATCATCTCGGCGATCGGATTGCCGCAGTCGGCGGCGTCGATGAGCGCGAGTTCGCGTCCGTGCCGGCGGAGCAGCGCCGCGACCTCGCGCAGGATCTTCGCGCGCTCGAGCGGCTTCACGTCCCGCCATTGGAAAAATGCTGCATGGGCCGCGCGCACCGCGCGATCGACGTCCTCCGCTCCGGCCCACGCGACTTTGCCCAACGATTGCCCCGTCGAGGGGCTCCAAACGTCGGTCCGAGCGCCCTCGGCAGCGGCGTGCCAGCCGCCCGAGTAGTAAAGCTCGCGCGGAATTGAGGCGACGAGTTCTCTTTGGTCGATTGTTTGTTGGCTCGCGTCAGACATCTCGAACTCTCCTCGTCGAAATTTCTCCCTGCGCCGAAATTTACTTGGCGCGCGTCCTCAACGAAGCCCGGCTTGCGTGGCGAGCGGCATGATCTCCTGTTTGAATTGCCGCATGCCGTCGATGTAGCGCGGCCACGAGAGCACCGCGCCGTCGAGGCCCATCTCCGAGAGCCGTCCCAGGCCGTCGACGATCTGTTCGTTGGTGCCGACGAGCGGATAGCCACCCCATCCAGCGATGAAGTGCGCTTTCATCGAGCGCAGCGTCTCGGGCGGCAGAGTTTTCGCGGCGATACCCATCGTTTCGACCAGGTTGGTCACCGCGACCCAATCGCCTTTTTGATGGACGTAGTAATCGAAAAAGTCCCGGGCTTCTTTTTCCGTGTTTCCCTGCACGACGTAGGCGGCGGTCCACAATTGGATATCGCGGCCGTATTCGCGCTGCGCGAGTTCCCGATAGCTCCTGACCCGAGCCTTGGCGCCGGCAAAATCATCGGGATCGAAAATGACGAACGCCACGTCGCAATACTTGGCCGCGTAATGGCGTCCCTTTTCGGAACCGCCTGCGTTCATGACAACCGGATAGGGCGCCTGGATCGGCTTGGGACGCAGAATCCCTTTCTTGATCTGGTAGTACTTGCCGCTGTAGTCGAATTCCTCGTCCTCGGTCCAAAGGCGCTTGATGATGTCGAGCCATTCGATCGCGCAATCGTAGCGCAGATCGTGATCCATCTGCGGCGCGCCGAACATCTCGATCTCGGGCAGAAACCATCCGGTGACGATGTTGAGCGCGAAGCGCCCGCCCGTGACATGATCGATCGTCGCGGCCTGCTTGGCGGCCATGATCGGATGCACCGTCGGGACGTGCGAGGTCGCAAAGACGGCGGAGTATTTTGTCGTGGCGCCGATCGCGGCGGCCCAGGTGTATGGCTCGAAGCCGGCGCCGTTGAAATTCGTAACGCCGCCGAAGCCCTTCCAGCGGCCCACCGGCACCAGCGCTTCGAACTCCATCTCATCCGCGAGCCGCGCCAACGTGAGCGTGCTCTGCCAGTCCGCCTTCAGCACGCCATCGATGGTGGTGATCGCGCATCCGTGGCTCAGGTTGCTGGAGAACGTGCCGAGCTTGAGCTTGCGATCGTTGTAGAGCGGATTAATCTTGCGCCGCGGTTCGTCCGCGCTTTTGTGCGTGCTCATTCGATTCCACTCCAATTACGCAGTTGCCCCAATCAGACCGGCGCGGGTGAGTACGCCGTCAAGCCGCGCGGCCAGCTCAGGCGTCGCCGACATCATCGGCAGGCGATGCTCTTCCGTTTCGAGCAGCCCCATCCGCTTCATCATGTATTTGAGCGGCGTAGGATTGGTGTCGAAGAAGATCGCCTGGTTGAGCTCGAACAGCGCGTCGTGCGCGGCACGCGCGGGGGCGAGGCGCTCGGCGAATACATCCTCGCACATCTGCGCGAGCGCCTTGGGTTTCAGATTGCCCGCGGCATTCATCAGGCCGCACGCGCCGATCGCCATCATCGGAAAACTCAGTTCTTCCAATCCGACGAAGATGCGAAAGTCGTTACCCATCCGCGCGAGCACCTGGGTAACCAGCGCGAGGTCGTTGGCCGCGTGCTTCATCCCGACCAGGTTGGGCGCGCGCTCGGCGATGCGCTCGAGGGTGGCCGCCTCGACGCTAACCGCCGCGCGTCCGGGTATGTGGTAGATGAGCATCGGGAGGCGCGTGCGCCGACCGATATCGACATAGTATTCGACCAGGCCGCGCTGCGGCGGCCGGATGAAGTACGGCGTCACGACCAGGACGGCGTCGGCGCCCGCCTTTTCCGCGGCCGCGGTAAGCTCGATCGTGTCGGCGTGCGATTGCGAGCCGGTGGCCGCGACGACCGGAACGCGGCCGCGCGCGGTCTGCACCGCGAGACGGACCAGTTCGTTGCGTTCCTCGATGCTGAGCGTGCTCGGCTCGGCGGTGGTGCCGTTGACGACGATTCCGTGCGAGCCTTCGGCCACCTGCCGCTCGACCATCCGCGCGTACGCGTCGTAGTCGACCGCGCCGCTCGCGAAACGGCGTAACCAGCGGAGGATAGGAGCCGCGCAGGAAATTCCGGTTAAGCGCCAGCATAGCTACGCGACCTTGGCGCGGTTGGTGTCGAAGCCGTAGCTCGAGCCCAACAGGCGCGCCGGATGCTTCAGGTCCTCCTGCCACATCAGCGAATCCATCGCGATGTTGAGCGGGCTATCCTGGATAGTCAGTTCGTATACCGGCTCGTCGTTCGAGGCGTGGTTGTGCACCGCCCATCCCGGCGCGGACAGCATCAGGTCGCCCGCCTTCCACGGCAGAACCTTGCCCTGCACCGTGCTGTAGCCACTGCCCGAGAAATAGTAATTGATCGCGGCGGCGGCGTGGCGATGCGGCTTGTCGACGATATGCGGCGGGCGCACGGTCATGGTCGCGAAAAAATTGTGCGTCGTGCCGTTGGTGCGCCCGGTGGCCGGGTTATACAGCAAGTACAGCCGCCGCCCGACGTAGGACGAGCCGAGCGCCTGCAATTTGTCGAGATGCTCCTTCACCTGGCGCCACGGCCAGAACAGCACGGGCGATTCGATCACGTCGGGGCTTATCAGCTTTTCGTAGGGGAGCAGGTAGGCGCCGTCGTTGTTGAGCGCGAAGGTGCCGAACGGATTGACGTGGCGCGCATCGGGCTCGCCAGTCGGGGCCTCGCCCTTGATCTCTTCGGCTGGCGGATTTTCCTCGACGATATGCGCGTTCATCTTTTCCAGCAGCGCGGCGTTGCTGTAGGTCAGCCGCACCTGTAGATCGTCGCTGTCGTTAAAATTCTGGTAAACGTTCAGCGAGGGCGTATTCCAAACGTCGTACTGGCTGAAGTTGATTTGCCTGCCGTTGACCACCGCCTGTCCGCGGCCGCGGATGCAGAAGTTGACTTGCGAGGAGTTGTGCCGGATCGGCTTGGTGCGCTCGCCTGGCTTGAGCACGTCGAGCGCGACCTGGATTCCGGGAGCAAGCCCGGTGCCGGTTTCGTTGGGATGAACGATAAGCGAACGGCGTCGTCCATTGGCCGGCGGCGGCAGGCTTGCAAGCCGGTTCACCTCGGCGTCGATTTCTTCCTTGGAGACGACGATTGACGGCCACAGGTCGAGCTTGGGAGTGACGTAACCGCTGCGATCCACGAATCGGGATTTTGTTTCACTCATCGGATGCCCTCTGAATTAAGTTTGCCGCTGAATTGAATTTGTCTCTGAATAAACCCGTAAGGCTCAGGATCTGCTCGTCAAAATCATAAAGGATAAATCAGCGAGTTCGGCACCAGCACGGTGTCATACACGCAGGTGCGCGATTTGAATTTGAGCACGTCGCCGTCGCGCACGAGCGTGTCGATATAGCGGCCGGCGCTCAGGATACGGGTTTCATCGTCGACCAGGGTTTGCAGCACGGCGTAGTTAGCCTGCACGTCGACACCGTCAGCGGTCGCAGGCGCGATCCTGAGCGAGCTGACCAGATGGCGCAGCGCGCGCGGCGCGAACATCTGGGTCTGGCGGATCGTCACCACGCGATCGGTCAGCATCGCCTTGCTCTCGCAGCGCATCAGCGCGAGCGGCAATCCGCGCTCACGATTCTCCCGCGAGACGATCTGGTAGAGGCAATCGTCGGTGAAAAACTGCGGCCACTGCTCCAGCTCGAAGTTGTCGAGCACGTGAGCGTACTCGGTGTAGAGCTCTTCGACTTCGAGCCGCAAGGCAAAGTTTTGCAAGTCCTGCTGTGCGCGCGCCATCGGGCTCAGAACTCCATCACCTCGCGGTAGTGCTTGTAGAAGGCGCGGATCGCCGCTTCGGTCACCATGTGGTCCTGGTCACCGGTGCCGCGTCCGTCCATCTCGAGTATGCCGGCGCCGCCGGGCTCGAGCATGCCGGCGCTGCCGGGACGCTGGCGGACGCCCTGCTGCGAGTACTCCATCACCTCGCCGTCATCGATCGAAACCAGCCCGGCGGGCCCCATCAGGTTCGCCTGGCGCAGGCGGCGCTGGATCATTTCGGGCGTATCGTTCGCGAAGCCGAAGAACGTCCACATCAGGTCGAACAATTCCGGGCCGCGCGGCACCAGCTGGCGCATCGCGAGCGTGTTCGACTGCTGCTGGATGATGATGTTGGGCCACAGCGTTTGCATCACGACCGTGGCCTCGCCCGGAAACTCGCGCACCGGGTCGAGCAGGCGCGGGTCGGCGAGCTTGAAGTCGGCGCGGAAGTTTTTCATTTCCTTGGTGGTCGCGTTGAGGTTCTGTTCGCCCTTGCTGGAGATGAGCACGCAATGCATCCCGCTCGAATCCATCTTCACCGCCGAGGGCTGGTCCGCGCGAAATAGGCCGAAGGTGACAAGGAAGACGTGGAGCAGGCTCGCGTGGTAGGGATCCTTGATGTTCTCGAACATCAGCTTCCAGTTGGCAGGGATGCGCTGGCGCGAATAGCCGAGCACGCGCAGCTCGCGTCCGTCGAAGACGCGATCGAAATATTGCAGCATCGCGGGGCCGAGATATTTTTCCAGCGCCGGCACGGCGGAGTCGAAGCTGGCGAAGATCACGCCGTGGCGCGTTGCAACTTCAAGCCGCGTCAGCCCGTGTTGCGACGGATCGAAATCCTCGGGCATCCCGCCGTGCCCGTTGACCCCGCGTCGAAACGGCACTCCGGTGAGACTGCCCTTCAGATCATAGGTCCACTGATGGTATGGGCAGGTGAAGGAGCGCGTATTGCCCCAGTTGACGCGACAGAACTGCACTCCGCGATGAGCGCAGCGGTTGAGTATCACGTTGACCGCGCCGAGCTTGTCGCGCACGACTACCACCGGGCGTTCGCCGACATGGCTGCGGACAAAATCCCCGGGCTTAGGAACCTCGGCCTCGAGCGCGACGTAATTCCAGTACGGGCCGGAAAAAATACGCGTCTGCTCCAGGGCGTAGACCTCGGGATCGCTGTAGACCCAGTAGGGTACGCGGCCCAGACCCTCGGGCGGCCATTGATAGGAGTTTTTCGGGGGGTTCTGCACGACTGCTTCCAGTTAGCTCTCCGTATCAGTTAGCTCTCCGTATAATGAGGCGGCGCGCCCGGAAAGCTTTGCTCGCAAGGGCGCCAAATGTCAGGATATCCAAATGCAAAGATATCTAAGTATTCTTAGTAGTCCGCCGCCCGGGTATCGTCAAGCCCGCAAAAAACCCGCAGCGGCCGCTTCGCCGGCTCGGAAGGCAGCCGCGGATTTTCCGCCCGACCAGAGCGTCGGCTACCTGGTGCGCGAGGCTCATCGCGCCTTTCTCCGCGCCTTGGGCGCGCGCGTATCGCGCCACGGTGTGAGTATCGGCATGTGGTACTTCCTGCGCGCGCTGTGGGAAGAAGACGGGCTCACACAGCGCGAGCTCAGCCGGCGGGTCAGGATGATGGAGCCGACCACGGCGACCGCGCTCGAAAGCATGGAGCGGCGCGGGCTCATCAGCCGCACGCGTAACTCCGTGGACCGGCGCAAGGTCAATATCCATCTCACCGACGAGGGCCAGCGGCTGCGGGAAGTGCTGCTGCCATACGCGAGAGAGGTGAACCGGGTCGCGCTTGCCGGGATCTCCGCGAAGAAAATACCGCTGCTGCGCGAGCAGCTCGATCGCATCAAGCGCAATCTCGACGCCGACGCGATCCCCGACGCCGCGCTCCCCCGCGGGACGGTGGCCCAGGCGCGCCGCCGGGGCTCATTGCGCGAGGCCCGCTACAAAGGCTAGAACCGGGCTATGGGGGATATCGCCATGGGCACTACACAAACCAACGGTCAGGGGCGCGGCAAATTGGACACGGTTCCGACACGGCTGCATCACGCGGCCTACGTATGCCGCGATCTCGAACAGACGCGAAAGTTTTACGAGGACATACTGGGCTGGCCGATGGTGGCGGCCTGGCGCGAGTGCGACAAGGTGTTCGGCGAGGACGAACTGTACTACTGCCACTTGTTCTTTCAGATAGCCGACGGCGGAGCGCTTGCCTTCTTTCACTTCGCCAATCCCAAGCAGCATGAAAAATTCGCGCACTACGGCCCGCATTCGCCGTTCGTCCACCTGGCGTTGAAGGTGGCCGACGCGCCGGGTCAGCAGGAGATGCAGCGCCGGCTGGAGGCGGCCGGCCACGAGACCATGGTGATCGACCACGGCTACTGCGTTTCGCTTTATGTCACCGATCCCAATGGTTTGAATCTCGAGTTCACGGTCGATCATCCCGCCGCGGACAAAATTGCGGCCAAGCGCTCCGCCAGCGCGCATGAAGACCTGCGCAAGTGGCTCGCGGGCGATCGCAGCACCAATAACGAATGGCGCGTCGGGGCCAAGGCGGACCGGCCGCACTCCTGAGCGCCTTCATACGTCGGACGTCTCGCCCCGAACTCGAGCGGAACGCCGCGCCGAGTGCGGGCGTATTTTTCAGCCGCCATCTGCCGCGGGCGTACGATCTGCCGGAGCAAGCCGGACGCGCGTCGTTTTGACGATCCTGCCAAAGACCGCTAAAGTGTCGACTTGCTTAGGGCGAGAGAGCGGCTCACTCCAGAGTGACTGGTCGCTTTGTCACGATTTTCTCACATGTCCCAGCTTTTTCGGGAAAAGCGGACGGAGAGGGATTCGTGAATAATGAGACGGTTCGGTTCAAGGTGGGCGTTGTGGTGCAGATGAAGGGGGCGCGGCGGCCGACCGCACCTGCTGATAGTAGTCAAGCCGGCCAAGCCGAGCCGGAAGACACGGACACCAATGAGTGCCGAGCGTGCGATCTGCGCGGGGTTTACGCGCTAGTCATTTACCTAATAATTTCTATTTTCTTCTTTGGTCGTTCACTACTCGGACATCTCTCGACTCTTCACATCGGTGTGGGACCGGATCCGCCTATGAACTTATGGTTCTTGGCGTGGTGGCCGCATGCAATCGTTAATGGCCTCAATCCGCTTTTCACTTACGCTATTTGGGCGCCGTTCGGTTTGAACCTGACCTGGGAACCCAGCATCCCGCTGGCGGGTGTGCTCGCCAGCCCGATCACTCGGATTCTTGGCCCCGTTGTAGCGTTCAACGTCGTATGTTTGCTGAGTTTGCCGCTGAACGCATGGTGCGCTTTCATCCTTTGCCGTTACCTCAGTCGAGACTATCTGTCTTCATTGCTGGGCGGGTACATATTCGGCTTTTCTGCATACATGCTGGGCCGCATGTTGTTTGCGAATCTGGCCTTGCTGCTAGTATGCCCGGTGCCACTCGCGGTGTACTTCGCCGCACGCCGGATCGGCGGAGAGATTACAGCGCGCCGATTCGCATTCCTACTTGCGTTGCTGTTGGTGGCGCAATTTTTGCTGGGGCTGGAGGTTTTCCTTACGATGAGCATGGCCGGGGCAGTCGCCTGGCTCCTCGGTTGGTCGCTCGCAGATGCTGATATGAGACAGCGTCTGCTGTTTTTGCTGAAGCCTATCGCGTACGGCTACGCGGTCGCCCTGGCAGTCGTCAGCCCTTACCTCTACTACTTCTTTATCTTCGGATCCGGGTTTGGATCGTCACCGGTCTTTCCCGCTACACTATTCAGCGCCGACTTGCTGAACCTTGTGATTCCTACCCAAGTCAACGAACTCGGCGGGATTTCTTTTCTTAGAGCGATTTCGGTGAAATTTCCTGGCAGTATTGGTGACAGTGGGGCTTGCTTGAGCTTGCCCCTGATCATCGTCGCCGTTCTCTACGCACGCCGGCATTCGCACCAGCCGTTCGGCAGGCTGCTGATCGATTTTCTTGTCCTCGCAGTGGTTCTGTCGCTAGGGCCGAAGCTGTCCATCGGTGGGCGAGCGACGTCCGTTGCTTTGCCATGGCGGTTGCTCGAAGGAATTCCAATCATCAACGACGTCATGGTCGGGCGATTTGCGATGTACGCGTGCTTGATTCTCGCGCTGATGACTTCGCTATGGCTTGCCATCGTCAATGACAGACCGGCGCTAAAGTTCACGCTCGCCGCCGCGATTATAGCGTTCAACGTCCCCAACCTCTCGGCAGCCTTTTGGACCACGCCTGTTGATGCGCCACCTTTTTTTCGAGACGGCATTTACCGCAACTACTTGTCGAGAGGTGAAAGGGTTGTGATCCTGCCGTATGCATACACGCCAAGTTGTACACTTTGTTGGCAAGCTCAAACAGGTATGTATTTCGAACTGGCAGAGGGAGGTTCGGGCGTTCGATTAAGTGATTATTTGCGATGGCCCATAGTTCCGGCGTTCGGCGGAAAAATCTATGTTCCGGACCCGGAGTCTCAGTTGCGGGCATTTTTGATCGCGCATGGCGTCGGCGCTCTTATTGTTACGGAGCAGGCATTTCCCACGTGGCAAAAGCTCTTTTCGACCCTGGGAATACAACCGATCAAAGTTGGTGGTGTTTACTTGTACCCTCTAGCGACGAATCCTGGTGTCGATATTGAAACGATCCTTCATAAAAGTAGAAGCCCCTTTGACACTCAGCGGCTGATTACTCTCATAACGGCGGCGGACAAATACCTATCTGAAGGAGGAAGTCTGGATTCACTTAACATACTCAACCTGGTGAAGCTGAACCTTATATCACAAGATTTAGTACTCGGCCCAATCAGGGATTTCGATTCACACCTGTCACCGCATCCGGCCGTAAATCCTTACTTATCCTATGGGCTGGAATTGCAAGGCTTGCCGGGCGATCGTGTGGGCTTGGGAGAGTTGGTATGGTACCCGGGGATTGCTCCGCTGGTGGAGAGATTGCACAGCGTCGCGAGTGAGGTTTATTACCCATCCCCAGAAAAACTGACGGTAAGGCCGCATTCGGCCGAAGTGAATACTTATGGGGTATTGCTTGTGGTATTTACTCGCAAACAACTTAGCCAGGCCGCTGCACTGCTGAGAGAGTCGCCGGCGCGCGAGGTACCGGCACCGGCGCATTTATCAGAGCAATCGGAGCGAGCCAATTAAAATCGACATCAGGCCCATCGGCGCCACCGGTGAAATCGTCCGTCCGATGGACCTTGCTAGTCTTGCGGCCAAGACTGGCTCGGTGCGCCGCTCGTTGCTGCGATTTGCGCCGGCCCTCGTTCTGTTGGCGATCGTGTTGGCAGATGCGATGCGTGCAGCGTCCACCGACTTGTGGGGACACATCCGCTTCGGCCAACTCATCGCGAGCGAAGGCCATCTCATCCCGCATGCACTGTTCGCGTATTCGTTCCCTCCGCCCGGCCCGCAGTGGATCGATCACGAATGGTTGGCTCAGGTGATTATAGCGCTTTGCTACGATGCAGGAGGAGTGGTCGGCCTCAAGCTGATGAAACTTACCTGCACGACGATCATGATCATCCTGCTTGCGCGTGCGAATGCCGAGACCGGCGCTTCCCTGACGCTTCAATTCTCCGTCCTTATCGTGACTGCGTTCACGCTACTTCCACAGATGCAGCTGCGGCCGCAGCTTTTCACTTTTGTCCTGCTCGCCGCCCTGGTACTTATCCTGGCTCGGAGCACTTATGGGCGACGCACGACACCATGGGTCGTGATCGCATTATTTGTGCCGTGGGCAAACCTGCACGGCGGCTTCATCGTCGGTATCGTCGTTTTGGCAACCTATGCTGTGACCACCGGCGTCGTGGACGTGTGGCGGCAAGCCAAATGGAGCCGGGCCTGCCGGCTTGCGCTCATTACGATCGCCTCGGCACTGGCCACGCTGATCAACCCCTATGGTGCTGGAGTCTGGCGCGTTCTGATCGGGACCTTTCGCACTCCACTAACAATGCATCGGATCGCCGAGTACCAGCCGCTGCTCAGCCTGTTTCGTTCGGCCTACAGCTCCGGAGCACCGATCTTTCCGCTCGTGTGTTTCCTCGGCATACTTGGTGCTCTCCTGATCAGTGTCGTCATAGCGCCGTGCGCAGACGATCTCTCCCTCGTTGCGGTCGCACTCATCCTATCGGCGGCCTCGTTCTACGCAGTCCGCAATATGGCGCTGGCCGCGATCGTTGCCGCGGTGCCGCTGACACGCCACGCCGGGCTGGCGTTGGCGAGGTCGTTTAGCGGCGTCAGGGCTTCGCCGGAAGACGCATCGACGCCACTGGGGAGGCCGATGTGTCTGGCGCTCCAAGGTGCGGTCGCGGCCTTGGCACTCTCGCTGGCCGTACGAACGGGCCTCTTTTCAGCCACGCTGCCTGCAATTGCCGATGAGCCGGTAGGTGCTGTTGAGTTCATGGCCGCGCATGGTGTTAATGGCAACGTGCTGTGCGCGTACCGATGGGGGGTGTACGTCATCTGGCACCAAGCGCCCCTTTCACGCGTCTTTATCGACAGTTTCGAGATAATGTATCCGCGCCGGGTGCAGGCCGACTTTCTCACGTTCAACGACGCCGAACCCGGCGGCGCGCGCGTGCTCGACGCCTATCCCAACGATTTCGTGCTGATGCCGACCGGGTCGGCCGCTTACAGCCTGATGATGGCGCAAGCCGGATGGCGTCTCCTCTACCGCGACCCGATATCCGCGCTATTCGCACGCGCCGGCTCGCCCGCCACGCGGCTTGCCGGGATTCCGGACCTGGCCAGAACCGCGCCGCCGAGCGTCTTTCCTTAGCCGGCTCGCGCGCGGCGGATGCAGTGTCGCGTATGAACGAAGACTCAAGCGAAGCCTCGAAACCAGATACAAGCGTAATAGCCGCGCCAATCGATAGCGAGGGCCGCGACGCGTTGCCCGGCGCGCGCTCGCTCCTGAGCTACGCTCCGGCCCTCATACTGTTCCTCGCCGTGGTCGCGGACGCGATGCAATTCGCCGACGCCGACCTCTGGGGCCACGTCCATTACGGCCAGATAATGCTCAGGACCGGCCATCTGATCCACGCGGACATCTTTTCCTACACGGCGGCGGGGCGGCGATGGATCGATCACGAATGGCTTTCCGAGATAATTATGGCGCTGGTTTACAACGCTCTTGGCGTCGCTGGGCTGAAGCTGCTTAAGCTGCTCTGCGCGGGAGCGATCATGACCTTGCTGGCGGCGGGCCTTGCAGAGACCGGGGCTTCGATCGCGGCGCAATTTGTCGCGCTCGCAGCGGTGGCGATCGTGCTGATTCAGCAGATGCAGTTCCGTCCGCAGCTCTTCGACTACGTTTTTCTCGCGGCATTGATCGCGATGCTCGCGCGCGAGAGCTATGGGCGGCGCGCGCCCTTGTGGCTGGCGGTGCCGATGCTCGCGCTGTGGGCGAATCTCCACGGCGGATTCTTCGTCGGCTTGGCCGCGCTCGGAGTTTATTGCGTAGCTCGCGCGGCGCAAGGCGTAGCGCGAGGCGCGGGGCCGGGTTGTGCGATGCGTCCCGCCGCGATAACCGCGGCGGCGGCGCTGGCCACACTGTGCAACCCGTGGGGAAGCGCCGAGTGGACGGCGGTTGCGCGGAGCCTCGGCAATCCTTACACGATGGGCCGGATAAGCGAGTTCAAGCCGCTGCTTACGATGCTCGCTGCGATGCATCGAGCCGGAACCAACAGCATTACCTTGGTGACGATGCTCTTGATGCTCGCGGCGCTGGTCGTGGCCTGCCTGCTCGCGCCGCGTAGCGACGACGCGGGGTTGCTCGCGATAGCGGCGCTGATGGTCGCGGCGGCGTTCGCCGCGGCGCGCAACACGGCGCTGGCCGCGCTGGCGCTGGCGGTACCGCTTGCCTATCATGCCGACCTAGCCGCGGCGCGCCTGGGACTCGGCCGGCCCGCGCGCGCGCCGGCCGAGTCCCAGGTGCCTGCCGCTGCGCAAGCCCCGGAGCGGGCAGCCGCCGCATCGGCGGCTCCGGCGCCCGCGCCGCGGTCGATGCCTCTCGCGTTCCAGGCCGCGGTGGTGCTCGCCGCGCTCGCGCTGCCGCCGGGTGCCGGACTGCTGTCCGGCACGCTGCGCGCAGGAGTGCAGTGTCCGACGGGCGCCGTCGCTTTCATGGCCGCCCACAGCATTGGCGGCAATGTGCTCGGCGAATATAGCTGGGGCGGTTACCTCATCTGGCACGCGCCGGCGGGCTCCAGAGTCTTTATCGACAGCCGTTTCGAGATGGTTTATCCGCCACGTGTCCAGCGCGACTACCTGGATTTTATCCGCGGCGGCGCCGACGCCGCCCGAGTGCTCGGTGCATATCCAACCGAGTACGTCCTGATGCCTTCTGATTCGGTGCCGGCGCGGTTCATGGCCGCGCAGCCGGGATGGCGTCTGCTCTATCGCGATCCGGTCGCGGCATTGTTCGCGCACGCCGACTTGCCCGCCATCCGCATCGCGGGAGTGCCGCTGTTGCGTAACCAAGCGCCGCCGAGTCTGTTCCCATAGACGGCGCCCGAGCGCACGGATTGTGATTGCTTTTTACGCGCGAGCGATGGGTGGTTCCGGATGCTGCTGCGTCAGGCAGTGAATCGCGCCGAGTCCCCAGACCAGGTCTCGCGACGGAATCCCGACGACGCGGCGCCCGGGGAATAGCCGGCCAAGCGTAGCGATCGCGGTTGCGTCCTGCGGACAATCGAAGGTCGGCACGATCACGCCGCCATTGAGGATATAGAAGTTCGCGTACGACGCCGGCACCCGCGTCCCCTCGTGGTACAGCGCAGGAGGCATCGGCAGCGTTTCGACCTTGAGCGCGCGCCCGCCGGCGTCGCGCATCGTTTTCAGCCGCTTAAGGTTGTCGGCGAGCACACGATAGTTCTCGTCGCGCGAGTTGTCTTCGACAACTGTCACCACCGTTGCGGGAGCGACGAACCGCGCGAGGTCGTCGACGTGGCCATCGGTATCGTCGCCGGCGATTCCCTCTCCCAGCCAGAGCACGCTGCTTACGCCGAGCCAGTACTTGAGCCGCCGCTCGATCTCGGCGCGGTCGAGCGCCGGGTTGCGATTGGGATTGAGCAGGCACGATTCGGTCGTGAGCAGAGTACCCGCGCCATCAACCTCGATCGAACCGCCCTCGAGCACCATCGGGGGCTCGAGCACCTCGAAGCCCCATCGCTCGCCGAGCCGGCGCGGCACCGCGTCGTCGAGATCGAAGGCGCCGTATTTTTCACCCCACGAATTGAAGCCAAAATCGAGTGCGACTTGCGCCGGAGCGTCGGCGAGCGCCGCACGATTGACGAAGATCGGTCCGTGGTCGCGAATCCACGAGTCGTTGGTCGCGACGACCGTGAACGCGATTCGATCCAGGCGCGACGCCGGGCCGTTCACCGCCAGGATCGTCTCGCGCGCCGCCTCGGCCATCGCGTTGTCTGCGACCAGCAAGCGCAGCGGCTCGAACTCGGCGATCGTCGCGGCCATCCGGGCGAACACCGGCACGATCGCGTCGAACTTGCCGGGCCAGGTATCGCGGTTATGCGGCCAGACCAGGTAGGTCGCCAGATGCGGCTCCCATTCGGCCGGCATCCGGTACGCCGCCGCGAGCCGCGGCGATGCGGGCGAAGGACTTTTCATCTCTTCACGCTCGACGGTGTCACGCTTCACTGAATCAGGAGCGGAAGCGGCGCAGGAGATCGCCGTAGGCGTCGATACGCCGGTCACGCAGGAACGGCCAGTTGCGCCGGGTCTCTTCGATAAGCGCGAGATTGCAGTCGGCGACGAGAATTTCCTCCGCGCTGGCGCCGGCGCGCGCGATCACCTCGCCGAACGGATCGACCACGAACGAGTTGCCCCAGAACTCCAGGCTGTCCTCCGGGCCCACCCGATTGACCACCGCGACGAACATCCCGTTGGCGATCGCGTGACCGCGCTGGACCGTCTCCCAGGCCTGAAGCTGGCGGCGGCGCACCGACTCGACCTCGCCGCGCTCCCATCCGATCGCCGTGGGATAGAAAACGATCTGCGCGCCGGCCAGCGCGACCAGCCGCGCCGCCTCCGGAAACCATTGGTCCCAGCATACCAGCGCGCCGACCGTGGCATGGGCGGTGCGATGCGCGGTGAAGTCGAGATCGCCTGGCGTGAAATAGAATTTCTCGTAGTAGTGCGGGTCGTCAGGGATGTGCATCTTGCGGTAACGGCCGGCGAGACGTCCGTCAGCGTCCATCACCACCGCCGTGTTGTGGTAGATGCCTTCGGTGCGGCGCTCGAAGATCGAACCGACGACGACGACCTTGCGTGCGGCGGCTACCGCGCCCAGCGCCTCGGTGGTCGGTCCGGGAATTGGCTCGGCGAGGTCGAAGCTGCGCGCCTCCTCGGACTGGCAGAAATAGCGCGAGCGGAAAAGCTCCTGGAGACAGATCACCTTGGCGCCGCGCGCGGCCGCCTCGCCGATCCGCGTGAGCGCCTTGTCGAGGTTGCGTTGCGGCTCGGCCTCGCAGCTCATCTGTACCAGCGCGATACGAAGGGGCTCGGAAGTCATGATCTATCTTGATAGCAACCGTGGGTGGATGCCGCCAGCAGCTTGCGTTAAGCGCGCGTGTCGCTGTGATGATTCGGGGCGATTGGCGCGCGGCGCGATACGGACTAGGATTGGCCTCGCCATGGAGCGACATGCCGGCCATCCAAGACGCTACGCCGCTTCGCTGTGGGCGGAGGCAGCGCGAATTGCGCGGGCGATCGATACAGCCGTCGTGCTCGTCGTCGCCGAATTGCGCCGCCTAAACGGCGTCGGCGCGAATGCATCGTCACGCAGCGCTCGCGTGCGCCTCGTCAAACAAACCCTCGCGCGGCGTGGCAAAGGGCCGAATCGTTGCTGCTGAGCGGCCTTGGCCGCCCGTCTTCTAAGTACTTTTCCCTACGAAAATAGGGACTCTTCCGCCCTCGCCTAGGCGGTTTCCCGATTTTGCACCTCCTGCGCATCGACTACTTTTCGAAGCATGAATTCGCCCATGCTTCGCCGCTCAGGCTCGCCGGTCGATGCGTCGCAAGGGCAAACAGGAGACGCTCATGGCAAACCGACCTCCATCCGACGATCCGGGATCGAAGCCTGAACTCACCACCGAGTCCAAGGGTGCGCTGCGGCAGTGGGCCGAGGGGATGCGGCTCGAAGTGCTCGCCAACCTTGCGCACGAGTTGCGCACGCCGTTGCAGGTGCTGATCGGTTACCTCGATATTCTGCGCGACGAATGGGCCGAAAAGTTTGATCCCGAGCCGCGGGCGATGCTGGAGCGAATGAACAGCAATTTGCACGACCTTACCCAGACCGTGGACAACATCATGGAGTTCGTGATGTGGGAAGCCGGCGCCACCGGACGTGTCGAAGAAGAGGTGTCAATCAGCAATCTGGTGAGCGACCTGGCGCCGGCGATCGAAGCCGCCCGGGGCGGCAAGGACCTGGCACTGAAGATCGATATCGAGCATGCGCCACAGGTGATTCATACCTCACGCCGCCCGCTGCGCTCGATTCTCTCCAATCTGGTGCTCAATGCGATCAAGTTCACCGAGCGCGGTAGCGTGACTGTCCGCATCAGCAGCTCGCGCGCCCGCGGCGCGGAGCCAGGCCTCGTGCTCGAAGTCGCCGACACCGGATTGGGGATGAGCGCGGCGCTGATCAAGCAAGCGGCCGAGCCGTTTGCGCAGCTCTCGCGGTCGAGCGCGCGCAAGTATCGCGGACTCGGCCTGGGACTCGCCGTGGTACATCGCCACGTCTCGGCGCTGGGCGCCAAACTCGAAGTCAGTTCGACGCCGGGCCGCGGCTCGCGTTTCGTGGTGCGGATTCCGCCGACACATTTGGTGGATGAACAGAGTGCGGAGAAAACGGGTAAACAGATATTTGGCCGGGCCAACAGGAGCAGGCCCGCTCCCGCGCCCTCGGCCGTTGAGTCACCGTCGGCGTCGCCGCGCAAAACCGCCGGCGGCGCCGCCGACCCGGTCGTGTTCATCTGACAGGGCGAGGAGGTGACGGTCCGGAGGGGGGAGCAAGGCATACCGGCGAAGCATGCCCTGGAGGTCGTGACAGAACGCCTAGCGGTAATGGCGCATCAGGCCGATCACGACCCCGCGAATCCGGAGATCATCTTCGCTCACGAAAATCGGCTCCATGGCCGCGTTGGCCGGCTGCAGGCGGACCTTGCCGTCAGTTTCGGGAAAATATTTCTTGACTGTGGCTTCGTCGCCAATCAAGGCGACCACGGTTTCGCCCGCCGAGGCGGCGTCGCGTCCCTCGACGATGATGTAGTCGCCGTCGCGAATACCCTCGTCGATCATCGACTCGCCCTTCACGCGCAGGCAAAAGGTGTTGTCCCGCCGCACGAACTCCTCCGGCACCGCGATCGTGTCGTTGCCCTCGACCGCCTCGATCGGCACGCCCGCCGCGACGGTGCCGATGAGCCTTAGCTCTTGCGCCGCCGGGTGCTTGCGTTCGACCGTGATTTCAAGCGCGCGGCTGTGATTGTGTTCCCGCTTGATGAAGCCCTTTTGCTCGAGGTTGTGCAGATGCTTATGCACCGTTGCGAGTGACGAGAGCCCGAAATACTGGCCGACCTCGCTCAAGGTCGGCGCGTAGCCGTGCTCGGTGATATAATTCTCAAGGAAATCGACGAGTTGCTTTTGCCGTTTTGTGAGCGTGGCCATCAATCATCAACCTCCCGCGGAAACCTTCGTCGGCGGCGTGACCATGATGGCGAAAATCAGGCGAATCGGCAAGTACCCTGAATACCCTGAGCGCTCGCATTGCGTTCCGAAAACTGATCCACTGAGTAGAAGATGGCCAGGATTCGCGTGATTTTCGAAAACGGTGACCCCGAGCGGGTTATCGAGTTCAATCCTGCCGAGGCGCCGTTCCATCATGACGGGCAGCCCGGCTCGATTCTGGATGTCTTGCTCGGCAATCACATTCACCTCGAACATGCGTGCGGCGGCAACTGCGCTTGCACGACCTGCCATGTGATCGTCAAATCGGGCTTCAACAAGCTCTCCGAGTCCTCCGAACAGGAGGAAGATTTGCTCGACAAGGCGCCCGGGCTGACCCCGACGTCGCGCCTGGCCTGCCAGGCCGTGGTCGACGATCCAGACGCCGAAATAGTGGTCACGATTCCCCGCTATACCATCAACCAGATAAGCGAAGGCGGGGCCAAGCCGGAGCCGTGAGCATGAACAGCGATTGCCGGCGGGAGTTTTGCCGGGGGTTTCGTGACGATGCCTGAGCAGGGAGCGCCTGCCGCATCGCCGCCGCGCCGGCCGGTCTACCGCGCGCGCGTCGAGCGGATACGCGATCATAACGCCGACACCCGCTCGTTGTTCCTCGGATTAATCGACGGTGGACAGTTGGGCTTCGTGCCCGGCCAGTTCATCTCGATTTCGTTGGCGCTCGAAAATGAGACGCGCGTGCGCCCCTACACCGTCGCTTCCAATCCGGAAGAGCGCGACGCGATCGAGATCTGCTTCAACCAGGTGCCGGGCGGCGTGGGCGTGCGATATCTATTCGAGCGCAAGGTCGGCGACGAACTCCAGTTCACCGGACCATTTGGAGCGTTCACGATGGATCGCGTGCCCGAAGCGGAATGCGTCTTCATCGCGGAGGGCACCGCGATCGCGCCGATTCGCCCGATGGTCCGCCGTGCGCTCGGCGCAGCATCGCGTCCGCCCCTGAGCCTTCTCTACGCCGCGCCCGATTCCGAGCATTTGCTCTATCGCGAGGAGATCGAGCAATGGTCGGCGGCCGGAGTCAACTTCGCTCCTCTCCTCGCGCCGGCCCCCGAGCTCTACGATCGGTTGATCGCCGAGACGCAACGTCGATGGGTCGACGCCGATTCCGATCGCCGCAGGCACTTTTACGTCTGCGGCGTCGGCAAGGGCGTGCTTGCGCTTCGCGATCTGTTGCGCGGCGCCGGCTACGAGCGCCGCGCCGTCCATTACGAGCAATGGTGAGGCCTTTGTTCGCGTTGCTCACGGAATTTTCTTAAGCGGCTTGCCGTTCTTGTCGTAAATCGTCAGCGCCGACTCGCCGTCGGCTCCCAGGTCGGTTTGCAGCCGCACACGAGCGCCGCCCTTGCCGTCCGCGAGCTCGAGCGCGCGCGTATCCTTGTTCATGCTCAATGCGGCCGCCGCGGTGCCGTCGGGATTGAGCAACGTAAACGCGGCGGGGCCGTCGTGAGTCGCGACGTTTACCGCCAGGCGCGGTTTTCCGTCGTCGCCCGACAACGCCAGCATCGAGGTCCCCTCCTTGGTCACGACCAGCGCGGCGCGCTCGATGCCCTGCTGATCGTACAAGCCCAGATGCGTCATTCCCTCGCCCGAGACGTTCAACTTGGCGCGCATATTCCCCTGGTCATCCATCACTTCGAATTGCTTCGCGCTGATGCTGGTCAGCAATTGCTGGTCGGCGAACGCCGAGGCCGGCGCGGGCCACATCCGCGCCGAAGCCGCGCCGCCAAGTGCGCCCGCCATCAACGCTGCAATCAACATCGCCCGGTTTCCAGTCTGCTTCATCGATGGTCCTCTCTCTTCCTTCAATCCGTCAGATCGCCGAGGATGCTGTGCGCGCCGATCAGACCTTCGACGCGCATCGCGCGTCTTAGCCGGCGTTCGCGCTCGAGGCGGCGCGCGGCGCCGTCAACCAACGCCGGATCGATCGCCAGCAGGCGCGCGACGGCGCGCTCACTGCCGAAACCCGCGATCTCGAAATACTGTCGCACGACTCGATATGCGGCTTCGCTGCGCGTGAGCGTGCGCGCCTCGCGCAGCGCTTCACCCCATCGATGCTCCATCGTGTCCCACACGTAAGTGAAGGGGTCGTAATGTTCCTCGATCTTGAGCGCGAGAAACTTCTCCTGCAGCTCCTTCATCGCGCGATCGAATTCGCCGCGCATTTTCGCTTGCGCGTAGCCGGCTCCGAGCTTGAGCGCCTTGGTCTCGGCGGCCCCGCGGCGCGTTAGTGAATCCATCACCAGCTTCGCGCAGTGCGAGAGCGTCCCGCGCTCATACAGCGCGCGATAGCCACGCGGCTCGGCGCGCAGGCGTAGAAAGGCGGCGAGCAGGCCGCGCGCGATGAAGCCCGGCCGGCCGCCCATCACTTTGCCGTAGTACACGAGTTTGCGGGCCGGCAGCGTGTCCTTGATGTTCCAGGTCATCATGATCGCGCGATCGTGCTGGATATGTTCGGGCACCGGCGGCTCGCGCATCCCTTCGATCGCTTCGCGCAGGCACGGCACGCCCATCCCGGCCGTGAACGCTGCACAGAAACCGACCTCCTCGATGAAACTAAGCGCGGCGCGCTCGCCGCTTATCCGGCGATGGCGAACGCGGCGGAAATGATGGTCGCGATGGCGTTCGAGCGCGTCGAGCGGCGGCGGCACGGGCGCGACACGCGCGCGCGAATTTTTCCGCATGGGTGCCCCGCTTATGCCCGCACGTGCGTCACGCATTCCCGAAACAGCTCATGGTAATTGGCGCGCACGCCGAGCCCGCGCATGATGCCGTCGAGCCCGACCAGCGCGCGCACGGTGAATACGCCGTGCGCAGGCGACTTGTAGAGTTTGTGCTTGAACGCGATCTCCCCCACCAGCGTAAGTTTTCCGACCAGGTCATATTCGCCGGGTCCGTAGAGGCGGTCCTCGAGCACCGGCTCGAACAACATGTGCACCGCCTCGATCATCGGACGCGGATTCTGTCCGCGGTCGAGGTAGCCGAGCTTGACCAGCGCCTGTCCGAGCGCGCGGTCGTTGCGTTCGACCAGCGCGCGGGCGAATTGGAGATTGGCGCGGCGAATCGGCTCGGGATAATGGCGAATCGATCCGAAATCGAGCACGCAAATGTGCGGATGATGGGTGACGAGGTAGTTGCCGGGATGCGGATCGGTATGGAGTACGCCGAATTCGAGCAACTGACGCCACACCAGCTCGTAGTATTTGCGCGTGACCCACTTGCGCAGCTCGAGATCGGCCGCCGGGTTCATCAGGTCCGAGAGACGGTAGCCGTCGAGGTAAGTCATCGTGAGCACGCGGCGCGAACTCAGGTCTGCCGATGACGCGCGGGATCACCGTCTCGGGGTCGCCCGCGTACAGCCGATGAAACTCCATCGTGTTGCGCGCCTCGGTACGGTAGTCGAGCTCTTCGACCAGCCGCTCTTCGAGTTCGCGGTAGACAGTGCGGGTGTCGATCTTTTGCCGCATCACGTCGCCGGCGACCGCCTGTAGCGTGCGCAGCAGCAGCTTGAGATTGCCAAGGTCCTGGCGCACGGTCGCGTCGATACCGGGGTATTGGACCTTGACCGCGACTTCCTCGCCGCTCTTGAGGCGCGCGCGATGGACCTGGCCGAGCGAGGCGGCGGCGAAAGCGCGCGGCTCGAAATTTGAGAAGAGCTGCTCGGGGCGTTTGCCGAGTTCGCGGCGGATCTGCTGCGCGATCATCGGATAGTCCATCGGCGGCACGCCGTCGCGCGTGGTCTTGAGCAGATCGATCGCTTCGATCGGCAACAAGTCCTCCCGCATCGAGAGCATCTGCACCAGCTTCATGAACGCGCCGCGCAACTGCGTGGAGCTTTCGACGATGCGCTGGGCGTTGCGGATGTGGGTGTCGAGCAGTTCGCGCTCGTGGCTTGCGGCGTTGAGGAAGGGCTTGCGGATCGACGTCCACAGGTAGCTGGAGCCGACCTGCGAGGCGAGGCCGCCCATCTTCAGCGCGCGGCGCGTGCGTCCCGAGGTGATCGATTTGTTCGGCTTCTCAGTCATGGCCGTTCACCCGCGATGCCGGCGCGCGCGATGCCGACCCGGTTGATCAGCGTCGCGGCAAAAGCGGCGCCGAAACCGTTGTCGATGTTGACCACCGTGACTCCGCTCGCGCACGAATTTAGCATCCCGAGCAGCGCCGCCACTCCGCCGAACGCGGTGCCGTAGCCGACGCTGGTGGGGACCGCGATCACCGGTTTGTCGGTCATCCCCGCCACCACCGAGGGCAGCGCCCCTTCCATCCCGGCCGCCACGATCAGCACCGCCGCCGCGTGCACGCGCTCGAGGTTGGCGGTGAGGCGATGAATGCCAGCGACGCCGACGTCGTAGAGGCGTTCGACCGCGTTGCCGAAAAGTTCGGCGCAGAGCGCCGCCTCTTCGGCCACCGCCAGGTCCGAGGTACCGGCGCTCATCACCAGCACGATGCCGTGGCCGCGCGGTGTGGGGCGGCGCTTGACGATCACGCCGAGGCGGGCCTCTGGATGATAGATGACGGCGCGCAGGCGCCGGCGCAACTCGCGCGCCTTTTTCTCCTCCAGTCGGGTGATCACCAGGTTGGCGCCGGAGGCGACGACGCGCGCGCCGATGGCCGCAATCTGCGCGGCGCTTTTGCCCTCGCCGAAGATCACCTCCGGCACGCCGCGGCGGAGCGCGCGATGCTGGTCGACCTTGGCGAAGCCAAGGTCTTCGAAGGGCAGGTGGCGCAGGCGCTCAAGCGCGACAGCGGCGCCAAGGCTGCCTGACGCGACCTGCTCCAGGAGCCGGCGCAAACGCTCCTCCGTCACGGTACGCGCTCTTGGGTCATCGCCGGCGCGCCTGTTCGGCCTCCAGCGGCTGCGCCGGAGTGATCAGGATCTCGCGCACCGCGCGGGCATCTGCACGCACCACCGTGAGCGTCGCTTCGCCTGCCTTGAGCTGTTCGCCGGGCCGGGGAATATGACCTAGACGTTCGACCACGAGCCCGCCGATGGTAGCATACTCGCCGCTTTCCGGCAGCCTGAGGCCGAAGCGCTCGTTGAGTTCGGCTACCGGCGCGCGCGCCGACGCGCTCAGCGCGCGCGGACTTATCACGCGCACCAGTTCCTCGCCTGCACCGTGCTCCTCTTCGATTTCGCCCACGATCTCCTCCAGCAGATCCTCGAGCGTCAGAATTCCCGCCGCGCCGCCGTACTCGTCGACGATCACGGCGAGGTTCTGCCCAGTGCGCTGGAAGGTGACCAGAATTTCATCGAGCGGCGTGGACTCGGCGAAGTAAACCACCTGGCGCATCACTTCCCCGACCGGGCGGCCCAAGTCAGGCGCCTCGAGCAGATCGAAAACGTGGAGCACGCCCACGATGTTCACGATCCGCTTTTCGAAAACCGGGATGCGGCTGAAGCCGCTGCGCCGGGCGATTTCGGCTGCCTCGGCGAGCGTGGTTTCGAGCGTGACCGCCTCCACCCGCACCAGCGGCACCATCGCCTGGCGCGCCTCGGCGTTCTTGAAGCGGAAGATGCGGCTGATCATCTGGCGCTCGGCGGGCAAAATCGCATCCGCGATCGATGGCTGCGGCTGATCGTCAAGCGAGCGAATCATCAGGGCGAGGTCCTCGCGCGTGATGAACACGTCCTGCATCCCCGCGGGCACGCCGGCGAGCCTTCTCAGCGCCCGGCTGACCATCGACTCAGCCTCGAGCACCGGCCAGAAGACCGCCTCCAGCGCGCGCAACGGGCGCGCGGCGATCCGCGCGAAAGCGATCGGATGACGGAAGGTGAGCAGTTTGGGCAGCGACTCTCCAATCAGTAGGCTCAATGGGGCAAGAATGAAGGGAGCGAGATAGGAAGTGTTGGGGCCGAACTGATGCAGGAAAGTGGTGAGCACGCTGGCGGCGATAACGGTCGCCAGGTTGGCCCCGGTGAGCGTCAGGGCGAGCACGCGCTCGCGGCGTCGCAGCAGCGTGAGCAACAAAGCGGATTCGCGTTTGTCGCGCTCGTTGGCGGCGCCGAGCTTGCTCTCGTCGGTCACCACCATCGCGATTTCGCTAGCGGCGAAGAAGGCCTGCACCAACAGACAAGCGGCGATCGCGGCGATGAGCGCGCCTAGCTCCATCGTTTGAGCCGTACCAGCTCGATCGTCGCGCCGCGCACTTTTTCGATTTTCGCCACGAACCGGTCCAGGCGGAGCTGCTCGCCCGGCGCCGGAACGCGGCCGAGACGGCGCAGCACCAGCGAACTCAAGGTGCGCTCGTGGCCCCGGGTGGCAAACGATTCGCCGCCGTCGAGCGCCTGCGACAGACGGGCCACGCTTATAGTGCCCGACGCGAGCCATTCTCCATCGCTGACTTCGGTAAGGTCGGGGCCTTCGAGCTCGAATTCGTCGCGCAACTCGCCGAACAGCTCCTCGAGCAGGTCCTCAAGCGTGACCAGCCCGAGCAGCTGGCCATATTCGTCGACCACGAATGCTAGCTGGAAGCGGCGCCGGCGCATTTCGTCGAACAATTCCCCGAGCGTCTTGCCCGGCGGCACGAAGTAGGGTTCGCGGATCAGCCGCTCCACACGCGGCGGTGTCGACTCCAGGCGGCGGGCGACCAAATCCTTGGCTCGCAGCACGCCCACGATGTTGTTGGGATTGCCGCGGTAGACGGGAACGCGAGAGTAGTGTCCGTGGGCAACCTCGGCGATGATGCGGTCGACGTCGGTGTCGAGGTCGAGCGCGAAGATGCGCTCGCGTGGCGTCATGATCTCGGAGACGCGCCGCGAGCCGAAAGCAAACACCTTGTCGATCAATTCGCGCTCGGCCGGAGCTACCTGGCCGAACTGCTCGCTGGCGACGACCAGCGCCTTGAACTCGCTCTCCGAGAGCGGCGCGCTGGGCGGCGGCTCCTCGGGCACGAAAAACCGCGCCAACGGATGAAGGGTCAGTGCGACCGCGGCAAGCGGCCGCGCGGTCAGCCGCGCCACCGCGGCCGGAAAGCCGAGCGCGAAGGTCTTGGGCGTGATGTCGCTGACCAGCAACACCAGAACGAACATCACGGGCACCGAGATCCATCCCCCCGGCGGTCCGAGCCAGCTCAGGAGAAAGGCGGTCGCGAGGCATTCGGCGAAAACATTGACGGTTTCGTTGAAGCCGATGATCACCATCAGCGATTCGAGCGAATGCCGCAGTAGCGAATCGACGGCTTTTGCAGCCGCTTCGCCAAGGCTCGCGCGCGTGTGCTGCATCCGTGCCAGCGCGAACAGCGCGGTTTCCGACGCGGCGAGCAGGGCGCTCGCTCCGAGCAGCACGATGACCAGTAGTAACAGCATTGCGATAACTCGATCGCCTACCCGCCCGGCTGCGAACGCAACTGATCCCATCCCGCGAGCAACGGCGGCCCGCTGCGGCCGACCGAATCAGGCGCGTTGACCAGGACCACCTTGCCGGAGACCGCCTTGCCGGAGGACGTGATGCGGCCGATACGGCTCACGCGCACGCCCAGGCTGCGAGTAAGCGCGGGCGCCGCAACGGCGCGGCGCAGGCAGAACAGCAGTTCGTAGTCCTCGCCGCCCCTGAGCGCGAGCGCCCGGTCGTCGCCGACGGCCGCGCGGTAGGCCGCGGAAAGCGGCACTGCGCTGACGTCGATTTCGGCGCCGACTTCGCTGCGTTCGAGAATGTGGCCGAGGTCTTGCCACAGACCGTCGCTCAGGTCGATTGCGGCAGGCGCCGGTTTGATGCGAGCCAGGCGAAGCCCAGCCTGCAAGCGTGCGGTCGGTCGCAGGAAGCGGTCGATAAGGAACTTGCGCGCGGCGGCGCGTGCGCGGAGCTGTCCCGACAGAATTCGCAGTCCGGCGGCGGCATCGCCCACAGTGCCGGTTACATAGATGGTGTCGCCGGGACGTGCGGCGTCGCGCCGGAGCGCCGCGCCGCGCACTTCGCCAAGCAGCGCGATGGTGATGGCGAGCGCGCCCGCGCGGGTGATGTTGCCGCCGACCACTTCGACTTCGGCGCGGGCCGCCGCGCTTTGCAGTCCTCTGTACATGCGATCGAAGAATCGCATGCCAAGTCCGTCGCGCACCGCGAGGTTGACCACGCATACGGTCGGCTTTCCGCCCATCGCGGCGACATCGCTAAGGTTAACCGTCAACGCGCGCGCGCCGAGCGCCTCCGGCGTTCCCCACGTGAGTTTGAAATGCACGTCTTCGACCATCGAATCGATAGTCAGAAGCTGGCGGGCGCGGTTGGCGGGCAGGATCGCACAATCGTCGCCGGGCCCCAGGATAGCGCGGCGGCCCGAGCCGAGGCGCTTCAGCAGGCGCTCGATCAGGTGGAATTCTCCGGGCGATTTGCTCACAGGGTTCGCCAGGCGGCGAAGGGCGTGACGCGAATCCTCAGGGCCGGTTGCCGCGCACTACGGCGCGCGGCGAAGTTCCTGGCTCAGCGATCACGAAATCACGCTAGAGCATTCGCGTAGGGCGGGCAATAGCGAGCGCCGGATGCGTCGTGCGGCGGTCCACACATTCAGTGCGCCGCGGACGCACCGGCTTGGGCGCGGGTGCGCGGCAGAAAGACGGTGATGATCAGCGCAACCACCATCAGGTAGCACAAGTCGCGGTAGATATCGTTGAGCGACAGCATCATCGCCTGACGCTGCACCTGGCCATAGATCATCGCCAGCCCCTGCTTCTGGCCGGTGATCAGTTGATGCATGTAGTCGAAGCGCGTCGCTCCCGGCATATGTGGACCGCTTTCGCCGAGACGCCAGGCGTCGAAGACCGTCAGATGGTTGACCAAGTAGCTTTGACGCGTCTGCTCGAGGTGGGTGAGATAGGTCGTCAGCGTCGAAGTCCCGATCGATGCGCCGATGTTGCGCACCATCGAGAAAAAACTCGCCGCGTAGCCCATGTTCTCGCGGCTGACCGAGCTTAGCGCGGCCCCTGCCAGGGTCGGGAAGATCAGGCCCATCCCCACGCCCTGCACCAAGGTGGGCCACACGAAGTTCGAGATGCTCATAGAGAGGTCGAGCGTCGACAGCTCCCATTGCGCGACACCGATCAGGATGTAGCCGAGGAAGACCAGCTTGCGGGTGTCGTAGCCTTTGCGCGCAATTGCGCCCAGCAAGAACATCGCCGCCATCACGCCGATTCCGCGCGGCGCCATCGCGAGGCCCGCCTTCCACGCGGTGTAGCCGAGCAGCTCCTGCAGAAAGACCGGATTCAGAATCTGCATCCCATACGCCGTGAAGGTCAGGATGATAAGCAGCATGGTCGGAACGGCGAAGGAGCGATTGGTGATCAGCTTCACCTGGAGGATCGGATTGGGAGTGCGCCACTCGTGCACGATCAACACTACGAAGGCGCTGAGCGCGATCGCCGAGAAGTAACAGACCCACGCGCTCTGAAACCAGTCGGCGCGATCGCCGCGGTCCATCACGATCTCGCCGAGCCCCAGCGAGAGCACCAAGCATACGATACCCAGGTAGTCGGCGCGGCCCTTGCCCTTGAGTTTGCGCAAGTACGGCGGATCGTGAACGAACGTGTAGACCATCAAGCCGGCGGCGACGCCGATCGGCACGTTGATGTAAAAGTTCCAGCGCCAGTTCCAGTTGTCGGTGATCCAGCCGCCTACCGTCGGGCCCATGATCGGCGCGACCATCAGACCGACCCCCCACATCGCCATCGCCAGCGCCTGCTCGTTGGGCGGAAAGGTCTCCATCAGGATCGCCTGCGAGAGCGGCTGCAGCGCGGCGCCGGCGATTCCCTGCAGAAAACGGAACGCCACCATCTGATTGAGCGTCTGCGCCGCGCCGCACATCGCGGAGGACACGACGAAGGTTACGATGCAGACCAGGAAGTAGTTTTTGCGCCCGAATTGGCCGGCGATCCATCCAGTGGTCGGGATCATGATTCCGGCGGCGACCAGGTAGGTCGTCACGACCCAGGTCACTTCGTCGACGCTGGCCGAGAAACTGCCCTGCATGTGCGGCAGTGCGACGTTAACGATCGAGCTGTCGAGCACTTCGAGGATCGTGCACAGAATGACGGCCAGCGCGATCAGCCATTTGAGCGCCCCTTCGACGTAAGCGTGCGGCTGCGCGGGTGCTTCGATCGTTGCAGCGGCTTCTGCCATCAGTGGACTACCGAGACGGGGGCCGGGCGATAGAACTCAGTGCGCGCCGCGGCCACAGGAGCCGTTCCAGCCGATGGCCGAAGCTTTGAGTTTCGCGCAAGCACGAACGTGATGGTCATTATGCAAAAATCGCGTGCCCGCTGCGAGTACCGGACGCGGTCCGGCCAGCGCTCCAGGCACGGATGAGATGAGTATCGCGGCGACGACTACCCGGCGCCGCAAGCGTGTTCAGATTATGGAAGGGGAACGGCTGGCCGTGCGCTTGCGGCATCGATAGCACAGCGCGCGCACCTCGACCGAGCATCCGAGCAACTGGAACTCACCGAGCGTTTGTCGCCCGGCGAGCAGGGTGTCGAACTCGGGCGCCTCGACATCCTCGACCCGCTTGCAGCGCACGCACACCACATGATGATGCGGGCGAGTGTTGCCGTCGTAGCGCGCGGTCTCGTGCAGCGGCGTGACCTTGCGCGCCTCGCCGACGTCGCACAGACGCTCGAGCGTGCGATGGACGGTGGCGAGCGAGATCCGCGGATGTTCGCGACGGACGCGGGCGTAGATGCGGTCGGCGCGCGGATGGTCGCCCGATTCGAGCAGCGCACGCAGCACGGCGAGCCGCTGCGGTGTGACCGCCATCTTTTTGCGCCGGCAGTTGGCGACGAATTCCGCGAGCCGGACCTCGGCGTAATCGCCGCGTCCCTGCCCGCCAAGCAGTTTAACTTCCGTCATTGATAATGATTATCATCTGCCGGGCCATCGCAATCAATCCCCTAACGCGCCCGCTTTCAAGGGCTCACATTAGCGGCAGCTTGAGGCCCGCGGTCACCAGCGCGCCGCTCAACACGCCCATCAGCGCCTCGCCGGCCACCAGTCCGGCCGCGAACAGCAACCCGGGGCCGCTATTGTTATCGCGGTCGCCCTCACGGCGCGTCAACCGCGCCAGCGAGCCCACGAAGATCGCAACGCTCAGCCCCAGCGGCAGGTAAAGCCCGATCGCGACCGGCATCACCGGCGTCCGCCATCGCGCGCCGCGCCGCTCCAAAATCCGATCGACGGCGACCAGCGCTACGGCGAGCAGCACGCCCGCGGCGACCGCGCCCCACGGCAATCCGCCCTCGAAAACGCCCTGCGCCACTTTGGCCATCAGGAAAGCTTGCGGCGCGGCCAGCGCACCGGCGCGCGCGCCCGGTGTGCCGGCAATTCCATAGCCGCGAATCAGCAGGTTGAGGATCGGCGCCATCACCAGCGACGAGGCCAGCGCGCCCAGCAACACGGAAATCTCCAGAGCGCGCGGCGTCGCGCGGACGTGGAATCCGGTCGCGAGGTCGTGCAAGGAGTCACCCGCCATCGCTGCCGCCGTGCATACCACTGCGCCGGCAGTGATCGCCAGATGAGGGCCGATACCGGCCGGCACGCCCCACAATTTCAGCAGCAGAGCGATCGCCAGCAGCACGATGATCGTCACGCCGGAAACCGGATTGTTCGACGCGCCGACGATTCCGGTCAGATAGCCGGCGATCGCGGTGGCGAAGAAGCCGATGAACGCGAGCGCGATCGCGAGCGCCGCGCTAAGGAACACGCTGCCCGACAGAATCAGGCAGATCGCAAAGATCAGCGGGATCGCGAGCGCGACCGCGCCCAGCACCGCCGTGGTCGAGAGGTCCTGGTCCTCGCGTGCCACGGCCGCGATCTGAGTCGTGCGCGCCATCCGGATACTCTCGCCCAGCGCGCGTCCGATCGGGCCGCGCAAGCGCCACAGCGTCGCGAGTCCGCCGACCAGCATCGCGCCCACGCCGAGATAGCGCACCTGTACGCTCCATATCGCGTGCGCCGCGGCCTCGGGATCGAGTTGGCGCAACTCGGGATGCGACGCGCTCATGATGGGTATCGCGACGAGCCAGGCGAAGGCTCCGCCCATGAAGACCAGGCTCGCGATTCGAATCCCGATGATATAGCCGATAGCGGGAAGCGCGGCCGAGATGTCGACGGATCCGGCCAGCACGCGCGTCCCGATCCATCGCGCGGATTGCACGGCGCCCGGTATCGCGCCCACGATGTCCTGTGACGCCTTGAGCGCGGCAGCGGCGAGTCCGCCCCACAAAAGCGGCAACGCGCTCGCTCCTCCGGCTTCGCCGGCGCGCAAGACCTCGGCGCACGCGACGCCCTCGGGAAACGGCAGACGTTCGTCGACGATGTAGGCGCGGCGTAGAAAGACCACCAGCAGACTGCCCATCGTGGCGCCCGCCGCACACAGCATCGTGACGTCGCGGTAGGGCAGCGCGCCGGTCTCGCCCAGCACAACCAGCGCGGGAAAAGTGAAAATCGCGCCCGCCGCGACCGCTTCTCCGGCCGACGCTATCGTTTGCACTACGTTATTCTCGAGAATCGTCGCGCCGCCGAGCGCTCGCAGCACCGCCATCGAGATCACTGCGGCCGGGATGCTCGCCGAGACGGTCAGTCCGGCGTAGAGCCCGAGGTACGCGTTGGCCGCGCCGAGCAGCAACGCGAGCAACAGGCCAAGCACGATCGCGCGCGGCGTGATCTCGCGCGGCGCCGCGTCGCGGGCCTCCGGAGATGTTCCGGTCAGCCGCGCCACGCGACGTCTTGTCTCGAAAAGCAGCGAAGAAAAACGATTACCGGGATATCGTCGAGTGCGAACGCGCCAACGTTCACATCCCTGCGTGTTGCGCCGACGCCGCGTCGTTGTGCGGTTGGCCGGCCGCGTCCCATCCCTTGATTCCGTCGACCATCACGCTCACGTCCGTATAGCCTGCTGCGACCGCCCGCCGGGCGGCCTCGTGTGAAGCCATTCAACGCGTGTTGGCGCAGTAGAAAACCAGCCTGGCATTTTTCGCGGGCGGCAGTTCCGTCGCGACGTCGTAATTGTCGTAGGTGGTGAGGAGACGCGCTCCCGGGATCACTCCGTACTTGTCGCGCGTGCCATCAACATTGGCGTCGAGGATTACGACATGCGAGTTCGGATCCGCCCTGAGCGCGGCGAGGTCGGCGACGTGCATGAGTTTGAAGTGATCATCCGCACGTTTGCCAGTAAGCAGTATGGAAAGCTTGTCCCATGCGGAGGAGCGGCTGCCCGCCCTCGCAGTGGCCGGCCCCGCACACGCCAGAGCCGCGAGGACCGCTATCGAGGCCATCCATTTACGCATACTTGTACTTCTCCTGGCTTTCGCCCACCGCTTCTATCCAACCATGTAAAACGATACCACGCGCATCGCATACCCTCCAACACAGAACCGCCGCGGCCTCGCGCGTGAGGGTCGCGTAAGAATATTAACGGGCGCATACGCGGGCGGGTTCCGCCGCCGAAAAAGTCGCGACGGGCGCCCTGCACGGCGCCCATAGCCTTGCCACCACGGGGCCAAACTCGCCAATATATGCGCCGGTTGTCTTACATCGTGTGATCGGCTCGTGTGACCGGGAGCATCGGCACGAACCGCCAACGCCACAGAGGCTGGGCGGATGAATTCGGAGCATCGGGATGAGTGAAGATTTCAAATCGCGGGCCAAAAAATGGCCCAAGGGAAATCATTACGAGGATTTCAAACTCGGCCACGTCTACCATCATCATTGGGGCCGCACGCTCAACGACGGCGACAACAGCCTGTTCTCCGCCCTGACGCTCAGCTTCAACCCGCTATACTTCAACGCCGAGTACGCGGCAGCCCACGGCCACGGCGGTGTCGTATTGAACCCGATGCTGGTTTTCCTGACGGTGTTTGGACTCTCGGTTGAGGACCTGAGCGAGGCCGGCGGCCTGTTCCTGGGCGTCGACGATCTGAAATTCCATCGCACGCTCTATCCCGGCGAGACGCTCAGCGCGCGCAGCACGGTGCTGGACAAGCGCGAGTCGACGAGCCGGCCCGAAAGCGGAATCGTGAGTTGGCACACCGAGGGCCATAACCGCCGCGGCGAGCTGGTGATCGATTTCCGCCGCACCAATCTCGTGAGCAAGAGGAATCCCCATCCATGAGTTACATCACCGAGGAGCGGAAGCTCATCCAGCAGATGGCACGTGACTTTGCGCTCGAGCAGGTCCTGCCCATCGCCAACAAGCTCGACCCCGAGCAGGGTGATATCCCGATGTCGCTGCGCGACAAGATGGCCGAGCTGGGCTACTTCGGCATCCTGATTCCCGAGGAGTACGGCGGCCTGGGACTCGGCGCGTTTGAGTACGCGCTGGTGACCGAGGAGCTGGCGCGGGCCTGGATGAGCGTCGCGAGCATCATCGCGCGCGGCAACTCGCTATGGGGCGGCGTGACCGAAGAGGACAAGCGCCGCTATTTTCCGAAAATCGCACGCGGCGAATGGCTTGGCGCGTTTTCGCTGTCCGAGCCCGACGCGGGATCGGACCTCGCCAATGTCGCCTGCAAGGCCACGCGCCAGGGCGATGAATGGGTGATCAACGGCACCAAGACCTGGTGCACGTTCGCCGACGGCGCCGATTATATCGTGCTGTTCGCGCGCACTTCGCCGCCGACCGATCCCAAGCGCCGCCACGTCGGCATCAGCCAGTTCCTGGTCCAAAAAGAACGCGGCAGCTTTCCGCCCGGGATTACTGGATCGCCGATTCGCAAGATCGGTTACTTCGGCTGGAAGACTTTCGAGCTGCACTTCGACAACTTTCATCTGCCGGCCGCAGCGCTGCTCGGCGAAGAAGGGCGCGGGTTTTACGCGATGATGTCGGGACTGGAGACCGCGCGCGTGCACACCGCGGCGCGCGCGATTGGCCTCGCGCGCGGCGCGCTGGACGATTCCGTCGAGTACGCCAAGCGCCGCTCGCAGTTCGGTCATCCGATCGGAGACTTCCAGGCGATCCGCTTCAAGCTGGCCGAGATGGCCGCCAATATCGAGGCTGCGCGCCAACTGATGTACTTCGTCGCCACCGAAGTCGACAGCAAACGGCGCTGCGATAAAGAAGCCTCGATGGTGAAGTGGTTCGCTTCCGAGATGGCCGAGCGGGTGACCAGCGACGCGTTGCAGATTCACGGCGGTTACGGCTACACCAAGGATTTTGCGATCGAGCGCTACTGGCGCGACGCGCGGCTGACCAAGATTTTCGAGGGCACTTCGCAAATCCAGCTCCGGGTGATTTCGGATCGGCTGCTCGGGCCGCAAGACTAGGCAGGAGCAGGACTAGGCGGGAGCGCACGAAATGGCAGCGGAGACCGGAAATGGATTCGCGTCAGGGCCGCAGAGCCTGACCGGCCGCGACAATTATTTCGAGGACTTCAACCCAGGCGACGTTTACGAGCACGCGCGCGGCAAGACCGTCGGCGAGATCGACAACGTGCTCATCACCAACCTGGTGATGAACACGGCGCAGGGCCATTTCAACGAGCACCTGATGGCGTCCAACCCGATCGGCCATCGCATCACCTTCGGCGGCGTCACCGCCTCGCTGGTGATCGGCCTCGCGATGGAAGATACGGGCGAGCAGGCTCTCGCCGAGCTCGCGCTGGACAAGATTCGATTTCGAACGCCGGTGCTGCATGGCGACACGCTCTATGCGTTTTCCGAAGTGATGGAAAAGCGCGACTTCGACGCGGCCGCGGCGGGGCGGCCCGACCTCGCGCGGTTCAATCGCGCGGAGGTTGGCGAAGTGCGCTTTCGCCATTGGGGAGTGAACGAACGCGGCGAGGTGGTGTTTGAGGGCGAGCGGCGCGTGCTGCTCAAGCGCCGCGCGTTTCGGCCGCGCGCGAGCGCGCCGGCGAAGCCGGCCAGCTCGCGCGCGCCTAAGCGCAGCGCGGCGGCGCGGCAGAAGCCGCCCGCGCGGCGTGTGATGCGCGCTCGCGCCACGGCGGCGAAGAAAGGCGGCGCGCGTCCGCGCCGCCGGCGATAGCCAGCGGCGGGGACGCTGCGGAGCGGGCGCAAGGGCAAGCGCTACAGAAAAAGGATCACAACGATGCGTCTACGCAGGTCGGAGCTTTCCACCCCCGGCAGCAATCCGCGGATGATCGAGCGCGCGGCGGCGAGCAACGCCGACCTCGTCTTTCTCGACCTCGAGGATTCGGTCGCCCCGAACGAAAAGGTCGCCGCACGCAAGCGGGTCATCGACGCGCTCAACGGTCTTGACTGGGGCAAGAAGACCCGCGCGGTGCGGATCAACAACGTCGAGACCGAATACGCTTACGAGGAAGTGATCGAGCTTGCCGAAAAGGCCGGCGACAACCTCGACCTGATAATCATTCCGAAGGTCAAGGCGCCGCGCGATCTCTGGTTCGTCGATACCCTGCTATCGGGCGTCGAGATGAGGCTCAAGCGCAAGCGGCGCATCGCGCTCGAAGTGCTGATCGAAGAAGTGCAAGCGCTGATCAACGTCGAAGAGATCGCGCGATGCACGCCGCGCTTGGAAGCGATCATTTTCGGCCCCGGCGACTTCAGCGCTTCGCAGGGCGTGCGCTTTCCGGCCAAGGGCGCCGCGGGCTATCCGGGTGACATGTGGCATTACGCGCGCAACAAGATCGTGGTCGCGGCGCGCGCGGCGGGAATCGACGCGATCGACGGACCGTTCGCCGACTTTCACGACCCCGACGGCTACCGGCGCGAGGCGACCTGGGCCTCGATCCTCGGCTTCGTCGGCAAATGGGCGATTCATCCGAGCCAGATCGATCTCGCCAACGAAGTGTATTCGCCGACCAAGGATGAGGTCGCACGCGCACGCAAGATGGCCGAGGTCTATGCCAAGGCCGAGGCAGACGGCCTGGGCGCCGTGACCTACGAGGGCGTGATGATCGACGTCGCCACCGTGCGCGGCATCCGTCACGTTATCGAGCGGGCCGATCTGATTGGGATGTAATCTCGAGCTTCGACTCGAAGAATCGCGCTCACCGGCTATTTTTCGATTCTGAGTATCCAGACCTCGCCGGCCGCCCGCGTTTCGAGGATGGCGTAGCCTTCGGCCTCGGCCGCGCGAGGGATATCGCGCGCGCCGCGCGGATCGTCGAGCGTCAATTCCAGCGTCTCGCCGGGCGCCATCCGCTCCAGCCGCACCTTGGCGTGCGCCCAGTTGAGCGGACATTTGACGCCTCTGAGGTCGAGCCGAACCACCTCACCGGTAGACTTCACGGCGTCAATCATATCACGTCTATTTCAGTTCGTTGGGCGAATCGGATCGCGAGACGCGAGAGTTGCCCGCGGCTACTTCGATGCGTCAAGCACGTCGCGCGCGCGTTGCAGCACGCGGCGCATCACGTCTTCGCTTTGCGCGCCGACCAGCGGCCAGTCGCCGATGAGAAAAGTCGGCACGCCGCTGATGCCCTTCTGGCTAGCCGACATGGCGTTGTTCTTGATACGCATCGCGTATTTGCCTGAATCCAGCGCCTCGCCCAGCGCAGCGCGGTCGAGCCCAACCTCTTCGCCGAGGTCCAGGAGCACGTCGCGCTTACCGATATTGAGCCCTTCGCTGAAGTACGCGCGAAAGACGCGCTCCTCGAAAGCTTCGGCGACGCCGGCCTCTGCCGCGAACTCGCCTGCCTGCAGCGCGAGCATCGAGTTGGCGAGCGTGCGGGGCGCTTTCATTTCCACCCCCGCGGCCGCGCCCATCGCGCCTATCCGCTCCCACAGCGCCTCGCGCGTTTTGGGGTCCATGTCGGTACGCCACTGCTCGGCCGGCATCCCCTCCGCCGGCCAGTCGGGATGTATCTGAAACCCGCGGTGACGCAAGGTGAAATCGAACTCGGGCTTGAGCTTTCGCAACACGGCGAAGCCGATATAGCAGAAGGGTCAGATGAAGTCGGAGAACATCGTGATGTTAATCGCCATCGCTTTTGCTCCTTATCTCTGAATATATGCCGCGTTCCGCCACGGGGTCAAAAGGGGCTTTTCGGCCTTGCTGGAAGATGTAACTTTCTGGGCGAGGCGCGGCTGTGTTAGTAGCTAGAGGCAGCGGTGCGCGGGCGCCGGCGTCAATCAACGACGGGCGCGCTATGCAAGGACGCGTGCGCTATGCAACGACGCGCGCGCATGCGGGAGGAAGCATGGTTGCCGACAATCTAAAACTCGACGGCAAGCTCGTGATCATCACGGGGGCCGGCCGCGGCCTGGGCCGCGCGATGGCGACGCGGCTGGCCGGGGCCGGCGCCGACATCGTCGCCGCGGCGCGCACGGTCGAGCAACTCGAGGAAACCGCTGACGAGGTGCGCAAGCTCGGGCGCAAGTGCCTGATCGTGCCGACCGACGTCTCGCGATCGGAGGATGTAAACGCGATGGTCGCGGCGGCGGTCAAGGAGTTCGCCAAGGTCGACGTGCTGATCAACAACGCCGGTGCCGGCGAGGATTCCTTCGGCAAGACTATCGACCAGATTACCGACGACGAATGGCGCCGCGGCATCGACGTCAACCTCTCCAGCCAGTTCTACGGCTGCCGCGCGGTGATTCCGCAGATGCTCAAACAAAAGCGCGGCAAAATAGTCAACGTCGCCTCGGGCTATGGATTGCGCGGCGGCAAGCACAACTACATGTACGCCTGCTCCAAGGGCGCGGTGCTGCAGTTGACGCGCTCGATGGCGCTGACCTACGCCGATTACAACATCCAGACCAACTGCATCGTGCCCGGCATTTTCCCGCACAACGAACGCCTGATGGCGTTTTTCAAGGGCGGCAAATTCATCCCGATGGGCCGCGGCGGAGAGGACGCGGACGTAGGTCCGCTGGCGATTTTCCTCAGCTCGGAAGCTTCCAACCACATCAACGGCGCGCTCATCAAGATCGACGGCGGCGGCCTGGCCGGCGGCATCACGCCCACCGGCGTCGCGCCGCAGCCGACCACGTGAAGGCAGGCGAGGGCATCATGGCGTTTCCCGAGGGACTGAATGATTTCACGCTGGCCGACAAGGCGGCGCTGGTTATCGGTGCAGAGCATCCGGCTGGCCGCGTTGCCGCCGCCACGATGGCCGAGGCCGGAGCGAGATTGATGATCGCCTCGCAGGAGCCCGGCACCGACCAGCAGATCAATGAGACGGTAAAGGCCGTGCAGGCGGCGGGCGCCAAGGAAGCGCCGATAACCCAGATTCAAAACGCGATCATCCGCGCCGACGTGCGTTCGACTATAGACACCGCGGTCAAGCGGCTGGGCGGGCTCGACGTGATGGTGACGGCGCTCGATGCGCCCTACTACGCGCCGGCCGAGACGGCCGACGACGTGATTTTCGATCGCGTGATGGAGCGCAATCTGAAGAGCGTGTGGATGGCGTGCCAGGAAGGCGCGCGCGCGATGCGTCAACGCGGCGGCGCGATCGTGGTCATCAGCTCGGTGCTCGCGGAACGCGGCGTCCCCGGCGCGTCGCTCTATTGCGCGGCCAAGGGCGCGGTGGCGAACCTGGTGCGCGCGCTGGCGCTGGAGTGGGCGCGCGAGAAAATCCGTATCAACCTGCTCGAAGCGGGATGGATGGCCGAGGAGGGAAGCCCCGCGCTCGCCAACGACGAGTTCGCAGCCAACCTGCTCAAGTACCTGCCGTACAAGCGCCTGGTGAAGCCCGAGGAACTGGCCGGCGCGCTGCTCTACCTGGCCTCGCCCGCGTCGGGCTTCGTTACCGGCGAGGCGATCGCGGTCGACGGCGGCCTGCTCTGCCGGGTGTGATCGAGAATCCAGCTAATCGCGATTCGATTGCGCGATCTTTGCGCGATCAGGGCACGAACGGCGACGCCAGCGAAAGGCCGCCGTCAACCATGATCGTTTGCCCGGTGAGAAAGGCGGCGTCGGGCATACAGATGAGACAGACCACCGCCGCGATCTCGTCGGCGCTGGGATGCGTTTGAGCGCCGAGCGATCCGCCGCGGCTCGCGCGATCCGTTCGAAATCCTCGCCCATGTAGAGGCGCGACGAGTCGCTGTCGATCAGCGCGAAGTTGACGCCGTTGACCGTGATGCCGCGCGGGCCGAGCTCGAAGGCGAAGTCGCGCACCATGCTCTCCAGCGCCGCCTTGGCCGCGCCGAGGGCACCATGTCCGGTGGTAAAGCGAATCGAATCGATTCCCGAGATCATCACGACGCGGCCGCCCGCGCTCATCAGGCGCGCGCTCTCCTGCACCGCCGCGACGAAGCCGCCGACGCTTAGATTGAAGGTGCGGGCAAGGTGATGCGGCTTAAGCTCGAGGAGCGGGCGAAACGCGGTCGCGGCGGCATTCGCGATCAGGATGTCGACGCGGCCAAGCTCTTCGCCCACGCGCCGGACCATCGCGCGCACCTGCTCGTCCTCGCCAAGGTCGGCCTGCAGCAATATGGATCGCGGCGCGAAGGCGCGAATCTCCTCCAGCGCTTGCCGCGCGCTTTGCTCATCGCGGCGGTAGTTGAGCGCCAGCGTCGCGCCATCACGCGCTAACCTGAGCGCGGTCGCCCGGCCCAGCCCGCGCGTGCCGCCGGTCACGATAGCCACTTTGCCGTCGAATTCGCCCATCAATGCGAGACTAGCAAAAGCCCAGGTCAGGGGACGAACCGCGATTTTTCCCCAAAAGTTTGCACAGCGACGATTTTGTCGGCATAGTTTTTCGAGTTTGGTTTTTTGGTTCGCCGTCTATACCAAGGGGGGAGAAATGGCTGCAGCGGAAGAGTCGCGGATCGGTAAGGGCACCAAAATCTCGGGCAATCTGCATTTTCACGGCACCGTGCGAATCGAGGGCGAGGCCGACGGCGAGATAGTCGGCGATGAGGTCGTGATCGCCGAAGGCGCGGTGGTCTCGGCCAAGATTACGGCGGCGCGATTGACTATCGCCGGCACCGTGAGCGGCGAAATCGTGGTGCGCCAGCGCCTGGAACTGATGTCTTCGGCGCGGCTGCACTGCACGATCAACACGCCCAGTCTGATTCTCAACGAAGGCGCACAATTCGACGGCGATTGCCGGATGCCGCGCGATCGAATGGCAGCCTGAGCGTCACGGCTGAGGCCGACTGCGAAGTCTCAAGCGGCGGCGGCAACGAAGCTGACCAGGGTGGTTTCGGCGGCGTCGCGCGCACGGCGGCGCACGACGCGGCCGGCCTCATCGAGTTCGAATTCCTCCGCGTCGCCCATCCGCGGCTCGAATATCCATAGCCGCCCCGCCTCGTCGCGCCGGCGGTAGGTCTGCTTGGGCGAGGAGGCTACCAGCGTATTCGGGTCGATCGTCGCGACTCGCCCAATCCATCGCACCTGCCCGCGTGCGCGGACGTGCGCGATTATCAGCGCCTTGCACAGCATCAGATCGGCGTCGACCTCATGCATGCGGCCGAGCTTGGAACTCACCTCCTCGCGGCCACCGGCCGCGATAAGATGGCCGCGGATGAGATCGCCGGATGCCTCGTAGTTGGCGCTGCGCTTAAACGGCCCGCGGCTATAGCGCACCGCGACCGCGGCGATGAAGCCGCCGGCGTCCAGGCGCGCCTCGACCTCATGGCGGTTGAGCCCGTCGGGAGTGTGCCGCACGCCGCGCATGAACCCGGCGCCGAGCGTTTCCTCCTCGATCGCGATCAGCTCACCGCCGCGGCGTAGCTCATAGCGATACTTGCCCGCCGGCAATGCGGCTGCCGCCACAAGTGTTTCTTCAGATGCCATCGGAGAGCAGGCGCCCCAGGCGCGCGGCGAGGTCAGGCGCGCCGGTTTCGTGTTTGAAGTAGACGTAGAGCTCGTCGGCGCTTTCACACAGGCGCGTCAGGCGCGCGGCCCATTCCTTGAGCGCCGCGTCGTCATAGGTTTCCTTGCGCAGCCGAACGTAGACGTAGGGTGCGGTGCGCTCGACCGGGCTCGTCAGGCGATCGCTCTCGGCGATGCACAGTGCGGCGCCGCCGTCGCTCAGCGCCTGCAGGGCCGAGTCGTCGTCGAACCACGAGCTATTGCGGAACTCGAAAGCCGCGCGCAGGCGACCGCCAAGCATCGCGATGAACTCGCGCAACAAGGGCACGTCGCGGCCGAAGTCGGGCGGGAGTTGGAATAGCACGGGACCCAGGCGTTCGCCCAGCGCGGCGGCGGTCTCGGCGAAGAAGCCGATGGTCTCGGCGGTGTTGCGCAACCGTGCGAAGTGCGTGATACGTTGCGGGGCCTTGAGCGCGAAGCGGAAGTGCGCCGGAGTCTGCTCCGCCCATCGCTCGAGCATCGCGCGCCGCGGCATCGCACGAAACGTGTAGTTGATCTCGACCGTCGGCAGACGCTCGGCATAATAGGCGAGCATCTTCGGACCCGGCAGCTTGGGCGGGTAGAAGGCTCCGAGCCATTCCTTGTAGCTGAAGCCGGAAGCGCCGATCCTCACCTGCGGAGCCATCCCAGGTCGAACCTAATCGCGCGCGTCCGATTGAACAAGCGGGGCCCGCGATGGTCCGAGAAATGCTCGCGCACCGTCGATCTTCGTCCGCTGATCGCCTGCGTGAGGTTTGCGCCTACTTTAACCCTTCCAAGTCGCATTACGCACGTTACAGGTTACCGGGTGCCCTCCGAGTGAGCAATATCAAAAAAAGTTCCAGACGCGGTTCCAAAAGGGCTTTCATTTTTGAAAAATCTATCCTAATAATGCTTACCAATGCCGAAGATTGGCATAATAAGACCGGGGTCAGCATAGACTAGGGGTGGAGGTTGGGGATTAGTTGCTCCAAAGGGGATAGGAAAGATGCCATCGACTGGCGCAAAAGTTTTGACGGTCAACGAGCTCTCCGAGTACCTGCGAGTACATCGCTCGACGATCTATCGCCTGCTAAAAAAAGGGCAGTTACCAGGTTTCAAGATAGGCAGTGACTGGCGCTTCAATGTTGAAGCGATCGATGAATGGCGCCTGCAGCAGGGCGCAGCGCAACTCGAAGAGCTGCGGGCCGAAATCGGTCACTGAGCCGTCCGGGGACGTGCTCCATAACGAGTCCGTCGCCGTAGCAGGCTGTCGTCCCACTTAAATTCTCGCCGCGCGCGGTAGTCTTGCCGCCGCTATATCGACGCGTCCAGGCGCCCGGTACGTCCTCCAGATACGTCCTACAGTTCTTGGCGACGCCGGTCGCGTTTGCGCCTGTCGGCGGCCCCTTGGCGGTCGTAGCGCGGCGCGCGTAGACTGTGCGGGCGATGCCGACCGACGTATCGAACAAAACACGCCTGTTCACCGAATCGATCATCCGCGAGATGACGCGTCGAGCGCTGGCCTCTGGCGCGGTCAACCTGGCGCAGGGCTTTCCCGATTTTGCCGCGCCCGCGGAACTCAAGGAGGCGGCCAAGCGCGCGATCGACGAGGACTATAACCAGTACGCGATCACGCATGGTTCGCCCAACTTCCGCCGCGCGATCGCCGACAAGGCGCGCGCCTACAATCGGCTCGAATGCGATCCTGATCGCAACGTCACCGTGACCTGTGGCGCCACCGAGGCGATGGTCGCGACGATGCTCGCGGTGATCAATCCGGGTGACGAGGTGATCATCTTCGAGCCGTTCTATGAGAACTACGGCCCCGACGTGATCCTGGCCGGCGCGACGGCGCGTTACGTGGCGCTGCGCGAGCCCGACTTCGCGATCGATCGCGCCGAGCTCGAAGCCGCTTTCGGCCCGCGCACCAAGGCGATCGTAATCAACACGCCGCACAATCCTTCGGGCAAAGTCTTCAGCCGCGCCGAGCTGGAGTTGATCGCCGACTTGTGCCGGCGCCACGACACGCTGGCGGTGACCGACGAGATCTACGAGCACATCATCTATGATGGCGCGCGTCATCTGTCGATCGGCAGCCTGCCCGGGATGGCCGAGCGCACGATCACCATCAGCGGGCTTTCCAAGACCTACTCGATAACCGGCTGGCGGCTGGCTTATGCGATCGCCAGCGAGCGGCTGACCGGAGCGATTCGCAAGGTCCACGATTTTCTGACCGTCGGCGCGCCGCATCCGCTGCAGGAGGCCGGCGCCGCAGCGCTTGCGATGCCCGAGTCGTTTTACGCCGAGCTGAAAGCGATGTATGAGCGCAAGCGTGCGGTCCTGCTCGCCGCGCTCAAGAGCGCGGGGCTGCGATGCTGGATGCCGCAGGGCGCCTACTACATCATGACCGACATCGGCGAGCTTGGGTTTCGCGACGACTTCGAGGCCGCCGACTTTTTTCTGGACGCGGTCGGCGTGGCCGCGGTGCCGGGCTCCAGCTTCTACCATCGCAACGAACTCGGCCATCGGATGCTGCGTTTCACCTTTTCGAAGAGCGATCAGACGCTCGCCGCGGCGGCAGAACGCCTGGCGCACCTGGACGAAAAGCTGGCCGCGCACCGCGGCCGCTGAACGAACGGCAAAGAGAGCAGGAGGGCCGTTCATGAACGGCCTCTGCAAGGAAAAGACGGCTCAGAAAGCGCGTCGCACGCGCGGCAACTTACTCACGTCCGACGACTTACTAATGGTGCCGTCAGTCGCCGAGATAGCGGCGGCGCACGAAGACCTCGCCCAGCAGCAGTACGATCACCAGCGGCAGCAGGTAGGGATCCGCGTCGCGATAGATCGTCACCAGTTCCCCCCGCGGTTCGAGCATCTGCGCCGCCGGCGCGCCGACCGCGCCCCCGGTTGCGCGCGCAAGTTCGCGTAGCAGATCCAGGTTGGCCGGCCGCAGCCTAAGCTCCGTCTGGTCGGCCGGACCCGCCTCCGGCACTGCGACCTCGCGCCGCACCAGCACGCGCTCGGTGTCGCCTTCCTTGACCATCAGCGTCACATTGTACTTGCCGCGCCGCAGCGGGGCGGACTCGCCGGTGTAGACGGCGCGGCCCGACTCGGTCATCGGCACGTCCATCGCATTGCCCGCCGCGTTACCCGCACCGCTGATACGGCAGACCAGGTTGTTGACCGGTCCATTGTCGGCCTTCTCCGCCTGCAGGCTGAGCACGCCACCCGCCGCGTTATGCACACGCAGGCTGAACGGTCCCGAATCCCCCTGGCGCATCACCCAGCTCGCGAGCTGCGACCAGAATTCCGCGTACCGGTTCCATCGGACCCAACTGAGCGACGCGGTCGAGTCGGTGTCGGCGGCGAAGACGGCGCTGCGCCCAAGGCCGTACTGCCACGCGGCAAGCAGCGGCGAAGCGGTGTCGTTGCGCCTGATCCGAAGCGGCACGGCGGCGCCGTCCTTGGGCACGGTGGTCGCGAACAACCCGATCGGCGGAATCTCATGCTCGCTGATGCCGCTTAAGATGGTGCTCTCGCCCGCGTACTCGAGATGGCTCTGCTCATGGCGCTTGTCGGAGATCGCCTGATTGGTCAGGTGGACGAGCAGCAGGGGCAGCTTGCGGATATCCTCGACCCGGTAGAAGGTGCCGCCGGTTATCTTGGCGAAGTCCTGCAGGAGGCGGAGGTTCTCGAGGTCGGGTCCGATGCGGATGGTCGAGACCGAGATGTGCTGCTTGTCGAAATCGGCCATCAGTTGATCATGATCGTGATACTGGCGATTGGTGTCGCCGTCAGTGAGCAGGATCACCTGATGCACCGGGATGCCGCTGCCGAGGATCTCGCGCTCGGCGATTTCCAGCGATTCCTTGAAGTCGGTGCCACCGCCGGGTTCCAGCCGCTCGATCCGGCGGGTCAGCTCCGAGCGGTCTTCGCCCACCGGACGCAGATGCGACAGCACGTAGGGTTCCGAGTCGAACGCGATCACGCCCGCGTAGTCAGTGTCGTCGAGTTGGTTGATCAGCGCGATGGCGGCCTCTTTGGCGTAGCGGATACGCTCACCGTCGCGCACCGCCGGATAGCGCGAGTTGTAGCTCATCGAGTTGGAACGGTCGATCAACAGGTAGACCGCGATCGGTTCGCGCGAGGGCGGCGGCGGCTGCGGAGTGAAAGTTATCGGCAGCGCCTTTTCCAGCTCGCCCTGATGAAACTTTTCGTCGCGCAGCGCGTCGCCGGTCACGATCAGCCCGCCGCCGTAGTCGCCAACGTAACGCGCCAGCGCCGCCTGCACGTCGGGCGTCAGCGCTGCCGCGGTCACGTCTACCAGGATTACAGCCTGGTAGGCGAGATACGTCTCGGGATCGGTCGGCAGCCCATGCGGCGGTGTCTCCTGGACTTCGTACTGGCGCAGCCTGAGCGCGCTCATCAGGCTGTCGGGCGGATTGGTCGAGACCACCAGCACATGTGGCGGCCCGATGACGGACACCGCCGTCTCCGCGCTGGGATTGACGGCGACCAGCGGTGAGTCGACGTCGATTCGCGCGTTGAGCAAGTAAGCGCCATAACGATCGAGTTGGTAGGGCAGCGCAAAACGGTTGAGCCCCGGCCGAAGCACGACGGTGCGATGGCCCAGCTCCTCGCCGTTGCTGGTCAGCCGCACATGCGTCACGGCCGGCGCGCGCGCTTCGCTCAGGATGTCGAGTCTGAGCGCGAAACTGGCGTGCGCGCGCACCGGAGTGGGCGCTTGAAAATCAACGATCGCGACCCGCCCCGCCGACGAAGGCGGCGGGGCTGCGGCGTACAGCCGCGCGCCTTGCTCGACCAGCGCGGGCAATTCGGCCGTCGCGCTGCCATCGGTCTCGTTGCCGTCGGTCAGCAGCACGATGCGTTTTTCATCCTGCGGTGGCAGCAGGCTGAGCGCGGTGGTGAGTCCGCCCGCGATGTCGGTGCCACCGGGATCGGTGCCGATGCGCGAAGGGTCGACGCGCACCAGGCGCGGGTCGCCCAGCGGCGCGAGCAAGTGCGTGCTGCGGCCAAACTCGAGCACTGCCAATCGGTCGCGCGGACTCATCGCCGCGCGCAATGCTTCCATCTGCTGGCGCATCCACTGGAACTGGTCGGGCGCGATCGAATGCGAGGCATCCATCGCGACCACCACGGACATCCGCTGCGCCGGGGTCTTTAGCGGCAGCCGCAAGCCGGCGAGCAACGCCACCAGGATCACGAACAGGCTCGCGCGCAGTGCCGCCGCGCCCGCACCGGCCGCGCGACGCCCCGCGCGCACGGCCATCAGCCCCGGCGCCACGGCGAGCGGCATGGCGAGCAGCAGGTATAGCAGTTCGGGGCGCTCAAACATCACGCACTCTCCAGCGCATCGCCTTGCGCGTCAGCAGCGCCGACTCGACCAGCATCGCAACCAGCGCGAGAGCGACGAGCCACATCGCGATCGGCTTCACCTGGGTCGCGGCGCGGACGGCCATCGCCGCCGCCGTTTCGGGGGTGGCTTTTGCAGAGGACGCGGCCGCCGGCAGCACGGCTGAAAGATCCGATTCGCCGGCATCGTAATAGTTGGCGTAGATCACCGCCTTCGCGCCTGCCGAACTGATCTCATAGCGGCCGGCCTCGATCGGCCGCACGCGGACGCGGCCCATCTCGTCAGCTCGGGCCTCGCTCACCGATCGATCGGGTGCGACGATCCTGGCAACCCCGACGGCCGGCACGCTGACCGATCCGCCGGTCGATACGACCTGCAAATCCTGCGGCGCCAGCAACCGCTTGACCATCTCTACGGTCAGCACCAGCGCTTCGAGCTTGTCGGGATCGAGCAGCATGTGGTCGTTCACGCTGAACGCGATCATGCCCATCGCGCCGCGTGAGTCGTAGCCGAAACCTGCCAGCGGAAACGATCCGCCGCTGCCCGCGCCCGTGCCATGCGCCAGCACGTCCATCCACGCCGGCAGGCTCAGGATGCGAGCCGGGCTGAGCGCGAGCGGCTGGCTAAGCTGCTCGCCGTCGGCGCGCTCCTGCATCTCGGCCACGGCCACGGTGCCTGTCACCGGCAACTGCCATGACGGCGGCGCCGTGCGCTCCAGCCAGGGCGGCGGATAGATGATCAGGCGCGCGGCGGCGTTGATCCCGGGGTCGTCGGCATCGTTGAGCACGGCGATGCGATAGCGCGGGGCTTTCGCGAGATCGAACTTGACCGGATCGATCGCGGTCACGATCAGGCTCTGGTTGACCGCCAGCAGCACTCGCGCGAGATCGTCGCGCGCCTCGGGACTGGGCGACATCACCAGCGCCGTTTCGGGCTTGTCGTTGGGCGCAAAGGCCCAGCGGCTGTTGTCGGCGGCGAGCGCGTCGTCGGTCACGATGCGCGCCTGGACCAATCCGCCCTGCTTGAGCGGGCCGAAGGGCAGCACGGTTTGTCCGCGCGGCTCGAGCACGATGGTGGTGCTCAGCAGGTTGTGCCCGTCGAGGTCGAGAGCAATTTCGCAAAGCTGGGGACGGTCGGAGAAGTTGCGCACGACCACCCGCCCCGGCGACGCGCCCACGGTGCCGGGCTCGAGCGCCACGATCGCCAGATTGGCGGCTGGCTCTCCGACCTGATGAACGCGCACGTGCGTGCCGGCGCCGGCTGAATTCAACAGGTCGCTCGCCGGCGCGCGGTCGGCAAAGAGATCGATTTCGGCCGTCCCGCGCGCGCGCATCAGAGCCGCCCGCATCGCGACCGCGCGCGCCGGCAGTGCCGCGGACTTGAGTTCGCCAATCGCCTGGCGCACGTCGGCCAGATGCGAGGTCGGAGCGCGACGCACGGTGGCCTCCAGCGCGTAGCCGATCACGCTGAAGTTGTCGCCCGGCTTGGCCGCGGCGACGATTTCCAGCGCCTGGCGCCGGGCCTCGTCAAGCCGGGTGCCGGAGGCTTCACGCGCACCCATCCCGGCGCCCAGGTCGAAGATCAGCGCGCGCGCCTGATGATGGGCCGCCGGCGTCTGGCTTCGGATATAAAGCCCCGCCAGCGCCATCGAGAGCGCGCCCAGAGCCGCCATCTCCAGCCAGAACATCAGGTCGGTGCGCAGCACGCGCGAGCTCGCCACGGGCGCGGCGATCTCGTCGAACAGCATCAGGCTGGAAACCTCGAGCGTGGGCTTGGCGCGAGCGCGCAAATAAATCGCGACCAGCACGGCGAGGCTCGCGAGATAGGCCAGGTTGCGTGGATTGAGCAGGCCCATCGCGCGCTACCGCATCACGCCCAGGCGCGGAAATTCGCGCATCACGATGTCGTCGAAATGGCTCGCGCCGAAAGCCCGCGCGTACACAATTCCGTTGGCCGCACAGAACGCCGCAAGATCGGCGGACAGCTGCTCGGCTCGCCGCCGGCAGGTTTCGGCCGCGGTCGCGCCGAGGGTGACCTCGCATAACTCGCCGGTTTCCGAATCGCGCACGCGATAGTGGCCCGGCGGATAAGTGCCGTTGCTCTCACGATCGCCCAGGACGTGGATGACCTTGACCTCGTGGCGCGCGCGCAAAAGGCTTCGCAGAGCCTGTTCGTAGTCGCTGGCGGAGACCAAAAAGTCGGAGATCAGCATGACGGTGCCGGCCGGCCGGCGCATCAGCAGCAGGCGGCCCATCGCCTCAGCCATCTGCGTGGCGCCGCTTGCCCGGACCGTACCGACGAAGGTGCGGAAGGCCGGGTAGCTTTCGCGCCGGCGATGCAGCGCCGAGGTCTCCAGCCGTGGCGTGCCGCCGTGTGCCGCGGTGAACGCGCCGAGGCGGACCGCATCGTTGCTCGCCATCGCAACGTAGGCGAGCGAAGCCGCCAAGGCCAGCGCGAAGCCCAGCTTGTCGTCCTCGCGCGGCAGGCCCATCGAGGCGCTGGCGTCGACCAGGATGCTCACTTCGATTTCGCGCTCGGCCCGAAAGGTGCGGATCGTCAGATCGTCGAGCCGGGCGAACGCGTTCCAGTCAAGAAAGCGCAGGTCGTCGCCCTCGGTGTATTCCTTGAAGCTTTCGGGTTCGATGCCGAGTCCTTGCACGCGCCCGAGCATCCGGCGTCCTTCGCGCACGGTGCGCGAACGCTGGACTCCAAGCACCAGGCCGTCGAGCCGGCGGAGAAAATCGGGCTCGAATGCGCGCGCCTCGAGCATCTAGGCCAGGCCGCTCAGGCGCGGGCGGGGCGAACCGCCTGGATGACGCGCTCGACGACATGGGCCGCGTCGATGCCGTCGGAATGGGCCGCGTAGTTGAGCATCACGCGATGCTGAAGTGCGGCGGGAGCCACCTGGTCGATATCCTCGTAGGCCACGTTGGCGCGGCCGTCGAGCAGGGCGCGCACCTTGGCTCCCATGATGAGCGCCTGCGCGCCGCGCGGGCTGGCGCCGAAGCTGACGTAGCGGTCGACCGCGTCGACGCGCAAGCCATTGGTTTGCTGCCCGATATAGCGCGAGCTGCTGGGCTGGGTCGCGCGCACCATCCGCGCCGCGTAGTGTTCGATCGGCTGCGCCACCATCACCTCGCGCACCAGGCGCTTCAGCCCCTCGATCCGTTCGGCCGCCTCGCCCACCGAGAAGATCGGCTCGACGCCCGCGTCCTCGGGGCCGGTGGTGTTGGTAACGATACGCACCATTTCGCCCTCGTCGGGGTACTCCAGCCGCACCTTGAACAGAAAGCGATCGAGTTGGGCCTCGGGCAGAGGATAGGTGCCCTCCATCTCGATCGGATTGAGCGTCGCCATCACGAAGTAGGGCGGCTTGAGCGTGTGAGTCATACCAGAGACGGTCACCTGCAACTCCGCCATACATTCGAGCAGCGCCGACTGGGTCTTGGGTGTGGCGCGGTTGATCTCGTCGCCGAGCAGGATGTGGCAGAACACGGGGCCGGGCTGGAAGGAGAATTCCCGCCGGCCGTCCTCGCCTGAAAGAATCACCCTTGTGCCGGTAATATCGGCAGGCATCAGGTCGACGGTGAACTGTATTCGGTTGAAACTCAGGTTCAGCGCGAGTCCGAGCGTCTTGACCAACGTGGTTTTGCCGGTGCCGGGGACGCCCTCGATCAGCACGTGGCCGCCGGCGAAGAGCGCGCTCAGTAGCTCTTCGACCGCTTGTTGATGGCCCACGATCACTTTGTGAATCTGGGCCTGGACGTGGCGGAAGGTGCGCGCGAAGTCGGCCACGCTGGGCGCTTCGGCGGCGGCAACTGCATTCATCGTTCAAACACCCGTTTAATCGTCACCCGGTCCGAGGCCGGGATGGATGCGCGCTCGAAGGGCTCGTCGGGAGCCTGGCTTGCGTTGAGCGTGCTCTTTGTCCGTTGCGGCGGCGAGGCTGGCGCTGTGTTGCTGGATCCTTCGTCGGAGGGTCCGACTTCGACCGGAATTTTGAAGGTGTCATTGCCGAGCGGCGGTTTTTCGGCCTCGCCATAAAGATGCTGCGGGTCGGTGCCGGAGCCGTGATCCGAGCCGCCCGAGCCCAGAGTGCCGCCCGGTGGGACTTTGCGGGCGTTGGGTGGTGTGTTCTGGGCGAGCGATCCGTTGGGATCCGGGTCGTCGTTATTGAGGCCGTTGAGCGCGGCCAATCCGCTCATGTCCGGCACTCCCGGAGTCGGCGCGGTGTTGGGTTGCATCTGGTTCTGATCGGATTGCTGCCCGGCACCGGGATTTTGCGGATTGTCCTGGGTGCCGTTTGCCTGCGGGTTGTTTTGGCTCTCGGCTGCGGATTTGCCCGCGCTGCCGCCCTTTTTGTCGGTAAGCCTGAGGCGCGGCGCAGGCTCGGCGGGCTTGCCTCCGGTCAACTTGTTTTGCAGCGCCTTGGCGGCGTCGCGCGCATTGGCCATCAGGCGCGAGGTCGGGCTGCCCTGTTGCCCTCCGCGCTGGGCCTCGCGCAGCTTCTCGGCCAGTTTGCGCAGCGTGGCGGGGTCCGCATCGATTTCTGTGCCCGGTTCGGCTGAAGGATCGGCGGGCCGGATGTCGAGGTCGCCCAGATCGGCCGTGGGCTCGCCCGGCGCGTTGAGGATGGGACTATTGGCCCCCAGCCTGGCGGTGCGGACGCCATAGGCGAGGCGCATCACGATCACCGCGACCACGCACGAGACCAGCGCCGCCCACAACCATCGTGAGAGCCGGCGCGGCTCGACCTTGGCGGCGGCGAATTGCTCGCGCAGCGCGAGCGTATCCTCGATCAGATAAGGCCACAGTGAGGAGCGCGGCTCGACTCGCATCGCGACCATCGTGGTCAGCCGGCCCTTCAGCGCGGCGCGCTCATCCGCGATCCGCGCCGCGCGCTCGCTGCTGGTGCGCATCCGCCATGCCGCGCGCGCCGTTCGCGTGACTCCGGCCACGGCGGCGGCGATAACGCCGATCCCGAGCAAAAGAAAAGTAAGCGGACTGAAAGCGAAAGCGGCGCCGACTATCAGTACCGCGGCGCATAGGATGAAGGTGAGACCGCCAAATAATCCCTTTTGCAGCGCCAGCGCGTTGAGCCGGCTGCGAATCGAAGCCACCTGGTCAAGGATCAGGCGGGATTTCTCCTCGCCACGCGCTTGTGCGGGTTCGTGATCCATTTGGGAAAGCACCACCGCCACGACGCCAATCGGCGGTCAGGTAGCGATCAGGATAATTTAGGCCTGCGATGCGCGCAACTTGAATGTTCCAGACTCGCTTGACGTGCGCGCGATGCAAAACGCACGCGCCCTGCAAGCCCGCCAGGGCTTATGAATCAGCCTTATGACTCAGTCCTTATGACTCAGCCCCGCGTCGTCGAGCACGCCGAGCGCGATCGCCGACCAATCCATATCGGCGCGTCCTTTGGCGAGGTTCGCGAGGAATCGGTCGCGCACCAGGCTCGCGATCGGCAGCGGCGTCGTCACCTCGCCCGCCGTGCGCAGCGTCAGTTCCAGGTCCTTGAGCCCGAGCCGCATCCGGAAACCCACCGGAGTGAAGCGCTTCTCCGCGATCGCTTTGCCGTAGCCCTGGTAAATCGGGCACGCGAAGAGCGTCTTCGCCAGCAGGTCGGCGACCGCCGTGCGATCGACGCCCTGCTTTTCGGCCATCGCGAATGCCTCTGACATCGCTTCGAGGTTCGCGGCGATGAGAAAATTACCCGCCAGCTTGACGACATTGGCCGCCCCGGGCTCCTCGCCGAAGTCGAAAACCGCCTGCCCCATCGCCTCAAGCAGAGGCCGTATCGTGGTTTTCTGCGCCGCCGGTCCCGAGGCCAGCACCCACAGCCGCTTGGCCTTGGCGGCATCGGGACGCCCAAACACGGGCGACGCAATTATGGTGTTGCCGTGGGCGGCATGATCCTTCGCGAGCCGGCGCGTGGTCGCCGGCGCCACCGTGCTCATTGAGATATGGATTCCGCCGGGCCCCAGCCGCTCGGCTATACCGCCGGGGCCGACCGTCACCTGCTCGAGCGCGGCGTCGTCGGCGAGCATCGTGATCACCACTCCGCCCGGCAGGGCGGCATCGCCCGGCCGCTCCACGCGCGTCGCGCCGGCTTTGACCAGCGGCTCGGCCTTCGACGCCGTGCGATTATAGACGCGCAGCTTGTACCCGGCGGCGAGGAGGTTGGCCGCCATCGGCTCACCCATCGCGCCCAATCCGATAAATCCGATTTCAGTGTTCATCGTGGTAACAAGTCCTTTCTCTGATGTTGGGCGCGAAATGCGCCGGCTGGCCGTGGTCGCCGCGCTGCTACCGCGCGCGGGTTACTCCCAGGCGCGGACACAGATCCGCGACCGGGCATCGCGAACACCACGGCGACAGCGGTTGGCAGATAGTCTGACCGAAGGCCACCAGCAACGAATTGTATTCGATCCAGTAGCGGCGCGGCAGCGCTTTGCGGAGCGCCGTTTCGGTTTCATCCGGCGCGCGCGTCCGCACCAGGCCCCATCGGTTGGAAATTCGATGGACGTGAGTGTCGACGCAGATGCCGGGCTTGCCATAGGCCTGGGTCACGACCAGGTTGGCGGTTTTGCGGCCGACGCCCTTGAGCGTCAGCAACGCGTCGATCGAGTCCGGCACTCTTGCGCCGAAACGCGAGATAAGCTCGCGGCAGATTCCGACAATCACGGCGGCCTTGGTGCGATAGAACCCGACCGGATAGATAAGCCGCGCGATCGCGTCTTCGCCCAGATTGAGCATCGCCTGCGGAGTCGACGCCGCTGCGAACAGTCGTGGCGCGGCCTCGGCAGTGGTCTCGTCCCGCGTGCGCAGGCTCAGGATGCATCCGATGAGTACGCGGAACGGGTCGCCATGCTCAGCGGCTTCCAGCGCCATCACCGGCGCGTTCCATCCCTTGGCCGCGCGCCGCAGAAGTTTCAGCATTCGGCCGACCGTTCGCCGATCGACAGGATCGATACCGGAGCGATCGATGCGCGAGCGCGGACTGACGGTCAGCGCCGCGGCGCCGGTAGCGCGCGAGCGCGGCGCGGCCGTGCGAAGCGTCTTGCTCGCGGGCGCCATGGCGCATCACATCTAGCACGGCCGGCGCGCCCGCAAGAAACCGATGTTCGTTTGACGCTGGGCCTCAACGGTAATACCTTCCTTTCGCTGGCGCGCTGGCCGCCGTCAGCGTTCGCCAACACGGGGAGGCTTTAGCGATGGACCTCGGCAAAGACCTGATGCTCGAGATGTACCGTTCGATGCAGCGGATTCGGCAGTTCGAGGGGCGGGTGCGCGATCTCGCGATCGCCAGCGAGATTCCGGGTTTCGTGCACGTTTCGATCGGCGAAGAGGCGAGCGCGACTGGCGTGTGCGCGGCGCTGCGCAAGACCGACCGCATCACCTCGACCCATCGCGGCCACAGCCACCTGATCGCCAAGGGCGGGCGGCTCGACCGCATGATGGCCGAGCTTTACGGCAAGCGCGAAGGCTACTGCAAGGGCAAGGGCGGCTCGATGCATATCGTGGACTTCGCGCTCGGCATCCTGGGCGCCAACGGAATCGTCGGCGCGGGTCTGCCGATCGCGACAGGGTCGGCGCTGGCCGCGCAAATCTCGGGACGCGACGACGTTACCGCCTGCTTCTTCGGCGACGGCGCCTCCAACGAGGGCACCTTTCACGAATCGCTCAACCTCGCGGCGGTCTGGAAACTGCCGGTGGTCTTCGTGTGCGAGAACAACGGCTTCGGCGAATTCACCCCGATGGAGACGGTGACGTCAGTCAAGGATATTGCGGTGCGTGCGCAAAGCTACGCAATTCCCGGACATATCGTCGACGGCAACGATGTGTTCGAGGTTTATCGCTACGCGAGCGAAGCGATCGCGCGGGCGCGGGCCGGCGAGGGGCCGACGTTGCTCGAGTGCAAGACCTACCGATGGGAGGGGCACGTGGTCGGCGAGCAGGCGTTCCTCGGCTCGGCCGGCTACCGCACCGAAGCGGAGATCGAGTCCTGGAAAAAGAAATGCCCGCTTATCAAATTTGAAAAATTCGTGCTCGAGGGCGGCAAGATCGGCAAGGCGGAACTCGATCGTATCGTGAACGAGACGCAAGCCGAACTCGAAGCCGCGGTCGAGTTCGCGCGCAAGGGCACCTTGCCCGATCCGTCCGAGGTTACCGACGACGTTTTCGCCTAGGCGCGCGTGGAGAAACGATTCGAACGCAGGGCGAGGTGCAGACGCGGAGCGAGGTAATGACGATGGCGCTGGTCAGTTACATACAGGCAATCAACCAGGCGATCGACGAAGAGATGGCGCGCGATCCGCTCACCTTCGTGATGGGCGAGGACGTGATCCTTGCGGCATTCGGCGCCACCCGCGGGCTGCACAAGAAATACGGCCCCAGCCGCGTGCGCAACACGCCGATTTCGGAGGCCGGATTCGTCGGCGCCGCGGTGGGCGCGGCGATGGCCGGGACGCGCCCGATTTGCGAGGTCGAGTTCGCGAGCTTTTTTTACTGCGCGATGGACCAGGTGTGTAACCAGGCGGCCAAGCTGCGTTACATGTCGGGCGGCCAGGCGCGGTTGCCGATTACCTTCAGGGCCGTGTACGGCGCCGTCGGCGGCGCGGCCGCGCAACATTCTGAAACCGTGTATGCGCAGTTCCTGAGCGTGCCGGGACTGAAGCTCGCGATGCCCTCGTCGCCCATCGACGTCAAGGGAATCCTCAAGAGCGCAATCCGCGACGACAATCCGGTAATCGTTTTCGAACATCTGTCGCTCGGACGCCTGCGCGAGGAAATGCCCGCCGGAGACCATCTGATTCCGCTTGGCAAGGGCGCGATCAAGCGCGCCGGAGACAACGTGACCGTAGTCGCGATCGGCGCGATGGTGCCCAAGGCGCTCAAGGCCGCGGAACGGCTCGCCGCCGACGGTATCAGCGTCGAAGTCGTGGATCCGCGCACGCTGATTCCGCTCGACCTGGACTTGATCCTGGAATCTGTCGCCAAGACTAATCGCGTGGTAATCGCCGACGAGGGCCATCTGCGCGGCGGCGCGGCAGGCGATCTCTCCGCGCTTATCGTCGAGAAGGGCTTCGACCTGCTCGACGCGCCGCCCCGGCGCGTTACCTCGCTCGACGTTCCGATTCCGTTCAGCCCGCCGTTGGAGAAAGCCGCGATCGCCGACGACGCACGGATTGAGGCGGCGGTTCGCGAATTGGCGGGACGCTGAGGCTCGAGTTCGGCGCACTATCCTGGGAAACCGCGCTTCTTATAGCCAACCGCGCGTTCGCGCCTGAGTAAGACTCGAATGCCCGTCGAAGTGACCATGCCCAAGTTCGGCCTCACGATGCAGGAGGGCACGATCCAGCGGTATTTCAAGGCGCCGGGCGAAAGCGTGCGTGCGGGCGAGCCGCTGTACGAGGTCGAGACCGAGAAGGTGCTGTACGAAGTCGAGGCGCCGGCTTCGGGCACGCTCGCCGCCGCGCTGTTCCCGGAGGGCGCGACGGTCGAATGCGGCGCCGTAATCGCGGTAATCGCCGAGAGCGGTGAGGACGCGGCGGCGATCGGCGCGCGCTACGGTGATGGCGCGGGGCCGCGGGCGGGAGCGCCCGCCGCCATGGCGGCGGGCGCTCCCGCCCGCTCATCCGGTGCCGCCGCTGCCGCCCCGGCGTCGTCCGCCGCCGCATCGGCGGCGGACGACGCCGGAGCGCGCCGCGCGATAAGCCCGGTCGCGCGCAAGCTCGCCGCCGAACTCGGCGTCGAGCTCGCGCACGTCGCTGGAACCGGCCCCGGCGGGCGTATCACGCGCGAAGACGTCGAGCGCGCGGCCGAAGCCGCGCGCTCGGCGTCCAGTGCAAGTGCAGCTGTCGAGCGCGCGGCCGAAGTCGCGCGCTCGACGGCGAGTGTGAGCGCGTCCGGCGCGAGCGCTGCATCGGCGGCGGCAGGGGCAGGCGCGCCCGCGGGCGCGCCTGCCCCTGCCGCCGCGCCCGCCGCGGGCAAACCGCAGGCGCGCAGCATCCCGATGCGCGGGATACGCAAGACCATCGCCGATCGCATGTCGCAGAGCCTGCGCGAGAGCGCGCAGCTCACCATCACCAGCGAGGCCGACGTCACCCCGGCCGTCGAACTGCGCGAGCGGCTCGTCCGGCAGTTCGATTTCACTTACGGCGACCTCCTGATCCAGGCCGTGGCGCGAGCGCTGCTGCGTCATCCGCGGATGAACGCGCGGCTGATGCAGGACGCGATCGCGATAATGCCGCAGGTCAACGTCGGGATGGCCGTGGCGCTGGAGGACGGACTGATCGTGCCGGTGATCGTGGACGCCGACCGGAAGTCGCTCCGCGAGATCGCGGCGGTGACGCGCGAACTGGGCGAGCGCGCGCGCGCAGGCAAGCTGCGCCTGGAAGAGGTGAGCGGCGGGACGTTTACGATCACCAACCTCGGCACCTATGGGGTGGACGCGTTTACGCCGATCATCAATACCGGCGAGACCGGGATTCTTGGCGTCGGCCGGATCATCGAGAAGCCCGTCGTCCATCGCGGCGAGATCGCGCGGCGCTCGATGATGACGCTCAGCCTGACTTTCGACCATCGGTTGATCGACGGCGCGCCGGCCGCGCAGTTCCTTCAGACGGTGATCGAGATCTTCAACTTCGGCGAGCGCTAGGAAGATGCGGGCCGCATTTTGGATCGCGGCGCTGGCGGCGTCACTGGCGCTGTCGCTGGGCGTGGGTGTCGGCGCGGATACTGGATGGGCCGCCGAGCCCTCGAGCTCGACCGGCATCGACGCGGGTGCGGTCAACGAGGCCCCGGAGGCCACGAACTTCAATTGGGAGAAGCTGACCCAGGAGGCGACCGCGCTGCTCTCCCAGTACATCCGTATCGACACCACCAACCCGCCGGGCAACGAGTTGGGCGCGGCCCGGATGCTGCGCGAGAAATTTCTCGCCGACGGAATCCCAGCCACGGTATGGGAGCCGGCGCCCGGCCGCGGAGTGGTCGCTGCCCGCCTGCGGGGGATTGGCAAGCACACCAAGGCCATCGTGCTGCTCAGCCACATGGACGTCGTGCCCGCCAACGCCAAGCAATGGCAGGTGCCGCCTTTCTCGGGCGAGGTCAAGGACGGCGATATCTGGGGCCGCGGCGCGATCGACGACAAGGGCCCCGGCGTGATCGAGATGATGGCGATGCTGGCGATCAAGCGCGCAGGTATCCTGCTCAACCGCGACATTATCTTCATCGCGACCGGTGACGAGGAGGAGGGCGGACGCAACGGCGCCGGATGGCTCGTCGCGCACGAGAAGCAGGTCTTTGCCGACGCCGGCTATCTGCTCAACGAGGGTGGCGGAATCGAGCAGACGCCGGGCCACCATCGCTTTTACGCAGTTTCGTTGGCCGAGAAGACCCCGATGTGGATCCGGCTGACCGCGCAAGGACCGAGCGGCCACGCCGCGGTGCCGCCCGAGGCGACCGCGGTCACGCATCTCACGGCCGCGCTGAGCAAGCTCATCGCGTATCGCCCGCCGGTCCACGTGATCGACACGGTGCGCGATTATTTTCGCGCGATCGCCAAGCTCGACGGCGGGCCGAGCGAATTCAAAAACCTGGTGATCTCGCTGCGCAAGCCCGGCTTCCGCCAGAATTTCCTTTCCACGCCGCGCTACAGCGCGATGGTGCGCGACACGGTTACGCCGACCGTTCTCGGCGCCAGCCAGAAGACCAACGTGATCGCGCCGACCGCTTACGCCGAGGTCGATTGCCGTCTGCTGCCGGGCGCCGATCCCAAGGAATTTCTCGATCAAATCCGCCAGGTGATCGGCGACGACACGATCAAGGTCGAAGTGTTGCTCAACTTTCCCGCGGTCTCTTCACCCCCACGCTCGATCCTGATGAACGCAATTAACGCAGTCGCGTGGCAGGACGGCCACGACCCCGCCGTGCCGATGATGATCGCGGGCTTCACCGACAGCCATTACTTTCGCGCGGCCGGTCTCGTTGCTTATGGCTTCGTGCCGGTGGAATTGACCACGGCCCAGGAGCATACGGTGCATGGGATCAACGAGCGGATCGAGGTAAAAGAGCTGGGCAACGGGATCCGGCGGATGGTTGAATTGTTGCGCTTCGCGGGCGGAAGCTGAGAATGCGGGATGGCCGCCGAGGCATAGGGATTATGTTGCACGCAGGAGCCGGATACTCGATTTCCAACAACCCCAGGGTGGCCGCCGCCGAAGCCACGCGCGACGCGATGCGCCAGGCGGGATTGCATCACGCCGCCGGTGCGTTGTGTTTCGCGACCACCGCTCATGGCGCGGCCTTCGGATTAATCATGCGCACGGTTGCAACCGAGGCGCGGACGCGCGAGGTCGCCGGATGCTCCAGCGTGGGCGTGATCGCGGCCGAGCATGAAATCGAATCCGGCCCCGCGGTCGCGGTGATGGTCTTCGGCGGCAGCTCGCTCAGCGCCAAGCGCTTGTTCGTGCCGTCGCTGCGCGGCCGCGCGCGCGAGGCCGCCGGTGAGATCGCCGCCGCGATACGCCCGGCGCTCGGCGCCAACAACCTGCTCTGCCTCTTCGCCGACACCTACAATACGGAGCCCGACGCGCTGCTCAGCGCGCTGGAACGCGAATTGCCGGGCGTGATGGTGGTGGGCGGCGGAGCGAGCGAGGACGGCTCGATCGGCGAGACGTTTCAGTTCTGCGGCGACACCGTAAGTTCCAACGCGGTGGCTGGGATGCTGCTCGCGGGCGACTTCGATCTCAACCTGGGCGCGTCGCTCGCCTGCACGCCGTTAGGCACAACCCATCGGGTCACCGCCGTGCGCGACAATATACTAGTCGAGCTTGACGGGCGGCGCGCCTTTGATGTCTTCGCCGAGGCCGCGGGCCCGCTCGCGGAGGACCTCAAGCGCGCTGTTGCTTTTGTCTTTCTGGGCGTGCCGCTCGACCCGGATGCTGAGCAGATGGAACGCGGGCGCTACCTCGTCCGCAATATCGTCGGCGCGAGCTCCGAGCATGGCGTGCTCGCGGTCGCCCATCGTCCGAAGATCGGCGAGCGGGTGGGCTTCGCGCTGCGCAACGGCGAGCGCTCGCGTGACGACCTCAAGGCCACGCTCGAGGAGATGCAGGCGCGCAAGGTGGCGCCGCCGGCCTTCGGGCTTTACTTCGATTGCGTCTCGCGCGGCGCCGCGCTCTACAATATTCCAGACCACGACTCGGCTTACATCGGGCGCTATCTCGGCCATCTGCCGATCGCCGGCTTCTTCACCGGTTTCGAGATCGGTCCGCTGGGCGCCGGCTACGGGACACTTCAATATTCGGGAGTGCTGGCGCTGGTCAGCGGCAAAACCGGCTAAGCGGCGAGGGCGCGGACATCCGGGAAGCGCCGCGCTTGCAGCGTCCAAACGGTTAGTGGTAGCTGGAATCTGGCTCGTGGCGTGGACTTTTCTGCGCAGAGCGCATTCCAGCCGGCAACGGAGGAACAGCCAAATTGGACTTCGGATTTTCAGAAGAACAAGAGATGCTGCGCGACGCGGCCAAGCGGTTTCTGGCCGACAACTGCTCGACCAAGTTCGTGCGGCAGATGATGGCCGATGAGAGCGCGCACGACGCGGGCTTCTGGCGCAAACTGGTCGATCTCGGATGGCCCGGGTTGCTGATACCCGAGGAGTATGGCGGCCAGGGCGGCACTTTTCTCGACATGACGGTGATCGCCGAGGAAGCCGGCAAGGCGCTGGTGCCCGGTCCCTTCTTTGCCGCCGCGCTGCTCGGAGTGCCGATCGTGATCGAAGGCGGCTCCGACGCGCAGAAAAAAGAACTGCTGCCGAAGATGGCCAAGGGCGAATATATCGCGACCGTCGCGATCGCCGAGGCCGCGGGGCGTTTCGATGCGGGCGGAATTGAATTGAAGGCGAGCAAGAAGGGCGCCGACTATACACTCACGGGCGAAAAATTCTTCGTGCCCGACGCGCACGTCGCCGATTGTATCGTGGTGGCCGCGCGCAGCGCGGGCAGCGGCGAGAATGGTCTTACCCTGCTGATGGTGCCGGCAAAACAAAAAGGCGTCACCATAACCCAGCTCAAGACCGTCGACATGACCCGGCGCCTTTGCCACGTTAAGTTCGACGGCGTCACCGTCGCGGGTGCGAATCTACTCGGCAAGGAGGGCCAGGGATGGCCGATCCTGCGCCGCACATTGGATATCGCGACCGCCGCGTTGTCGGCCGAGATGGTCGGCACCGCGCAGAAAGCGCTCGATATCGCGGTCGACTACGCCAAGACCCGGGTGCAATTCGGCAAACCAATCGGATCGTTTCAGGCCGTCAAGCACAAGTGCGTCGACATGATGGTCGCGGTCGAGAACACGCGCTCACTCACCTACTATGCCTGCTGGACCGTCGACGAGCGGCAGGCCGAGGCCGCAACCGCGGTGCCGATGGCCAAGGCGTATGCCTCGGACATGGCCAAGAACGTCACCAGCGAAGCGATCCAGGTGCATGGCGGAATCGGCTTCACCTGGGAACACGACATGCATCTGTACCATCGGCGCGCACTGGCCGGCGAGGCGAATTTCGGCAACGCGCCGATCCATCGCGAGACCGTGGCGAAATCGCTGCTCGCCTGACGCGCAATTCGCCGGAATTTTCCACACACGCGGAATTTTCCACATACGAACGAGCGCCGCGGCCCGATCGGGCCGCGGCGCTCTATTCTTCAACTAGTACAGAACTGGGTTTTCAACTAGCACAGCACTTCGTTGGCGTGCATCGTATCGAGATACTCGCGCACAGCCTGGATTTTGCCGCCGCCGACCTCGCACAGGAAGTGATAGCGATTCTGGTAGGTCTTGCCGCTCTTCATCTTGGCGAACGACTCGGCCTCGACCGCCACGCGATCGCCCTCCGCCGTTACTCCCTTCACACGCAGCGCAAGCGCGCCGTCAATCGCGGCCCCGAGCTGGCCGAGCAGCTCGATGAATTGGGCCTTGTTCCTGGTTCCCGATAACGGGAAGTTTCCCTGGATCCACCAGGTCGCCGAATCACTGAGCGCATCCAGCGCGGCGGTGGCATTGCCGGCGTTCAGGTTTTCGAAAAAGCCTAAAACTAGTTTCTTGCTCTCCTCAGTACCCATGTCGATTCCTCCGTGGGGCTCTCGCCGTGTCGTTCAAGGCGTTTGATCGCATGGCGCGGGCACTAAAGCAACCGCAAGTCGCCTGTCGTTGGCGGGCCCCTACGCTCGGGCGATTCGCGGAGCGTTTAGGGAAGTTTTACCGCAACGATTTAGCGAGTCGGTAACCTTTGCCGCTTCTTCGCACTTGCATCTGTGGAAAACTGGAATTCCGCGAGTGTGCACCGGGCATGAAGTTTGCCTCTAAATTGAACAGCAGACCCGGAAGCTGTTCCGGACGTCGTGCGGGGGCGGGTCTGTTGCCGTGGCGGCGGGCATTTCGCCAGCGGCTTGGCCACCGAGCGAGCTTCCGGGCCGGACCGATTATGTATCATCGTCACTTTCGCTTAAGCGGGCCCCCCTTCCAGTTCACCCCCGCGCCCGACGCTTTGTACCTGAGCCGCACGCATCGCGAAGCCCTCGCTGCGCTCGAATGGGGACTGCTGCATGAACCAACCGGCTTCACGATGCTCGCGGGCGAGAGCGGCGTCGGCAAGACCACGATGGTCTGCTCGATCCTGGCGCGCCGCCATTGGAACGTGCGGACCGCGCTCTTATCCAATCCCAGGCTCAACTTCGATCAGATGATGCAGGTGGTGATGTCGCAGCTCGCGTCCGGCTGGAGCGGGCAGACGCGCCTGGAGCTGACCGAGGGCTTCGCCGAATTGCTCGACAATCTGGCGCCGGGTGAGCGCGTCGCGATCGTTATCGACGAGGCGCAGGAATTGAGCAACGACGCGCTGGAGGGACTGCGCTTGCTGTCCAACGCTGACACCTTTGAGGATCGCCGCCTGCACATAATTTTCGTGGGGCAGCCCGAGCTGATCGAGCGCCTGGGGCATCCGGAGATGCGCAGTCTGAACCAGCGAATCGGCGCCCGCACGCTGCTCAAGCCGCTCGGCTCGGCCGAGGTGCGCGAATATATCGATTGCCGGTTGCGCGCGAAAGGCGGCAAGGCCAGCAGGATATTCGCTCCCGCCGCGCTCAGCTACCTGGTCGAGCACAGCGGCGGGATACCGCGCCGGGTCAACGTACTCAGTCACAATTCGATGCTGCAGGGGTACGCAGCGGGGAGCAGAAAAGTCAGCCTGGCGATGGTCAGGAATGCGGTCAGCGAATACGAGGATTTGCTCAATAGCAAAAAACCACGTGCCGCCGACCGGGCCGTGCGGGCCATGATTCCGCGCGCGCGCCTGACGCGGGCCGCGTTGGCGGTGACGGCGCTCGCGCTGGCTGCGGCCGGCGCGGCCTTCATCTGGTCGCAAGCCTGGCTCACTGTCAATCCATCGCATGCAGACCTTCTCGGTGGAGCGGCTATCCGGCACGCAGCGGGGTCCTACATGACCGGCCCAGGGATTCCGCCGCGGCCGGTGGCCTCCGCCGTGGATAGCCCTTCGTTGAACGTCGCGCTCGAGCCTTCGCGCGTGCGACCGCAGGCCCCGCGCTAGCGGGTAGCAGGTACCGCGAGAGCAAGGATCGCGTGGTGCGGCGCAGGCGCTCAGTGCGACCTCAGGGCGACCCTGGTACCAGCTTGGCTGCCAGCACCGCAGCTTTTTCGGCAAAGCCCGACGCCGCAACATAGTCGTCTTCGGTCGCGGCCTTGCGGCCAGCCTGCAAAAAGTTATTGGCCTGATCGTAAGTCGTGGCACTGTCGGCGCCAAGCGTATTGCGATCGACCCTGGCCAATTTGGCTCCCGTGACCTCGAGCAGGCGCTGAGCACGCTCCTTGGAAGGGCCGTCGGCGAGCGTGACGGTCGGCTTTGGAACTGGCTGGACGGGCGGCGCCGGCGTCGCAACAGCGGCCGGCACCTCGCGCTCGGACGGACGCCGCGAATGTACGTGTTGGTGGGGCGCCTCATTTTCATTGGCGGGAGGATTGTTATTGATCTCTCCGCCCGCGCTTGGCTGGTAATAGTGAGTCGCCGGCGCGGGCGGGACGGGGCGCATGAAGCTCGGGAGTTGCCAGCTTCCGCCCGGTCCGACGCATCCCGAAAGCGCCAGGCTGAGCGCTGCCTTGGCGACTACGCGCGCCACATACCACCGCCGCCACATTCTACTTTCCGATCCCCCCTCCAAAGGTGCAGTCCTGATTGGCCAAGTGGCAGTCCTAGTTTGCCAGGTAACGGTCCTGGTTGGCCGAGTAACAGTCCTAGTTCGCCAAATAAAAGTCCTAGTTGGCCAAGTAAAAGCCCTAATTGGCATTCACCGCGGCCGGTCGCAAGGCGCGATCCTCGAGCGGCAGCCGGATGCGTACCAAAGTGCCCTGGTTTAGCTTGGATTCGATGTTCAGTGTACCGCCATGAAGGTCGACCGCGCGCAGCGCCAAGGGCAAGCCGACGCCATTGCCGTCCTCCTTGGTGGTGAAATAAAGCTGAAAAATATCTTCCAGATGTTCGGGCGCGATTCCTTCCCCGGTGTCCGAGATTGAAAGCTCTACGAAGCCGTCGACCAGCGCACTGATAAACCTGAGCGTGCCTCCCGTGGGCATCGCGTCGACGGCGTTCTGCACGATATTGCGCAACGCTTCCATCAGCACCGCACGGTCGGCCTTTACGAATGCGGCCGCCGGATCAAGATCGCATCTGACTTCGATCCGCGGCTCCTTCACGGACAGTGCGACCTCGCTTAAAAGATCGTTGGCAGCAACCCGCTCGATTTTCAACTGACCGGGCCGCATGAAACGCATCAGCGCTTCGATTACCACATCGATTCGGCTCATTTCCTCGCGCACCGCGTGCACGTGGTCTTCGACCGGCTTCGAGGCCCGCGCGTCCTGGCTCAGCAGTTCGAGTTCGAGCGTGATCGCGTTGAGCGGGTTGCGAATCTGATGGGCCACGCCGGAAAAAAGTCCGCCCAGGCGCGCCAGGCGCTCGGAGTTGTCGACTACGCTCTCCAGCCGCTGGACCGGATCGAGATCGCGCACGATCACGAGTTGCCCGGCGCGCGCGGGATCGCGGCCCAGCGGAAAGATCGAAACCAGCAGGCGCGATTTGTCCTTGCCATGCCCTTCCTCGATCGCCACGTCGCGCAGTTCCGTGCCCGCCGCCTTCGCCGTGCGCATCACCCGGACCAGCGGATGGCTCTCGCCGATAAGCGCAGCCAGTGCCTTGCCCTGCGCCAGGCCGCCGGCCGGGAGTCCCAGACGCCCCTGCGCGTCGTCGTTGGAGAAGCGGATGAGGCCGCCGGCGTCGAGCAGCAGCACGGCGTCGTCGATCGATCGAAAGATGTTGATGAAACGGCCGCGCTCGTCCTCCCATTGCACGCGGTCGGAACGGACGCGCTGCGAGAGCTCGTTGAACTTGCGCGCCAGCGCGCTCAGCTCGTCGCGGCCGCGGATGAGCAGATTGCCGCTGTCGCGGCCGGCGGCCAGCTGCTCGACCTCGGCGGTAATCGCGGCGACCGGCGCCAGCAGCAGCGCGCCCGCCAGCAGCGCGGCCAGCAGGCTTATCACGATCACCACGGCCGCGATGAACATCACGTTGGCCACCGCGCGGCGGACTTCGGTCGTGATGAGCGCGGTCGAGAGGCCGACCTTGATGAGCGCGAACGGCCGCCGATTGATTTCGACTGGAGCGCTGATCTCGTAGATGTGCTCGCCCCACAGCGGACGAAGCCGCACAAACGGTGACCATCGCGAGGCCGCCCGCTTAAGCTCCGCAAACGGCCGCGGCAGTGCGCCGCTGACCGCGTCGCCGCCGGACCCCGCCACCAAATCGCCGTTGAGCGTCACCACCCGTGCGTAGACCACGCCCTTGCCAAACGCGCTCGAGGAGGAGAGCAGGGCGGCCAACGACTTGTCCTGGCGGAGCGCCACCACCGGGTCGCCCTGCGAAAGTGCGAGCGCGGTGCGGATCTGCTCGAAGGTCTCGTTGACCAGCACGTTGCCCGAGTCGCCCAGGTCCTCGACCATCACGCCGACGGCATGGTTGGCCTCGGTCGCGCTGACCGCCAGTACCGCGAGCAGCAGCAGGGGAACAAAGATCGCGGCGATTTTGGTCCGCAGGCCCATAGCCGGAGTTCCCCCAGGTTAGCGCGCGTCGGCCGGACTCCTAAACTTCGTCGGCCGGCTCCGGTTCAGAGTCGGATTTCGCGTTGTAACGGCCGAGCTTGTTGTACAGCGTTTTGGGGCTGATGCCGAGAATTTCGGCCGCCCGCACCCGGTTGCCGCCCGCCATCTCGAGCGTTTTCAAAATAAGCTGCCGCTCCACCTCGCGCAGTGGCTGGCCTACTGGCAATCCCGCCGCCGGATCGTCGGTAGCAGGCGCCGCTGGCTCCGCATGGATCGATCCCGAAGTCTCAGGTGTCCGCGGCGCCAGCGCGGTTTGCACGGGCGGCGGTGGGAGCGCGCCCTCGGCCGGCAGATCGGCGATGGTGATCAGCGGTCCCGCGCTGACGATCACGGCGCGTTCGATAACGTTGCGCAGTTCGCGGGCGTTGCCGGGCCATGCTCGCGCCTTCAACGCCTCGAGGCAGGCGTTGTCCACGCCGCTAATCTGCTTGGAGTTGGCACGTGCGAACTCGCGCACGAAATGATCGGCCAGCACCGGCAGATCGTCGAGACGCTCCGACAGTCGCGGCAGCGCGATCGTAAATACGTTGAGCCTGTAGTACAGGTCCTCGCGCAGGCGTCCCGCGTGGATCGCTTCGCCGAGATCGCGATTGGTCGCCGCCAACACCCGCACGTTGAGCGCGATGTCGCTCGAGCCGCCGACCCGCCTAAGCTTGCGGTCCTCGATCACGCGCAACAGCTTGGCCTGCAGCTCCGGTTTCATCTCGGTGATCTCGTCGAGCAGCAGCGTGCCGCCGTTGGCCAGCTCGAAGCATCCGGCTCGCCGTTGGTCGGCCCCGGTAAAGGCGCCGCGTTCGTGGCCAAAAAGCTCGCTCTCGAGCAGGCCCTCGGGCAGCGCAGCGCAGTTGATTGCGACGTACGGGCCGTTGCGTCGCGGCGAGGACTCGTGGATCGTGCGCGCCACGATTTCCTTGCCGGTGCCGCTGTCGCCCTGGATGATGACCGAGGCGGAACTCGGTGCAGCCTGCTCGACCAGCGCCATCACGCGGCGCATCGCCTGCGATTGCCCGATAATCGGTCCCAGCTCGCCCACACCCATCAGGCGCAGCCGCAGGCGCTGGTTCTCCTCGCTCACCGCGAGATGCTCGCTCAGGTTGTTGAGCGTCTGGCGCAGCCGCGGCGGATCGACGGGCTTGCGCAGGTAATCGTACGCGCCGAGCTTGATCGCCTGCACGGCGTCGGGGATGTCGCCTTCGCCGGAAATCACGATGGTCGTGATCGGGAGGCCGCGCTGGCGAATTTCGCTGAGCACGGCGAGGCCGTCCTTCACCGGCAGTTTGAGGTCAAGCAGCAGGATGTGCGGCTCGAAACTCGCCAGCAGTTCGATCGCACGCTGGCCGTCTTCGACGGCTTCGACCTTAAAGCCCCATGAAGCGATAAGCTCGACCCATGCGTGACGGGTTCTAGGATGGTCCTCGGCGACCAGTACGCGCTTGGCGTCTGCCATATTTTTGGGTGCCCCGCCGCGCCGGCCCGCGCGTTGGAATGCTGGTCCCGATCATATCATGGCCGGACGCGGCGCAAACAAGAGCTAATTTCGGAAACGGAAAAATCGCGAAACGAAGGAAAGCTCGGGCGTGACAGTCGCGGCGCCGCGCCGTATCCTGATCAACTATGGAGCAGGCCTCGCCCGAAAATGCCGGCGCCGCCCCGGCGGCGGAGGTGCGCGAAATTTCGCGCGACGAGATTAAGCGCCGCCTCGACGATCCTGCGCTGCTGCTGGTCGACGTGCTCCCGCGCGAGGCGTATGCGGCCGAGCACATTCCTCGCTCAGTGAATCTGCCGCTGGCCGAAGTGGAACAGCGCGCGCCGCAGCTGTTGCCTGAACGCAGCGCCGACATCGCCGCTTACTGCGCCAAGTTCACCTGACCGGCCGGCGCGCAGGCGGTTCGCCTGCTTCAGCAGATGGGCTACACCAACGTGCGGCACTACCACGGCGGTATCGCCGACTGGAAGGAGGCCGGACTGCCGATCGAGAGCGCGCCGGCGATCGTCGAGCCGTCGCTGCCAGTGGAGCCGCAATCCACTGCGCAATCGTCGCTATCGCAGGCGGCCCGGACACGACCTCAGCAGCCGACGATATCGCGCAGCCGGCAGTGGGGAAACGCGCTGCTCGATTTGATCGAAAGCCTGTCGCCCACGCAGATTTTTTTCGTCTGGCTCGGGATGGTCGTGCTGTGCGGATTGCTCTACTGGCTGACCGGCTTTTCGCGCCGTCCCGGACTGGTCGACAGTGGCAGGCCGATTGCGGGAACGCTCGACGGGCTCTTGAGCGCGCTCTACTTCAGCTTCGTCACCACCACCTCGGTCGGCTACGGCGACGTGTTGCCGCTAGGGCCGGTGCGGATCCTTTCGATCTTCGAGGCGGTCACCGGCCTGCTCATCTTCGGCGCGCTGGTCGCCAAGTTCGTCTCGCGCCGCCAGGACCAACTGGTGCGCGACATCTACAACGTCACCTTCGAGGCCCGGCTCGACCGCGTGCAGACCAACCTTCACCTGGTGCTCTCGGAGCTGCAATCGATCGCGATGATGTGCGACGAGGGCGTGACGCAGCCGCAGCGAGTCGGCGTGCGGCTGGAGAGCGCGGTGCTGGTGTTCGGCGGCGAGCTGCGCGCGATTCATTCTCTGCTGTATAGCCCGCAGCGCGCGCCCGAGGAGGCGGTGCTGGAGGCGCTTCTGATTGCGCTCGCCGCCGCGCTGCGCACGCTGAGCGACGTTCTGACCTGCCTGCCAGTGGGCTTCAACCGCGCCCCCACGCTCGAGAGCGCGCTCGGGAACATCCGCGCGCTCGCCGACGAGATCTGCGCCGAATGTGTGCCGCAGGTCTACGCGCCGGCGCTGGCGATGTGGATGGATCGGGCGCAGGAAGCCGCGCGCAAGATAGCCTGACTCAGCTCGGCCGCGCCTTCAGACGACGCCCGCCGACGGCGGCGCGATTTCAGACGCACGGTCTGAGGGAAAAAATAAAAAACCCGCATCAGGGCGGGTTTTTTGGTTGCGGGGGAGGGATTTGAACCTTCGACCTCCGGGTTATGAGCCCGGCGAGCTACCAGACTGCTCCACCCCGCCCCGGCATAGTATCGGCACGCGATGCGCAGGGTCAACACGACTTGCGGCCGCCGCCGCTCGTCGCATCGCGTAACGTGCCGCATCGCGTCGCGCGTTGCCGTGACGGCTACGCGCGGCTGGCGGCGCGCATGATTCGCATCAGATTGTTCGGCGCGTAAAACTCTGACATCGCGACCGTCGTGGCGACGGTGCCCATGAAGCGGCGCGTATCGGCGGTGTTGCCGCTTAGCGCCGCCATCAACGCCAGCATCATCGGCGACGGCCCCTCCAGCCGCGCCTGGTCGCAGGTGAAGCGGTAGAGCTCCATCGAGGCGGCGTTGCGCGCGCTCTCGTAACGCGCGAGCGCCGCGTCCATCGGCTCGCGTCCGGCGAGTCCCGCGCCCGCGGCTTCGGCCAAAAGCTCGGCGTCGCGCAGCGCGTCCGTGATGCCGAAGCCGGTGATGGGATCCTTGTGATAGCCGGCATCGCCGACCAGCGCCCATCCGGGGCCGTATGGCTTGCGGAAATAATTCGCGACCCCGCCTGTGCCGGCGAAGCGCTCCTCGCGCTTGCCCGCGCGAACTCGCTCGCATAGGTCCGGCGCCGCCTCCAGCGCCTTGAAAAAGCCGCCCTCGATATCGGCGCGCCACGCCTCGAACTCGGACTTGGGCCGCTCGATCGCGATGCAGGTGAGCGCGTCGTTGGTGGGAAAGCCGAGCGTCGAGCATCCACTGCGCGGATGGACTTCGCAGGCGCTGAGCTGCACGCCGCTGAAGTAGCTGTAATAGCCGCAGGTCATCGCGGGCACGGTTTCATATTCTGGCGGATTAACCGCGCGCGCGACCGATGACCACGGACCGTCGGCGCCGATCACGATTTGCGCCCGCTCGTGGCACTCTTTTGCGCCGCGGAGATCGCGTCCGCGCACTCCGCTCACGCGGCCGTCCTCAAAGCTCAGAGCGTCGACCACGAACCCGTCGCGCACTTCGGCCCCGGCCCGCGCGGCCGCGTCGAAGAGGATTTTGTCGAGCACAATGCGCCGCGGACATATCGCGATCGCGGTGTCCTCGTATGGCACCGGCGCGCCTTCGAGCGCGAGCGGACCGGCATCGAGCCGGACGCGCTCGATCGGCGGACAGTTGGTGGCGAGCACCGCGTCGAGCAGACCCCAGCGCGCCAGGCGCGCGACGCCCGGCTGATGGATATAGTGCGTCGACATGATGTCGCTCGGGAACATCGCCCGGTCCACCAGCAAAACCCGATGGCCCGCGCGCGCGAGCAGCATCGCCGTCGGCGCCCCGGCGCATCGCGCGCCCACCACGATTGCGTCGTACATGATTCGCTTCCGTCAGATAGTGGGGATGTCAGTCTGGCATTCCGTTAGTCGGGAACGATGCGCAAATTACAATCGCGATGGGCGCGGCCGAACTCGATCAGTTCCTTCTCGATCGCGGTCGGATTCGGCTTGGGCTCGCCCAACATAGTCTGCTTGGCGGTGGCCACGTCCATCCCGTCGGCCTCGACCGAGAGGTTGTGGTCGTCGCACATCACAAATGCCATCGTGTAAAACGCTCCTTGCGAATCCGACCACGCTAGCCGAAAGCGCCGGCGCTGTCAGCCCGGCCCGTTTACCGATCCCGCGAAGTTTATGGTAGTCCGGTGGTAGCACGATAGCGATTGGCGCTGAAGCAATGAAATAGAATGGGAGCGTGTTGCGATGAGTCTTAAAGGAACGGCCGCCGTAGTCGGAATCGGCGAATTGAAGCCCACCAAGGACGCGCCGCCCGACGCGACCGCGCTCGGCCTGATGTCGAACGCGGCGGCCGAGGCGATCGCGGACGCGGGGCTCGAGACCAGGGACATCGACGGGTTTCTCTGCGGGATGGCGTTCGCGGATGCCGGGATGCTCTATCCGGCGAGCGTCGCCGAGGTGATGGGAATCAATCCGCGGATGCTCAACCAGGTCGATATCGGCGGCGCGAGTCCGGCCGGGATGGTGTGGCGGGCGGCGGCGGCGATTGGGGCCGGGATGTGCAACGCGGTGCTGTGCGTGGTCGGCGACCTCAACAAGTTCGGCGACCAGAAGCCGCCGGTGATCTCGGTGCAGCGCGAGTTCGAGGCGCCTTACGGAAATATCGGCGCCAATTGCGGCTATGCGATGATCGCCAATCGCCACATGTACGAATACGGCACCACGCCTCAACAGATGGCGAAGGTCGCCGTCGACCAGCGCAAGAGCGCGGTCAAAAATCCGCTCGCGACCTTCAACGATCGCGAACTCACGATCGACGACGTGCTCAACTCGCGCATGATCGTCGACCCGCTCCATCTCTACGAAATCGTCAGCCCATGCAGCGGCGGATCGGCGGTCGTGGTGGCCTCGCCCGAGGTCGCGCGGCGCGCCAAGCATCCGCCGGCCTGGCTGCTCGGCGCGGGCGAATACTCCAATCACGCGTCGATCACTTACGCGCCTTCGCTGACCGACTCGCCGGTGAAAATTGCGGCCGAGGCGGCCTTCAAGATGGCCGGGGTCGCCCACAAGGACATCGATCTCGTCTGCCCGTATGACTGCTACACCATCACGGTGATCGTGACGCTCGAGGACGCCGGCTTTTGCAAGAAAGGGCAGGGCGGCAACTTCGTGTGGGAGCACGATCTGTCGTACGCCGGCGATTTCCCATGCAACACGCACGGCGGCCAACTCTCTTTCGGACAGCCGGGGCTGGGCGGCGGGATGAGCCACGTGACCGAGGCGGTGCGCCAGTTGATGGGCCGCGGCGGCGAGCGCCAGGTTAAAAACGCACGGCTCGCCTACGTCAACGGCAACGGCGGCATCATGAGCGAGCAGGCAAGCCTGATCCTGGAGCGGCGTTCATGAGCGAATATCACAAGCCGCTGCCCAAGCCGACGCCGACCAGCCGCCCGTTCTGGGAGGCCGCGCGGCGCCATGAGTTGAGCCTTCAGCGATGCGCCGCGTGCAAGGCGTATGTCTATTATCCGCGCGAACGATGTCCGCACTGCTTCTCGGACCGACTTGCGTGGGAGCGCGTCAGCGGGCGCGGCAAGGTCTACAGCTACACGGTGGTGCGCCGCGCCTCGAGCCGCTCGTTCGCCGATCAACCTTACGTGCTGGCGATCGTCGAGCTCGACGAGGGACCGCGGATGACGAGCAATATCGTCGGCGCGCCCGAGAGCGTGAAGGTCGGGATGCCGGTGGTGGTGCAGTTCGACGACGTCACGCCCGAGCATACGCTGGTCAAGTTCAAGCCGGCCTGAACGGCGCTGATTTCGATTCTGCAGGGGCCGTTCGTAAGCGGCTCTGGTAGGGGTCGTTCGTGAACGGCCCTCTTCGTAGCGAGGCGTGCGCGGACCCTCTACGCGAGCAGCACCGCGACGATCCCGGTCAGAAAAATTCCGTCGAACGTTCCGGCGCCGCCGATCGACGCGACCGGCGCGCCAAGCTCGCTCAGCCGCCCGAGGTTCATCAGGTCCGCGCCGATGAGCGTGCCCATCACGCCGCTGATGTAAGCGATCGCGTCCGCATGATGCGCAACGCCGCCGCTCAGCAACAACCCCATAAGCGCCGCGACGATCGGCGGGATGAACATCGGCGTGGCGATTCCGACTCCCGGAATCGGCCGCGCCGCACGATGCACGACGAAGGTCACGATCGCAGTTCCCAGGACCGCCCGCAGGAACACCGCCGGATCGGCCGCGAGTATCCAGGCGCAGATGCATAGCGGCACGATCGCGCCGCCCACGTTTATCGCCACTACCGTCGAACGTCCCTCGGCCAGATGCGCCGGCACCCGATAGCGCATCCCGAAGTAGCCCACCACCTCGGGCGCGGAAGGTTCGCCGCCGCCGCCGCTGCTCTCGATGCGCGTGATGGGGATGTTGATGTAACTGCCGAGCAGGCTGATGATCAGCGCCCAGAACGCCGCGTGGGGCGGCAGGCCCAGCGCGTTGAAGGCGTAATCGATCGCGCCGAGCTCGAGCATCGCGAACAAAAGGGCGAGTGCGAAGAAGAAGATTATCGTGTACAGAAAGATAAATGGCGCGAAGAACATGGTCCGCGATGATACCAAGCCGCCGCCCTAGGTGACACCCATCGCGGCGCGCACGGGCAGATCGCGGCGGCTCTTGTGCGCGGCGCGCCGGCAGGTAAGATCGCGCGCAAGACGCCATGAATCAAACCCAACGCAGCGAATTGCTCACGCTCCTTGCCCGCGAGTCCTACTTCGAGCGCTCCGCCGCGCTCACGCTCGCCTCCGGGCGATCGTCGAACTACTACATCGATTGCAAGCGCACGCTCTACCTGCCGCGCGGCGCTTATCTGGCCGGCGAGCTGATGCTCGAGCTGGTGGCGGCCGAGGGAATCGAACAGATCGGCGGGATGGCGGCCGGCGCGCTGCCGGTCACCGACGCGCTGATCGTCGCGGCCCATCATCATGGCGCGAACCTGCGCGGCTTCTTCGTGCGCAAGGAGATGAAGGCGCACGGCCTGCAACAGCAGATCGAGGGTGCGTTCCGCAGCGAGCTGCGCTCGGCGGTGATCGACGACACGATCACCACCGGCGGCTCGAGCCTGCAGGCCGCCGCCGCGCTCACCGACGCCGGCGCAACGGTGACGCATGCCTTCGCGCTGGTCGACCGCGGCGAAGGTGCGGCGGCGGCCTTCGCCGCCGCCGGGCCTTGACTACCGATGGCTCTTCACCGCCGAGGAAGTGCGCGCCGAGCGCGCACGAATCGGCGGTGGCTGAGCGCCGCCGCCGCGCGGCGGCGCGCGGCGCGGTGGCGGACGCGCCTGCGCGCGCGTCCACGGCCGACGCGACGGCGGCGACGCGGGTCGCGCCGCTTGGCGGCGCGACCCGCGTCGCCGCCGTCTTCGGCGATCCGGTCGAGCATTCGCTCTCGCCCGCGATGCATAACGCGGCGTACGCGGCACTCGGCCTGGATCGCGTCTACGCCGCATTTCACGTGACGCCGCCGATGCTCGCGGCGGCGCTGCGCGCGCTTCCCGCCTTGGGGATCATCGGCGTCAACCTGACCGTGCCGCACAAGGAGCGCGCGCTCAAGATGGTCGCGAAGCTGAGCGCCGAGGCGCGGATGCTCGGCGCGATCAATTGCGCCGTGAACCGCCCCGCGGGCCTCTACGGCGACAATACGGACGCGCGCGGACTCGAGCGCGACCTGGAGAGTCTCGGCGTCGCGCTTGAGGGCGCGACGGCGATCGTGATCGGCGCAGGCGGCGCGGCCGCTTCCGCGGTCGTCGCCTGCCTGCGGCGCGGCGCGAGCGAGGTCGTGATCGCAAATCGCACACCGGCACGCGCGGCCGCGCTGACGCGCCGGCTGCGGGCGCGGCTTCCGCGCGCGCTCGCGGCCGCGGCGCTTTCGGTGCGCGAACTCGACGCGCTGGCCGATGCGGCGCTGCTCGAGCGCGCCGCGATCGTGATCAACGCGACGCCGATGGGGCTCACGCAGGCGCGTTTTGCGCGAATCGATTACGCTCGCACTTCCCGCGAATGTTTCTTCTACGATCTCATCTATGCGGCCGAGCCGACCGCTTTTTTACGGCCGGCAATCGCACTTGAAAGGCGCACGGCCGACGGAGCAGGGATGCTGGTGAATCAAGGTGAGCTGGCGTTCGAGCTTTTCAACGGCGTGGCGCCGCCGCCGGGCGTGATGCGCCGCGCGCTCTGGGAGCGCCTGGGCCGCGATTCCCGGCAACTCTGACGGCGCATCGGGTCACGGCTCAGGGACGCAGGTATAGGACACCCTGAGCGCCGTACCTGCGTCGAGTCGGGAACGTCTGCTCCAGCCAGGCGGTTAATCCGGGCAAGCGGTCAAGCCGGCCGGTCCACAGTAACACCGCTTTCACTTGATAACGCTCCACCTCGCTTTTTACTTCAGCGGTGGCGAGATAGTGATTGTCGATGCGCTTCAGTGAAGTGTCCGCCAGCCAGGGCGGCACCTCGCGCCCGGACCAGAACGCAATTCCCGGAGCGTCGGTCAGGATGAAGTCAGCTTTGCCGGTCAGCCGCGCCAATTCAGCGGCAACATCCAGATCCGCGGCCGGAGGGCGCCAGTACGCCAGGATCCATTGTTGATCGGTTCGACCTGCGAGCCCGCCGCGGCAAACCGCGGCGAAAAGGATGATGCTGGCGCTACAAAGCGCGATGCCCATCGCCCAGCCATAGTCATTTGAACGTACGCTCGCTTCACGGACTTGCAATCGTCTGCCCAGCTTCCACAACGCCCCGACACCGATACCGGCGGCGAGCGCGAGCGGCGGAATCAGAGCTACGACGTGATGGGTGAACAGCGGGTGCTGGAGGAGCAAACCGATCAGAGTCAGGGTGAGCCATCCAAGCGCAGCCCATCCGATCCAGGGTTCAAGAGCAGCACATAGGACAAGCGGCAGAGCGCTGGACAGCACCGGGTCCCGAGCCAGGGTCGCTACTATCAAGCCCCAGTTTCGGGCCGGGCTAAGATCCGCCCGCGAGCCGAGATGGAAAGCTACCGCCTGCGTCCAAACGTCGCGCCCGCCGTATGCCGACGCCATCGCGAGCACGGTTGCGAAAGTGATTCCCAACACCAGCAGGATGTCCGCCGCCGCATACCAAATCCTTTGTCGCAACTGACCCGCCGAGCCCCATCGCCCAGCCGCGATGAGCAACACGGATGGAAGGGCGTAAACGCCAAACAGTTTGACCATCATTGCACCGGCGAGAGCCAATGCTCCCGCCGCGAGCCACAGACGCTTGCCGCCCGACGCGTATCGCCCGGCCAGCGCCAGCGAGACGGCGGCAAAGGCCGCGGACGGCAGTTCGCCGGTTATCTCTCGGGCCCAAAAGAAAGCCAGCGGCGACATCAAGATGGTTACGCAGGCCAGCACGGCGCCGAGCCAAAAATCCCTGTCCAGCAAGATGAACGCGACGGCGAGGGCCGTGAGCACCAGCGTGCTGACGGTGAACAGCTGCCCGGCGCGCATGTTTTGGCCGAAGAGCGCGAACGACCATTGAATGAGTTTCAACCACGCGGGTGGCTGGGAAATGAAGACCGCGCGGTACGGCGCATAACCGGCCGCCAGCATCCGAGCCGATTCCAGGTAGACGCCGCCGTCGTAGAAGTCGCTGTATTGGCCAAGATTCCGATACGCGGGCGCTGCCAGAATCAGCACGATCAGCACCAGCCCAGCCGCTTGCAACGTCCGGGATTCGAAATAACGCGTCAATGCAAATAAAAGGAAGGACGGAAGATAAAAGTGAGAACCGAAATGAACGCGACGACCCGGCGAATCAGCCGAACATCTCTTTGAGCTTATCCACGAAGCCCTTGGAGAGCGGATGGTTGACGGCTTCGCCGTCGATGCCCGCGAACTCCTCGAGCAGCTCGCGCTGGCGCGCGGTGAGGCGCCGCGGAGTCTCGACCACGACCTTCACGAGCTGGTCGCCGCGCCCATAACCGTGCAGATCGGGAAAGCCCTTGCTCTTGAGCCGGAAGACCTTGCCCGATTGCGTGCCGGCCTGGATCTTCAGCTTGACCTTGCCGTCGAGCGTCGGCACTTCGACCTCGGTGCCGAGCGCGGCCGCCGGAAAGCTTACCGGCATTTCGATGATTACGTCGTTGTCCTGGCGCACGAAGAGGTCGTGCTCCTTGACGTGGACCACGACATAGAGGTCGCCCGACGGACCGCCGCCCCATCCGGCCTCGCCCTCGCCGCGCAGCTTCAGGCGCGATCCATTGTCGACCCCCGGCGGGATCCTTACCGAGAGCGACTCGGGACGGCGGATGCGTCCTTGGCCCTGGCACTTGGGGCAGGGGTCGGCGATGATCGTGCCTTCGCCGCGGCATTGGCCGCAGGTGGTGGCGATGGAAAAGAAGCCCTGCTGGGTGCGGACCTGCCCGGTGCCGCGGCAATTGGGGCAGGTGCGAGCGCCCTCGGCGCCGCCGCGCGCACGGGTTCCGGAGCAGGCGTCGCAGGTCGCCAAGCGCTGGAACTTGACGATTTTTTCGGAGCCGCGCGCCGCTTCCTCGAACTCGATCTCGAGGTCATAGCGCAGATCGTCGCCGCGCCGTGAGCGCGAGCGAGTGCGTCCGCGCCCGGTGCCGAAGAAGTCGCCGAAAATGTCGGAGAAGACTTCCTCGAAGCCCTGGGTAAATTCGAAGCCGAAGCCGTTGCCCTGTGGACCCTGGAATGCGGCGTGGCCGTAGCGATCGTACTGCGCGCGACGTTCCGGGTCGGAGAGTACCTGGTAGGCTTCGTTGAGTTCCTTGAAGCGCTCCTCGGCCTGCTTGTCGCCGGGATTGCGGTCGGGATGAAACTGAATCGCGAGGCGGCGGTAGGATTTCTTGAGATCTTCCTCGCCGGCTCCGCGGTCGACAGCGAGAACCTCGTAATAGTCGCGTTTTTTGGCTTGGGCCGCCATCCCCGCAATTCTAGACTACGCCGACGCCGAAAGTAAGCGGACCCCGGCGCTCTGTATCACAGGCTCGCGCCGAGGTCCGTTGATTCTGACATCTATCGTGAAAGTCGCCGCTTACTTCACTTCTTTGAAATCGGCATCGACCACATCTTCTTTCTTTTCTTCGTGTGGTTGTCCGTCGCCCGCCTCGCCAGCGTTGCCGGCATGACCGTCACCTCCGGCCGAACCACCAGTACCGCCCTGGGCACCAGCACCCTGGCGGGTCTTGCTATACATCATTTCGGCCAGCTTATGCGAGGCGGCCATCAGGGCCTCGGTGGTGCGATTGATCTCCTCCAGGTCCTTGGACTCCAACTTCTCGCGAGCCGCCGCGAGGGCGTCCTCGATTGACTTGCGTGTGGCCTCGTCGAGCGCCGCGCCATTTTCCTTCAGCGTCTTCTCGGTGGTGTAGACCAGGTTGTCCAGCTTGTTGTGCGCCTCGGCCAACTGACGGCGCTGACGATCGTCGGCCGCGTGTTGCTGCGCCTCGGCGACCATCCGCTTGATCTCTTCCTCGTTCAATCCCGAGGAAGCGGTGATCTTGATCGACTGCTCCTTGTTGGTGCCGAGGTCCTTGGCGTGAACGTTGACGATCCCGTTGGCGTCGATGTCGAAGGTGACTTCGATCTGCGGCAAGCCGCGCTGCGCGGGTGGGATCCCGATCAGGTCGAACTGGCCGAGCAGCTTGTTGTCGGCCGCCATCTCGCGCTCGCCCTGGAAGACCCGGATCGTCACCGCGGTCTGGTTGTCCTGGGCGGTCGAGAAAATCTGGCTCTTGCGCGTGGGGATGGTGGTGTTCTTGTCGATGAGCTTGGTGAACACGCCGCCGAGCGTCTCGATACCCAGTGACAGCGGCGTCACGTCGAGCAGCAGGACGTCTTTGACCTCGCCCTTGAGCACGCCGGCCTGGATCGCCGCGCCGATCGCGACGACTTCATCAGGGTTGACGCCCTTGTGGCCTTCCTTGCCGAACACCTTGCGCACACGCTCCTGCACCGCCGGCATACGGGTCATCCCGCCCACCAGCACGATCTCGTTGATTTCGCTGGCGCGCAGGCCCGCGTCCTTCAGCGCGGTCAGGCAGGGCGGTTCAAGCCGATCGAGCAGATCGGAGCACAGCGCCTCGAGCTTGGCCCGGGTGAGCTTGATATTGAGATGCTTGGGGCCGGACTGATCGGCGGTGATGAAGGGCAGGTTGATGTCGGTCTCCATCACCGTGGAGAGTTCCATCTTGGCCTTCTCGGCCGCCTCTTTCAGACGCTGCAGGGCCATCCGGTCTGAGCGGAGGTCGATACCCTGGTCCTTGCGGAACTCGTCGGCCAGGTAGTCGATGACGCGCTGGTCGAAGTCCTCGCCGCCGAGGAAGGTATCGCCGTTGGTCGCCTTGACCTCGAACACGCCGTCACCGATCTCCAGGATCGAAACGTCGAACGTGCCGCCGCCGAGATCGAAGACCGCGATCTTCTCGTCCTTTTTCTTGTCCAATCCATAGGCGAGCGAGGCCGCGGTGGGCTCGTTGATGATCCGGAGCACGCTCAGTCCAGCGATACGGCCGGCGTCCTTGGTGGCCTGGCGCTGGCTGTCGTTGAAATAGGCGGGCACCGTGATGACTGCCTCGGTTACTTTCTCACCGAGGTAGTCTTCGGCGGTCTGCTTCATCTTCTGCAGGATAAAGGCGGAAATCTCGGGCGGGCTGTATTTCTTGCCGCGGATTTCCACCCAAGCCGCGCCGTCGTCGTTGCGCACGACCTTGTAGGGCAGCACCTTGATCGCCTTCTGCACTTCGGGGTCGTCGTACCGCCGGCCCATCAGGCGCTTGATCGCGAACACCGTATTCGTCGGATTGGTGATCGCCTGGCGGCGCGCGATTTGTCCGACCAGCCGCTCGCCCGAATCCGTAAAGGCGACGACTGACGGGGTGGTCCGGGCACCCTCCGAGTTGGGGATGACGACGGGGTCTCCCCCTTCCATCACCGCAACGCAACTGTTGGTCGTGCCCAGGTCGATTCCGATTACTTTTGCCATTGTCTTAGAAAGCCTCTGATTCTCTAAATAATCATCACTTTAATTTTTTCAATGATTATTATTTTCGCCGCCGCCGCCATCACTGTCCTTTCGTGGCGGACCGTCACTCGGCGACGCACTCGACGGCGCCTTGGCCACCGCCACTCGCGCCGGGCGCAGCACGCGCTCGCCCACCTGGTAGCCGCGATGGAACTCGCTGATGACCGTGTTGGGCGGATGCTCGCCGCTCTCGACATGGTCGACCGCCTCATGAAACTGCGGGTCGAAGGGCCGGCCCACTGATTCGCGCGGACTTACGCCGTTGCTGCGCAGGAAGTCGAGCAGCGAGCGCAGCACCATCTCGACCCCTTCGACGATAGGCTTGCCGTTGCCGCCGCCGCGCGCGGCCTCGACCGCGCGTTCGAGGTTGTCGGTTATCGGCAGCAGGTCGCGGAGCAGGTTTTCGCGCTGGAGCCGGATGGCGTCCTCGCTCTGCTGGCGCATCCGCTTGCGGATGTTATCCGTGTCGGCCAGCGCGCGGAGGTACCTGTCCTTGAGCTCGGCGATTTCTTTGTCTTTATTGGCGAGCTGCTCGCGCAGCTCTGCAACTTCGGCTGGCTGCTCTGCAGCCTGATCCTCAGGGCTTAGCTCGATCGGACGCTGTGCCGGGTCGTTGGGCGCTGGCTGCCCGGGCCGGCGCTCGTCATGGCCCAAGCTCCATTCGGCGCCCGACTCGTGGTTGCGATGCTTGTCGTCTTTGTGTTTGCTCATCTGACGGTAACTTGCGTAACCGCGGAACTGCGCAAATGCGGAAGTATTCGGTTTTCAGGATACCTTCGCAACGAACATAAGCATTATTTCGGGCGATGCCAGTCTCTTATTGGATTTTCAAAAATTCGCCGGAGGAGGTAGTCACACTATCGCTAAACGCAAAAAAGCGAAGCAGAGCCGATGCATACCGGCTCCGCTCCGCCGTTTCTAATGTTTTACTGTTTTATGCGCGCCGGGCCCGTCGCCTGCGAAATCCGCAAAACGGCTACTTAGCGTTGGGCGTGAGGGCCCTCATGCTCCTGGTGCTCGTGCCCGTGTTCCATCCACTCCGGATGATGTTGCTGCACCCAGGGATGGTTGTTCCGAACCCACCAGTCGCGGTCATGCCACGCGTGATGATCGTCGTAGTCACCCACGATGGGCGGTCGCTCGTATACGACCGGGGGTCCGCCGTACACATACGCAGGCCCCGGACCAGCGTAAGGGTCAGGTCCGTACGCCGGCTCATATCGATGCCCGCCACCGAAAAAACATGCCTGGAGCGTGACCGCTCCGACCACGAAAATCGTTGCCTTTAAGGCAGGGAAAATTTTGCTCGTCAATTTGCTGGTCAACTTGGTAGTCATGGGTCGTGTCCCTCGACCAAACGAAGGAGCATCAAGGATGCCAGCCAAAAGACGACCGCGAATCGCGCGGTTTCGCGAATCGCACGAGCGCGGGTAACCCGAATTTGCCGGGCTCTAACCCAAAAACTGCACGCCGTAAAAATTACTTCGCGCTGAACGAATAACGCTCGCCGCGACCGGTTTTACAGCCCGGCCGGCTTTTTGTAGTGTGGCGTAACCGGCCGCCGCAAAAGGCGTACATGGCCGCGCACGCATGGAGGTTTGCAACGATGCCCGATAAACCGCGGATGCTCGAAGGCTATCGAGTCCTCGACTTCACCCAGTTCGTCGCCGGGCCGACCTGCACGCGCGTGCTGGCCGAGATGGGCGCCGAGGTCATCAAGGTGGAACTCGCGCCGTCCGGCGATCGCGTGCGCGCCGGCGGACTCAAACCGCTTACGCCCGAGTATAAGGATTCCAGCCAGAGCAGCTATTACTTCCAGCACAACCACAGCAAGCTCAGCCTCGCGATCGACATCAACAGGCCCGGCGCGCGCGAGCTTATCTATTCGATGGTCCCCAAGATCGACGTGGTGGTGGAAAACTACGCGCCCGGGATCATCAAGAAGATGGGTTTCGGATACGACGAACTGCGCAAACGCAATCCGAAGATCATCATGTGCTCGATCTCCGCGCTCGGGCAGAGCGGACCGCTCGCCTACAAGGTCGGCTACGACTACATGGGACAGGCCTACGCCGCGATCACCGACGGTATCGGCGAGGCGGACCGGCCGCCGGCGATCGTCACGATGGCGATCGGCGACGTGTCGACCGGGATGTCGGCGGCGATGGCGATTGGCTTCGCGCTGCTGCATCGCGAGCGCACCGGCGAGGGCCAGTACATGGACGCCTCGATCCTCGACACCTACTTCCACATGCACGAGGCCAACGTGCCGATGGTCTCGTTGCGCGGCGGCAAGTACCGTCCGACGCGTAGCGGTTCGCAGCATCCGAACGGCGGTCCCACCGGAATCCTCCGCTATCGCGGCGACCAGTACATCTTTCTCGCCGTGATGCCGCATCAGTGGCCGCAGATGGTGCGGGCGATGGGCAAGCCGGAGTTGGCGAGCGACCCGCGCTTTCGCAGCGCCCGCGGACGGCGCGACAACAACGAGGCGCTCAAGGGGATCATCGAGGAGTGGCTTGGCAGCTTTCCCACGCGCGACGACGCGCTGGCCGCGCTCGACAAGGAACGCGTCGCCTGCGCGCCGGTGCTCTCGCTCAACGAGGCGATGGAGCATCCGCACCTGCGCGCGCGCAACACCGTGCGCCGGGTGAAGGATCGTTTCCTCGGCGAACTCGATATCCCGGGCGTACCGGTCAAGTTCTCGGCCTGGCCCGACAAGCTCGACCTGCGCGCGGCGCTGCTCGGCGAGGACAACGAGCGCGTGCTGCACGAAGTGCTCGGAATGCCTGACGATCGGATCAAGGCGCTGTATTCCGAGGGCGTGCTGGTGCGCGACCCGGCGCTCACGGCCGAGCCGCAGAGCCGGGCGTCCTGAGTCCCGCCCGCGATCGGCCCATGTGCGGGCTGACGCGCGACTCAGCCACGTTCGAGGATCGCAGCCAACTCGCGCAACAGCGCGGCGCCGTCGCCGCGCCACGCACTACCGTGCATGCAGGCAAGGACCGAGGGCTGCGTTGCCGCCAGCCGCTCGAGCAGCGCGCGCGAATTGCGCGTGTGCGAGAAATAGTCCAGGTGCGAGCGCAGCGCCTCGCTTGGCCCGAGGATGTCCGTCTCGGTAAGCGGCGCCGGCTTGCTGCCCGGCTGCGTGAACAGGTCGCCGCACAAGAGCGTGCGCGTCCGATGCTCCATCAAATACCCACATTCCCAGCCATGCGGCATGTGTGGCATATCCAACCACCTGACCTCATGCGTGCCGAGTGAGAGCGTTTCGCCATCGGCCATCTCGCGCGGCGGCCGGTCGGCAAAGTCGCGCACCGACGTCATCGCCGCGATTCGCCCGCATAGCGCCGCCGCATTGGGCGCCGCCGCCAGCCATTCATTGAGCGAGCCGCATTCGTCGGCTTCAAAATGCGACAACGCCAGATAGCGCAGCCGGGTCAGTGGAATCACGGAGGCGACTGCTTCGCGCACCAGCGGAAAAAGCCGCCGTCCTCCCATGTGAAACAACAGCGCGTCGTCGTCGACGATCAGATATTGGTTAAACGTGAATCCGCCCGGTATCGCGTCGATCGGTGTGCTGATCCGGTAAATCCCGTCCGCAACCTCATTGACGTTGGTTCCCGACTGCGCGTTGGTAATCGGCATCTTGTCCTCCACGCGGCGACTTGCGCGGCGGCGATAAAGTCACGTTAAAAATCATCGGATGGCAGCGACCGCCAGCATACGCCCGCGAGCAACTGTTTGACACGCGGCTCGAGGCGGAGTTACACGGATCTGACTCACGGAGAACCCGTCGATTGGACGGTGCGCGTGGACAGTGCGCCAACGGCCGCCGGCGGCAGTCCGTGCATCAACGAAAGACCCGGGGAGGGCGCAGTCATGGCCGAGAGCGCAGCTTCACGAATCATCGCGGTGACCGATATCGAGTGGAAGCGGCACGAGACGCTGGCGGGCATACGGCAGAAGGCGCTGTGGTCCGATCCCGCGACCGAGCGGCGCGCCATGTTGACCCGCTTCGAGCCGGGCGCGAGCCTGCCGACGCATCGTCACACCGGCGACGAAATTCTGTACGTGATCGAGGGCGCGATCGCGGACGAAAGCGGCACGGTCAGTGCGGGGAACATGAGCTATCGGCCCAACGGCTGCGTGCACAATGTAAGCAGTAAAAACGGCGCGACCGTGCTGGCCGTGGTCACCGGCGGCATCGAGCCGGCCAAGGAACCCGGCAGCGCGCCGCGCTCGCAGACCTTCGCGGTCAGCGAGGTCCCTTGGCGCGACACGCTCCCCGGCGTGCGCCAGAAACTCATCTGGGAGGACAAGGCGGGCAACCGCCGCGCCGCCCTGGCGTTGTTCGAGCCCGGTGCCGCGCTGCCGCGCCATCGCCACACCGGCGAGGAACTGGTGTACATGGTCGAAGGCTCGCACGCCGACGAGAGCGGCGAAGTCGCGACCGGCAACATGAGCATCCGGCCCAACGGTTGCACGCACAACGTGAAATCTCGCAACGGCGCGATCTCGCTCAATTTCCTGTGGGGCGGCATCGAGATGCTGTAGCTTTTCGATTCCTTTTTTGCCCTCGCCCGCTTCGTGCGTAAAAGGGTAGGGTGAGGGTCCCGAGAAAATTCTATCGCGGGCTGCCCATGGAAGAGGGCCGTTCGCGAACGCCCCTCTTCTCCTGTCATCCTGAGCGAGCGCTGCGCGAGTCGAAGGACCCCGATCTTTCAGGACGAGCATCGCGAAAGTCTCCGAGCAGAAGGATCCGCGGTCCCTCGACTCCGGCAGCCTTCGCTCGGGATGACAAAAAGAAAGAAGCGACGGTGGCGCGCGTCAGATCTTCTGCTTGGTCGCGCGCCAGTCGGCGAGAAATTTTTCCAACCCGATATCGGTCAGCGGATGATGCAACATCTGCTTCATCACCGCGAATGGCAGCGTCGCGACATGCGCGCCCATCTCGGCCGCGCGCAGTAAATGAGTCGGCGTACGAATCGAGGCCACCAGCACCTGTGTCGGGTAGCCGTAGTTGCGCAGGATGTGCACGAGCTGTCCGACCATCGCGATGCCGTCGTTACCGATGTCGTCGAGGCGCCCGACGAAGGGCGAAAGATAGGTCGCGCCGCACTTGGCCGCCGCGAGCCCCTGCAGCGGACTGAATACCAGCGTCACGTTGACCCTGATGCCGCGGTGGCTGAGCGCGCGCGTGGCCTTCAATCCCTCGATGATGAGCGGGCACTTGACCACGATATTGGGATGCAGGCGCGCGAGGCGCTCACCCTCCTCGAGCATCGCCGCCGCCTCGGTCGATACGACCTCGGCGCTGACCGGGCCATCCACGATCTCGCAAATCTCGCGCAGCACGTCGGCATACGGTCGCCCGGTCTTGGCGATCAGGCTCGGGTTGGTGGTTACACCATCGACCAGGCCCCAACTGGCGGCCTCGCGAATCTCGTTGACATCGGCCGTGTCGATAAAAAACTTCATCGCGAAGCCACTCCTCCCCCTGCGGCGGACGGCGCCCTTAGAAGGTCCGCCCGCGCCAGCGTAACCCGGTGCGGCGATTTGAGCGCCGCGAGCAGTTCCGAAATCGAAGCGTTGAGCTTCGGATGGATCAGCGCCGGCGCGAGTTCGCTCATCGGCGCCAGCACGAAACGCCGCTCGTGCAGCCGCGGATGCGGAACCTTGAGCGTTCGCGTGTCGATAATCTCGTTGTCGAAGAAAAGCAAGTCAGAGATCGATGATGCGCGGGCGGTACTTGGCGCGGCTCGACGCGGGCTTCTTGCCGCGCACCCGCTTGCGTCCCATCACCCGCTCAATTCCGAGCAGTCGCCGCATCATCGCATCGGGAGCAAGCTCGGTTTCGACCTCGACCACGCCGTTGATGAACGCGCCCTTGATATCGCCGACCGGCTCGGTTTCGTAGATCGAGGATTGGCGCGTGACCCGCGTAGTGGGCAGCGCCGCGATGCGCTGGACGGCCTCACGGTAGTTGGCCGCCCTGTCGCCGAGATTCGTCCCTAAACCGATGAAAGCCCGATGGGGCATCCTCGCCGTTTAAAACCGCAACCCCTTGATTCGTTGCACAGCCTCTTGCAACCGATCGTTCGCTACCGTCAGCGAAAAGCGAACGAACCCCTCGCCACCCTTGCCGAATCCGGACCCCGGCGTCACCACCACCCCGGTCTCCTTGATCACACGTTCGGTGAAAGACACCGAGGTATAGCCCTTGGGAACCTCGGCCCATATATAGAAGGTTGCGCGCGGCTTCGCGCATTCGAGCCCCAGGCTGCGCACCGCGTCCACCATCAGGTCGCGTCTTTGCTGGTAGATGGCGCAGTATTCGTGGAGCTTTTCCTCGCCGCCCTCCAGGGCCGCGATCGCCGCCTCCTGCACTGCCTGAAACACGCCCGAGTCGATATTGGTTTTGACCTTGCCCATCGCGCCGACGGCGGCTGCGTTGCCGACGACGAATCCGACCCGCCATCCGGTCATCGAGTAGGTCTTCGAGAGCGAATGGAACTCGACCGCGCATTCGCGCGCGCCGTCGATCTCGAGCACGCTCGGCGCGCGATAGCCGTCAAAGGCGATCTCGGAGTAGGCGAAGTCGTGAGCCAGGATGATGTCGTGCCGGAGGCAGAAATCGACCGCGTCTTTCAAGAAGGAGCGTTCGGCGGTCGCCGCGGTTGGATTGTTCGGATAATTGAGCCACATCAGCTTGGCCCGGCGAGCGATCTCGGCCGGGATCGCGGCCAGGTCCGGCAGAAAAGCGTTCTGCTTGCTGAGCCGCATGAAGTACGGCTCGCCGCCATTGAACACGCATCCCGAGTAATAGACCGGGTAGCCGGGGTCGGGGATGAGCACGATATCACCCGGGTCGACAACCGCCGTTGGAAAATTTGCGATTCCCTCCTTGGAGCCGATCAGCGCGCAGACTTCGCGGGCCGGATCGAGCCGGACCTCGAAGCGGCGCCGATACCATCCGGAGGCGGCGGCGCGAAAGCGCTCGAGCCCCTCGTAATCGGGATAGCGATGGTTGATCGGGTCGCTGGCGGCCGCCTGTAGGCGCGCGATTATATGGGCGGGCGTGGGCAGGTCGGGATCGCCGATACCGAGACTGATGACGTCGATGCCCCGTTGCTGGACCTCTTTTTTTAGACGGTCGAGTTCGGCAAAGAGATATGGCGGCAAAAGTCCGAGTCTGGCGGCGGGCTTTATCTGCACCTTTGTGAGCTAGTCTCCGAATTTCAGATCGTACACTACTTACCACACTTGGTCCTGCGCACAAACATCGCTTGATTCCCCCTGCCCACAGCCTCATCGCGGCCCTGTGGGCAACCCGAGTTCGCGACCGCTCTCGTGCCCGCGTCCCGCTGGTGCTTGAGGCTTCGGTCTAAGCGTCTGTACGCGTATGGAAATCTGAGCCGCTTAGCCTAACGCCGCTTTCGCGCAACGAAGGCAGCCAACCAAGGTTGCCGACGAAGGTGCGATGATCCGCGCGCCGAAAATTCTACTTCGGCCATTACTTTCTCTTGCCGAACGTACCGAGCAATGTTAGTTATCTTGCCGTTTGCGGTTTTGTAATCCCGGCTTGCATGAGACCTGAGAGCTTAAGGGTGAGGTGCGCCGCCAAGCCGGTAGATCGCGCGTGCGGTGGGTGTGATCGCGCACGCGCCAGTGCTGCGCGCGCTTCGCGGATCGGCATCCCCGCGCGGCGCACAGGCTTGGGGAGCGCTTTACCGGATTTGAGATGAACCTGAATCTGAACCGCACATTGCTTACGCTTGCGCTCGCGATGTTCGCCGCCGGAGTGGGCGTGATCGCTTTCTCGCAACGGCCGTGGGCCCCGCGCTTCGACGTCCAGCAGCCCATCCCCTTCAGCCATCGCATCCACGCCGGGGTCAACAAAATCCCCTGCCAGTATTGCCACGAGTATGCGCGGCGCTCCTCGACCTCAGGCGTGCCGCCAGTGCAGCGCTGTGTGGGATGCCACGGCAGCCAGAAAAGCGGTGGACTGTTGCCGGTGACCCGTCCCTGGACCGATAACACGCAGTCCAATTTCGAGATCCGCTGGAACCGGGTCTATACGTTGCCCGACTTCGTCCGCTTTACCCATCGTCCGCATATCAATGCCGGCCTCGCTTGCCAGACTTGTCATGGACCGGTCGAGACGATGGAAAGGATACAGCCGGTGCATGAGATCAACATGGGGTTTTGCATCGACTGCCACACCAAGCGCGGAGCAACCCAGGACTGCTACGTCTGCCATCACTAGAGGAGCGAGAGGGACCATCCAAATGTCAGAGGGCTTGTCCAGGCGGTCGTTTATCAAGCTCGCCGCCACCGCTGGAGCAGCGGCGGCGATACCGGGATGCGAGCCGGCCGCCCGCAACCTGATTCCTTACGTCGTCCCCGACGAGAACGTAATCCCCGGCATGCCGACCTTCTACGCCACGGTATGCACTGAGTGTCCCGCTGGATGTGGCCTGGTGGCGCGCGTGCGCGAGGGCCGGGTGATCAAGCTGGAGGGCAATCCCGCCGACCCGATAAGCGAGGGCTCGATATGCGCTCGCGGCCAGGCCGGGCTGCAGGAAGTCTATAATCCCGACCGCCTTTCTCGGCCGGAGCGTCGCGCCCAAGGCGGGTCGTTCGAGGCGGCAAGCTGGGACGACGCGCTCAAGACTTTAAACGAACGCCTTGGCGCGGCAACCAAGGCCGGCAAAAACCGAGTCGCGTTCATCAGCGGACCGCTGGGCCCGACCCAGACCAGGATCGCGCAACTTTGGCTCGGAGCTTACGGCTCGAGCCGGATGGTGACCTACGAGCGGCTCGCCGAACACGCGGCGCGCGCCGCGGCCAAGGCCAGCTTCGGGCGCGACGACCTGCCGATCTATCGTATCGACCAGGCCGACGCGCTAATCTCCTTCGGCGCCGATTTCCTGAGCACCTGGATCTCGCCCGTCGAGTTCCATCGCCAGTACGCCGCCTTCCGCACGCCCAAGCAGCGCCGCGGGCAGTTGACCCTCGCGCGGGCCACCTACGTCGGCCCGGTGATGACTATGACGGCGGCCAAGTGCGACGAGTGGGTCGCTACCACGCCGGGAGACGAGGCGGCGGTCGCGCTGAGCGTGCTCAATGTGCTGGTCAAGCAGGGATGGGTGTCGCGCAACTCGGGCGTCGACCTCGACGCGCTGCGCAAGCTGACGGCTGACTTCGAGCCGGCGGCGGTGGCGCAGAAAACCGGTGTGTCGGCCGAGTCGATCATGCGGATGGGCGAGTCGTTGGGGCAGTCCGAGAGCGCGGTGGCGATGGCCGGCACGGATGACCCGGCGCTCCATAGCGCGGTCGCAATTCTCAATGCCGTCACCGGCAATGTCGGCAAGACCGTGGTCTTCGCCGAAGGAGCGCCGGCGCCTGCCAGTTCGCCCGAGGATATCGAGGCCCTGGTTAAGGCGATGGCGGGTGGCGAGATCGACGTGCTGGTGATCGCCGGCAACAACAATCCGCTGTTCTCGATGCCGGCCGCGCAAAAGTTCAAGGACGCAATCGCCAAGGTTGGTTTCGTGGCCTGGATGGGCACCGTGCCCGACGAAACCGCAGCCGTGGCGCATCTGCGCATCCCTATCGACCATGCGCTGGAGACCTGGCATGACACGCAGCCGCGCGCCGGCGTGCGCGGGCTGGGGCAACCGGTGATGGTGCGTGTTTTCGACTCGCGTCCGCTCGGCGATATCCTGCTCGCCTCGGCCCATGCCGGCGGCGCCAAGGCCGAACAGGTGCCGTGGGAGAACACGGCCGACGCGGTCAACGCGGCGTGGCAGCAGCTTGGCTCAAAGGCCGGCGGGACGTTCGACGAATTTTGGGAGAAGGCGCGGCGCGCAGGCGGGCATTACGAGAAGATCAAGGCCGCCGAGGTCAAACTCGACAGCAAGGTCTTTGAGACGAAAGTGCCGGCGCCTGCGGTCGCGACGGGGCTCACGCTGCTCGCCGTGCCGCATATCTTCTTTTACGACGGCCGCGGCGCCAACAAACCCTGGCTGCAGGAAATTCCCGAGCCCGTCATCCAACTGGTGTGGGATTCGTGGGTGCAGATCCATCCCGATACCGCGCGCAGCCTGGGCGTCTCGCAAAACGGAATCGTCGAGCTGCGCTCGGAGGCCGGCGTGATCGAGGTGCCCGCGATGGTTTCCGAGCACGTTCGCCCGGGCGTACTCGCGGTGCCGACCGGACAGGGCCATACCGCGTATGGGCGTTATGCCAACGGCAAAGGCGCCAACGTCTGGTCGGTGCTGCCGCAATGGGGCAGGGCGGTCTCGGTAAAGGCGCGTCCGACCGGCGACGTGCGCCGGCTGGTCTCGCCGCTGTTCATGGCCGACCAGATGGACCGCGGTATCGTGCAGACCATCAGTATCGACGATCTCGCCAAGGGCGTGCTGCCGCCATCCGATGAGCCCAAGCCGCCGCAGCCGACCGAGTTATACGCGCCATTCGATTACCCGGTACACAAATGGGCGATGACGGTCGATGCCAATGCGTGCACTGGATGCAGCGCCTGCGTGGCCGCCTGCTACGCCGAGAACAATCTGCATGTGGTAGGCAAAGATTACGTCGAGATGGGGCGCATCATGTCGTGGATCCGGGTGGAGCGCTACTTCCCGCCCAAGGAGAAGGCCGACGAGGCGCCGCTGATGCAGGTGGCGCCGATGCTCTGCCAGCAGTGCGACCGCGCGCCATGCGAGCCGGTATGCCCGGTGTTCGCCTCGGCGCATACCAAGGAAGGGCTCAACCAGCAGATCTACAATCGCTGCGTCGGCACGCGCTACTGCAACAACAACTGTCCCTACAAGGTGCGGCGCTTCAACTGGTCGTTGCCCGAATGGGAAGAGCCGCTGAATCTGCAGCTCAACCCCGACGTCGGGGTGCGCGGCGCGGGCGTGATGGAAAAGTGCTCCTTCTGCATCCAGCGCATCACGTTCGCGGAGCTCAACGCGCTGATCGAGAAGCGCCCGGTGCGCGATGGCGAAATTCAGCCGGCGTGCGTGCAGGCCTGCCCCTCCAAGGCGATGACCTTCGGGGACGAGGACGATCCGCAAAGCGCGATGATGCGGCGGCGAATCGACAACAAGCTTCGCCGGTACCTGGTGCTGGAAGAGATCAACGTCGGGCCCAACGTGACCTATTTGCGCGACATCTATCAGACGAAAGGAAAAGCGTAAGTGGCTGCCGCGGTAAACGACATCAACCTGGATCCGACGTTTGCGGATATCGACCGCAGCGTCCGCGCGATCCTGGAGCCGCCCGGCTTGCGGTATTGGATCTGGATTGGGTTCCTGCTGACCCTGGTTCTGATCGGCGCCGGGTTATGGACCAACCAGATCTATAACGGTTTGCAAGTCACCGGCCTCGGCGACCCGGTGATGTGGGCGGTGTATATCACCAATTTCGTTTTCTGGGTCGGTATTGCGCACTCGGGCACCCTGATCTCGGCCATCCTGTTTCTGTTCCGCACGCGCTGGCGCACCGCGGTCTACCGCGCCGCCGAAACCATGACCATCTTCGCGGTCGCCACCGCCGGACTGTTCCCGGTCATCCATCTCGGCCGCCCGTGGTTCTTCTACTGGCTCGCGCCCTATCCCAACGAGCGCTTCCTGCAACCCGACTTTCGATCGCCGCTGACCTGGGACTTTTTCGCCATCAGCACCTATCTAACGATAAGCTCGCTGTTCTGGTTCACCGGCCTCATCCCGGACGTGGCCAACGTGCGCGAGGTGGCGACCGGATGGCGCAAGCAGCTCTATACGATCGTCGCGATGGGATGGCAGGGCAGTGACCGCCAATGGCGCCACTTCTCGATGGCTTATCTGCTGCTGGCGGGCCTCGCGACGCCGCTGGTGCTCTCGGTGCACAGCGTGGTGAGCTGGGATTTCGCGATGGCGCAGTTGCCGGGCTGGCACAGCACGATTTTCGCCCCCTACTTCGTGGCCGGCGCGATCTTCTCGGGCGTCGCGATGGTGCTGACGCTGCTTATCCCGATGCGCTGGGTGATGGGGCTTGAAGACCTGATCACGCCCTGGCATCTGGACAACCTGGCGAAGGTGATTTTGCTGACCTCGCTGGTCGTCAGCTACGCATACGTGGTCGAGTCGTTCATGTGCTGGTACAGCCAGGACCCGATCGAGCTGATGACCTTTCACATGCGCTATTTCGGGCCGTGGGGATGGATGTTCTGGGTGATGGTCCTGTGCAACTGCCTGATCCCGCTGGCGCTTTTCTCGCCGCGCATCCGCGTCAGCCCGGTCCCGCTGTTCATCATCACGATCTTCGTCAACATCGGGATGTGGTTCGAGCGCTTCGTGATCATCGCGGGTTCGCTGGCGACCAACTTCGAGCCCTCGCAGTGGCGTTTCTGGCATCCGTCGCTCACCGAAATGGGAATCACGGTGGGCGCTTTCGCGTGGTTCGTGATGCTGTTCTCGCTGTTCGCCCGATTCATGCCGATCATTTCGATGACCGAGTTGAAGGAGGGCATCACCTGGCTCAGGCAAGCGCTGCGCCAGGGATATGCCAAGGCAGCATGAGTGCAGAAGTCGAGTTGGTCGGGGCGTTTGCGTTCACCGACGAGGAGCGGCTGGTCCACTGTATCGGGCAGCTCCAGGCGGCCCAGACGCGGTTTCGCGTCTTCTCGCCGATCCCGAGCGAGCATATCAACAAGGCCATCTACAAGCGCTCGAGTTTCGTGCGCTGGTTCGTGCTGCTGGGGGGCATCACCGGGATTATCACGGCCTTCGTGATGACCATCGGCACTTCGCTCGAGTGGAACCTGGTCACCGGCGGCAAGCCGATCGCGTCGATACCGCCCTACATGATAATCGCGTTCGAGCTGATGGTGCTGTTCGGCGGCATTTCGGCGCTGACCAGTTGGGTGCTGCTCGCCAATCTGCCGACCTTCGAGCCGCTGAGCGGCTATCGCTCGCGCTTTTCGAGCGACGAGTTCGGCCTGGTGGTGCGCTGCGCCGAAGGGGACGCGCCGCGCTTCGAATCGATGCTGCGCGAGGCCGGCGCTCAGGAGATCACGCGTGAGGCGGCCTAGCGCCATGGTGTCCTCACAACACGAGCCCTGGAATCACGAGCCCTGGAATAACGAATGAGCCCCAACTCTGAGACCGCTTCGTATCGCTCCGGCGCTTCGGGACCACCCCCGGTGGCCAACCTGCCGGCGCAGCCGCTGACCACGATCGCCTACGTGCTGATCGCGCTGGGGCTCATTGCCTTCGCCATCGCCCTCACGCAGGGCCTCGCCCAGCGCGCGTGGGAAGCGTTCCTGGTCAACCTGCTGTTCTGGCTGGGGATCGCGCAAGGCGGCGTGGTGGCTTCCGCCGCTTTTTATCTTACCCAGGGACGATGGGCGGGGCGCGCGCACTATCGTCTGGCCGAGGCGTTCAGCGGCTTCCTTATCCCGGGGTTCATCCTGTTCTGGTTTCTGTTCTTCGGCCGCGAATTGATCTTCCCCTGGATTCGTCATCCGATCCCGGCCAAGACGACCTGGCTCAACGTGCCATTCCTGTTCGCGCGCGACGGTATCGCGCTCGCCGTGATGACGCTTTTGAGCCTGTCGTTCCTTACGGTCTCGCGCGGCGAGGAGGCGCGCAAATGGGCGGCGACCTCGAATAACATCCTGATGCCGCCGCCGAAGATTCGCCGGCTCGCGCCCGCGGTGTGTATCTGCTTCGGGCTGGTTTACTCGTTGCTCTCCTTCGACCTGGTGATGTCGCTGTCGCCGCTATGGCACTCGACGCTGTTCGGCTGGTGGTTTTTCGCCGGCGCGTTCTGGAGCGCGATTGTCACGATGGCGTTCACGGCGGTCTGCCTGCGACTCGTGCTGGGCCCCGGTAACATCTTCACCGAAGGCCGCATCATGCGCGACCTGGGGCTGATGGTGTTTGCGTTCTCGGTGTTCTGGTTTTACACGCTGTTCGCGCAGTATATCGTGATCTGGTACGCCGACATCCCGATGGAGACCTTCTTCATCGCGTTGCGCGTGCATTACCTGCCGTGGGCGTTTATGTCGTGGATGACGGTGTGCCTCGTGTGGGCGATCCCGTTCGTCAGCTTGCTGGGCATCCGGCCCAAGAAAACGCCCGCGATTCTCGGCACTGTGGCGTTGCTCGGGATGGTCGGTATCTGGTCGGAGATTTACGTGCTGGTCGTGCCCTCGCTCTCGCCGCGGACGATTCCGCTGGGGTGGGTCGAAATTCTGGTCACGGCCGGATTCCTTGGCGCTTTTTGGCTATGTTCCTATCCCGGCTTGCAAATGGCGTCGGCGGCCGCGATGGAGCCGATCGGAGAGTCGCACTGATGAAGCCGCTGGCTCGGTTCACCAACAGGGCTTCGCTGGCAAGCGTCCTCGTGGCGCTGGCGGCGGGTATGATGGGCTGCTCGCCGAGTTACCCGATGGACACGCTCAGCAACGGGTCCGACTTCGCGCGGCGGATCCACTCGATCTACGTTTTCGTCAACTGGATCGACTTCGTGATCATGCTGATCGTGCTCGCCGTGATGTTCCTGGCGATTTTCTGGTTCTCGACCCGCGTCGGCGAGCCGGGCGAACCGTCCACGGTGACGTCTGACATCCGCCTTGAGGTTGCCTGGACCGCGATTCCCGCGCTCATCCTGGTTTTCATCACGGTGCCGACCATCCGCACCATCTGGGCGACCCAGCCCGACCATTGGCCGGCCGACGCGCTGACCATCAAGGTGATCGCGCATCAATGGTGGTGGGAGTTCCAGTACCCGGAGTACGGTATCGACACCGCAGACGAGGTTCATCTGCAGGCCGGCCGCATGGTGCATTTCTCGATGGAGTCGGCGGACATCATTCACAGCTTCTGGGTGCCCACGCTGGGCGGCAAGCGCGACGTGGTGCCCGGCCAGATCAATTCGATAACCTACACGCCCGACCAGCTCGGCATGTTCTATGGGCAGTGCGTCGAGTTCTGCGGCGACTCGCACGCCAACATGCGCCTGCGCGCCTTCGTCCAGACCAAGGACGATTTCGACAAGTGGGTCAAGCAACAGCAGTCGCCGCCCGTGACGCCGGCGGGCGGATCGGCCGCGGCTGGCGCGCAGATTTTCGCCAACGCGCCTTGCGCGATATGCCACACGGTCAAGGTCTCTCGGGCCTTTCCCCGCAATATACCGGAACTTTCAAGGGCCCCGACCTGACCCATTTCGGCTCGCGCTCGACACTAGCGGGCAGTATCTTGGAAAATACGCCGGAGAACCTGGCCAAGTGGATTCAGGATCCGGACAAGGTCAAACCCGGGGCCAACATGCCCACGCTCGGATTGAAGGGCAAAGACCTTAACGACCTCGTCGCTTATCTTGAGAGCCTGAAGTAGGTAGAGGGCTATGGCTGCGCAACCCAAACATCTCGCGCTGGAACATTCCAACTACCTGACGGCGGAGTCAGGGATTTACAGTTGGCTGACCACCGTCGATCACAAGCGCGTCGCGATCCTGTACCTGATCGCCTCGCTCGGCTTCATGCTGATCGGCGGCCTGGAGGCGATGGCTATCCGCACGCAGCTCGCGATACCGAACAACACCTTCCTCTCGGCCAACACTTACAACCAGATGTTCACGATGCACGGCACGACCATGATTTTCATGGTGGTCATGCCGCTGGAGCTGGGATTTTTCGCGAACTTCCTCATCCCGCTACAGATTGGCGCTCGTGACGTCGCCTTTCCGCGGATCAACGCGCTGAGCTTCTGGGTCTTTCTGTTCGGCGCTGTGTTCATGAACCTCGGATGGCTCAATCTCACGCTGCCCGACGGCGGATGGTTCGGCTATGCGAACCTGACCGAGCGCCCTTACTCCCCGGGCATAAACATCGATTTGTGGAATATCGGCCTGCTCATCCTCGGCATCTCGACCCTGCTGAGCGGCCTCAACTTCTTCGTCACCATCGTCAATATGCGCGCCCGCGGCATGACCTTTATGCGGATGCCGATGTTCATGTGGGCGATGCTGGTCACCACCATCCTCATCCTGCTCGCCTTTCCGTGTCTGACGGTGGGCCTGCTCTTCCTGTTTCTCGACCGCTTCGTCGGCACGCACTTCTACCTGGTCGAGTTGGGTGCCACGCCGATCCTGTGGCAGCACCTGTTCTGGCTGTTCGGCCATCCTGAGGTCTACATCATGGCGTTGCCGGCCTTCGGGATGATGTCGGAGATTCTGCCGGTGTTCTCGCGCAAGCCCCTGTTCGGTTACGCCGGGATGGCGTATTCGATGGTGCTCATCGGCTTTTTGTCATACGGCGTGTGGGGGCATCACATGTTCGCGACCGGAATGGGCCCGGTGGCGGACTCGACGTTTGCGATCACCACGATGCTGATCGCGATTCCCACCGGGATCAAGGTTTTCAGTTGGTGCGCGACCGTGTGGGGCGGTTCGCTGAGGATGAAGACCGCGTTCTACTTCGGCATCGCCGCGGTACTCGAGTTCACGCTCGGCGGGCTGAGCGGAGTCATGCACGCAGCCGTTCCGATCGACCTTCAGCAGACTGACACGTACTTCGTGGTCGCACATTTCCATTACGTTCTGTTCGGCGGGATGATGTTCGCGATTCTCGGCGCATTCTATTACTGGTGGCCCAAGATCACGGGCCGGATGATGAGCGAGGACGTCGGCAAGTTGCAGTTCTGGCTGACCATCGTCGGCTTCAACGGCACTTTTTTTCCGATGCACTTTCTCGGCGTGTGGGGAATGCCGCGGCGCATCTATACCTATGCGCCGGGGATGGGATGGGATTTCTGGAACGCGTTCGAGACCGCCTCCGCGTACCTGCTGTTCATCACCTTCGTGATTTTCGCCTACAATATCATCTCGAGTCTGCTCTACGGCGAGAAGGCCGTGGCCGATCCGTGGGATGCCCGCACCCTGGAGTGGGCAACTCCGTCGCCGCCGCCTCCCTACAATTTTGAAACCATCCCGTCGGTTCGTGGCCGCGACGCGTTCTGGGTCGACAAGTACGGCGTGATGGTCGAGGGCCATGGCCACGGCAGCATGCCCGCCCATGGCGAGACCTCGGGCGCCGCCGCGCCGGCCGTCGCCGAACATCACGACACCTCTGGGCACGGAACGCCGCACATGCCCGCGCCCTCGCTATATCCGCTGCTGTTTGCGCTTGGACTGGTGGTCGGCGCGGCCGGCGCGATGATGAACTGGGTCAGGATCGACGTGATAGCCGGTCTTCTGCTGTTCTTTTCGATCATCGGGATGGCGTTCGAGTACCCCGACCACGGCGAGGAGCATCCTCATCAGGACCCTCCAACGTACCCCGGCATCGATCATCGCAAGGCCGGGATGTGGGCGTTCCTCGGTTCCGAGTGCGTGTTTTTCGCCTGTCTCATCTCGACCTACATGGTTTACAAGCCGCGCAACGTTGGTATCGGCGCCGAAGTGCTCAACATCCCGCTGACTTCGTTCAGCACCTTCATCCTGCTGATGTCGAGCTTCCTGATGGTGTTGGCGCTGGCGGCGACTCAGCGCGGCGACCAGAAGTGGGCGACCATCTGGCTCTCCGGGACCGCCTTCTTCGGACTGATATTCCTGGGCGGTCAGTTCTACGAGTTTTCAACTCTGTTCCTGCACGATCATCTCTCGATGCAGGGCAGTATTTTCGGCCAGACCTTCTACACGCTGGTCGGCACGCATGGCACACACGTCGCGATCGGGGTCCTTTGGCTGATAGTGGTGGCGGTCGCCTCGGCTACCGGCAGGGCGGGTAAGTCGAGAGCGCTCTCGGTCGAAATCGTGGGGCTCTATTGGCACTTCGTTGACGTAGTGTGGATCTTGATCTTCACTTTGATCTACCTGATGAGGTCGGTGCACAACGCATGAGCGAGAATGTAGCGGCGGCTGGACACGAGCACGTTGCGGCAGGCGAGCACGCCTCCGGGCATCCGGGGCCGGCGCTCTATGCGATCATCGCGGTCGCACTGGTGATCCTGACCCTGATGGAGCTGGCGGTTTATTACGTCAGCTTTCTGCAGCCCTTGCTGGTGCCGATTCTGATCCTGCTGGCGATCGCCAAGTTCCTGCTGGTCGGCGGGTTTTACATGCATCTCTATTACGACCAGAAGATCTTCACGATCTTCTTTGTCTTCCCGCTGATTCTTGCATGCTTCATCGGCGCCGCCCTGATGATGATTTTCTCAGCGCTCGAGGGTCGTCTGGCGCTTTGAATCGATTCGGGGCTGGCTTCGACGGCCTCGCCCCGCATAGAAGTTAGTTCAAATGGATCCATCCGCAGTCATTGGTATCGTCCTGCTGGCGGTTCTCTACACGCTCGCGGCGCGACAGCTCAAGCGCCGGCCCACCCAGCGCCAGGTATTTTTTTTCTGCCTGCTGATCCTCGCGATGCTCATTACCTTCGGCCCGCTGGACGAACTGGGAGACGCGCGCTCGTTCTGGGCGCACATGCTCGAGCACTCGTTCCAGAGCTGGATCATTCCGCCGCTATTTCTGCTCTCGATGCCGGACTGGATGCTCCGGCCGATCCTGATGAGCAGGCCGATCCGGCCGCTCGCGCGTTTTTTCACCAAACCGGTGGTGGCCTTCGTGACCTTTACCGTGGTCTACGTCTTCGCGCACGATCCGCCGATCTTCAACCTGATGATGACCAACGAAAACGTCCACATCGGGATCCATGTTCTCTTCATGGTCTCGGGGACGATCCTGTTCTGGCCGCTGCTGAGCCCGATGGCGGAGTATCCGCGGCTCAGCTACCCGGCGCAGATTCTTTACCTGTTCCTGCTGATGGTGCCGATGACCGCGGTGGCGGCGCCGATCACGTTGGCGGAGTCGGTCACCTACCCGTGGTATGCGGCCGCGCCGCATCCGTTTGGCATCTCGCCGCTGCAGGATCAGGTCATCGGGGGAATCCTGATGTGGGTCGCCGACAGCTTCTACCTGATGCTGATCACTACGCTCATCTTCTTCCGCTGGGCGCGTGACGAGGAAATCGAAGTACCGGCGGTAAACCTGCGCCGCCCGCCCGAATTGCACGTCCTGCGCCCGACGCGCAACGCCCGCGCCTGAAGCGGTGCCGCGCCGCGCGAATGCTTGGGCGCGGCTTCTCTTGTAGGGGCCGTTCGTGAAACGACCCTCTTCCCGCTGCTAGTTTCCTGCCGATTTTTCGCGCAGCTTGCGTTGCAGAATTCGCTTGGCCTTCTCCAGCTCCTTCCTGCGCTCCGCGTCCAGGTTCTTGCCCGACCGATTGATGAACATCTGGACCATTTTGATCGCCGACCCAAGTCCCAGCGGCGATACTTTCTTGGTGGCCATGATCCGCGCCACCTCCTCGCCCGGCTTGGTGAATGTTCCGGCCGGCGGAAAGGTGGAATCCGTTTTGATGTCTGCGGACCACTTGCGCTTGGTCGTTTTGCTCTGCCCTGTCGATCTCATGGGAGCGTCACCTTAAGCCTACGACACCCTGATTCTGACGCTAGGACATTTTGGTGAGGAGCGATTTCATGTCCTCGGCGTGATCCTCCTCCGCCTTCAGAATGTCTTCGATCATTTTGCGGGTGGTCGGATCGCCATCGCCGAGCCAGCGCACGACTTCCGAATAGGAATCGATCGCGATTCGTTCGGCAACCAGGTCCTCCTTGATCATCGATATCAGGTCCTTCCCTTCGACGTATTCGGAGTGGCTGCGCGTGGAGAGACCTGCGGGATTGAAATCCGGCTCGCCGCCGAGCTGAGTGATGCGGTCGGCAATCCAATCGGCGTGCTGCTGTTCGTCAGCCGCATGCTCCAGGAATTGTTCCTTCGCCCCTTCCGCATTGATACCCGAGGCCGTGTAGTAGTGCCGCTTGTAACGTAGGACGCACACCAGCTCCGTGGCGAGCACTTCGTTCAGAACCTTGAGCACCGCGGGCCGGTCGGCTCCATAGTTCTGCGTTACCGCACCCTGCTCCATATGCTGGCGTGCGCGGTCGCGGATTTTTTTGATGTCGGTTACGAATTCGCTCATTGAGGTTCTCCCATCGATTCGATTTTTACGAACGGAATTTTCGCAGTTCTGTCGCCCAGGATATCCACTGTAACGAAGCAACATGGCGGCCAAGCGCCCGGCCGTGCTGGCCTTGCCCGCAGGTAGTGCTTTCGCACTATTCCTTACTCTGTGGCGCTCAATCGACGCACGGATCGATCCCATCGCTGTGGCCACATTGACCCAATACCAAGTCTAAAATTCCACACTGGAAGAATTTGCAAGGCGGGGGGAAATTTCACGCGCACAAAATTTCAGCGGCGCGGCACGCGCCACGGGCTACGATTAGCGATGCCCTTCTCCGCTCTCCCGGCAAATTCGTCCCCTTGCGCGTGAGCCACTTCCCTCCCGAGCGCATAAGGCATATGCGTGGGATCAAGGGCGCCGAGTTGGGCCCTCAAGAGCTGCACCATCATTATAACGACACCGCGGGTCTGCTCCTGACGGTACCGTTCTTATCGTGGCGCACTCTTGTCTCTCGGCGCTCCCTTTAGAAGGAGGATCCGATGAACCAGAGAGCACGCATGGTCTTTGATGGTGCCGTGGCGGGCATAATCGGCGCGTTCGTGATCGCGCTGTGGTACCTGATATTCGACGCCGCCCGGGGGCAACCGGTCGGCTCCCTTGGATCGGTGGCTGCCACGCTGTTCGGTGGCACGCAAGGGGGCGCGGCGCTGATGCTCGGCCGGTTGGTCTTCCATTTTGGCGTCTTTGCGCTCATCGGAGCCGTGGCCGCGCTGATTCTCGAGACCGCCGAGCATGACGAGACGCTCTTTCCGACCATGATGCTGCTGGTCCCGGTCTTCGAGATTTTCTGCATCATGATCCTGATGCTGATCGGGCCGTCCGCCTACGTGTCCCTGCCGTGGTGGAAGTTCCTGATCGGCGACCTGATGGCGACGTCGGCGATGCTGGCGTTCTTTCTCGAGCGTCATCCCACGCTTGCACGTCGGATGGAAGGTCCGTGGACGGGCGTGGCCCGCGAGGGCGCGGTGGCGGGCGTAATCGGCGCGGTCGTGGTCGCGGTCTGGTTCATGGCTTGCGACATCGTCGCGGGCGAGATCTTTCGCACGCCCGCGCTCATGGGTGCGGCGATTTTCCAGGGCATGTTCGACCCGGCCCAGGTGCGGGTGACGCTGCCCCTGGTATTCGGCTATACGGCGCTGCATTTCTTTGCCTTCATCATGTTCGGGATTGCGACCGCCGTGCTGCTGCTCGCGGCTGACTACGAGCCGGTGTTCGCGCTGGCCGCGATTTTCCTGCTCGCGATCTTCGAGATCTTTTTCGTCGGAGCGCTGGCGGTCTTCGACCAGGCGGCGCTCACCGCGTTGGGTTTCTGGAAGATCCTGGCCGGTAACGTGCTGGCGATGGCCGCCATGCTGGGCTATTTCGAAACCCGCCATCGCGGATGGTGGTCGCGGTTCCGCGAGCGCTGGGAAGTGCTGCAACTGCGACGCAATTAGAAAACCAGCGGAACGGGCGCACCTCGGGCGAATCTCGGCTCGTCCGCGTGATTTTTGAGGTTCGCCCCGATTTCTTTGTCATCTTGAGCGGAGGCCGCTGCGGGCCGGAGTCGAAAGACCCCGAGTGTTTCCGGGATCCTTCGACTCGCGCAGCGCTCGCTCAGGATGACACAAGCCGCCAAACGAACGAAGAAATCACAAACTCTCAGCGCAATTTACAGCCCCAGCACGTCGCGCATCGAATAAAGCCCGACGGGCTGTTTCTCGAGCCAGGCCGCCGCGCGCAGCGCCCCGCGCGCCAGCGAATCGCGGCTCTGCGCGCGATGGATTAGCTCCAGCCGCTCGCCCTGGCCCCCGAAGATCACAGTGTGATCACCGACCGCGTCGCCCGCCCGCAGCCCCATCATCGCGATCTTACCGGCCGGCCGCACGCCGGTTATTCCTTCGCGTCCGTAAATCGCGTTCGCAGTGAAGTCTTCGCCGCGCGCCGCCGCGATGATGCGCCCTATCGCGACCGCCGTACCGCTCGGCGCGTCGACCTTGGTCCGATGATGAATCTCCAGCACTTCGGCGTCGAAGTCGGGCAGAATTTTGGCGACCTCGGCGACAATTTTCATCAGCACGTTTACCCCGACGCTCATGTTGGGCGCGATCACGGTTCGCGTGCGTGGCGCGATTTCGCGCGCCCGCGCTTCCATCTCGGGCGTGAGGCCGGTGGTGCCGAGCACAATCGCGGCGCCGGCCTTTGCGGCTACTTCAAGATGCTCGAGCGCGGCGCTCGCGATAGTGAAATCGAGGGTGACGGTGCCGGGCTTGGCGATAGCCGCGTAATCCGCCGTGATCGGAACGCCCAGTGGCCCCACACCGGCGAGCGTGCCCGCGTCGCTGCCGACGGCCGGGGCCTCACGCGCCTCCAGCGCGCCGACCAGGCGATGCGTGCGATCCTGTGCGATGAGCGAGGTGAGCAGACGGCCCATCCGGCCCGCTGCGCCAGCCACAATCAGGTTGGCCATCGTGCCCCTCCGTATCCGAGCGCGACCGCGCGGGCGAGCCGCCTTTGTGGCGCGGATTGACTCGGGTGTGCTATGCGCTTTCGGCCGCGGGGGCAGCCGGAGCGGCAGGCGCCGCAGGAGCGGCCGCTGCAGCCGCCTTGCCATGCTTTGCGGTCCAGTGTTCTTCGCACAGGCTGCCGCGGACGCGTTTTTTGCGGCACTTCTCGAAGGTGCAGATCTTGTAGCGCGCCTTTGGCATCTCACCGTGACGCCACAGGCGGTAGTGCATGCGGCAGTAATGTTTCGCGACCGCCTCGCGGTTGCAGTCCGCGGCCTTGCAGGTTCCCTTGTTCGCCATCAAATATTTTCTCTCAAATGCGTTTTTTTCGATTCCCGCGCCCGGAATCAGGCCGGGGTCAGAATTCGGCCTTCAGTTCGCGGTTCAACAATTCCTCGACCATAGCGTTTGCAGGCGCGCCTTCATAGAGCACCCGGCAAACGGCAGCGACGATTGGCATCTCCACGCCCATCCGCTCGGCCAGCCTTCTTATAGAGCGCGCATTGGAGACGCCTTCCGCCACGGGATGGCCAATGTGGTCGGACGGCGTGGTCGGCGCGATCCCGGCGATGCCGGCGACGCTCTCGCCGTGGCCAATTCTGAGACCCAGCGCGCGGTTGCGCGAAAGCTCGCCGGTGCAGGTCAGCACCAGGTCGCCCAGCCCCGCGAGCCCGTAGATGGTCTCGGCGCGCGCACCGGCGCGCAGGCCCAGGCGGGCGAGTTCGGCGAGGCCGCGCGTGATCAACGCCGCTCGCGCGCTCGAGCCGAGGCCCAGGCCGTCGCTGATGCCGGCGGCGATCGCGATTACGTTCTTAGCCGCGCCGGCGAGCTCGACTCCGTCGACGTCGACGCTTCGATAGACGCGCAGCGTACGCGAGGCGAACAATCCCTGCACGCCGCGCGAGACGGCCTCGTCGCGCGCCGCCGCGACGATCGCGGCCGGTTTGCCGCGCGCCACTTCCGCGGCGAACGACGGCCCGGACAGCACCGCGAGCCTCTTCACTGCCGGCGCGACCTCAGCCAGCATCGCGGTCATCGTCTTGAGCGAGTCCTCTTCGACTCCCTTGGTGACGCTGATGAGTGTCGCGTCGGCCGCGAGCACGGAGCCGACCGGCGTCATCGCCGCGCGCGCAAAGCGCGACGGCACCGCCATCAGGACGACCTCGCTCGCGCCCGCCGCCTCGGGCCATCGATCGCTGAGATCGATCGTCTCCGGCAATGCGACACCGGGCAGGTAGAATTCGTTCTCGCGCCGCGCCCGCATCGCCGCCACCTGAATCCGCGCGCCGCGCGCATAGCGTTACGCGATGGCCCCCGCGGGCAAGCACGGCAGCGAGCGCCGTGCCCCACGCGCCCGCTCCCAAAACCGCTATCGTGCTCATCCTCCTACGCTATACGACGGCCCTGACGATTCGGTACACGGGCTCGAGCTCGCGGTAGGCGTCGAGCAACTCGGCGCGATCCAGCCGCAACGCGTCGCGCACGCTCCATCCGAACCCGAGGTCCATCCCGCCGGTCTTTTTGCCGAGCCCCTGGGCGAGCGCCGTGAAAAGCTCATCGTCGGCCGCCGTCTGTACGGGCAGCGTTTTGAAATCCCATTTCTCGTAGCGCGCGACTCCAGTCCCGCGCAGCGATTTCGCGAGCTGGGCGGCATTGCTCTTGAGCCCACGCGCGATCTCCGGTCGCCGGTCGGCCTCCGCTTTGACCACCATCCGCGCGTGCAGTCCCGCGCCCGAGATGCAGAGTGCCAGGTAGCCGTAGCGTTTGTAGCCTTTGGGCGACTGACCGAACGCGGCCCACGTTTCGGGCGGCGGATTGAGAGTGCGGCGTGCGTGCCTGGCGACGTGCGGGAAGAACTCGAGACGAAGTTTGCGCGCCAGCTCCGGCGCCAATTCGTCGCCGAGCCTCATCAGCTTGGGCCGGACGCGCGCATATATCTCCTGCATGCGCGCGCTGAAACCCTGGATCTTGAAGACCGCGAAGTCGGTCGGCGTGAAGCCCAGCCCAGCCATGTTTTTGATGTTTTACTGTTTCACTGCTTCGATGCTCTGGGCGAAATCCAGCGTTGCCTGCTACTTGCGCGCCGCGCGGTGGTCCTTAATCGCCTCTTCCCAGTTGCGTCCGTCGAAATGCTCGACCTTGAGTCCGGCGAGTTCGACTCCGTCAAGGCATCGCGCATTGACGTCGATCTTGTCCGGGTCGGAGCGCGGAATGTAAAACGCTGCAACGCCGCAATTGGGGCAGAAATGATGCTGCGCGACGCCGGTGTTGAAGGTGTAGGTCGAGAGATTTTCCGCCGGCGTCAGCAACTGAAAGCTCTCCCGCGGCACGATCCAATGGAGATATCCCTTCTTCGTGCAGATTGAGCAGTTGCATTCGTCGACGCGTTCGGGACGGCCCTCGACTTCGAAAGCGACCCGTCCGCAATGGCATCCGCCGCGAGAAATTGTGCCTGCAGCGCTCATCGACCTATGAACCTCCGGCCTTGCGGCCTTTCGAACCTGGGCGGTTGAAATCGAATGAAATGACGTGCGAGGAAAGTTTAACCCGTTTCGCATCCCGCCCCAAACGACGATAAGAGAGAACGTGTAACGGATGGCAATTACGAGGGTTTGTCCGCTGCTTTTGCGGTAAATGCTTTTGCGCTAGAGACTAGGCATCCGAACCGACGCGGAAGAAAAAGCGCAAGAGAGCGGAAACAAAACGGAAGCAGAAATGGACTTCAGCTACACCTCCGACGAGGAAGCCTTCCGGTTGCGCGCGCGCCAATGGCTCGAGGCCAACGCGCCGCGCGACATCCCCGACCGCGGCTTCTCGCTGCCGACCGACCCCGCGTCGATCCAGACGCTGCGGGACTGGCAGCGCCGGCTCTTCGAGGCGGGGTTCCTGGGCCTCTCGTGGCCGGTCGAATACGGCGGCCAGGGCAAGACGATCGTTTACAGCGCGATCTTTAGTGAAGAGATGGCGCGGGCGCGCGCGCCGTCGGCGCTCAATCTGATCGGGCTCTCGATGGCGGCGCCGACGATCCTGGAGCACGGGACCGACGAGCAGCAGCGCCGCTTCGTGCCGAAAATTCTCTCGTGCGAGGAAATCTGGTGCCAGGGATTTTCCGAACCCGGGTCGGGCTCCGATCTTGCCGCGCTGGCCAGCCGCGCCGAGCTTGCGGGCGACGAGTTCGTCGTCAACGGCGCGAAGGTCTGGACCTCGCTTGGACAGATCGCTGACTGGTGCATGCTGCTGGTGCGCACCGAGCCCGACAAACCCAAGCATCGCGGACTCAGCTACCTGCTGGTCGACATGCACAGCCCCGGCGTCACGGTGCGACCGCTGCGCCAGATGACCGGCGAGGAGGAATTCAACCAGCTTTTCTTCGACGACGTGCGCGTGCCGCGCAAAAACCTGCTCGGGCCGCAAGGGGGAGGATGGGGTGTCGCGCTGACCACGCTGATGAACGAGCGGGCGACGCTGTCGCTATCGATCGTCGCACGTTTCGGGAACACTTTCGAAGACCTGAAGCGCCTCGCGATGCGCGCGCTCGAGGAGGGTACCACGCCGCTTGCCCCGCGCGTCATCCGGCAGGCGCTGGCGCAGTTTTATATCGACGTCGAATCGATGAAGTACCTTGCCTACCGAAACTTCTCGCGCCTTTTGCGCGGCGGCACGCCGGGCCCCGAGGGTTCGATTTCCAAGCTGCTATGGAGCGAGCTGAATCAGCGGATGAACGAGTTCGCACTCGCGGTGCAGGGTCCGCGCGCGGTGCTCGAGGAAGGATCGCCGCACGTGGTCGAGGGCGGGCGATGGCAGTACGGGACGCTGCGCGCGCGTGGCAACACGATCGAGGAGGGCACTTCCGAGATTCAACGCAGCATCATTGCCGAGCGGCTGCTCGGGATGCCCAAGGGATACTGAGCGCTCCACGCAAAAGCCGCTGGTAGGCGAGGAACCAGAGCGACAGCAGCGTGGTGCCGATTCCGACCGCGAACGGATAGGCGATCGTCGGCCTGTCCATCACCAGCGGCAGCATCGCGACGGCCAGCGCCGGCGGCACGTGAAGGTCGCACACGCGCAGCATCGCGATTCCCCACGCCATGCTGGCGGCAGCGGCCAACGGCGTCACTCCGAGGAAGTGCCACGATACGAATCCGCCGAGCGCCGTGAGAAAGCACGCGAGCGGCAGACGCATCGGCTTGTCCGCCCACGGACAAATCGCCGTATGCCCGAGCATCTCGAACCCGATTACCACCAGCGGCGGGAATAGCAGGAAGCGAAGCCCGGTCAGCTTCACGAAAAAAACCGCGACCGCGACGAACGCTATCAGGGCGGCGAGCCATCCGTAACCGCTCGGCGTCGTCTCGATAAGGTCGTCGAGAAGGTCGTTCTTAAGGTCTTGGCGGGCCTCGTCGCTCTCCGCGCTCTCCTCGGGCGCTGTAACCGTATGCGCGGCGCAGTATCTCCTCCATGGTATAGAGAGCGTCGCCAGCGACACGGTCCCGAGCGCAATCGCGGGCGGATACCACCAGCTCTTCACCCCCAGCACCAGCGGGAGCAGCCCCGCGGAGATCGCGGGAGCGACCGGCGAGCGCAATGCGAGGATAACCGCGATCGCGCCGGCGACTGTAAGCATGACCGACAAGTATCCGTACGGAAGATTTCGCGTAAAAACGATTCCGATCACGCCGGTCAGCACGGGCGTGATCGCGAGCAGCAGCGGCGCGCTGGCCCAGGTTCCGCGCGGACGCGTCACCACGTCGTGCGAGAGTGCGCCGAGTTCCGGGAACAAAACATAGACCGCGCCGGTTGCACAGGCGATCTCGGCGATGATCGCGATGTACACGAGCGCGATCAGCTCTCCGCCGAGCCGGTGAAGTCCATGAAGGGGCGAGACGCCGGCCGCACGTTCGCGGCTCATGATTGCCGGCGCCTAGGATCGCGAATGGGGTTATGAAGAGCGCTCAACTTGCGATACCAATAACATATAATTGGGGTGCTGAGATCTGATTCTGATGATTAACAGGCATGTGCGCGATGGCAGGTGATGCGCAGACGGTACTCCGGCACGGCCCGGCGTCCGCCGCGAGTTTTGACGAGACGCTCGGCCACTATGGGCTGGGCGCTTTGACGCGCGCGAAAGCCACGACCTTGCAAGTCAACGTCGGCAAGCACTGCAACCAGGCGTGCCATCACTGTCACGTTGACGCTGGTCCCGCGCGCACTGAGCGGATGGAGCGTGCGACGGCGGAGCGGGTGCTCGAGCTGCTCGCGCATAGCCCCGCGATACGCACGGTCGATCTGACCGGCGGTGCGCCGGAGCTCAATGCGAATTTCCGGATGCTGGTCGAGGGTGGGCGTCGCGCGGGGCGCGAGGTGATGGTCCGATGCAACCTGACGGTGATGTTCGAGCCCGGGATGGAACGGCTCGGCGAATTCTACCGCGACAATCGCGTGGTGCTGGTCTGCTCGCTGCCGTGCTACAGCGCCGCGAACGTCGAGCGTCAGCGCGGGCGCGGCGTCTTCGAAAAAAGCATCGCGGCGCTGCAAAACCTTAACGCTCTGGGCTACGGCGCAGACGGGCTCGAGCTCAGCCTGGTCTACAATCCCGTCGGCCCCGCGCTGCCGCCGCCGCAGGCCGCGCTCGAAGCGGACTATCGGCGCGAACTCGGCGTTTACGGCGTCCGCTTCAATCGCCTGCTGACGATCACCAACATGCCGATCGCGCGTTTCGCCCATCAGTTGCGTCAATGGGACAGGTACGCGGACTACATGAGTCTGCTGGTCAACCATTTCAATCCGGGAACGGTCGAGGGCCTGATGTGCCGCGCCCTGGTTAGCGTCGGATGGGACGGACGGCTTTACGATTGCGACTTCAACCAGATGCTCGAGATGCCGATTGGTGCGGCAGGCAAGCGCGGCGCGCTCACGGTGTGGGATATCGAGGATCTCGACGCGCTCGCGGGCGCGCCGATCGCGACTGGGACGCACTGCTTCGGATGCACCGCCGGCGCGGGCTCGAGCTGCGGCGGCGCCCTGGTCGATCCATAGAAAAATCCAGAGGACGAGATGGCTGACGTCACGATCGAAGGAACTTGTGACGCGCGGTTTGCGCGTGTGCGCGAGGCTTTTGCCGACAACTTCGTAAGCCACCGCGAGACCGGAGCGTCGGTCGCGCTCGCGCTCGACGGCCGCCTGGTGGTCGATCTGTGGGGCGGATGGGCTGACAAGGCGCGGACGCGGCCGTGGACGCGCGACACGATCGTCAACGTCTATTCGACTACCAAAGGTCTCACCGCTATTTGCGCGCATCGGCTCGCCGGCGAGGGCAGGCTCGACCTCGACGCGCCGGTTGCGAAGTACTGGCCCGAGTTCGCCGCCAACGGAAAGGATCGAATCACGGTGCGCCAACTGCTGAACCATCGCGCCGGCCTTCCCGCGATTCGCAAACCGCTTGCGCCCGAGGACCTCTACGACTGGCGAACGATGACCGAGGCGCTGGCGGCCGAGACGCCGTGGTGGGAGCCGGGCACGCGCCACGGCTACCATGCGCTCACGTTCGGCTTCCTGGTCGGCGAAGTGATTCGTCGGATCACGGGCAAGAGCGTCGGCAATTATTTCAGGGACGAGATCGCGGCGCCGCTCAAAATCGACGCGCATATCGGGCTCGCGGAGCGCGAGGACGGCCGCGTCGCCGACATGCTCGGCGCGCCGCCGCCCGCGCCGGGCGAATTCAACCTGTTCGACGAAATGGCCAAAAATCCCGAGTCCGTCATCGCGAAGACGTTCATGAATCCGATGGTGCTCTCGATGGCGACGGTGAATTCGCGGGCGTGGCGTGGCGCTGAGATTCCCGCCGCCAACGGCCATACCAACGGCCGCGCGCTGGCGCGGCTCTATGGCGCGCTCGCGCGCGGTGGCGAAGTCGATGGCGTACGCGTGATGGCGGCGCGCGAGATTCCCGCGTGTTACGTCGAGGAGTCACGCGGCCCCGACGAAGTGCTGATGATTTCGACGCGTTTTTCGTCCGGCTTCATGCTCTCGCAGCCGGGCGAGGAGATGGGTCCCAACGCGAACGCGTTTGGCCATCCGGGCGCCGGCGGATCGCTCGGCTTCGCCGACTCCGAGGCGAAAATCGGCTTTGGCTACGCGATGAACCGGATGGGTGCGGGAATCCTGCTCGACCCGCGCGCCAAGGCGCTCATCGCAGCCGCGTACGCGTCGCTCTAGAACCTAGAAGTCCCCGAGCACGTGCGTCGCCTTGACGGAAACTGTAAATCCCTCGGGGCTAGGTCATTCCAGAGAAGGTGCGTTGTCCACCGGGCGCGATTTTCTTAACGCTTTTCCAGATTTTGAGCGCTAACTTATCGTGCGAAAAAAATAGCAAATGATACATTTGCGCGTTGCGCGTGTTTGCGAATGGAAGCGCCCACTCGTCGCGAAAGTCGAAACCAGCTTTGGCGACATCCTTCAGGAATTCAGCCACTATCGATTTTTCGATTCTTTCGTCGGGAACGATCTCTCCAGCAGCCCACTTTGCAATGGGGAGCTGACGCCAATCTCTGCCCCAAAAGCGCTCCATGGGGCTGTCCGTTAGCGTTTGGAAATTCTTCAGGTTCCGACGAATGGCTATTCCACTCGGGAACCAATAGAGCACGTCGATTCTGCGCTTTGCCAAAATGCGCAAGGTTCTAAAATCGACTTCAAACCCTTCAGGATCGACGAAGGCCAAGCCCAGAGTTTTTTGTGAAATCTGCTTGACAACCTTGTCGATCAGGACGTTGCAATCGCCCACTTCTACAGAAACACGCTTTGCATCTGAAGCCGCGATCCGCTTCTTCAGGATATCGACATTCCGTTTATCTTTGTCACCAAAGAAGCAATGATCGAATGCCGGTCTTATGTGGAGGGCGATGAGCGGGGACCCGTCGAACTCTTTATTTCTTTCAAGATCGATGTCGCGGCCTGGGCCTGCAAGTAGGTCAATGTAGACTAGGCGCTCCCACTTTCCGCGCATAGCGGTAGTGAAAGCGCTGGCGTAGTTCTGCAGGTAGGTAAGCTTTTCGACTGTCCAGATTCTACCGGGACGCGCGCGAAGACCATCGCTGGCGACGGGGTTCACGATTTTACAGTGCCAAGCCCTCGGAACATTCGACGGCTGGCATGCGGTCCCACACGCGCCCGTCGAGAATTCTTCCCTGACGCTTTGGTGTTCGACCGCCCCACTGTTTGAAAAAGAATGGCACCTTCGCGGCCTGGCACTGATCGCGAATGCTGCGCACCCACTCCACTGCAATAGGCCTGTGGCGAATGCCGCTTTCTCCACCGACGATTACCCAGTCGATACCAGCGAGGTCGATTTCTCCCAGGTCTTCGAGCAATGGTTCGATGGAGAGAAATCGTATGGCGGCGTTTGTCCGTCTGAGAACGTCGATTCGCGGAAGTCCGTGCTCGCGGTCCTCAACGCTGACGCCCCACCAAACATTTTTGAGCAAGCCAACCCAACGAAGTTCGCCACTAAGTAGCTCGTTCATCCGCTCGTGACGTTTTGTAAGTACTTGGAAGGTATGCCAGTGCGCATTTTGCATGCTTCTGCCGATGCGTTCGATGTAATCGGTCGGCACGGATGGATGGAACAGATCGCTCATCGAATTTACGAAGATTCTGAGCGGTCGTCGCCAGCGCTCCGGCTCATCAAGTTTTTCAGGTATCAAACGGACATCAAAACCCTGTTCGAACGGATGTCCTGGAACTCCTCGAAACCTTTCCGCAAATGCCTCGGCGTAGCAGTTTTTGCAGCCTGGGGTAATCTTCGTGCAACCACGAATCGGATTCCAAGTCGCGTCTGTCCACTCGATTGCGCTTCTGTAGCCCATGCAAAATGCCCTCTTTTGATAGCGAATATTTAGCGAAACTACGTCCATTCTGCAATCCCGCGGGAATTGAGGCACTTCGGCTGGCCTCACCGATCGCCGTTTTAAGAAGTCTCAACCGAAGCGCTGCCGCAGGGCAAGTGCACTGTGAAGGCGACGCAGCGAATTTGCGTTGGAAAAGGTGCTCTAATCCGCTATTCATAATGCAATTAGAAGGGCTTGTTGAGAGACCTTAAGCGAAGGTATCCGCGATGCTGCTCACCTGGTTTCCGATTCTGGTAACGCTCGCGGTCGCCGCGCTGGTCGTCGGCGGCATGGTCACCATCAACCGCCTGACCGGCCCGCGGCACCCCACCAAGATCAAGGGCGAGGCGTTCGAGTGCGGCAATCCGCCAAGCGGCGTGGCGTGGGGCCGCTTCTCGATACACTTTTACCTGACCGCCCTGCTGTTCGTGGTGTTCGACGTCGAGGTGGTGTTCCTGTACCCGTGGGCGGTCGAGCTGCGCCATCTCGGGATGTTCGGCCTCGTCGAGGCGCTGGTCTTCATCGCGATCCTCGCGGTCGGCCTGGTCTACGCCTGGCAGCGCGGCGCGCTGGATTGGACTTGAGCTCGACTTACACCGATCAGATTGCTGCCGATCCGACCGCCGAATCCGCTGCCTCTGCGCCTTTAGCCGAGCCCGTCGCTGCGCCGCGTCGCGTCCTGATCATTCTGCTCGGTGCGATCGGCGACGTCGTCCGAGCGCTGCCGCTGCTCGGCCGTATCCGCCGCGCGTGGCCGGCCGCGTATCTCGCGTGGGCGGTCGAGCCCAAGTCGCAGGCTGTGCTCGAAGGCCATCCCTGGGTGGACGAGCTTATAGTCTACAATCGCCGGTGCGCGCCGCTTTCGTTCCTGCCCTTCCTCGTCCGGGTGCGTGCGGGCCATTTCGATCTGACGCTCGACCTCCAGCGCCATCTCAAGAGCGGCGTGGTTGCGATGGCTTCTGGAGCCCGCATGCGCGTTGGTTTCGATCGCACCAACGGCAAGGAATTCAACCATCTGTTCTCCACCCGGCAGATCGCGCCGCAGCCCCCGATGCGCTTGAAGCTGATGCAGTACCAGGGCTTCGCGGACGCGCTGGGGCTTGCTCCGGCGCCGATCGAGTTCGGGCTCGTTTCCTCGGACGCCGAGCGAGCGCGCGCGGCGGCGACGCTCCAGGGCGCACCGCGGCCGCTGCTGGCGGTGATCCTGGGCTCGTCATGGCCGAGCCGGATCTATTTCCCCGACTCGATCGCCGCGGTGATTCGCGAAATGGCGATGGCGCGTGAGGGCTCTCCCGCGCTGTTCCCGGTGCTGATCGGCAGCGGCCGCGACGAAGTGGCGCTGGCCGATCAAGTAATCGCAAACCTCGCGGGCGCGTCCGTGCTCAATTTGGCGGGACGCACCAGTTTGCGCGACCTGGTCGCGATCTTCGCCGAATGCGCCGCGGCGTTCGGCCCCGACTCGGGCCCGATGCATATCGCGGCAGCGGCTGGATGTCCCGTGGTTTCGTTGTGGGGCGCGACCGCACCCGAGCGCTCGGCGCCGTGGGGATTTGCCGACCTGGCGCTGAGCGGCGCGATTCCGTGCCATCCGTGCTACCTGCGTGAGTGTCCGATCGGGCGCGAATGCATGCGGCGCATCGCTCCGGCCGAGGTCGCAGCCGCAATCAGGCGCGCGCTGGCGGCGCCGCGGGCCATCCGCGGCGCGCTTGCGGATAACCGGCCGCGTACGCTGCCGTTGGCTTCGGAAGCAGGCGGCGCGATCCAGGCTGCGCGGCAGGGTCAGGAGCGTCCGTGACGGTTGCCGGCCAGGCGCGCGTGGAGCGCGACGGATGGTCGCTCCTGCTGGCGCCTGCGCTGGCGGAACTTCCCTCCAGGCTCGGCATGGAACTTATCGAGCGCGCGCTCAAAATTGCCGGCGGCGGCGGCGACCGGCCGTTGCGGCGCTCGCGCCATGCTTCGACCTACCAGATTCGGCTCGGCACGCCGCTCTCCGGCGAGACCGAGGTCTTCGTCAAGCTGCTCGACGCGCCGCGCGGATTCAAGGCGGTTCGGCGGCTGCTCTTGTGCTCGCGCGCCGAACAGATGCAGTCGATTCTCGACGCGCTGGTCGCAACCGGCTTCGCGGTGGCCCCGATATTGATGCTCGGTGATGAGCGCGGGAGCGGGCGCACGATGATGGTGACCGCGCACGTGGAGGGCGAGCCGCTGCCGCGCTTTCTTCGGCGCGCGTCCGGCGCGCCGGCGCGCAGGCGCGAGGTGCTGCGCGCGCTCGGCGCCGAAGTTGCGCGGCTCCATCGCGCAGGCTTCGTCCATGGCGACCTCACGCCCTATAACATCTTTGTCGCGAATGGTCCGCCGGTGCGCTTCAGCCTGATCGATCACGAACGCACGGCGCGCCCGCGACTCGACTGGGAGCGCCGGCGGCTGCGCAACCTGGTGCAGCTTTGCCGCTTCGACCTCGAGGGGATGGGCCGCACCGACCGGCTTCGAGTAGTCGACGCGTACGGCCGTGCGATGAGTGATGCGCCGCGCCGTTTGATTCGGCGGGTCGCAAGGATGGTGCGCGCGCGCCGGCTGCGCGATACCGTGAGCGGCGGGATAGAGCCGGCTGGCGGCGGTTCGTAGCGGCGCCAGATGTGACTGCCCAGGCGGAGCAATAGCGCGGCAAGCGCCGCAACAGCGCGAGGAAGGCGCGGGAAGAACGATGGACGAAGCGGCAAAGATTTCCGTAGTGATCCCGGTCTACAACGAAGCCGCGCACGATCGGCGAGGTCATCCGGCGCGTGCTGGAGTGCGGCTTCGAGACCGAGGTCATCGTGGTCGACGACGCTTCAACCGACGAGACCGCCAACTATTTGCGCTCGCTCGAGCATCCGCAGGTCCATTGCTTTTATCACGCGGTCAACCGCGGCAAGGGCGCGGCGCTGCGCACCGGCTTCGCGGCGGCACGCAATCCGTACGTCGTGGTTCAGGACGCCGACCTCGAATATGACCCGCGCGACTACCGGCATCTGCTCGAGGCGCTCTTCGACGGCCGCGCGGATATGGTTTACGGTTCGCGTTTTCTCGGCGGACCGCATCGCGTGCTGATGTTCTGGCATTACGTGGGCAACCGGATGCTGACGCTGGTCTCGGACATGATGTGCAATCTCAACCTGACGGACATGGAAACCGGGATGAAGGCGTTTCGGCGCGACAAGCTGATCACGCTCAAGCTCAGCGCCGACCGCTTCACTTTCGAGCCCGAGATAACCGCCAAGGCGGCGCGCGCCAGATGGCGGATCTATGAGGTGCCGATTTCGTACTCGGGACGCACTTACGCAGAGGGGAAGAAAATCGGCTGGCGCGATGCGATCGCCGCGATCGCGGCGATCGTTTACTACCGGTTCGCCGACTGAGCGATGGATTCTTCGTCTCCGGCCGAGGCCCCAACGCCTGCGGCGGCGACTCGCGAGGCGCCGCCGCTCAGCATCGCCGGGGTCGATCCGGAACGCAAGTTCGCCGGCGGCGAAACCCAGGTGCTTGGACTCACGCTCGAGCTCCGCGCGATGGGCCATCGCGCGGAGCTGCTCTGCGATCCGGCGGGCGAACTGTGGCGGCGCGCACAGGCAGCCGGCGTCGTCTGCCGTCCCTTGCCCATCCGCAATGCGCTCGATCTCGCGGCCGCCGTAGCATTGAGGCGCACGCTTCGCGATGGACGCTACGATGTGGTGCACTTCCATACTTCGCGCGCGCATGCGATGGCGCCGTGGGTGCGCGGCCTCACGCGCGCGGCGGTGGTTACGCGCCGGATGGATTACGTGCCCAACCGGCTGTTCGCGCCATGGCTCTATGGCCGCCGTGCGGTCGACGGCGTCGCGGCGATTTCCGCCGCGGTCGCCGATGCGCTCGCGCGCGCCACGGGCGCGCGCGAGCGCATCACGGTGATCCCGAGCGGCGTCGACTGCGCGCACTTTCGTCCGCCGTCGGCGGACGAACGCGCGCGGGCGCGGGCCGCGTTGGGACTCGGCGACGCCGACTTCGCCGTCGGCGCGGTCGGCGTGCTCGAGCCGCGCAAAGGCCATCGCTACCTGGTGGAAGCGATGGCTCTGCTCGGGCGCGGCGGCGCTGAGGGCGGCGGCCTGCCGCGCGACATAGTCGCGCGGCAGGCCGCCGCCCCGCAGCGCCGCGTCGTCGCGATAATTGCCGGCGGCGGGTCGCTCCGCGACCCGCTCGCGGCGGAGATTCGGCGCCTGGGCCTGAGCGATACGGTCCGGATGCTCGGCCGGGTCGACGACGCCCGCGCGATCTTGTGGGCGCTCGACGTTTTCGCGATGCCCTCGCTTAGCGAAGGGCTCGGCGTCGCGCTGCTCGAGGCGATGGGTTGCGGGCTTCCCGCCGTGGCCTCGCGCGTCGGCGGAATCGTCGATACGGTCGACGACGGCCGCACCGGGATGCTGGTCGCGCCGTGCGATGCGCGCGCCCTGGCCGATGCATTGGCACAGTTGAGCGCCGAGCCCGCGGCGCGGATCGCAATGGGCGCCGCTGCGCGGGCGATGGCGGTCGAGCGCTTCTCGATGGCTTCCATGGCGCGGCGGACGGTTGAGCTTTATCGGGCTTGCCTTCAAACTGGGGCATCGGCGAAGGCGCCGCGGGGGGACAAAAGCTAGATGCGCAGTATGACCGGCTTCGGACGGGCTGAGATAGAACGCGGCAAGGTGCGGGTTGCGGCTGAGATACGGACGCTCAATCAGCGGTTTTTCGAGCTCAAGCTCAATCTGCCCCGCACCTGGGGCGAACACGAGGCCGAAATCCGCAAGCTCGTCCAGGGCGTTATCGCGCGCGGCAGGGTCGAGGTTTTTGTCCGATGCACCCCGCTTGGCCCTCCACCAACAACGCTTCGCGTCAACGACCGGCTCGCGGCGCTCTACGTCAAAGAGCTGGGCCGGCTTGGGCGCCGACTCGGTCTTTCCGGCAAACCGGAGATCGAAGTCCTGCTGCATCGTCCCGAGATTTTCCAGGTCAGCGAAGAGGAGACCGATTCCCGCCCCGGCGTGCAGTTGGCGTTCACTGCGATCGCACGCGCGCTCAAGGCGCTCGAGACCGACCGCAAGCGCGAAGGAAAAGCGTTACGCGCCGACTTTATCCGTCGAATCAACACGATTACCGAGGCCGTGCCGAAGATCGAACGGCTCGCGGAAGCCTCACGCACCGAAATTGTGGCGAATTTCCAGACTCGGCTGCGAGACCTAATCGCTGATCTCGCGGTCAACGAGAAGCGGCTTTACGAGGAGGCCTCCGATGCCGCCCAGCGGGCCGATATCGCCGAGGAAGTGACTCGTCTGCGGGCCCATCTGCACGGCTTGCGCGAACTGGTGGAAAGCGAGGGGACGGTGGGCAAGCAGATTGAGTTCCTGCTGCAGGAGGTCAACCGCGAGATCAACACGATGGGTGCGAAGTCGCAGAGCGCGGCGCTCTCGCGGATAACCGTAGGGCTCAAGGGCGAAGTCGAAAAGATGCGCGAGCAGGTGCAGAACGTCGAGTAGGGCGCGAAAAAACCTTGTTTGCAAAGGGATTGCAGCTTTTATAGGCTTGTTCATGGAGAGTACGGGGGCGCCCCGCCGCGGGATAATTTTCATTCTCTCGGCCCCGTCTGGGGCCGGCAAGACCACTATCTCTCGCGCGGCGCTAAAGGCGATCGGCGGCCTTGAGGCGTCCGTGTCGCTGACCACAAGAAGGCCACGCAACGGCGAGGTCGAAGGACTCGACTACCTTTTCGTGAACGAGGAGGAATTCATTCGGCGGCGCGAGGCGGGCGAACTGGCGGAGTGGGCCCGGGTGTTCGAAGCCTCCTACGGCACGCCCCGCGCGGCGTTGGACCGCGCAATCGCCGCAGGTCACGACATCCTGCTCGACATCGACATCCAGGGCGCCCGCCAGATCAAGGACAAGTACCCACACGACGCAGTCACGATTTTCGTCCTCCCGCCAAGCTTCGCCGAGCTGGAGGAGCGGCTCCGCAAACGGGCCACCGAGAATGAGGCCGCTATCGCTGAGCGGCTGCGGCGAGCGCGCGAGGAAGCGCAAGCCTATCCCGAGTACGACTACCTGGTCATCAACGCCGACGTCGAAGATTCACTGATTCGCCTGAAGGCCGTGGTGGAGGCAGAGCGGCTGAGAGTGGCACGGCTCCGCGAGGACTTCGCACCGTGGAAGAACTAGCCGTCGCCGCCAGCGAGCCCGACGAGCTCGAACGTCTCCTGGCGCGGGTCCAGGCGTACAATCCGCAGGCCGACGCCCAGCTAATCCGCCGCGCCTACGAATACTCGGCGCGGATGCACGCCGAGCAGAAGCGCGAGTCGGGCGAGCCCTACGTCACCCATCCGCTCAACGTCGCGCTGATCATCGCCCAGCTCAAGCTCGACCTGCCCTCGATCATTACCGGCCTTCTGCACGACGTAGTCGAAGACACGATGGCTTCGCTCGACGAGGTGCGCGAGCTCTTCGGTAACGAGGTCGCCACCCTAGTCGACGGCGTCACCAAGGTTTCTAAGATCACCTTCTCCAGCCGCGCCGAGAAGCAGGCCGAGAACTTCCGCAAGATGGTGATCGCGATGGCGCACGACATCCGGGTCGTGCTCATCAAGCTCGCCGATCGCCTGCACAACATGCGCACGCTCTCGCACCTGGCGCGCGACCGCCAGGAGGAGATCGCGCACGAGACGCTGGAAATCTACGCTCCGATCGCGCATCGGCTCGGCATCTACTGGCTCAAGTCGGAGCTGGAGGATGCGGCCTTCCGCTACATCAACCCGACCGCCTACGCCACGCTGAAGGCGCACGTTGCGCGCACGATGGCCGAGAGCGAGGAGTACATCCGCGCGGTAATCGGGATCATCACGCAGCGCCTGGAGGAGGCCGGGGTCAAGGCCGAAGTCACTGGGCGGCCCAAGAACATCTATTCGATCCATCGCAAGATGCAGGAGGAAGGGCTGCACTTCGATCAGGTCTACGACCTGGTCGCCTTCCGCATCATCGTCGCCACGCTGCGCGAGTGTTACGAGGCACTGGGCGTGGCCCACGCCAGTTGGAAACCGATTCCTGGCCGCTTCAAGGACTACATCGCCCTGCCCAAGGTCAACATGTACCAGTCGCTGCATACCACGGTGATAGGTCCGCAGGGGCAGCGGATGGAAGTGCAGATCCGGACCGCCGAGATGCACAAGGTCGCCGAAGAGGGAATCGCCGCGCACTGGAGTTACAAGGAGGGCGGCACCAGCGAGTTGCGCGAGACCGAACGCTTCGCCTGGTTGCGCCGGCTCATCGAGTGGCAGCAGAACCTTAAAGACCCGCAGGAATTCCTCTCCACCGTCAAGGATGACCTCTTTCCCGACGAAGTCTTCGTCTTTACGCCCAAAGGCGACGTGCTCGACTTTCCGCAGGGCGCGACGGTTATCGATTTCGCCTACCGCATCCACTCCCAAGTCGGCCAGCATCTGAGCGCCGCACGCGCCAACGGCAGGATGGTGCCGCTGCGCTATCGGCTGAAGTCAGGCGATACGATCGAAGTCGTGACCTCGGAGCGGCAAAGTCCGGGGAAGGATTGGATGAGCTTCGCGGTCACCGCGCGCGCCAAGAGCCGCATCCGCCAGTGGCTGCGCGCGCAACAGGCCGAGCGCTCGATCAAGTGGGGCATCACGCTCATTGACCGCGAGCTTGAGCCGCTTGGGTTGACGGTCGCGCAATTGCGCCCCGGCAAGCGCTTCGAGCCTGTGCTCAAGGAATTCTCCTACCGCGAGATCGACAGTCTGCTGGCCGCGGTCGGCTACGGCATCATCACTGCAGGGCAGTTGCTGGCCAAGTTGCTGACCCCCGACGAACTCAAACTTTACCGCGCCGAAAAGGCGCCCGCGCCACCCGCGTCCTCCGACAACGGCCGTCCGGCGCGCGACACGCGCCGCACGCCAAGCGGCAACGCGGTGATCGTCTCGGGCGTGGGCGATATGCTGGTGCGGTTTGCGCGATGTTGCAGCCCGCTGCCGGGCGAGGAGATCATCGGCTTCATCACGCGTGGCCGCGGCGTCACGGTGCATCTGAAGGGATGCCCGCATGCGATGGTGAGCGATCCGCAGCGCCGCGTGCCGGTGGTATGGAAGGAGGGCGAGGACAGTCCGCGGCCGATCCGGCTCGAAGTGCTGAGCATCGATCAGCCGGGGCTGCTGGCCGCGATGTCCAAGACCATCGCCTCGGCCGGGGTCAACATTTCGACCGCCGAGGTCAAGGCCGCCGGCAACGACGGCCGGGCGCTATCAGTGTTCGAGCTGAGCGTCGGCAGCGCGCGCCAGCTCAATGTTCTTATCCATCAGATCGCCGCGATCGACGGCGTGATGCGGGTCGCGCGGGTCGGGATGGGCACCAGCAACAACGGCCATCGCGCATAGGCCGGCTGCATTTTTCTCGCGAACATTTCTCATCCGGAGTCATCGATGAAACAGCAGATTTCGACGCCCGCGGCGCCGGCCGCGATCGGGCCCTATTCGCAGGCGATCGGAGACGGCGAATGGCTTTTCTGTTCGGGGCAGATCGGGATCGACCCGTCCAGTGGCCGGCTGGTGGGGGGCGGGATCGAGCACGAGACGCGCTGCGTGATGGAGAACCTGCGCGAGGTCCTGGGCGCGGCGGATCTCCATTTCAGCGATATCGTGAAGACCACTATCTACGTTATAGACCTCGGCGACTTCGACGTGGTCAATCGCATCTATGGCGAGCATCTGAACGCGCCGTACCCGGCGCGCGCGACGGTGCAGGTTTCGGCGTTGCCGCGCGGCGCACGGATCGAGATCGACGCGATCGCGCGGAGGCACTCGTAAGAGCGGTCCCGCGGCCTGCCAAACTTCAATGGCGAAAATTACGCGGCGGGGGCGGTCAGAAGGATATTCTGTTCACGCTCGAGGATTTTGCGCACCGCCGGACGGAGCAGCATCCGGTCCTTGAATGCCGTGTACGCGGCGAGTTCCTTCATCGGCAAGCTGATCCGCGTGCCCCAGCCATAGAAGATCAAAGCATAGGGATCGCAGACCGTGTACTGCGTACCAATCATCCAGTCCTTGCCTTTCAGCATCGCGTCGATTTCCTGAAGGTTGGCCCAGAAGTTCTTGCGCCCGGTCTCCTTGAGATTCGGATGGACCGCCGGGTCGTCGGCGAAACGCTCGGGCCGGTTGATATGGGTGAAGGACGGATGCACCGTGTTCGAGAACCAGGCCATCGTCGAGATGCATCGCGCTTCGGCCAACGGATCGGCAGGCAGCAGATTCTTGGCGGGGAACTTCTTCGCCAGGTAGGTCAGGATGGCCGTGTTCTCGACCAGGATCGCGCCGTCGATGCTGAGCGCCGGCACCCTGCCGCGCGGATTAATCTTCAGATAAGCCTCGGAGCGTTGCTCGCCATTGGCGAACGAGATCAACTTGGTTTCGTACGGCGCGCCGCTCTCTTCAAGGCCGATGTGCGACGCCGTCGAGCACGCCCCCGGAGCGTAGTAGAGCGTTAACATGATTAAGATCTCCTTCCTTGTAAACAATCATCAGCCGTCCTACCGCGTGAGCCGGATTCATTCAAACCCGGAAGGCATCCCGGAGGCCGTGCACTTTCGATGTAACCAAGCGCGCGGACTTTCGTCTATGGAAAAGCGCTAAGCCGCAAAATGATATTGTCGAACGGGCCCGCGGCCGAAGAACGCTGAACTGGGGAGCGGCTCCGATGGTCACGATGCGCGTTGCTGGTCACATCGGTTTAATCGCAATAATCGCGGTTTTACTTTCGGCCTGTGCGACCGCAAAACCGCCCGAAGCCGCTCCCGCGGCGGCCGCACACAGCGCATCCCGCCCCGCCGGGCATATATATGTCACCGAGCAATCGCTCGACACTGCGTGCTACCAGGAGGTCGGAGAAGTCAACTACGTGGAGCCCTTTGCCGCAGCGGCCACGGATCCTGAGCACCTCCAGATGGCGGACGAGCTAAGAAAGGCCGCCGTCGAAAAATATCCGAACCGCGTCGACGCGATCATCAACGTGCACGCGGATGACCACAACATCGGCAGTGATGTCCTCGTCAGCGGCGAGGCGGTGCAACTCGAGCCGCCTAGCAAGCTCGATTGCAAATTGCCGGACACGATGGCCGCGGCGCTGGTCAATTTCGCGACCGGTACCAAATCGCGCGGGCTGCGCCGCGGTGCCGCCAGCGGCTCGGGCTACAATGGGCCGGCCGGCACAACCAACACCGCCAGCGAGGCAGAAGGGAGCGCCGGCATGGACTCGGCCAGAAACATCAAGGAGAACCTTCGCCGCGCCATGATCTCCACGATGCCCGGTCAGACGGAGGTCAATGGCCAGTCGCTCGCCGACCAGGCCCAGTTACAGCAAGCCGAGATCAAGCGCTTACGAAAAAAGTTGGATCAGATGATCAGTCAGCGATGCGAGGCGGCGGATGTGTCGGCCGCCGAATGCGACTCGATGCGAAAGAACGCTGAATTCGCAGAGCCGCATGAAGTGGTTCCGGTGGCGAGCAAGGACGCCGGCGACACCAGCCCGAGCGTTTTCGAAATTCAAAATTTGATTCAGGCGCAGAGCGAGCTTATCGCCAAGCTTCGGCGACAACTGGCCGACACGAACGAGGCGCCGCACGAAGCGGCCGGCGCCCCGCCCTCGAACTAGAGGCGCCGCGTGAGTTCGCCGCCGCAGTTCGGGCAGACGTGATTGTATCCCGTCCCGCACTCCGCACAGAAGGTACATTGGAAGGCGCAGGACACTGCCTCTGCCCCCAGCGCTAGCGGCGCCTGACATTTTTCGCACTCGCCCTTGGGCGTGCTCATCAGGCGCAGCAGCTTGGAGTTGGCCTCCTCGCGCTCCGCGGCGGCCAGCAGCGCTTCGCGCGCCTTGACGTTGCGCTCGGCGCCGGCCCAGGCACGATAAATCGAGGCGCCCCCATGTTCGAGCCGCGCGAGCAGCGCCATCTGGTCCAGGCGCTCGCGACCCTCGAACAACGCCGCCATCACCTGTTCGGGCGGAATACTTTTTTCCTCTTTCACTGGCGCCACCTCCTCCGTTGCGGACGCGATGCGAAATTCGACGATTCAGGCGAAATTCAGAATGGACAATGCGGCGGAATCGAGAAAACGTCCGCGCGGATCGAGTTTGTGCGCCGAGCGCAGCAGCCGCGCCGCGATCCGGCGGCGGGCCGCACCGCTCACCGGGCGGTCGCGGAGACGCGCCTTGTCGAGGTCGAGGATGATGACGGCGAAGCTCTCGCCGTGCGGAGTCACGAAGAGGTTGTGGAGATTGAGGTCGGGATGGTGCAGTCCCTCACGGAGCATCGTCTCGATCGCCTCGCGCGCGCGCTCGAGCACATGGGCGCGCACGCTCGGGTCGTCGTCGGTGCGCAGAAATTCCCACAGCGTCATGCCGGTGACGGCGCGCGTGATGAAAAAACCGCGGTAGAGCCCCGGCGCGACCCATCGCACGGCCGCGCCCATCGGCTCGGCCAGCGGCACGCCGCGCCGCGCGGCTTCGGCGGTGACTATCAACTCGCTGAGCGGACGCGGGCGGAAGCCGAAGTAAAGATCGTCGAGCACGCGGCGCATCGCGCCGCCGCGCCGCGCGCGGCGCACGAACAATTCCGGTCCGCCGGGCAGCGTGAGCCTGAAGCCGCCACCGCGATTGCCGACGCCGCGATTGGCGTTTCCAGTAGACCCCGCCGCGCCAAACTCGCCGAGCGCCGCCGCGAGCGCGGCCGCATGAGGCGCCAGGTCAGCGCGCAGATAAAGCTGATAGGGGCCGGCGGAGAATCGGGAGAACTCACGCGAGACGGCGGCGCGGGATGTCGGATGCTTCGCGATATTCATCGCACGGCCGCGGCGCCCTCACCAACTCACCCGCTTCATTTCACCGCCTGCGCCTCCTCGATCAGCATGATCGGGATGTCGTCCTTGATCGGGTAGAGCAGATGGCAACCATCACAGATGAGCCCGTCCTGTTTGTCGGTAACGCGCAGGTCGCCCTTGCATTTAGGGCAGGCCAGAATGTCGAGCAGTTCCTGGCTAACGGCCATTTTCGCCAAAGACCTCCTTTGCTCTCGGGTCGGGATTGGCGCTCACGGCGGCGCGCGCGCGAGCGCGCTTTGCAACGATCATCTCGACCAGGCGTGTCTCGTCGTCGAGATCCATCACGACTTCGAGGCGTAAAGCGTACAGCGAATCGCGCTCGAACGGAAACCGTTCGAGCTTCACCAAATCTTTTTCAGTAGTCACGAACATCGCCCCGCCGCGCCCGGCGGCGACGATACTGTGCCAGTCGGCCGCCGTGTACACATGATGGTCGGGATATTCGAGCACGCCGACCAGGTCGGCTTCCATCTCACGCAGCATCCGATAAAAACCGCCGGCATTGGCAAGCCCGCTGACCGCGACCACGCGCCGGCCCATCAGCGAGAGCGGCACTTCGATCCATCGCCCCGCCGCGGCGGCGGGAGAAACCAACGCCCGTGGTCTGAGCGAGGCGCGCAGCAGGCGCGGATGCTCTGCGATGGAGCCCGGGATCGCATCGGATGCGCCCTCGGCCGCGGCGCCGGCGCGTCCCGTGTCAATCGCGATCACGGCGTCGGCGCGCCGCGCGGCGCAGAGCGGCTCGCGCATCGGGCCCGCCGGCAAGAGCCATCCGTTGCCCACTCCGCGCTCGGCGTTGATCAACAGCAGATCGACGTCGCGTCCAAGACGCACGTGTTGAAAACCGTCGTCGAGCACCACCGCGTCGAGCGGGCCGAGCCGCTCCTCGACAAGCTCGATACCGTCGAGGCGCCGGCGCGCGACCGCGATCGGTCCGCCGAACGATTTCGCCATCATCACCGCCTCGTCGCCGGCTTCGTCCGTACCAGCGAGCAGCCGCTCGTCGTCCGAGACCAGGATCGCGCGCTCCGCGCTCGGCGTGCGGCCCCATCCGCGGCTCACGATCGCGACTTTAAACCCTCGCATGCGCAGGCGCGAGGCGAGGAACAGCGTGAACGGGGTCTTGGCGTTGCCCCCCAGCGTGAGATTGCCGACGCTCACCACCAGCGGACGTGCGCGCCGTTTCATCCTGCGCCACCAGAGCGCGCGCGCCGCCAGCGCAACCCGGTAAGCGCCGGCCGCGGGCACCAGCGCAGCCCATAACAGCCGCTCGTGGAGCGCGAGGTCGCTCTGCCACAGTCCCTCCAGGCGTGAACGATTCGGTGGTGCTGGCGTGGAATCGGCCATGGTTCAGGCGACGCTAATCAACGGCCGCAGACGCATCAAGGTTGCGGCGACACCGCCGGCCATCCGCTCCACCACAGCGCGTGCGCGGTGTCCCGCGGCCAGCCGCTCGGATTCGCCGCCGAGAAATGCAGCAACGGCTCGCGCTAACTCAGCGGCGTCGCGCACCACCACTCCCGCGCGAGCCTCCAGCAGCGCGGCAGCGATCGCGCGTTGATTTTCATGGAACGGCCCGAACAGCACCGGCACGCCGGCGGCGGCCGGCTCGGCAAGGCTTTGTCCGCCGCGTCCGGGCAGCAGGCTTCCGCCGACCAAAGCGGCTGTGGCGCGCCTGTACATCGCGCGCAAATCGCCCATCGTGTCGAGCAGCAGCACGCGCGACGTGCCGGCCGCGCCAGCGTCGGGCGCGCTCGCCTTTGAGTACTCGATCTGCGCTGCACACAGGAGTCCTTCGATTTCGGCGGCGCGTTCGAGATGGCGTGGCGCGAGGACCAGCGCCAGTTGACCGAAGCGGATGCGCAGTTCACGCCACGCGTCGATAACGATTTGCTCTTCGCCTGGCGCGGTCGAGCCGGCGACCAGTATCGGGCATCCCGGGGCGAAAGTCTCAAGCTCGGGCCGCAGCGGCGCGGCGTTTAGGCTCTCGAGATCGAACTTGGTGTTGCCGGTCACGATGACGCGGCTCGGCGCCGCGCCGAGCGCGAGGAAATGATGGGCGTCGTCATCGGTTTGGGCGAGAATGAGATCGGCTGAGCTGAGCGCTTCGCGAAGCAGCGGGCGAACGTAACGGTAGCGGGCGAGCGAGCGCTCTGAGATGCGGCCGTTGACGATCGCGACGCGCGCACCTGCGCGATGCGACTCGATGAAATAGTTCGGCCACAGCTCGGTCTCGGCGATTAGCACTAGCGTGGGGCGGACCGCGTCGAGAAAGGGGCCGAGGGCGCGGCGGCAATCGAGCGGTGCGAGCAGATGGGCCCGCGCGCCCGGAAGCGCGCGCCGCGCGGCGTCGCGCCCCGCGGCGGTCATCGTGGTGACGACCAGCGTCGCGCCGGGCCGCTCGCGTACGAGTGCAGTCACGACGGCGCGCAGCGCTCCGACTTCGCCCACTGACGCCGCATGCGCCCATATGCGCGGCTCGGCCGAAGGCGCCGCGCCGTCGCCGGCCCACGCGAGGCCCATCCGCGCGCGCCGCGTCCCGGCGTCGCGCGCTCCGCCGCTCAGCGCGAGCGCGACCGGCAGTGCCGGGTACCAGAGCGCGTTGTACAAGTGACGGAGCATCCCGATGGACTAATTACAGACTTTTCCAGACACGCCGAGAAACCCCGCTCGAAGCGAAAAATCCTTTGACTGTATGCCATCTAGCAGCATCCTCCGGTAGTCGCCTTCTTGCGAGGCTATTAGGCTAATGCTACTTTCCCAAGAATCTAAACGGCGACGGGATCAAAAACCGCTCATAGGGGGCGAGCGATTTTATGGTCAACACTTTGGACGGAACTTCGGGCGCACACCGGTGGTACGAACGGAGGGAACCGCATCTCAAAATCGAAACCGGCGCCGCTGTGGTGCAACTGCATTGCGGCCGGTGCGGTCGAGACATTGTGACGGTTCTCTCGTCGGGCGCTCATCATGCTGTCTATGCCTCGGTGCTTTGCTTTTACCGGCTCGATGACGAGGTGACTGAGCGGTGGTTGAATGAGCCGTGCCCTGGCGAGCGCCTGCAAAGCGATAGCGATGATCGAGAGAAATGGGATCGCAAAGCCTGCGGCGCCTTCCGAGAGCTAAAGGTCGCCTGACTCCTGTCCCGAAACCTGAGCCGCTAAGCACTCGGCCTACCGCGCTCGACACTCGCCCGGTTATTCGCACTCGATTTCCCTGGGGCAGGAAGTTCAGCCCAGGCATTGCGCGGTGTCGATCCGGGCACGCTCGACGGTGTATTCTCGCCGGGGCCTTTTCGCTGGATTAACAGGAGCGCCATCCCACATTTTTGGACATTAAGTGCCCCAGGGAACAATTCCGTTTGCCTTATGGGACGGGTAGTAGGAGAGTGCAGGTGACGTTGGGGCACCGGCGGGTCCAGACGGAAGCGCGGGTGGCTGGGGGGAGCCGGGGAAGGGCGAGCAGCGCCCTTCTTCGTAGGCGCGCGACCAGTCTTTCGGTGTCCCAGCGTTCCTAACGAACAAATGAATCCATATCTGGGCTATTCCCGTCAATAGTTACTGCCGATACCGCGCGGCCACGGCCCGTCGCTCCGGCGGATCTTATGCCATCATCTCAAGCGCGATCGCGGCGACGCGCGCGGCGGCGCCCGGCTCGCCCAGGCGGGCGCGCAGCGCCACCAGGGCGTCGCGCGTCTCGGTGCGCAGCGGCTCGACCATCAGGTTCTCGGCCGCGCGCACCAGGTTGCGCACGTTGACGCGGCCCTGGATAAGCTCGGGCACGACTTCGCGTCCGGCCAGGATATTGGGCATCGCGATGAAATCGACTCCGCGCACCAACATCCGCGCGAGCGCGTAGGTCAGCGGCGACACCCTGTACGCGACCACCATCGGGCAGCCCAAAAGCGCGGTCTCGAGCGTCGCCGTGCCGGAAGCCACCAGCGCAAGCTCGCTCGCCGCGACGACGCTGTAGGTATCACCCTCGATCACGCGGATGCCGTCGAGCTTGACGCGGCCCTCCTCGCGCAGTTGCGCGAGCGTGAGCGTCGGAGCGAGCGCAATCACCGGCGTGAGGCCATGATCGGCCTCGAGTACGCGCGCCGCCTCGACCATCGGGCGCAGCAGGTAGCGAACCTCACCGCGCCGGCTGCCCGGCAGCAGCGTGAGCAGTTGCGCGTGGGCGGGCAGGCCGTGGCGCTTGAGCGTGGCGGCGCGATCCTGCGCAGGCGCGACGCAGTCGAGCAGCGGATGGCCGACGAAGGTGACGCGCGAGCCGGCGCCGGCGTAAATCTCGGCCTCGAACGGCAGTACCACGGCGAGCCGGTCTGTGCGTTCGATGATGCGTGCCACGCGGCCGCGCCGCCAGGCCCAGACTTGAGGCGTGATGTAGTAGAGCACCGGGATGCGGGCACGCTTGGCGGCGCCCGCGAGCGACATGTTGAACTCGGCGAAGTCGATGAGGATTACGAGGTCGGGACGATCGCTACGCAGCATCGCCTTGAGTTCGCGCAGCACGCGCAGAGTGTTCCGGATGGTCGAGGCCAATTCGGCAAGGCCGAGGCCGGCGACGTCCTCGGTGCGGGTGAGCGCGCGCACGCCGGCCGCGCGCATCCGCTCGCCGGCGACGCCGAACAGATCGCACCCGGGATCGCGGGCGAGGATCTGCGTGGCGAGGTCGGCGCCGTGAAGGTCGCCGGAGGCCTCGCCGGCGACGATCATCACGCGGCGGCGTCGAGGCGAGGGGGTGGCGGCGGGCGATTGTTCCCGGGGAGTCGCGCTCATCGAGTGAATTGTGCTGGAAAACTCCGCCCCGCGCCACACGGATCGCGAAGGGGGCGGCGTCGGCGACGCTCGCGGCAGGAGGTTTGCGACCGCGGCGTGCGTGGCTTGCAGTTGGACGGTAAACAAAGTAGGTTTCGCGCGAGATTAGCGCCGGGGCGGGCGCGTCTTGCGCGAGCGCTCCGGACAGCGGGAGACAAGCAGTGGTGAAGATCGAAAATGTTCTCTTCGCGACGGATTTCTCCGAGGATTCCGGCTATGCGCTGACCTACGCGCGCACGCTCGCCGAGCTATGTAACACCAAGCTCTACATCGTGCACGTGATCGAGAATCCGCTGGAGCATCTCTATGGCGTGCCGCACGGCGAGTATCCCGCACTGCTAGCGAACGCGATCAAGAAAGTTCACGAATTGATCCATCGTTTCGACGACGTGCTGGCGGGTTTTACCAACTACGAGCTCTCCACCAAGGAGGGCGAAGCGTCGCTCGAAATTCTCAAGGTGGCCGAGGAAAAGCATGCCGGGGTGATCGTGATGGGCACGCATGGTCGCGGCGCACTACGCAGCCTGCTGCTCGGCGGCACGGTCGATAAAATCCTGCGCAGCGCGAACGTCCCGGTGATGGTGGTCCGCCATCCGAGCCGCCATCTGCCCAATCATAGCTGACGGGACAGCGGCAGGGGTCCGGCGCTGACGCCTCGGTTAGCTGCGGCCAAGCACTCGATCGATATCCGTCACGACGGCGGAGGCCTTGACCTCCAGCGGCTGGTACTGGCGCACCTGACGGCCGTCTGGGCCGAGCAGAAAGCTCGCCACCGCGTGATTCACGGTGCCATCGGGATAGCGCGTCCGTTCAAGATGATAGAGCGCGAGCACGCGATCGATCTGCGCGGGCGTGCCGGTCAGAAAAAGCCATCCCGCTTCGTCGGCGCCCCGTGCGCGCGCATACTTCTCGAGTTCGGCAGGCCGGTCATGTTCGGGGTCGATCGAGATCGAGACGAACGTCACCTCCTTGCCCAGCTTCGGCCCCAGCAATTTCGCCACAGCGGCCATTCGTGTGGTCATCAACGGACACGGTCCCGGGCAGGTGGTGTAAATGAAATCGACCAACACGGGACGGCCTTTTAGCGAGACGAGCGGAACGTCGTGGCCGTGCTGGTCGACGAGCGTGACCGCGGGCAGACAATCGTTCGAATTGGCGGCGGCGTACGAGCCGGGTTCGGTAATCTCGGCAGGGTGGGGCGAACATCCTGCAAGTCCGATGATAATTGTTGCCGCAAATGCCGCGACGGCAAATCGCGCTACGATCGTCAGCGTCACTATGGTGGATCGAGCGCTCATGCCTGACCGGAGGCGACGATGGTCATGTGACAATGTTCGTGCAGCAGCGCCGGCGCGTCAACCGAGCATGCCCGCCTCGGCGCGCATCGCGTCGCGGATGCGCTCGCTCACTTCCATCACCCGCAGACCGTCGAGCGCGGTGACCGCGGGCGCGCGGCGCGTGCGCACGGAATCGGCGAAGGCGGCGATCTCGTCGCCCAGCGGATCGCCTTCGCCGAGATCGATCTGCTGGGCGGAAATTTCCGGATAGGTTCCGCCAGGAGGCGGCGGCGACTTGCGGTAGACCTGGATACGGCGCGCCTCGTAGTCGACCGAGAGGTAGGCGTCGGGCTGGAAGAGTCGAATTTTGCGCTCGCGGCGCGGCGCAACGCGGCTGGTATTGAGATTTGCGATCAGCCCGTCGCTGAAGCGCAGCCGCGCGTTGGCGACGTCGACCTGCTCGGTCAGGACCGCGACGCCGATCGCCTCGACCGTCGCCACCTCGGCCGCGGTCAAGGTCAGGATGACATCGAGGTCGTGCACCATCAGATCGAGGATCACGTCGACGTCGGTGCCGCGTTCGGTGAACGGCGCGACGCGCAGGCATTCGATGAAGCGCGGCCCACGAACCATCGGGCGCAGCTCGACGATCGCGGGGTTGAAGCGCTCGAGATGGCCAATCTGGAGGACGCGCCCGCTGCGCGCGGCCAGCGCGGCAAGCTCGCGCGCCTCGTGCACGCTCGCCGCCATCGGCTTTTCGAGCAGCACGTCGATTCCGTGGGCGAGCAGGTAGGAGGCGATCTCGTGATGGAGGCTGCCGGGCGCCGCGACGCTGGCGGCCGTGACCTTGCCCTTAAGCTCGCGATAGTCGGCTAGCGCAGCGGCGCCGTAGCGTTCGCCGGTTTCGCGCGCGCGCGTTGAGTCGAGGTCAACCACGTGAGTCACCCGGACGCCGGCCAGCGCCGCGTACTTGAGCGCGTGGAGCGTGCCCAGCCGCCCCGCACCGATCACGGCTACGCGAATCTCATCCATCTTCAGATTCTGCTTCAGATTTTGCGTCAGATTCTGCGCCAGGGTCCCCGCGCCGTTTTCCGCTCCGTTCCCCGGCATCGCCCCACACGGTGATTCCGGCGCTGGCGGCGGCGGCCAGCATGCGCGCGCGTTCGAGAATCAGCGCCTGCCCGGCCTCGACGCCGATCATCGCGGCACCAATCTCGCTCAGGAGCTCGATCGTCGCCGGGCCGATCGCGGGGCGGTCGAAGCGCAGGTCCTGGCCCGGCTTGGCCGCCTTGGCGACGACCAGGCCGCGGCCGCATAGCGCTGCTGCGCGGCGCAGCGCCGCGTCGGTGCCCTCGATCGCTTCGACCGCACCGACCACGCCGTCGCGCACCGCGGCGGCCTGGCCGACGTCGAAGCCGCCGAGCGCGCGCATCACTCCAAAAGCCAGGCGCAGATCCTTGAGCTGCGCCGCGCTGGGCTCTGGCCCGGCCATCCGGCCGAGCCCGGCGAGCGCGTCGTCGAGCATCGGCACCGGATCGATCATCGCGATCCCGTCGGATTCGATCTCGGCCGCGACCGCGCGCAGCAGCGCGTCGTCGCTGAAACGGCCCACGCGCGCGAGCATCGCGATCGCGCGCGCGTCGGGTGCGAACGAGTCGCCCAGGCGTGCGCGCGCAATCCCGCCCGCCATCGCGGCCTCGGTGACGCCGGCGAGCTTGAACGCGTCGATCATGGTTTGCAGCTCGCCCACGCGAATCCAGGTTATCTCCTCGCAGAGGGCGGCGAGGCGCTCGTCGGTTTCGCCGCGATGAGCGACGGCGATCACCGCGTACCCGTGCCGGCGCGCCGCCGCCGCGACTTCGAGCGGAAATACGCCGTTGCCGGCGATGATCCCGAGCTTACTCACGGTCGCGGCTCACCACGCCGCGCTCCGAGGCGCGGATGAAATCGACTAACCTCCGGACCTCGGACAGCGCGCCGTGCTCGTCGAGCACCTGCGTGAGCGCGTCCTCGCGAAGCAGCTTGGAGTAGAAGAGCGTGCGGAAGGCTGCGCGCAAAGCGGCGACGACCTCGGGACTGAAGCCGCGGCGCTCCAGGCCGACGGCGTTGATTCCGACCATGCGGGCGCGGTCTCCCGCGACCATCGCATACGGCGGCACGTCCTGCGCGACCTTGGAGCCGGCCGCGAGCATCGCGTGCGCGCCGATTCGGCTGAACTGATGGATGCCACACATCCCCGCCGTGACGACCCATTCGTCGAGCACGCAGTGGCCGGCGATCTCGGTGGAGTTGGCGAGGATGGAATGGTCGCCGATGAGGCAGTCGTGCGCGACGTGCACGTAGTTCATCACCAGCACGTGGCTGCCGATGCGCGTGAGCATCCCGCCGCCCTCGGTGCCGCGGTGGATGGTGGTGAACTCGCGGATGCGGTTGTCGTCGCCGATTTCCAGGCGCGAGGGCTCGTCGCGATACTTGAGATCCTGCGGCGCGGCGCCGATCGAGGCGAACTGGAAAATCCGGTTGCGCGCGCCGATCGTGGTGTGGCCCTCGATAACCGCATAGGGGCCGATCTTCGTGGCGGCGCCGATACGCACTTCCGGACCGATGACCGTACCCGGCCCGATTTCGACGCTGGAATCGAGTTCGGCGCGCCGGTCGATGACGGCGGCTGGATGGATGCGCCCGGCTATGGCGTTGACTCCTCGACTTCCATCGCCGACAACTCGGTCTCCGCCACCAACTCGCCGTCCACTCGCGCCTCGGCATGCATCTTCCACAGCGGGCGATGATGCTTGAGCAGCCGCACTTCCATCCGCAACTGATCGCCGGGCACCACCGGACGGCGCAGGCGAAGGCGGTCGATGCCGGTCAGCATGAAGAGCGCGGCCGGGCGTTCGGCGCTTTTCCGCTCGGCATTCATCGTCCCGGTGTTCATTATGCCGAGCGCGAGCAGCGCGCCCGATTGCGCCATCGCCTCGACCACCAGCACGCCCGGCATCACCGGGCGGCCGGGAAAGTGGCCGTTGAAGAAGGGCTCGTCGATACTCACGTTCTTGAGCGTCAGCACCCGGTTGTTCCCCAACTCCAGCACCCGATCGACCATCAGGAACGGGTAACGATGGGGTAGCCGGCGCAGCAGGGCGGCGAGGTCGGGCGAGGATGAATCGCCGTTCACGGCGCGGCTGTTACCTTGAGATGCTCGAACGCTTGCGGATCGAGCTGCCGGTGCCGCTCGGCTCTGGAGCCCCCGCGGGCGCGCCCTCGCCGGCAGCCGACGCTCCCTGCGGACCCGCACCGGCCCATCGCGGATCGGGCGCGAGCGTGCCGGCTTTGACGTTCTTCGAGTCGTAGGAGCGGATGACCTGGTCGGTGATGTCGGCTGAGGGAATGGCCCACAGCAATCCGCCCTTCTCCATCACCACGGTGTAGCCGGCTTTTTCGCCGAGCTCGTGGACCACGGTGGCGAGGTCGCGGACGATCGCCGCGGTGGCCTCGTTATCCTTCTGATGGAGCTCGTCGCGCTCGTTCTTCACGTCATCCTGGAACGTGCGCATCTTCTTGGCGAGCTCGTCCTCGAGATTCTGGCGTTGGTCGGGCGGCATCAGCATGCCCTTCTTGTCGAGTTCGTCCTTGAGCCCCTGGGCCTCGGACTGCTCGCGCTGAAGTCTCGCTTGCGCGCGTTCGGCTTCGACGCGGATGTTGGACCGCGCGCGCTTGCCATTGTTGCATTCGTTGAGCGCGCGCTGGATATCGACGTAAGCGATTTTGACGTCCGCGCGCGCCGGAATCGCGGCAGCCATCAACAGGAGCACCGCCCCGCAAATCAGACCTTGCCTCATCGAAATAACGATCCTCCCATGAGAACTAACGGGCCGTGAGTAACTAGCTGGCGAACTCGCGCCGCGCCACGTGGTAGCGGACGGGCGTGAAACTTCTGCCGACATTATAAGCTGATTTGGCGCATCCTACACTAGAGCGGGGCTCCTGCGCGCTAGAGCGGGGCTCCCGCGCCAAAGTCGAAGACCGTGTGCTGATCATTGGGCCGCCGGTTGATCGGCTTGGCGATGTCAACGTTGATCGGCCCAAAGGGCGACTTCCAGAACAGCCCTATTCCATACGCGTACTGCAAGCCGTTTAAGGTGATCGACTGGCGGGTCAGGAACGAATTGCCCGCATCGAGGAAGATGTTGCCGCGCAGTCCCAGCGAGTCGAGAATCGGGAACCCGATTTGGTTGCTGAACAGCAACTCCTTGCTGCCGCCCACCTGCTCGACCCCGAACGGCTGCCCGAACTGGTTGAACAGGGTCACTTGCGGACCCAGCGAATAGATTTCGTAGCCGCGCACCTGACCCTGGCCATTGAGACCGCCCGGGAAAAAGCGCTCGAACAGCGGCAGGTTGCCGCCAGTGCCGGTCTCCAGCGAGGTGCCCCATCCCAGGGTAAATGCCGGCGAATAAACCCATTCGCCCAGCGTCGGATTCTTGATGAACGGAAAGAACCAGTGGCCGTGCAGGACGCCCTTGATGAACGGCGTGCCGCCCAACCCGGCGAATTCCAGGTCAAGGCTCTGGACGGATCCGCTGCGGGGGTCGCGCGGGTCGTCGACGGTGAAGCGGCGGAGCGAGGGCAGAAATTCGGAGACCCGGCTGTAGCCCTTGGCGTTTTGGATGTCGAAGGTGGTGAATGGCGAGAGGTTGCTGATACCGACGCTTTCGAACTGGTAGCCCAGACCGGCCGTGATGTGCTCGAGCGAGAACGGGCCGAGCTTGCGCAGTCCCAGGTCGGCCAGCGGATAGCCGCTGTTGAGCAGGAAACCGATTTCGCTCTGGTCGAAGCTGAACAGGTAGAGCTTGTTGTCGAAGCCCTGGAGGCTGACCGCAAGCGGCATGTCGAGGAACCACGGCTCGGTGTAGCTGACGCTCAAGTTCTGGAACAGGAAGCCGATCTCGGCGCTGAACGCGGCCGATTCGCCGCCGCCGAAGAGATTGGTGTTTTGCAGCAGGAAGGTGCCGAACAGCGAGGAGGCGCTGTCGTAGCCGCCGCCGACCTGGAAGGACGCGGTATTGCCCTCCTGGACATTGACGTCGAGATTGATCTTGTCGGGCTGGCGCGCCGGCTCGGTCGACAAGCGCACGCTCTGGAAATAGCCGAGCGAATCGAGCCGCTGCTTGGAGGCCTGGATCTTCGACGCCGAGTAGGGCTCCTGCTCCTGCACCCTGATCTCGCGCCGGATAACCTTGTCCGAGGTCTTGGTATTGCCGGAAATCTTGATCCGGTCGATCAGAACCTCATTGCCCGGAGTGACCGCATAGGTGATGTCCACCCGATGCGCTACCGGGTCAACCCGGGTGCGCGGGTCGACATTGACGAAGGCGTAGCCGCGGTCCGAGTAGAAGTCCGACAGCGTCAGCACGTCGTGCTCCATGTCGGCGCCGCTGAAGACCTTTTTGGGCTTGAGCGTGAGCTTGGAGGTCAGCTCATCCTTGGGAAACTTCAGGTCGCCGGCCAGGCCCACCTTGCCGACCGTGAAGACCGGGCCTTCGTCGATGGTTACTGTGACGATGATCGAATTGCCGTGTCGATCGATAACGGGATCACCGATATGCACCTGCAGGTAGCCGTGGTTGTAGTAAAACGCGGTCAGGCGGTCGACATCTGACTGCAGCTTGGCGCGGTCGAGCGTGCCGGTGTTGAAGAAGCGGCTCAGTATATTATGCTTGCGCGTCTCCATCAGCCCGCTCAGCCGGCGCGTCGAGAACGCCTTGTTGCCGACGAACCTGATGCCGCTCACTTGGACCAGCGGCCCCTCGTTGACGTGGAACACGCCGATCGCCGTGTTGTTGGGCCCGGGCACGGTGCGAAACGTGATGTCGGCGTCGAGGTAGCCCTTGCCCTGGTAGACCTGCCGCATCGCCTGAATCGTCGCTTGCACGAGTTGCGGATCCTCGATCACGCCCGAGTGGAGCTTGAGCGCGGCCACCATCTCGTCGGCGGTGGGCTTGATCTCGTTCATTCCCTCCGTGCGGACGTCGGTTATCAGCGGCCGCTCCTTGACGTGGTAGGTGAGGACCGCCTGGCCGCCCTGCTGGTCGAGGGTGGCGTGGACGTCGGTGAAGAAGCCCATCCGGGCGATCGACTTGACGTCCTGGTCGACGATCGTTTCGTTGAGCGGCTGGCCGGGTTGCGCGCTGATGTGGATGCGGATCGCGTCCTCTTCGACGCGCTGGTTACCGACGATGCGGATGCGGGAGATTATCGGGGTCGGTTGCGCGCCGATACGCTGCGCCGCCAGCATCAGCGCCATCAAGAAAAAAACCGCATGGACCAGGCGCTCCCCTGGGCGGCACCGCGTGCGCAAATCCACCAATCACCTTCCCATCTGTGCGAGGCGCGACCAAGCTAACCAATCGCTATGGTGAAGTAAACCAAACGCTGGCCCGGCGCGTTCCGGCTGTGCACCGCCGTATCGTCGTGCGTCGTCTGCTAGCCGCGTTCCTCGATCAGATGTCCCTCGCGCAGTCTCAGCGCACGGCCCATCGAACGCGTCAGCGATTCGTTGTGGGTTGCGATCACCAGGGTGATGCCGAGTTCGCGGTTGAGCAGATGGAACAGTTGATGAATTTCGCCGGCGGTTTGCGGATCGAGATTGCCGGTGGGTTCGTCAGCCAGCACCAGGCGCGGATGCAACACCACCGCGCGCGCCACCGCGACGCGCTGCTGCTCGCCGCCCGAAAGCTCGGCCGGCCGCCGATGAAGCTTGTCGGCGAGACCCACCAGCTCCAGCACCTCGCCCGCGCGCCGCGCGGCCTCGCGCTCGGCCATCCGTGCGATCAGCGCCGGCATCATCACGTTCTCAAGCGCGCTGAAGTCGGCGAGCAGGTAATGAAACTGGAAAACGAAGCCGAGCTTGAGGTTGCGAAATTCGGCCAACGCCCGCTCGCCGAGCGCGAACAGATCCTGGCCCTCGAAGTAGACCTTGCCTGCGGTGGGCGTCTCGAGACTTCCAAGCACGTGTAGTAGAGTCGATTTTCCGGTGCCCGACTGACCCACGATTGCGATTTCCTCGCTCGCCTTGACCTCCAGCTCGAGCCCGCGGAGCACGCGGACTTCATGGCCGGCGTCGAAGAAGCTCTTGTCCAGCCCCGTCGCCCGCAGCAACAGCTCCGCGCCGCCCGCCGCCGCGACCGGAGCCGCGGCGCCTGCTCTAAAGGACGATCCGCCGCGTTCACTCATAGCGGATGATCTCGACCGGCGAGAGTGTGCGCGCCTTGAAGGCCGGATAAAGCGACGCGCCCAGGCAAAGCACCACGGCGGCCGCCGCCACGGCGAGGAAATTCACCGGGTACAAGCGCACCGGCACCGCGCTTACCATGAACATGTCGGCCGGCAGATGAATCAGATGATACTTGCCAATCAGGAACGAGGTCACGAAGCCGCCCAGCACGCCGATGGCCGTGCCGGTGACGCCCAGCGCGGCGCCCTCGCACAGAAAGATTGCCGCGACCGATCCGGCCCGCGCGCCCATCGCACGCAGAATCGCAATCTCCTTGCGCCGCTCCATCACCACCATCACCAGCGTCGCCACGATATTGAACGCGGCCACCAGCACTATCAGCATCAGCACCAGGAAGTAAGTGAATTTCTCCAGCTTGAGCGCCGAGAACAGCGCCGCGTTGGCCTGCGTCCAGTCGGTCACCGTGAAGCCGCTGCCGGCGAGGCTCGCGATGCGGGCCGCGATCGCGGGGGCGTCGAACAGGTTGTGCACGCGCACCTCCAGGCCGCTTTCGAGCTGCGGATCGTCGGCGAGCAGGGCGCGCGCGTCCTTGAGCGAAGCGAAGATCAGCGAGGAATCGAACTGGTACATCCCCGAATGAAACAGCCCGCCAACGACGAAGCGCCGAAGCCGCGGCGCCCCGATTCCGCCGCCCAGGCTGGCGGGCGAGATGAGCACGATCGGGTCGCCCACGCGGATCCCCAACTGCAACGCGAGCGAGTCGCCGATAATCGTGCCGGGAAGATTCACGCTGCGCTTGGCGCCGTTGTCGGCGACGGTGGCCGGATAGGTCCGCTCCAGTGCGTCGAGACCGCCCACCATCAACGTCTGCTTGAGCTCGGTCAGCACCGGGTTATTCGCCGCAACTACGCCGCGCAGCACGCCGCCAGCCACGTAAGCCGGCACTCCCTCGGCGTTGGTCGAAACCGCCATCACCTGCGAGGAAACGTAGGGCGCGGCCGCCTCGACCCCGGGGAGCGCAGTCACCCTCTTCATCAACGGAACCGGGTCGAAGGCCGCGGCGCTGGAACTTTGCACCGTGACATGTGGGTTGAAAGCTAGTAGGCGCTGGCGCAAGTCCTCCTGAAAACCGCTCATCACGGACAGCACCACGGTCAGCGCGAAAGTGCCGAGCGCGACGCCGGCCAGCGAAATGATCGCAATTAGCGAGACGAAGCGCTCGCGCCGGCGCGCGCGCAGATAGCGCAAGCCTATCAGGTATTCGAAGCGCACCGCTGGCCGTTTTCGGGGAGGTTCGCGCCCGGGAGCCGCTGGGGCGCGTGCCACGCGGCAGGGATCGTGGTCGGCGTCATGGTCAGAATGTGATGCCTAAAGTCATATAAAGACGGTTGTGCAAGATCGATAAAGACCTTTTCACAATAGTCTTCGAGGCTTAACAGTTTTGCAATCAGGGGCGTGGTTGCGGTGCCTGGGTCCGATCGCTATAAAGGCCCAGAGTCTTCGCAAAGGGGTATCCAAATGAAGTGCTGGATGTTGGGGGCACTCGCTTTAGCGCTGTGGTCCAGCGTGCTCTGCGTGCAGGTCCGAGCTGAGGATCCGCCGCCGCAAGATCAGAATCTCATCACGATGAACTTTCAGGACGTGGACATCCCGGTCCTGGCCAAGTTCATCAGCGAAATTACCGGCAAGAACTTTGTGGTCGACGAGAGCGTGCGCGGCAAGGTCAGCATCATTTCGCCGACCAAGGTCACGCCCGCCCAAGCCTATTCCATCTTTCAGTCAGTGCTGCAGGTCAAAGGCTTCACCACGGTGCAGGCCGGGCCGGTGATCAAAATCGTGCCCTCGCGCGAAGTCCGCGAATCGGCCGCGCTCACTACTTCGCAGGAACCCGGCGAGGCCCGGGGCGACGCCTACGTCACCCGGATGGTCAGGCTGAAGAACATCGATGCCGCCTCGCTGGTCAACGTGGTCCAGCCGATGGTTTCGCATGACGGCCTGGTCGCCGCATTTCCGGAAGACAACACCCTCATCCTTACCGACGACGCCTACAACATCGACCGTCTGCTGAGGATCATCGGCAGCCTCGACGTCCAGGGCACGCATCAGAACATCGAGGTCATCCCGCTCCAACTCGCGTTCGCCGACGACCTGGCCTCGCAAATCGAAAAGATCATGAGCGGCGAAGGCGGCGGATCGGATTCCGGGATCGGACGCTTCCCACGGCCCGGTCTGGGCGTGGTGGCGCCCTCGGCACAGGGGCCGACCGGCGGCTTCAAGGTGGTGCCAGACGAGCGCACCAACTCGCTGATCGTGCTGGCCGGGCCGCTGCAGATGCGTACCATCAGAGATTTGATCGTCAAGCTCGACGTCCATCCGCCCAACGAGAACTCGCGCATCCACGTTTACCGGCTGAAGAACGCTATGGCGGGTGAGATAGTGCAGGTGCTCAACGGGCTGTTGGGCGGCGGCGGCGCGCCGTCGACGCTCTCGCCGATAACCGGGCGCAACTCTCTCGGCCGCGGCGGTTCGGGCGGTATCGGCGGCGGCGGCTCACTCAATTCCGGCTTCGGCGGCGGGATGGGCGGCGGTTTCGGGAGCTCGGGCGGCTTCGGGGGTTCGGGCGGCTACGGTAGCTCGAGCGCGTCGTTCGGCGGTTTCGGCTCCAACTCCGGTTTCGGCGGCGCGATGGGATCGCCGATGGGCGGCCGTGGCGGCGGCTCGTCGACGGGATCAGGAACAATCAGCGCGAGCACTGGTGGCGGTGGCAGCGGCTCGAAATCCCCCGACTTTGAAAACGCCGTCAACGTGACCGCCGATCCCGCCACCAACTCGCTCATAATCAGCGCCTCACCGCAGGACTACCAGACCTTGCATCGCGTTATCGAGGAACTCGACGTGCCGCGCATCCAGGTCTTCGTCCAGGCGATCATCGTCGAGGTCAGCGCCGAGCGCGCCCGCGATATTGGAGTCAATTTCCAGTCCGCCACCAATATCAGCGGCAGCACGATCGGTGTCGGACAGCTTAACTTTGGCCAACTCCAGAACGCGCTGGCCAATCCGCTCGGGCTGACCGGACTGGGGATCGGGCTCGCCTCGGGCAGCAGGTGCACCGTTTCGACCGCCTTGACCGCCGCGACGACCGTCGCCGGTGCCGCGACCGGCACAACCCCCTCCACCGTATCGGTGCCCTGCGACGTCGCGCTGATGACTGCGCTTGAGACCGACAGCCATAGCAACGTGCTCTCCGCGCCGACCTTGCTCACCGCCGATAACGAAGAGGCGATGATCGTGGTTGGCCAGAACCTGCCGTTCGTCGGATCCGCGAGCGCGACTTCGGCATTGTCGGGACAAATCTTCAATTCGGTCGACCGTCAGAATGTCGGCATCACGCTCGACATCATCCCGCAGGTGTCCGAGGGCGATTACGTGCGGCTCGACGTGTACGAGGAAGTCTCAAACGTGGTCAGCGGCACCACCAACCAGAACACCAATCCGCTCGGACCGACCACCACTATCCGCTCGGCCTCGACCACGGTGATGGTCCAGGACCATCGCACCGCGGTTATCGGCGGACTGCTCTCCAACGAAAGCGACATCCAGCGCTCTGCGATTCCGTTCATCTCCGACATCCCGGTGATCGGCAACCTGCTCAGCGACAACGGCAGCGACAAGAAGAAACTCAACTTGCTGGTGTTTCTCACACCACACGTGGTCCGCACGCGCGACGACTTGCGGTCGCTGGCGCTCGACGAGCGCCAGAAATTCACCGATGCACTCGGCCGTAGAGAGATGCATCAGATGCCGATGGAGCAGTACAAGGAGATCTACAAACCAACCTTCAGCGTTCCGGTCTCGCCCGCGCAGGATTTGAAAGATCGTGGCGCGACGATGGCGCCGGCCGCGAGCAGCCCAGGCTTCGGCGGCGGTAGCGGTTTCGGATCGACGCCGTCGAGCATGATGGCGCCGGCGTCCTCATCTTCGACGCCGCTCAACACTGAAGAGATCGGGCCGAGTTCCAAGGCGGTCAAGCCTGCGCCGTGGATGACGGCGCCGCCGCCGTCCACGTCGGCCACCGTGCCGTCGACCGCATCGCCGTCGACCACCGGCTCGGCGGCGCCGGCCACGCCGGCGGCCGCTTTGGCGGCCGTGCCGGCGGCTGCTGCCGGCGATCCTCCGTAAGGGTGCGCGTAAGCGCACGCAGCCGTGGCGCCGCGCGAGCGGCGTGGCGGCTCCGTGATCCGCGCGCGCGCCTTGGCGCGCGCGCGGCCAAGACATCGGGGCGGGAGCGGCGGCGATTTCGCCGCCGCTCCCGCCCCGGTACTTTCCGCGGATGCGCCGCCGCCAGGCGGCGGCGCATCCGCGTTGCTTTCCGAGCGGGGGCTGGCGCTTGCGCGCCCGCCCCCGCTCTGGAACCCTCGATGCGGCGATGGCTCGGCAGACTGGTCCTCTACGCGCACGGCTGGAGTATGCGGCGATTGGCGCGCTTCTCGCGCCGGTCGCCGCGATGGAGCGTGAGCGCGCCATACGTGCGGGCGCGCGTCTGGGCGCGCTCGCGATGCGCCTTGATCGTTTCGACCGGCCGATCGCGATGCGCAACCTGGAGATCGCGTTCCCCGCGCTAAGCCGCGCCGAGCGGCTGGGCATCCTGGGCGCCACCTACGAGAATTGGGGCCGGACGCTGGCGGAGTGGATGCATTTTTCCAGCCTGGGGCCGGACAATATCGAGCGCTTCGCCACCTATCGCGGGATGGAGAACTGGAAGCGGGGCGAGGAACTGTCGCGGGGCCGCGGCGGACTCATCCTGACCGGTCACTTCGGCAACTGGGAGTTGATGATCCTGGCGCACTCGATCTACGGCCATCGGGTGGCGATCGTTCATCGCCCGCTGCGCAACCCGCTCATCGACGCGGCGGTATGCACGGCGCGCAACCGTTTCGGTAACCGCGTCATACCGCGCAAGGGCGCTGGACGCGAGGTGTTGCGCCAACTCCGGCAGAACTGGATTGTCGGGATGCCGCTCGATCTCGACGTTCGCAAGGGCGTGTTCGTTGATTTCTTCTCGCTCAAGGCCTCGACCAGCGACGGGCTGGCGCGGCTGGCGATCGCGACCGGAGTGCCGGTGGTGCCAGTCTTCGCCGTGCGCGACGGCACCAGCAGCCGTCACTTTATCGAATGCATGGAACCGATCGAGACGATTCGCGGCGCCGACCGCGAGGAATCGGTGCTGCTCAACACGCAGCGCTACACCACGACGATCGAAGAGATGGTGCGGCGCTATCCGGATCACTGGAACTGGATCCATCGGCGATGGAAAACGCGCCCGCCCGGCGAGCAACGTTTCTATTGAAGCTCGGGGACTAAAGAAGCTTCAGAAATTCGTCTCGGGACAGGCCCGCCTGTCTGAGTATGGCCATTAGAGTTCCTATTGGAACGTCTCCCGAGTGACGCGGCACCGTGATCCGAAGTCCAGCTTTACTGCGATGCTTCAGTTGTGCGTGGCTGCCGGTTTGATGATGGACAAAAAATCCTGCTCTTTCCAGCGCGCGGATGATCTCACGCGCCTTGAGAGCCGGCAGGACGCGATTCACATTAGACCATAACGGCCACAACAGCCTTCAGCGGCTTGCGGCTGATCTTCTTTTCCACCGGCGGAGTCTGGTTGTCTTTGAACAGCCCTTCCAAGTGACAGCGCAGCGCGTCGGCGGCCATCCGCCGCGCCTCGTTCAGCGTTGTGCCGAAGGTAACTATCTCGGGGATGGACGGAAACACGACCGAATAGCTCCCGTCGGACTGTGGTTCAAAATAGACCGTGTATTCGTGCCGGACGCGCGCTTGCGCCGCAGTTCCGTTGCGCCTTGTTTTCCCTTCCATCGACGTTTCCTTGCTGCGGCTCATTCTAGCAGACCCACGACAGCTGTGCCTTCTTGTCCCTCCCTACAGATTCGCCAGCACTGCGCGCGTGAACTCGCTCGTGCTCGAGCGTCCGCCCTGGTCGGGCGTGAGCACGCGGCCCTCAGCGTAGACTTTGCGCACAGCGCTCTCGAAGCGCTGCGCGTACTCGGCAAAGCCGAGGTACTCGAGCATCATCGCGGCCGAGAGCATCGTGGCGGTCGGATTAATGATGTTCTGTCCCGCGATGTCCGGTGCGGTTCCGTGCACCGATTCGAAGTAGGCATAGTCGGCGCCGTAGCATCCGCTGGGCGCGAGGCCCAGCCCGCCCAGCGTGCCCGCGGCGGCGTCCGACATGATATCGCCGTAGAGGTTCGGCATCACGACCACGTCGAGATCGTGCGGGCTCTGCACCACGCGGCGCGCGAAATCGTCGATGATGAACTGTTCGTAGGCGATATCCGGGTAGCCGGACGAGATGTCCTCCGCGATACGGCGGAATAACTCGTCGGATTCACGCAGCATGTTGTACTTCGAGGTCGCGGTGACCTTGCCCTTGCCGCCGGCCGCCTTGCGCTTGCGCGCGAGTTTAAACGCGAACTCCGCGATCCGCTTGCTGTTGCGCTCGGTGATGACCTTGATCGCAAACTTTCCGGGCATCGAGGTGTCGAGCGCCGCGCGCGTGATTCGGCTGTGCAGCTTGAGCGGGCTCAGAACCTCCAGCGGTCCCTCCAGGCCGAGATAAAGGTCCTCGAGGTTTTCGCGCACGATCACGTAGTCGATATCCTCGGGATGCTTTAGCGGGCTCAGCGCGCCCGGGATGTAACGCGCGGGCCGCACGTTGGCGTAGGTGTCCTTGCCCCAGCGCAGGTAGAAAATTCCCGCGGTCTTGCCCGAAGTCGAGCCGAACAGCGTGGAATCCGAAGCGTCGATCGCCGCGCGCGCGTCGATCGCGGTCTTGCCCCGCACCCACTGCTCGCCAGGCGGGAATTCGACGTACTCGATATCCGGTCCCAACGCGCGCAGGACTTCCATCGCCGCGCCGACCGTCTCGGGCGCGGCGTCGTCGCCGGGAAGCACCACGACTTTCTTGCTGGCCACGTTGCGCTTTGCGCCCCGGCCGAATCAGCCGCCGTAGTTGAAGCCGCACTCCTTCAGCGTCAGCGGCTCGGACTCACGCTTGAGATGGCCCTCGGTGACTTCGCCGATCACCACGCTATGATCGCCAAGCTCGTGGAAGCCGACCACTTTGCATTCGACCGCGGCCGGCGCCTCGCTGATGATCGGCGCGCCGTTCTTACCCGCCTCGAAGGCGTAGTTGCCGAACTTGCCGTCCTTGGGCTCGACGTGTTTGAAGAACGCGGTGCCGATCGATTTCTGCCCCGCACCGAGCATCGAGAGCGTGAAAACTTTGGACTCCTTTACCAGCGCATGCGCGGTCGAGTCGGCCTTGATGCCGACCACGACCAGCGGCGGCTTGAAGCTCGCCTGGGTGAGCCAGTTGACGGTCGCGACGGTCTGCTTGTCGCCGGCGCGCGCGCCGAGCACGAACAGTCCGTAGGGGATCATCAGGAGCGCTTTCTTTTTTGCATTTTCGTCCATAGGTTTTTCTCCCCGAGGGTTTTCTCCGCCTCCATCGCCGACATCGCCGACGCGTCCGCGCCTTGTGGCCGTGCGCGGGCCGCGCGATGCCATACAAAATGCTACAATTGTCCTTCAACAAAGAGTGCATCAATGCCCTTGAACAAGTCAAAGACGCCTCGAATCGCCGCGCTCAACGAAGTCGGCCGCTATGCCATAGGCGTGCGATGGGCCGACGGTCACGACAGCATCTATCCGCTGGAGAGCCTGCGCCGCGGATGCCCGTGCAAGGCGTGCGGCGGCGCAATCGCGGGTGAGATTCCGCCCGCGAGCCAGCGGCTTTCACAGTTATCGCGCCTGGGCGAGCAGGGCGTGTTCCTCGGATGGGTCGACGGTCACGAGACGCTCTACACCACTGTTCAGTTGCGCGCGAACTGCCGCTGCGCGCACTGCGTGGCCGAGCCGGAAAAGCCGATTACCGGCGGTTGAAGATTCAGACAGGGCCGTTCACGAATGGCTGTCACAAATCCGTTGCTCTGAGGTAGGGGCGCCCTCGCGAGCGGCCCTCTCGAGATTGAGATCAGCGGCGCAGGCCGCCCGACGCCGCTTTGGGCGGCGCCGGCGGCTCATCTTCGGGAACCGGTTCGGGTGCGGGCGCAGGCGGCGCATGGACGCGGCGGCCTTCGATTCGCCGTCCCACCAACTCGAAAAGCGCGGGCAGCACCACCAGCGTCGCGACCAGGATCAGCGTAACGCCCAGGCTCAACACCCATCCGAGACTCGAGATGCCGCGATGCGCGGCCGGAATCAACGCGGCGAAGCCTGCGATCGTGGTGAGCGAGGAGATGGTCACTGACTTGCCCACCGCCTTGCTCAGGATCAGCGCCGATTTGTCGCGCTCCTCGCGCCAGCGGTAGAGCATGTTGACGCCGTTGTCCACGCCGGTGCCGATCAGGATCGGGACCGCGAACAGGTTGGCAAGGTTGAACTCCCAGCCCATCCATCCCATCGCCTCGAGCATCCAGGCGCCGCCGAACAACAGCGGCACGGTGGCCAGCGCCGTGTCGCGAAGGTTGCGAAAATCCGCGAAGACGAAAATGAACACCGCGATCAGCGCCATCACGGCCGCGTGCTCGTAGCCGCGGCGCATCACGGTCGCGATATTGTAAGTCTGCACCGGCGGCCCGGTCACATCTTCGTCGACGGTCTTGAGCGCGCTGATGAAGCGGCTCAGCGCCGCGTCTTCCCACACGTCGCCGCGCGGATAGATCTGGACCAGGAAGCGTCCGCTCTTTCCGATAAATCGATCGCGCACGACCTTGGGCAGATTCGCGGTCGTTACCACGGCGGGCTTGAGATCGTTTTTGAGCTCGCCCAGGCGCGCGCGCAGGTCGGCGTTGATGCTGCTCTCGTAGCCCGCAAACGCCGCCGGGTCGCTCTTGAGCCGATCGAGCGCGGTCCCTGCCAGCGCCTTGGTTTTAGCCGCACCGCCGGACGTGTCGGCGGGCACTATCTGGGTTAGCCGGCTCGCCAACTGGCCGAGCTCGCGCGCGAGCCGTGCGGCGTCGCCAGAATCTGGACGATGATGCATCGGCGCCATTTCGATCGGCGCGAGCATTGCGCCGAGCGCGTGCAGCGTCTTGAGCTTCGCCGCCTGGTCATCAGGAATATAGGTCGAGATGGTCTCGACATCGGAAACCACGGGCAGCTTGCGAAACGCCGCCGCGCGCGTCTCGCCCGCTTCCATCGAGGGCGCGAGCGACACCGCGAACCACGACGAGCGTCCGGAATCCTTGAGCAGCACGTTCTCGAACTTGACCGCCTCGGTCTGCTCGGCCTGCAGCTTGAGCAGGTTCTGGTCGAAACGGACGCGGCCCATGAGTATCAGCAAGCCGGCGGTGATCACCACCGCGCCCACGACGATCAACGTCGGGCGGCGAAAAGCGGCTTCGAGAATCGAGGCGCGCGTACGCGGCGCAAGCTGCGGCCGGGTGCTGGCCGGGCGATAACGGTCGCGCAGCACCACCAGCGCGGGAAAAATCAGCAGCGCCGACACCAGGCACAAGAACAGTCCGGCGGCCGAGACGATCCCGAGTTCCGCAATCCCGCGGAAGTCGGTGAACACCGGGGTCAGGAAGGCCAGCGCCATGATACAGGCCGAGGCGAACACGCCAGTGCCCGTGTTCACCACCGCCAGTTCGATCGCCTGCGCCGAGGATGCGCCCTGGCGGCGCGCCTCGTCGTAACGCGCCATCAGATGGATCGGGAAGTTGATCCCGATTCCAGCCAGCACGCTGGTGAACACCGCCGAGAGCAAGTTCAGATGGCCGATCGCGAGCGTGGTGAAGCCGAACGACCAGGCCACGCCGGCCAGCAACGCCAGCACCGCAAACAATGGCTCGACCACCGCGGTGAATGGGATCACCAACAGCAGCACGTTGCTCGCGATCGCGATCAGCGAGGCGAGCGCGATGTCGTGCGCGGTGGTGGTTTCCTCGGCATGCGCCAGCGCCGGACCGCCGGTCATCCCGGCCATCACGCCCGGAAACGAAGCGCGCACCGCGTGAAGGTCGCGCTCGATCGCCTCGGTCGGATTGGGGCCGTCCTTGACCCCTTCGCCGGGCGCGACCTGCAGCAGCAGGTATTTGCCATTGTCGGAGACCAGGTAGCCGTGACCCTGCGCGCTGTCCTGCCCGCCCGCCTGCATCATCGATTGCCAGGGCGAGACGTATTTGGCGCCGCCGGTGTCGGCGAGCATCCCGTCCAGCACCGTGTCGATCGCGCCGAGGTCAAACGCGGCGGGTGCGGCAGCCGCGGCGGGTACGGATGGTGCGATTGCCGTTGAGCGCGCCATTGAGCGCGGCCGAGTGTCCGGATGGCCCGTCGCGGCCGCGCGATGCATCCGGCGCGCGCTCGCGCGCATCGAGGCGGCCGTCCGATGCTGCATTTGCCGCTGCATTTGAGCGGGCATCCGACTCTGCATCTGAGCCTGCATCTGGCGGTCGATTCCCGCATTGACCATCGCGAAGAAGCCGGCCAGGCTTGGGTCGGCCGCGTACGCGCCAAGCATCGGGAAGGCGGTGCGAAGCTTCTGCGCGAGCGCGTCGAGGTCGGCGCTCGTCATGTAGAGCATCGCGCGGTCGGCGAACGCTCCGGCGTCGATTTTATAAAAGACGGTTTTGACGTTGGCGTGGTCGGCATTGAGCCGCGCCGCGAGCGCGTCGACGAAATGCTCGGCCCGCGCCGGGTCGGGTGCCGCGCGCACCACGATAATCAAGCCATCAAGGTCCGGGAACTCGTGAGTGTAGTCGAGGTAGTCGCGCGAGGCGCGGCTGTTGGGCGTGATCAGATCGTCCTGGCCAGTTCGAAATTCAAGGCGCGCTTTGGTGTAGAAGACCGAGGCGATCGAAAGCGCCACCGCGCAGATCAGCACCAGGTAGGGCCGTCTGATGCTGACCTGTGCCAGCGCGCGAAAAATTCGGTATCGCAAGCTCAAGAGATTCTCCCGCCGCCACGTGGCAAGCTCGGGAAATCCGGCAAATCCGACAAATCCAAAAAGTCAGGGAGCCACGGAAGGCGGGTAGCGAACTGCACCCCCGGGCGCGGCGCGAGCCGGTGTCCGTTGCGTGATGCCAACTTTGGTCTGGCCGACCCGATACCGGGATCAGCGCCTGAGTAGATACTCTCGCAGCGCGCTCAATTGCTTTGTCGCTTCTTCCCGCACCATCGCCTCATTTTCCGGCTCGCCGCCGGCCGCCAACGCCGAGACCACGGCGACCGAGAACAAAACCAGCGCGAACGTGAGTTTCCATCCCATGTGTTTTTTTCCCGCGCCCCCGCCTTAACTTCTATCCCACCAGTCGCAAACCGCGCGCAGCGGAATCTCACGCACGGCGCGCCTTCACAGAGAGGCCTCTAAATCAAACGGTATCAGGTTTAATCCGGCGAGACGATAGGGAAAGGCGTTTAGACTAAATACAAATCGTCACCCACGTGACGCTGCACGCCGAAATCAATTACGTTTTCACCGATCAAATCACTTTGGCGCGTTCCCCGACGTTGGCCGGTTCCGCGCCGACGGCGAGCGAGTAACGCCCGCCATTGGCGGAAAGCCGCAGCGGCGCGTTGAAGGCACGGCTGAGCGTCGCCGAGGTCATCACACTCTCGCGCAAGCCGGCCGCGAGCACTTTACCCGCGCGCAGCACCAGGACGTGGGAGAAGCCGGTGACGATTTCTTCGACGTGATGAGTGACCAGGACCAGGGTGGGAGCGCCGGAGCGGCCGAGCAGGCGCTCGATGAACGCCAGGAAATGCTCGCGCGCGACCGGGTCGAGACCGGCGCACGGCTCGTCGAGCACCAGCAGGCGCGGATCGGCCATCAGCGCGCGCCCAATCAGCACCCGCTGGCGCTCGCCCTGCGAAAGAAAACGCCACGGGCGCTCGCTCAGATACCCGGCTTCGACCTCACGCAGAATTTCAGCGGCGCGGCTCGAGTCGGCCTCGTCCGCTTCACCCCACATCCCGATCATCGCGCGCCGTCCGCTCAAGACCGCGTTGAGCGCGCTCTCATGCGGCGGCATCAGCTGATGGATCGACGAACTGACGAGACCGATCCGCGTGCGCAACTCGCGCCAGTCGGCGCGTCCGTAGGTCTCGCCCAGCACGCAGATCGTGCCCGCGGTCGGCGCGAGGTAGCCAGTGAGCACGCTCAAGAGCGAGGTCTTGCCCGAGCCGTTGGCGCCGAGGATAACCCAATGCTGGCCGGCGTCCACGCGCCAGTCGATCGCTTCGAGGATGAGCGCGTCGCGGTCGACGCGGAGGCCTGCGACCTCGATAACCGGGAGATCGATAACCGGGAGCTCGATGACCGGCCGGTTATCTTCAGGCGTCGTGCGCGAAGTTTTGCGAGTCTTTAGAGGTTTGGGCGGCATCTGCGCTCAGGCACATTGTTTCAGGGGCGCAGGCGCTCAGGCGCAAACCGGCGGCCGGCGATCCTTCCACGGCCGCGCTTGTTCGAGTTCCGCGGCAACCCGGATGAGCAAATCCTCGCGGCCAAAGTCCGCCACCAATTGGACGCCAATCGGCAAATTCGCGGAGTTCCAGAAAAGCGGCAGAGAGATCGCAGGCTGCCCGGTTATGTTGAAAAAAGCGCAGTAGGGGCTGAGATCGAGCAGACGCCGTAGACCCTCGGCAAGACCGTCGCGGGTGATTACCAGCTCACCCAGGAGCGGCGGCGGCGAAGCGAGGGTCGGGATCAACAGGAGATCGAATCCGCCCGCCCACCACTGCATGAACTGCCGACTCAGGATTTGCAACACTTGAATCGCGGAGAGGTAGTTGCTGGCAGACAGCGCAAAGCCTTGCTCGGCCAAAAACCATGTCCACGGCTCGACATCCTCGGCAGTGATTTTTCTGCCGACCAAGGTGCCCAACTGATCGAGCACCATCGCGGTATGGCCGGAGATCACCGCGACGAAGGGCTCCATAATTGATAGGGACTCGTCCAGCGCGGCCGGATGCGACTCCTCGACGCTGTGCCCCAGCGATTGCAGCGCTGACGCGGCATCATCTACGGCGGCGAGGCAATCAGGATGCAGCGCATTGGCGCCACGCGGCGTCCGTCTCATCAAGCCGATACGGAGCCGCTCGGGTGGCGCAACGGCATCCCGAAGAAAAGGCCCGCGCTGCGCCGGAGCGGCATACGGATCACCCGCCATGTATCCGGCTGTTTGATCGAGAACCGCCGCCGTGTCGCGCACCGAACGCGTGACGACGTGCTCGATCACGAAGCCGTGCCAGGCGTCTCCCGTATCCGGTCCCAATGATACCCGCCCGCGCGAGGGCTTGAGTCCCACCAGGCCGCATTCGCTCGCCGGAATCCGGATCGAGCCGCCACCATCATTGGCATGCGCGACCGCGACCATCCGCGCCGCAACGGCTCCCGCGGAACCGCCGCTGGAACCTCCGGTCGAGCGAGTCAGGTCCCACGGATTATGCGACGGACCGAAAGCCTCGGGCTCGGTGGTCGTGATTAGTCCCAACTCCGGAGTATTGGTCTTGCCGAGACAGATGAACCCTGCCGCCTTGAACTTCGCGGCGAGGTACGTGTCATGGGGCGCGATAAAATGGGCGTCGCGCAGAAGCCTGGTTCCCATGTAAAGCGGGTCGCCTCCGTAGGCCGCGCCGAGATCCTTCATAAGAAAGGGGACGCCGCGGAAAGGCCCTTCGGGAATTGCGCCACTCTTCGCTTGCGCGCGAGCCTGATCGAACAGCGGGATGATTACCGCATTCAACTGCGGGTTGAGCGCTTCGATGCGAGCGATTGCGGCGTCGACGAGTTCGAGAGGCGAAACCCTGCGCTGACGGACCAACTCGGCCTGAGCAATCGCGTCAAGGTCAGCAAATTGATCCTTCATTCACGCGCCTCCTGACTCCCGCTAAAGTGGCATCTCTTCAATTCGCCAACGTCTTACTTACATCCTCGGGCCGCTGGACGGAATGCGTTTCATTTATCGTCGGCCGCAAAGTAGTTGCGAATGGCCGCTATCAGACCGGGGACTGTGTACTTAGTCGGCTGCGCGACCACTCGCAGACCCGCGGCGCGCGCCGTCTCGGCGGTTATCGGCCCAATCGCCGCGGCCTTGAGGCCGCGGGCGACCGCGGCTCCGACCATCTCGCAGAAATTCGTCACCGTGCTGGAACTGGTGAAGGCGACGAGGTCGATTGTCCCGCTTGCCGCCATTGCACGCACGCGCTCGACCGGCGCGTTAGCGGGCTTCACCGTCTTGTACACCGGCGCGACGACGACCTCGCGCGCGCCCGCCGCCATCAGCATCTCCGGTAATATCTCGCGCGCAACCTGCGCGCGCGGAATCAGGATCCTCGCGCCGCGGATACGCTCGGCGCCGATCGCTTCGACAATCGCCTCAGCGCGATACTCGCGCGGCATCGCGGCAACCGTTAGCGCATGCTCGGTCAGACGCGCGGCGGTCGCGGGGCCAATCGCGCCGAGCTTCGTCCCCTCGAGCGCGCGCAGGCCGACGCCGCGCGTCGTCATCCGCTCGAGCATCCGCTCGACCCCGCTTGCGCTGGTGAAGATCATCCAATCGAAGGACGCCACGCGCGCGAGCGCCGCGTCGATCGCGTCGTAGCTGTCGGGCGCGACGATTTCGATAACCGGAAATTCCGTCACTTCGGCGCCAAGCGCGCGCAACCCGGCGGCGAACGCGCCGCCGGCCTCGTGCGCGCGCGTAATCACGACGCATCGTCCGTGAAGCGGTATCGCGGCGCCCGCGCTCGCTGCGCTGGTCGCGGCCGGCTCGCCGCCCGCGACCAGCGCGCCCGCGCCGTCCGCGAGCATCCGCTGTGCGAGCCGCGCGCCGAGCGCCGCGGCGCGCTCCAGCGGCGCGCCAGGCGTGCCGGCGGCCGCGCCATCGGTCACGTTGCCGGAGATTTCGTCGCTCAAATGACGCGCGCCGTCGACACTGAAGACCAGCGCGCGCATCGCGAGCGTGTCGGCCTCGAGCGTCGCGTACACGCCGACCGGCGATACGCACGAGGCGCCGAGCGCGGCCAGGAAGGCGCGCTCGGCGGCGACTTCGACATGGGCCCGCGGATCGTCGAGCGCGGCGAGTGCGGCTTCGAGCTCGGGCGAGCCGGCAACCTGGCGGCTCGCCAGCGCCTCGATACAGAGCGCGCCCTGGCCGCCGCACGGGACGAAGTCGCGCGCGTCGAGCGGGACGAGCGCGACGCCGCCGGCGGCGGCGTCGCGCTTGTCCCGCTCGAGCCGCAGCAGCCCCGCCATCGCGAGGATGATCGCGTCGAAGGCGCCGGCGGCGAGGCGCGCGAGACGCGTGTCGACGTTGCCGCGCAATGCGGCGATCTCGAGGTCGGGGCGCAGGCGCAGCGCCTCGAAGCGCCGGCGCATCGACGACGTGCCTAGCCGGGCGCCGCGCGGTAGCGAGGCGAGCGAGCCGGCGCTGCGCGCGAGCAGCGCGTCGCGCGGGTCGGCGCGCTCGGGCACCGCGGCAATACGGAAGCCGGAGGTGAGCTGAGCCGGCAGATCCTTCATCGAATGTACCGCGAGGTCGATACGGCCCTCGACGAGCGCCTGCTCCAGTTCCTTGATGAAGAGTCCCTTGCCACCGACCTGCGCGAGCGCCGCCGTGGCCATCCGGTCCCCGCTAGTGCGGATCGGGACGATTTCGATGCTCACGGACGGGACGAGCGCCGCGAGCTTGTGCCGCACCAACTCGGCCTGTGCGAGCGCCAAACGGCTGGGGCGCGAACCGATACGAAGTACGGAAGCCATCTATATATATGTTGATGAAGACGTCGATGTCGCCGGATACGGCGCATCGTGAGACGGCCGCGAGTCAGGACTCTTCGTGCTCACTCCTCCTCGTCGTCGTCGAGGTGCAGCTCGAAATCGAGGTCGGATATCGTAGCGCTCAACGCGGATCCCCCTCCCACCAACTCGCCGCACAAGAGGCGGCGCGCAAGCTCGGCTGTATACGCAGGGTCGGGCGAGCCGGCGCCGGTGCTGCGCAGACCGGCCAGGATACGATGGAGCAGCTTGTTGACCAGCGTGCGCGTGAGCGATTCGATTCGCTGGCGCTCGGCCGGCTCCAGCGTGGCGAGCCATGCGCGATGGCGTCCGAGTTCGGCGTCGCGCAGTTGCTCGATACTCACCCGGATGTCCTTGATTGCCGGCACCAGGTCGAGCCCGTCCATCCATCGCATGAACGAGGCGAGCGCGTCGGCAACTATGGTCTCGGCCTTGTCGGCCTCGCGCGCGCGCTCGCCGAGCGATTCGGTCACCACGGCGCCGAGGTCGTCGATATCATACAGATAGACGTTTTCCATCGCGTTGAGCCGCTCGTCGAAGTTGCGCGGCACGCCCAGGTCGATGAGGAAGAGCGGACGGTAGCGGCGCTCGCGCAGGACGGCCTCGAAATCGTCGGGATCGAGCACCGGGCGCGCGGCCGCGAGCGACCCGATCACGATGTCGGCGATCTTGAGGTAGGGGCGATGGTTCTCGAAGGGGACGGCGGTGCCGCCGAGCGCGCGCGCCAGCGCGACTGCATGGTCGAAAGTGCGGCTCGTCACGACCAGGGTCTCGGCGCCGAGCGCGTGGAGCTGGCGCGCCGTCAGCTCGGCCATCTGGCCCGCGCCCATCAGCATCACCGTCTTGTCGCTGAGCGAATCGAAAATCTGTGCGGCCAGGCGCACGGCCGCCGAGCTTACGGACACGGAGCCGCGGCCGATAAGTGTCGCCTTGCGCACCCGCTTGGCGACCGAGAACGCGCGATGAAAGGCGCGATGTAGCACCAGGCCGGCACTCGCCGCCTCGGCCGCGTGGCCGTACGCCAACTTGAGCTGGCCAAGGATTTGCGGCTCGCCGACCACCATCGAGTCGAGGCTCGCGCCGACGCGGAACAGATGGAGCGCGGCGTCGCGCCCCTCGAAACGATAGAGCGCACCGGCGAACATCGCTGCATCGACCTCGCGGTCGGCGGCGAGAAAGCTTACAGCGTCGTCGATCGCACGCGCAGGATCGGCCGCTACGCCGATGATCTCGACACGGTTGCAGGTCGAAATCAGCGCGGCCTCGGCCAGCGCGGGCGCGCGACCCTTGAGGCGCGCAAGCGCCGCGACGATTTCGCCGTCGCCATAGGCCAGCCGCTCGCGGACCGCGACCGGCGCGGTGCGATGATTGACTCCGACGATGAGGAGCTTTTCGTCCATCCCGTCCTCGGCTGCGCCCGCCCGGGCGTTAGCCGAAACTCCCACCATGTTTGCCCGGAAATAGCAGGCTCACGCTTAAGAACGAACCTAACAACACGGTAAAAACCGCGAGCGTCAGCGCCGCGGCCCGCCGCCCGCGCCATCCCGCCGCGACCCGCGATTCCAGCAGCCCCGCGTACAACAGCCAGGTTATCAGCGACCACAATTCCTGCGGCTCCCACGACCAGAAATGCCCCCAGCTGGCCTCCGCCCACAGCGCCCCGCTGACGATCCCAAGCGACAGCATCACGAAGCCCCATTCCAGCAAGCGGTAGTTGATTCGATCGAGCTTCTCCAGGCTCGGCATCGTCTGCCCGGCTGGCGACAGCGGGCGCTTCGCCTTCAAACGAGACTCGTGCACCAGGTAGGCCAGGCTCACGCCGGCCGCAACCACGAAGAGGGCATCGCCCAAAAACGCCAGCGTCACATGGACCGGCAGCCATGCGCTGCGCAAACTGTCCGGAATCACCAGGCGTCCGCGACGCGTTAGCAGCATCGCCGCGCCGACCGCGGCCAGCACACCCGGCGCCACGAAGGCTCCTAGCACTTGCATCCGCATTCGGAGCATCACGACAAAGCTGACGATCGCTGTGAGCCAGGCCAGGAAGGACAACGACTGGGCGAAATTGGTGACCGGAATATTCCCGGCCCTGAGCGCGCCGATAACCAGATCCAGCGTGTGGAACAGCACCGCAGCACCCAGCAGCGGCACCGCCTGATCGGTCCAGCGCGGACGGTTGGCAGTGCGACCGGCCACGAATCCCGCGGCCGAGAGCGCGTAACATACCAGGGCGGGTGGCAACCAGATCGTATCCATATCAATATTGATTAGGCGTCAGCACGCCGGCACTAAGGATGGTCCGCCGCGCCATGCTCGGTGTTAAATCATGCCTCTCCCGATGCGGAGTCAACCTGCGTCGCGCCGACCTGCTCTTGCTGCTCGGCGATTGTATTACACCAGACTTACAGGAGACAGGCTCGCGGGCCGCGCGTCCAGCGCTACACTTGAGCGACAAGCAGGTTGGAGCGCAAGAGAGGAAGAGTAGAGACAGATGAAAGGCGTCGAAATGAAAAGGCCGTCTGACCTACGCGCAGTGAATCAGACGCGCGCTACCGTGCTTTGCAAGCACCTCGAAGAGGCCGGCGGGATGACAGGCAAGAGCCGCGGCCTGCTCGGGCGCGACGGGCTTGACGCGGAGGCGGGGATGCTGTTCGAGGCGGGAAGACTGGAGCCGTTCATGTGCATGCACATGCTGTTCATGCGCTTCGCGATCGATATCGTCTTCCTGAATCGCCACGGCACGGTTATTCGGATCAATCGCAACCTGCGGCCATGGCGCATCTCTTCTATCGTGTGGGGCGCGCGCAGAGCACTGGAGCTGCCGGCCGGCACTGCAGCGCGCAGCCAAACTGAGGTCGGCGATCAAATCATCTTCGAGCGGCCGTAGGCCAGCTTTTTCTCCACGTTCTGATTGCGACTAGCTCGATAAGTGGCGTCATAACACGTTTTCGTTGCGCTCGTGCAACCGTGATGGACGCTTCGCGTTATCTGTGCTCTAAAAAACATCAATAAACACCTGATTTTAGGTCGAGACTGCTTGTGGCACGGTCGATGCAAATCGGTCATGCATGGTCGTGTCATCAATTGAGATGAATAACTGCTTGATAGCATCTCAAAAATAGCGTAAACTTACAGATAGCTGTCAGGTGCAAAAATGAAAACGGTAACATATTTAAAAGCAGGCTTGGTCAGCAGGGCAGCAATAGAGGCAAAACCAGAAGTAAGCCTCAATGAAACGGCAAGGGTCAAGGAGGAGAGAAAGATGGATCTGTTTACAAAGGCTTTTCTTAAAGTACGTGAGCGCTTCGTCCGTTTCCATCGCGCCCAGACGATGACGGAATACGCGCTTATCCTGGCGGCCATCGCGGTCGTGGTGTACGGCACCTACCGCGCCCTGGGAAACAACATCGGCTCGCTCGCCAATGGTGTCGATTCCGCTCTGACCAACGCGTAAGCAAGTCTCGCGTAAGCAAGTCCAGAAGTCCGAATTTCAAACCGCTTAAGCCCGGCGGGTGGGTCACACGCCACCCGCCGGGTCCCGCCCAATCTGGGCGGGCTCTTTTCTCGCCTTCCCGAGCACTCTTTGTCTATGAGGCTAGTCGAATCCTGAACCAGGGCTCTCCTGGAAATCACAAAAAGGCGAAGCAATCGTTGCAGTGATGCATCTTTATGTTGCGATTAAGTGTGTTCCAACCTCTCTTCAAAGGTGCAATGGGCTCTTTTAGCTTAAATATGGCTGTGGCATGCGATGTGCTGAGGCCTTGAGGCCGCTAAAAGCGCGACGGGATTTTTTTTCTTACCTTTTGCGGACCGGATGAGAGGGGGGACGAGTGAGATTCCTACGCGGCCAAGCCGCCATCGCTTTGAGTCTCGCGATACCCATGACGGTGGGTGCTGCATGTATCGGAGCTGACATGCGGGCACTTTACTGCAGTTCGGTTCATCTTCAACAGGCCGCCAACGCCGCGGTTCTCTCGGGAGCTATCTATCTGCCGACGAATCCTGCGCTCGCGGAGAGTGCGGCGCGCAGCAAAGCGCGGATGAACGGGATTCGCGAAAACGAGATCGTTTACGACCGCCCGGCTTCGGACCACCGGTCGATCACGATGGTGGTCGAGCGCAAGGTGCCCTATCGTTTCGCGCGCCTGTTCGGTCTTTCGCAGAGCATGATGACCGTCAAGGCGGTAGCCGGAATAAGCTCAGTCCAGTCAGCCTCGAGCGTGCTGCCAATCGGCATACAATACGACGCCCACTACGCCATATATCAGCCGATCGTAATAGAGTTCGCGCGGCTGCGAAGCGCCGCACCGGCCGGCACTTGGAGGCCTTTGGCGATGGGAAAATGCGACGGCTGTGACGCACGTCAAAATTATCGGAGGAATCTGATCAACGGCTACGAAAGCCCTGTCTACGTTGGTGATACGGTCTCTGTCGAAGTGAGTGATCAGATCGCTGCGACGTACTCCGCTCTTGCTGCGCGGCTCCTCGCAGGGATGCACAGCGACCCTGGTGCAACCGCCGCCAATTACGCCACCGGCGATCCACGCCGTGTCGAAGTTCCGATGGTCGACTTCAATTCGGGCGATGGAAATGGTGGCGGCTCGAATGGGTCTGTCCACGGTTTCGCGGTGTTGTGGATAACCTCCGTCGACGCCAATGGCAGCATCAAAGCGGAATTTCTCGATCTCGTCCCTGGAGACGAGTATCTGAGGAAAGAGAAAGGTCGTGGTGGGCTGACGTCGGTGCTTCTGGATTAGGCAAGGACAGGGACTTTGGTCTAGAGTGTAAAATTGACATCTCAACATAAATAAGAATCATTTGACACGTGTAAGCAAAGACGGTATACTTCACGGCGAGTTAGGACGGGCATCAGACCGGAAAACCTAATGTCGAAGATAAAGGGAGGACTATCAACCATGAATTTGATCGCAAAATGCTATATCAAGAGTCGCGAGACGCTCCTCGGATACGTTCGCGGGCAAACGATGACCGAATACGCGCTGATTCTCGCCGCGATCGCTGTGGTGGTTTATGGAGTGTACGCTGCGATGGGCAATAACATCGGATCGCTCTCGAACGGCATAGATTCCAGTCTGACCAACGCTTGATTAGCTCAGATGAAGTGTCTAAACTGCTATCCACGTCAAGTGTGATGGCGTGACACGTCGTCTGATGATATAGAGAGCGAGAAAACAGATTCGAAGAACGTTACATTTGGGGAATCGATCCCCGCAAAGCGGCCTGGAAGGCGGCTTAAAACAAGGAGGCAATGAAGATGGAGTTAGTGACGAAGATGTTCATCCGCGCCCGTGAGTCCGTGGTTCGCAACACCCGTGGCCAGACGATGACGGAATACGCGCTTATCCTGGCGGCGATCGCGGTCGTGGTTTATGGCACCTACCGTGCGCTGGGCAACAACATCGGTTCGCTCGCCAACGGCGTTGATTCCGCTCTGACCAACGCGTAAGGCGTTTCCGAGATCAACGAGTAAAAACGATTCGGCCCTAAGAACGAGGCGGCGGGGCGAAAACCCCGCCGCCAGCCGAATCGAGCGAAGAGCGATAGGAGTCATTAGGATAGCGGCGGGTTGTGTTTGCGCGGATAGTGTCAGTGACTGGCTCGTTGGCACCCTCGGCGTAATCAGGTAGCAGACGCGTGACGTGATTGGACAAGGTTAGACGCCGCTGAAGGTAAAAACTGAAACGCTCTTGCTTCAGCCTGTTCAACGCCGTACTTTGTGAAAGCAAAGAGGGGTCATTCGCGCGGCACAAGCTCCTGAGAAATCATCTATGACATGAGGTTAGCGCTGAACTCGGAATCACGGTCAGCTACCTCCATGGGGCGATTATTTATGAGGCCATACTCCCACACGAAGACTCCACAACTCGTTCGTAATATGCCACGATGCGGACGCTCCGCCTTTAGTGGCCAAGCGATGGTGGAGTTCGCGTTGGTGCTGTTCGTTGCGATGATCGTTTTGTTCGTCGCGATTCAAATGGCGTTCATCGGGCAGACCGCCCTCGCGCTCGGTCAGCTGAATTACCAGGCCGCGCGCTACGCCGCGGTCAATCCGACTTACAGTTGCTCGCAGGTCGCGACGTATATGTCGTCCAATGGCGCGCCGTCAGTCGTGAGTGCGGGCGTGACTACGCTTGGTGGTTGCGGGAGCGCCGGGGGCTGCTCCCTTCCTACCACCAATACCCCAGGCTCAGGGGTGAGCATTTGCATGAACTGCACCGCCGCTAGCACTGGCAGTGCTGAAGATTGCTCCACACGCAATTTCGGTGATGCGGTACAACTCTCGCTCGCCTTCGATGCGACGAGCAGGATCTTCTTGTCCAAGAATACGTCGCATCCGAATTTCTTCGGCATTCCATTTCCGACCATGCTCACCAGCAAGGAGACGGCGATGAGCGAATGAGCGCGCGGCGATGCGCGCTGGGCGGTTAGAAAACTTGCGGCTCTTCGGGCGGGCCGCTTTCATCAGGGGGGTCAGATGAGACGATCGTTGTTGTTCTTGATGCTGGCCGGCGTCGCAGCGCTGGTCGCCGCGCTGGTCGTCTACTCGGCGTTGAAGAAACGCGAGCGGGAAGTCCAGGAGGCGATGGCGCAGTCGGTTAATATCGTAGTCGCCATGCACGACTTGCACATCGGTACGCAGCTTGATCCGACCGCGGTCAAGCTTGCGCGATGGTCGCGCGACGCGATGCCCCCGGGCGCCTTCACCGATATCGCAGCGGTGGCTGGCAAGTTTGTCAAGACACCGTTCGTCGAAAACGAACCAATCGTCAGTGACCGCCTTTTCACCGGGGTCAAGACCGCGGGCATGCTGCCGCTGTTGATCCCGGCTGGAATGCGCGCGATGTCGGTCCCGGTTGATGAGGTCAGCGACATCGCCGGCTTCGTCCTGCCGGGCGCTCACGTCGATATCCTGGTCGCTATCAGCGACAAGGCCACCGGCAGTGAACCGTTCTCCAAGATCGTCCTGCAAAACGTCGAAGTGATCGCCGTGGCTCAGGAGATCGAGGAGGCGAAGGACGAACCGAAAGTAGTCAAGGTCATCACCGTGTTGCTGACACCCGAGGAAGCCGAACGGCTCACGGTAGCCAGTCACGACGGGACCTTGCGTCTGGCGCTGCGCAATTACGAAGACAAGAAAGTCGTAATGACCAACGGCTCCAACATCGCGGCGATGCTGCGCGGCGGCGCGGCTCCGCTGATGGAGCATCAGGCGGCCGTGCCGGTGGTTCACATGGCTGGGCACCCGCGGCCCAAGGCGATATCGGTCGAGATCATGCGCGACGGCAAGAGCAGCGAATCGGTTTCGTTTGTGCACGGCCGGGGTGCGCGCAACACCGAGGGCCTGAACCAGGAAATGGTTGGCGCGGCTGACCCGAGCTATGAGGTCTCAGGAATCGAAAACCTGACGCCAGCTCCTGCGGCGGCAGCGGCGACCTCAATGCCGCCGGCCGGGCGTGTTGCCTCGGCGGCGAGCGGCCGCCATGGAGCTCACGCGCACGCGCCGAGCGGGGTGGGCTTTTCGGGGGCTCCGGAGAGTAATCCGTTTTTCTCTGGGCCAAACTCAAAGACTATCGACGTGCCGTAATGGGGGAGGATGGTACGATGGTCGAAACGACCAGGAAAAAAGTGCGTCACGGCCACAGTCTGATAGCCGTGGCAGTCGCTGTCTTCGGATTCTCTATATTGGCGGGACGCCAGGCGGTGGCCTCGGCGGAGACCCGCACCGTTCCGATAACGATTAACACCGGCGAAGCGTACACCATCCCGGACGTCAGCCCGGATTCGACGCCCGGCGTTAAAGTGGTGACGAACCCGAGCGCGCTCGTGGTGCATACCGACGCTCCCGGGAAGATCGTACTCCTCGGTGCCGCGGCTGGCAGCTGGGACATCGATGTCACCCTCGCGAGCGGCGAACACGTCACCTACGCGGTCGACGTGAAGCCGGGCGAGAGCACCAAGGGACCGTTGGTCGCTGCGACCAACCCTCCCGCCTCCAGCGATCCTGCGGCGGCCAGCTCGACGGCGCCATCCGCAACTTCCAAGCCGGCCGATACCGGCAGCGGTCCGGTTGACGCGGCCACCATTTCCGGTAGCGCTGCAACCGCGAGTGCCGCGTCCGCTCCGGCAGTTCCTGACTCATCCGCTCCTGTGGCCGCTGCGTCCGCTCCGTCCATTCCCGCTGCTGAGCCGGTGAGGATAGCGTCGGCGGACCCGGCAGCAGGTCCGGTCACCGCGGCTCCACCAGCTACGGCCGCGTTGCCCCCGATGACAGTGGCGGCTGCGCCCGCGCCATCGGCTCATGTAGCAGAGCCTGTAAGGGTAGCGTCAGCGGGTTCGACAAGTCCGACAACTCCTGCCGGACCGGCAGCCGCTCTGCCACCGGCAGTTCTACCTGCAGCGGCTCTACCGCCAGCGTCTGCGTCTACCGCACCGCCTGCAGAACTCGCCCAGGAGGCCACTCCTGCCTCTTCGGCTGCGTTACCAAATTCGATGGCTCCGGTTGTCGCTCCCAACTCACCTACAGGCGACAACGGGATGGTGCCGACGGTTCCATCCCAGGCTGCCTCAGGCGCAGCGTCGGCGTCCCCGCAGACCTACAATACGGATCCGATGGCGGTCATCCCGAGCGGGCCGCCACCGCTTGGCGAGAAACATTTCATGCCGGGCGACGGCGTTGACCTGATGATCGGAACGTCGGAAGTTCTCGACTATCCTACCCGCATTCGGCGGGTCTCGGTCGCCGACAGCAAGGTTGCCGATATCCAGGTAATCAATCCATACGAGCTCAACCTGGTAGCTCATCAGGCAGGCTTCACCACACTGGCCGTATGGGATACGCAGGGACGCTACTCAGAGCGGGAGATCAAGGTCGACGAAACCGGCAAGCAGCAGGTGCTAATCAACGTAATCGTGGCCGAGCTCAACCGTTCGCGGGTCGAGAACTTCGGTATCAACTGGTCGGTGGCGCTGCCGCGCTGGAACATCTCGCTGGTCAATATGGCCGGTGGCGTAGCGACGCCCTACACCGCCACGACCGGTCTTACCGCCAATTCGCTGATTTCCTCGAATCCTCCCGTGACGGTCTCCACTAGCGCAAATGGTACGTTGCCTCCCAACGGCACTCTCATTCCATTGCTGTTGTCGCAGAACCTGACCTACGGCCTGGCTGCGGGCAACGGAAACATCCAGACCCAGAGTTTCTTTCAGTTTCTCGAACAAAACAGTATGGGTAAGATACTGGCCGAACCGCATCTGCTGGCCAACTCGGGCGAAAAGGCCGAGTTCCTCTCCGGCGGCGAGATTCCGATCGTGATTTCGCAGGCGCTCAACACTTCGATCGTCTTCAAACAGTTCGGTACCTCGGTTATCTTTGTACCGACGGTAATAGGGTTCGACGATATCCTGCTGAAGGTGAAGCCGGAAGTTTCGGAACCTAACTTCGCCGAAGGCGTGAACCTGTTTGGGTTCACCGTGCCGGCCTTCGTAACGCGAAAGGCCGAGACGGTGGTACGGTTGAAGAACAACCAGACCTTGATCATCGCGGGCCTGTTGCTCAACACGAAAAACGAGACGGTGGCCAAGGTTCCCTACCTGGGCGACATTCCGTATGTTCGTGGACTGTTCCGCAATACCACCTATAACAATACGCAAACCGATCTGGTTATGACCGTGACACCGCAGATCGTGGCACCGTTGCCGCCCAGTGGGCGGGTCGCGCTGCCGACCGATCGTGGACCGATGAATTTCGAAGAAATCAAGACCAGGAGGGTTTATCCCGAAGACGCCGGACGGCCCCGCTTCTAACGAAGGGGGACACGTGCGGCCGGAAAGAATCCTGTGGCAGTGCTAGGCAGAAAGAGTGACGGGCGGAAAGGTGCGCTCAGGGTTCTACTGGTCGGAGAGGACGAGGGGCGGCGCGCCGAGATCAAGACTGCGCTCGAGAATCTCGGCGATCCGCCGCTGGAGATCGTCTCGGTAACGCCGCAGGGCGGCGCCCAGGAGAGCAGCAATGGCGCGGCGCCGGCCGACGTCACGATGGTGGTGTTCAACGGCAACGAAGAAGCGTCGCTGAACTACCTCCAGAAGCAGGCCGAACGCTCGCCGCGCCCCGCGTTGTTCGCGCTGGTGCGTGAGCGCTCGCCTGGGCTGATGCGGCAAATCCTGCGCGCGGGAGCCGACGAGCTGCTTTTTCTGCCGCTCGATCCCGGCGATGCCACGCGCGCCCTGCTCAAGGTCAGCGAATCACATCGGCGCGAAGAGAAGGAGCAGGGCGGCGTCATCTGTTCCGTGGTCAGCACGGTAGGCGGAGTCGGGGTGTCGAGCCTCGCCGCCAACCTGGCCCTGGCCCTGCGCTACACGCTGAGCAAGCGGGTGGCGCTGGTCGATCTCGACCTGCAATCGGGCGGGCTCGCGGTCGCGCTCAACCTGGAGCCCGAACGCACCATCATGGCGCTGGCCGAGGGAGACAAGAAGCTCGACTCCATTCAACTCGAATCGGCGCTGAGCAAGCATCCCTCCGGCATCTATCTGCTCGCGGCCCCCAAGCGTATCGAGGACAGCGAACTGGTCTCGGACGTGACTCTGGGCGCGGCGTTGGACCTGATGCGGCGGCTGTTTGATTTCGTGGTGGTCGATTGCGGCGGCTACATCAATGAAAACGTGGTCGCAGTCTGGGAGCGCTCGGACCATCTATTCTATGTGCTCGACCAGTCGATTGGGGCGGCGCGGTGTTGCTGGCGGTTCATCGAACTGTTCGGACGCCTGGGGCTCAGCGGGGTGCAGCCGCACTTCATTCTGAGCCGTTACATTTCGCATCACCCCATTAGCGAGGAGCAGATCGTCAACACCCTGGGCCGGCCGATTTACGCCAAGATTCCGCGCGACGAAAAAGCGCTCGAGAAGGTGCAGCTACTGGCCAAAGATCTGTGGCAGTGCGCGGCAAACTCGGCTTTGACCCGGTCCTACGAGGACCTCGCTCGCCGGCTTGCGGCTGGCGACGAGGATTCCGAAGAGGCGCCGGGCCTGATGTCGCGCTTGCGCGGGGTGTTCGGCAATCGCTCCTGAAGGTTGGTTAATCTATGAAGTTGGTCGAACGGATATCCCAGAAAGAAGGCACCACGCCGCAACAGCAGCAGCGCTCGATGATTGGCGCGCAGGCCGCCAAGCGCGAGCGCAGCGCGATGGCAGACGGCTTCCAGCAACTCAAGCTCGCGGTGCACAACCGGCTGTTCGAGACGCTCGATGTCTCGCGCCTGGAGAGCCTGGAGGCCAACATGGCCTCGCAGAAGGTCACCGTCGCGATTGGCGAGATCCTGGACGAGGAGGGCCGGCTGCTCACCGACGCCGATCGGGCGCGGCTGATCGAAGAGATCAAGAACGAGCTGCTCGGTCTGGGGCCGCTGGAGCCGCTGCTGTGGGACGACGAGATAACCGACATCCTCGTCAATGGTCCCTCGCAGGTCTATGTCGAGCGCGGCGGTAAGTTGTACCTGACCGACGTGAGCTTCCAGGACGATCAGCATCTAATGCTCATCATCGACCGGATCGTCTCGCAGGTCGGCCGGCGAGTCGACGAAGCTTCGCCGATGGTCGACGCGCGTCTGCCAGACGGCTCGCGTATCAACGCGATCATTCCGCCGCTGGCACTTGACGGCCCGGCGCTGTCGATCCGGCGTTTCGGCAAGCGGCGCTACTCGGTCGACGATCTGGTCGCCAAGGACAGCATCACGCCCGACATGGTCGAGTTCCTGCGCGCGATCATCCGCGCCCGCCTCAACCTGCTGGTCTGCGGCGGCACCGGCTCGGGCAAGACCACGATGCTGAACTGTATCTCGGCCTTCATCCCGGTCGACGAGCGCGTGGTGACGATCGAGGACTCGGCCGAATTGGTGTTGCAGCAGCCGCACGTGGTGCGCTTGGAGACGCGTCCCCCGAACGTCGAAGGCAAGGGCGAAGTCACGGCGCGTGAGCTGGTGCGCAACACGCTGCGCATGCGGCCCGACCGGATCATCGTCGGTGAGGTCCGCGGCAGCGAAGTCTTCGACATGTTGCAGGCGATGTCGACCGGCCACGACGGCTCGCTCTGTACCATCCACGCCAATACCCCGCGCGACAGCATGGGCCGGCTCGAGATGATGATGCTGCTGGCCGGCTGGTCGATTCCGCAGCGCGCGATGCGCCAGCAGATCGCTTCGGCGCTCAACGTCATCGTGCACGTTTCGCGCCTCTCCGACGGCACCCGTAAGGTGATGAAGATCTCGGAGCTGGTGGGTATGGAAGGCGACATGATCATGATGCAGGACCTCTACGAGTTCCATCGCACCGGAGTCAACGCGCAGGGCAAGGTGCTCGGGCAATACCGCAAAACCGGTATCCGCTCGGCCTACAAAGATCGTATCGAGGCCTACGGCTACAGCATGGATTGACAATCCCCCGGGGGGAACCGATGACTATAATTGCCGCAACCGCCGTCTTTGCGTTCGTGTTTATCATGCTGCTGGTCGGGCTGACCTATTTCACCCAGTCGGCCGAGCAGAATCGCCAGGTGCTGCGCCGCATGAGCCGCCCGATGGGCGACGTCGAAGACGTCGACATCACCCGCAAGCGCAAACCTACGGAACACTCGATTTTCAGCGCGCTGGCCGACTTCAATATGCTGCGCTCGCTCGAAGAGATGATGTGGCAGGCGGGACTGTACATGCGGGTCTCGGAGATGGTGCTCATCATCGTCCTGCTGTTCGCCGCCGGCGCCCTGCTCGGGGAGCTGTTTTGGAAGGGTCCGTTGTTCGCTCTTGGCACCGGCGCTGCGTTCGGCTTCCTGCCGATTTTATACATCCGTTTCCGTCGCACACGACGTATCAGGGCCTTCGTCGCCCAGTTGCCGTTTGCGCTGGACCTGATGAAGTCGTCGCTTGAGGCCGGTCATTCGCTCAACCGCGGACTGCAGGTCGTAGTGCAGGAGTTCGCCGATCCACTGGGCGGCGAGTTTCGCACCGTGCTCGAGCAGACGCGAATCGGACTGCCGCTGCCGCGGGCGCTCGAGGACATGCTCAAGCGCGTACCCGAGGAAGATCTCCGTCTGCTGGTGGTGGCGGTCAAAGTGCAGACCGAGGTCGGCAGCAGCCTGGCGTTGATCGTGGGCCGGCTGGCCGAAATCGTGCGTACCCGTCAGCGGCTGCGTCTACAGATCAACGCGCTGACGGCGCAGTCACGACTGGGTGGCATGATCGTTGGCGCGTTGCCGATCGTCGTGCTTGGCATGTTCAGTCTCATCAATCGCGATTACGCCAGCGAGCTGTTTTTCGATCCGACCGGCATCAAGATTCTCAAGATAGCGGCGGGCCTGGACCTATGCGCCTTCGTCACCATCCGCCGCCTGCTGCGGATGGATTTCTAAAAGGCCTTGGCGGCGTAGGACTAACTATATATGACTCCACTATTGGTAAGTCTCATCGTTCTCTGCATGGCCGGTGTGATTGGGACCGCGATCTATCACGCTCTCTATGGCAGCCATCGGGCGCTCGAAGAGCGTTTCGCCGATCTCGCGATCAAGGTCCGAGCCTCTCAGGGCGTTTTTGAGGACAGCGAGGAAGACATCCGCGGCTTCTCGCGGATCTTCCTGCAATGGGCCGCCAAGCGTGTGCCGGTGCCGAAGCCCGACACGCCGGAGGGTGAGAAGCTGGCCCGCACGCTGATCCAGGCCGGCTATCTGAAATCTACCATGCCGCAGATTTTTCAGGTCTTCCGGTTCGGGATGGGTCTCTCCGGCGCGCTGATCGGCGTGGTGATCGGACTGGTGCTCGGCAACCCCGGTTCGATGATGCTGTTTGGAATCGCCGGCTTTGGAATCGGTATCTTCGTCCCCAGTTATTACGTCGGCCGGCGTGCCCGCAAGCGCCAAAACGCGATCGCACGGCAGCTTTCGGATGTGCTTGACCTGTTGGTGGTTTGCGTCGAAGCCGGCTTGGGGCTGTTCGAGGCGATCAAGATCGTCGGCACTGAGAGTGAGCGCCAGAAGCAGGAGATCGGACGCGAGCTGGCGCTGGTGACCTCCGAAATTTCTGCCGGTGCCACGCTCGGACAGGCGCTGCGCAACTTGGCCGAGCGCACCGCGGTCGAGGATATCAAGCCGCTTGCCGCGACCCTCATTCAGAGCGAACAGCTCGGCGCGCAGATCGCACCTGCGCTGCACGCCAGCTCCGACGCGCTGCGCACCCGCCGGCGCTTGCGCGCGGAGGAAGCCGCGCAGCGGACCACGGTCAAGATCCTTTTTCCGCTGGTGCTGTTCGTGCTGCCCGCGATGCTGCTGGTGATCGTCGGTCCGGCGATCATCCAGATCCTGCACACGCTGGCTGGTAGCTGAGCGAACGGCGCGCCGGCTGCGCGCCGCCAGAGTCGAGGCCACGCGGGCCGTGCGTCCCACAGGACGCGCGGCCCGTTGCTTTATATCGCGCCCGCGCGGCGTTGAGGAAGCGATGCCTCTTAAGGCGCGCGCGGGTAGAACGACTAGGCAGCCGCGCGGCCGGCGTGCGCCCCCAAGGGATGCGCTGGCCGCCGCGCTGCGATAACTTCGGCTTTGGGGGGCGAACGCGCCGGGGTTACAGTCCCAGACGCTTCATCAAGCGGTACAGGGTGGTGCGGTCCACGCCGAGAGTCGTCGCCGCGATCGCGCGATTGCCATTGGCGGCGTCGAGCGCCGCGCGGATACGCGAGACGGCGGCGCGGTCGAGATAGGCTTGCAAGGTTTCGTTGGGCTCGGCCGGTTCCTCGCTCTCGGGCGTGGACTCGATATTGCCCTCGAGCGCAAAAGCATCAGGCGTGAGAACTTCAGCCCCGCTCATGACCACTGAGCGCTCGATCACATTTTCCAGCTCGCGTACGTTACCGGGCCACGAATAGTTGACAAGCGAGCGTTCGGCCTCGGGTGAGAGCGTGATCGGACGTCCGGCCAGCGCCGTGTAGTAGGCCAGGAAATGACGCGCCAGCGGCAGGATGTCGTCGCGGCGCTCGCGCAGCGGCGCGATCTTGACCGGGATGACGTTGAGGCGGAAGTAGAGGTCGGCGCGAAAGCGGCCGGCGGCGACTTCGTTGCGCAGCACGCGGTTGGTGGCCGCGACGATTCTCACGTCGACCTTGCGCGACTTCGAGGCGCCGACACGCAATACCTCGCCGTCCTCGAGCACGCGCAAAAGCTTGGCCTGAAAGTCCGTGCCCGCCTCGGCGATCTCGTCGAGGAACAGAGTGCCGCCCGAGGCCCGCTCGAAGCATCCGGCGCGCGCCGCGATTGCGCCCGTGAAGGAGCCTTTCTCATGGCCGAACAATTCGCTCTCGACCACGCCGTCGGCGAACGCCTTGCAGTTGACCGCGACGAAGGGGCCGTCCGCGCGGGCGCTCCAGTAGTGGAGCATGCGCGCGATCAGCTCTTTGCCGGTGCCGCTTTCGCCCTCGATGAGCGCGGTCGAGCGCGACGGTGCGACCCGACGGATCATCGAGACGAGCTGCTTGCTGTGCGGACTCTCGGCGATGAAGCCGGCGGCCGTGCTCGCGACGTCGAGTTGCTGGCGCAGGCGGCGGTTCTCGCGCTGCAGCGAGCCCATCTCGATCGCCCGCGCGACGGTCTTGACCAGCGCCTCCGCGCTGAACGGTTTCGTAACGTAGTCGAAGGCGCCCTCGCGCATCGCGGCGACCGCCGAGGTGACGCTGTTGTCCGCCGCGAGCAGAATCACTGCTACGTCGGGACGCCGCGCCCGCACCCGACGGAGCAATTCAAGCCCGTCCATCCCGGGACCGCGCACGGCCGTGATGATGACTTCACAACCCTGCTCGGCGAGCGTGAGGGCGGTGTCGCTGCTCGGACAAATCTCGGTGTAGTAGCCTTCTTCCTCGAGCGCCTTGGCGAGAAAGCGTGCGGCGCCCTCATCGTTCTCGACGATTAGGACCCTTGCACGATACGTTTCTACCGCTACTGCGCTTAAGCTCTCAGACATTAGCGTATGGCCCGATCTGACACGGCTTATTGAGCATACTGGTGCATAATTGCGCACGGTGTAACGCATGTCAACAGTTCCGCGACCATATTCGTGCGCCGGCGGACTGGAGTCCCAGGGCCATGTTGCCAGCCCGCAACGCATCGGAAAACCCATAAATACTCAAAAATCCTAGTGTTTATCGTGTGCTTTTGAGCATCGAAGACAAGAGCGAATTGCCAGCGTTGCACAACGTCCCGGCGCTTTTCGATCGATTGTCCGCTCACTCACGAGAAGGCATATACGCGAGATACATGCCAAGGGTTCTGTGACATCGCATAGCCCACGATGTGGAGGAATCGCAACAGCACGGCCATACGCTGTGCGCCAAGGACTTCGCGCTCGATACGTTGATCGTGTTTGCCCTCCCGCCGGAATGCAGCGAGGGCGAGTCGACTTGCGATGTGAGCGCGATGCGGACGGAACTGAATGGTGGACGGAACTGAATGGCTCCCCGGGCCGGATTCGAACCAGCGACTTGACGGTTAACAGCCGTCCGCTCTACCGACTGAGCTACCGGGGAGCACGCGAGCAGGCCTTATTTTGGTAACCGCATGGCGGCACGAAATCAAGCGTCGAAATCGTGTCATCCGCCCTGATACCGCGGCGCCGTGGAACATCATACGCGAATCCGCGATAATCCGCGCGAGGAACGAGGAAGGCCGCGATGGGCGAGGTTATCCGTCTAGAAGAGATCGACCGCGAGCGCCGCCGCAGCCGCGCCCGCGTGGCGGAACGCGCACATCTGGAGCGCGCAGTGGCGCTGCTCAGGGAGAACCTGGCCAGTGCGGCGGAGGTGTTGCGCGACGCGCCGGACGCGCGGGCGCAGACCGAGTTGCTCGGACGTATCGAGCGGTTCGCGGCGATGATCCGCTACGGCCTGCAGATGCTCGGTGAGGCGCCGGGCGACCGGCTTGATGGCCCGCCTGTCTCAGGTAGCCCCGTCGCCGGACGTTAGAGCCCGCGGCCAGCGCAACTAGCGCAGCTTCTTGCCGCTGCGGCGCTTGGCCTCGGCGGCCTCGAAGCCGCCCTCGGAGAACCATTTTATCTGGCGCGCAACGCCGCTTAGGATGTCGAGCTCGCGCACGCCAATTCCCGCGCGGCCCAGGATTGCGCGCAGGGCGAACATGATGTGCTCCGGATTCTCCGCCGGCAGGAAGCCGATAGAGACCAGCGCCTCGCTCAGCCGCTCCATCATCGCGTCCACGGCGACGGCCGGCGCGTGCGGTTCCGCCATCGGCATTTCGCGTGCTGCGCCGGCTGCCATCATCAGTTCGTACGCGACCAGCATCACGGCCTGCGCCAGATTGAGCGATGGATACTCGGGCGCGGTTGGAATCGTGACGAGGCGCTGGCAAAGCTTAAGCTCGCGGTTGACGAGCCCCGTGTCCTCGGGACCGAAGATTATCGCAACGCGATTGGCGGCCGCCTCGGCGGCCAGTTGCACTGCCGCCTCACGCAATGCGACCACGCCCGAACGATACAGGCCGGGGCGGCAGGTAGTGCCCACCGCGAGCGTGCAGTCGGTGAGCGCGGCGCCAAGGCTGTCGTAACGCTGGGCGTTGCGCAGCACGTCCCCCGCATGCACCGCCATCGCGGCCGCGGCTCGCCCGAAGGCGCCAGCCCGCGGCGCGACGAGGCGCAGGTCGCCAAGGCCCATATTCTTGAGCGCACGCGCAGCTGAGCCGACGTTGCCCGCTTGAAGCGGCCGCACCAGGACGAAGGCGAAGTTCCCGAGCACGTCCATCAAGGCCGAATCTTATCGCTTGCGCTCGCGCCTCAACAGCGCCTCGGGAAGACCGCCGTTTCCGTCACGCAGGTGAGCGATCAACGAAGCTAGCGAGGTGATGCGCGCCGGCGCGTGCGGTGCGTGCGAGAGCTAATGAAAAACGCTATGGTGACTGCCGGCGCGTTCGCGCGGCAGCAACGATGAAGATAGTTTCTTTCGGCGACGTCCATATGGCCACGCGCAACCTCGAACGGATGGGCGAGGTGATGCGCGATACGGACCTGGTGATAGTGTCGGGCGACCTCACCAACTTCGGTGGCGAAGCCGACGCGCGCAAGGTGATCGACGACGTGCGCCGGCGATGCTCCAACGTGCTCGCGCTGCCGGGCAACCTGGACCGCCGCGAGGTGATCCCGTTTCTCGAGCGCGAGGGCGTGGCGCTGCACGGCCGCGGGGTGGTGCGTGATGGCGTCGCGATCTTCGGCTGCGGCGGCTCCAATGTCACGCCCTTCAACACGCCGATGGAGCTCAGCGAAGATGAGATTTACGCGACGCTGATGGCTGGTTACGAGCAGGTGCGCGGTCATCGCCCGCTCCTGATGATTTGCCACACGCCGCCGTTCGAGACCCGATGCGACCGAATCGTCGGCGGCAAGGCGGTGGGCAGCACCGCGGCGCGGCGTTTCATCGAGGAGGTCAAGCCCGAGGTCTGCATCTCGGGCCATATCCACGAGTCGGCGGGCGTCGACGCGATTGGACCCACGCGAGTGCTCAACGCGGGCCCCTTCAAGGGCGGCGGCTATATAGTAGTGCGGAGCGCCGGGCCGACGCTCGACGCGCAGCTGGAGTTTCTTTGAGGTCCCAGCGCTGTCGCGCGTAGGACAATCGGCTGGCGTTTACTACGGAAAGCTGGTCAACGGCAGGAGCCTGGTGCTCAAAGGATGGTCGGCGTTGCTCCGCCGCTTCATCCTGGGCCGCCTGTAGCAGGTGGAGCGCTCGCGCAAGCGTAAGGATGAATCGTACGAAATGTTGAGGGTGGTATATTTCGACGCGGCCGGGACGCTCTTTCATACTCGCGAGCCGGCCGGATTGAGTTATGCGAAAATCGCGCGGCGCTTCGGAGTGGAGGCCGACGAGCGGCTGGTGATCGACTCCTTCAGGCGCGCGTTCGCGGCGGCGCCGGGTCTCGCCTTCGGCCCGGGTCACCAGGCCCCACTGCTGCGCCAGTTGGAGCGCGAATGGTGGCATCGGCTGGTGCGATCAACGTTCGCCGGTCTTGGCGACTTTCCCGACTTTGACGCCTACTTCGACGCACTGTTCGCTTTTTTCGCCGACCCGGCGAACTGGACCTGCGATCGCGACGCGCCGGTGCTGCTTGCGGCGCTGCGCGAGAGCGGACTTGAGGTGGGCCTGATTTCGAATTTCGATTACCGCATTTACGCGATCCTCGACGCGCTGGGGCTTAGGCGTCACTTCGACTCGATAACGATTTCGTCTGAGGCCGGCTACGCGAAACCCGCGCCGGAGATTTTTCGCATCGCGCTCGAGCGCCATTCAGTGGGCGCGGACGAGGCGCTCCACGTTGGCGATTCGGAGGCGCTGGACGTTGCGGGAGCGCACGCGGCGGGTGTTGCCGCAGTGCTGGTCGAACCAGAGGCTCCAGGGCCGGATGCGCCTAAGCCGGGAGTTTCTCGCTCGTTCTCGGAAGGCCGCTATGTCCAAGTGCGGTCGTTGGGCGAGGTCGCCGCGGCGCTCGGCCAACTTAGTTTTCCCTGACGCGCGCCGCCAGCGAGTAGTCCAAGAATCGTAGCGTATGGCCCGCCACTTGAGCGCGCGAATTTCTTCAGCCCCCGCCGGTCTCGACGCTTTCGACCGCGGCGCCGTCGTGATCGAAACGAACGACGATCCGATACTCGCCGCTGGCGATCGATAAAGTATATACGCCGGGTTTGCGCAGCGCGGCGCTGATCTCGCCGAGCGGCTGGTCTTTGAGCTTCGCGAGCGCACGGTTGAGTTCGTTCAGCGATCCCGCGATCGCTTCGCCGCGAGGCGTCTTACGGAAGAGCGCCGCTAGCGCCAATTCCGCCGCTGGTCCGAACATGTTCCTGATACGGCCGGTTGAGAGCGCGACCTCGACGATCGCTCCCATCGCGGGCACGAGTTCCGGCGCTACCTCCATCTTCGCGACCGCGTCTTCAAGCGCGACGTACGCATCGCGAGCAGCTGATTGAGGAGCGGCGGCGATGAAGCTCTGGATGAGTGAAGAGAGCAGATCGCGCTGCAGCTCGTCGAGTTTTAGCGCTTCGGCGGATGCGGCATGCTGATTTTCATCCCTGTGCATGTTCATCGCCCAACAAAGCGGCCAGTTCGTGCTCGAAGCCGCCGGTTTCGATCGCGCAATGCATCCCGCACTCCTTGGGTGCGCCGGTCTCCCACCACCATCGCCCCGAGCGCGATTCATGGCCCTCGGCCACGGGCCGCGTGCACGGCGCGCATCCGATCGATTTGTAGCCCTGGTCGTAGAGCGCGTTGTACGGAACTTCGTTGGCGCGGAGGTAGTCCCACACCTCCGCTTCGGCCCAATCGGCCAGCGGCGCGAGCTTCACGACTCCGCCGTGGTCGTGATCGATCTCGACCTTGCGGATATTGGATCGCGTCGCCCATTGTTCGCGCCTAAGACCGGTCACCCAGGCGCTGCAGGTCATCAGCGCCCGGCGCAGCGGAAGAACCTTGCGCACCTGGCAGCAAAGCAGACGCAGGCCGAGGTCGCGATAGAAAAGATTATTGCCGTGCCTGGTCACCATCTTTTCGACCACCGCGGTCTCAGGCAGGAACACGTCGATCACGATTCCGTACTTTTCGCGGATGCGGTCGATCAGCTCGTAGGTCTCCTGCGCCTGCCTGCCGGTGTCAATCGTGAAAACGCGCACTGCCGGATCGATACGCCAGGCCATGTCGATCAGCGCGCAACTTTCCGCCTGGAAGCTCGAACAGATCGCGAGCGAGGAGCCGAATTTCTCGATCGCCCAGGCGAGCACTTCCTGCGGCTCCTTGTCGTCGAGGTCGACCGCGGCCTCGCCGGCCTCGAGTTCGTCCATGAGTTGAATTTCGACTTGCGCTTCCATAGCTGTCCTTTGGACCGCCGCTCAAGCGGCGTCGTCTTTCAAACTGCCGCTCCCGCGGCATCGCGAGGTCCCTGGGCGAGTGAGATCAGGTCGTTATCGGACGTCCGTACGCAGAAGCGCGCGAACGATTCCTGCGGCTGATGGTTTTCAAGATATCCGGCGACAAGCCGCGCGACGTAATCTTCTACCTGCGCCGACGGCACGCGGCGCAAAAGCGGTTTGCCGATCGCGGCGTCGGGGCCGAGTCCGCCGCGCAGGATGATGTCGAAGGCCTCCATTGGCTCACCCTTGGGGCCGCGCGCGGTCGTCCCCTGAAGGCCGATATCGCCGGTCCAGTGCTGTCCGCAGGCGTGCGGGCATCCGTCCAGATTGAGCTTGAGCGCGCCCATCTTGTCGCCGAACTGGGTCGTGAGCCGCTCGATAATCGCGGCCAGCTTCGGCTTGGTCGACACCACCGAGTAGCTGCAGTGCGTATCGCCGATACATCCAATCGACGAGGCGTAGAGCCCGTTGGCGTCGAGCGGGAAACCGATCGCGCCGACCCGATCGACAATCTCGCTCAGCCGCGCCTTCGGAATTCCGGTCAGGATGAAGTTTTGCCGGCGGGTCAGGCGGACGTCGCCGCCGATGTCGCTGGCGATTCCCGCCAGCTCGCGCAACTGCCGCCCGGTTATCAGGCCGAGCCGCACCGGGAAGCCGGCGTAGTAACGTTCCGGCGTTTTCTGCTCGTGGATACCCATGTGCTCGCCTTCGCGATCGGGCGGCAGCAACTCGGGCAGATCTTCCATCCCGTAGCCGAGGCGTTCTTCGACCAGCTTGCGAAAGCCCGCAGGGCCGTAGTCGTCGACCATGAACTTGAGGCGCGCCTTGACGCGGGAAACCCGGTACTCGGTGGTCAAACGCCAGACGTCCAGAATCGCCCGCATCGCCGCGAGCGCCTGCTCGCGCGGGACGAACACGCCGAGGTCGCGCGACAAGCGCGGAGTCGAGGACTGTCCGCCGCCGACCCGGATCGCAAAACCGTCGCGCCCGTCCTTGCGCGTTCCGACCAGCGCGACGCAGTTGATCTCAGGCGCGTTACACTGGGCGGGGCAGGCCGCGATTGTAATCTTGTGCTTGCGCGGCAGGTCCGAGTACTCGCGGTTGCCATAAAAGAACGCCGCCGCCTCGGAAATCACGCCGGTCGCGTCGAACAACTCGTCGCGATCTATTCCGGCGACCGGGCATCCGGTGATATTGCGTACCACGTCGCCGCATCCGCCCATCGTGGTCACGCCGGCGGACTTCAGCCGGTCGAGGATCTCGGGAAAGCGGTCGAGCGTGATGTAGTGAAGCTGGATGTTCTGGCGGGTGGTGATTTCACCCTGGTCGCGCCCGTGATGCTCGGAAATCTCGCCGATCGTGCGCAGCGCCTCGGCGCTCAAAATCCCGCTGGGGATTTTGATCCTCATCATGAAGCTGCCGACCTTCGGTTTGTCGTGATAGAGGCCGAACCATTGCAGCCGCACGATGTCCTCTTCGGGCAGTTTCTCGTACGAGGTACCGGCCACGCGCTCCCACTGGCCGGCCAACTCGGTGGGGAAAAGTTCGTGCTTGAGGCGCTCGACGGAATTGCGCTTCAAGATCGTCTCCCACGTTGGTGCTGGCCGTATCGGCATCCGTTTACTCCATCTGGCTCGTCAGCAATGCGAACTGACTGGCCGAGCGGTCGTGAGCCGTCTGAGCGTAGTCTTCGGCGTAGTCTCCGGCTTCTTTGGCGGCGCCAGGCGCATCCGAGGTGGCCGCGCGATCGGAGTGGACCCATCCCAAACGTTCGGATAGTCCCGCCACTTCACCGACGATCAGCAGAGCGGGCGGGCGAGGGCGGCGCGCTAGGGCAATATCCGCGAGAGTCGCGATAGTGCCGCGCAAAATTTCCTGCTCGCGTGTGGTGCCGTTCGCGATCAAAGCCGCAGGCGTCGTATCCGGAAGACCCTCGCGTCGCAGCTTGCGGCAGATCGGCTCGATTTGGCCGAGCGCCATGTAGAAAACGATCGTCTGTCCTGGCGCTGCCAAAAGCTGCCAGTCATATCCGGCATCTTCGACATCATGGCCGCTTACAAAAACGCACGAGTGCGCATAGTTCCGATGAGTCAGCGGAATGCCTGCGTAAGCGGCGCATCCGCTGGCCGCGGTGATGCCGGGGACGACCTGGTAGGTCACGCCCGCGCCGGCCAGCGCTTCCATCTCTTCGCCGCCGCGGCCGAAGATTAGCGGGTCGCCGCCCTTTAGGCGGAGCACCCGATTGCCCTCGCGTGCGAGGCGAATCATCGCCTGATGAATCTGCGCCTGCGACCAGCCGGCTGCGCCCTCGCGCTTGCCGACGTCGATACGCTCGGCGTCGCGCCTGACCAGCGCTAGAATTTCCGGCGAGACGAGACGGTCATACAAAACCACGTCGCACTGTTGCATCAGCCTGAGCGCCCGCATCGTCAGCAACTCCGGATCGCCGGGCCCGGCGCCCACGATATAGACCTCGCCCTCGATCGGCCGCGTATCCGCACCAGCGCCGTCGACCATCCTCGCCATCAGCCGATGCGCGTCGGCGTCGCGGCCGACGAACAGATGTTCGGCTACGGGCCCGCGGGCAACGCGCTCCCATAAGCGACGCCGCTGCTCGGGACGCGAGACGTGCCCGCGGACCCGTGCACGCCACGCACCCATGAAACCGGCGAGCCGGCCCAACGCGCTCGGCAACAACGCCTCCAGATATGCCTTGACCTGGCGCGCCAGGATTGGCGCGCTGCCGCCGGTGCCGATCGCGATCACCAGGGGAGATCGATCCACGACCGCGGGCATGATGAAGCCGCACAGGGCCGGATCATCGACGACGTTCACCAGAACGCCGAAGCGGTTGGCGGAGGCGGCTACCAATCGGTTCAGTTCGGCGTCGTCGGTGGCCGCGATCACCAGCCGATGGCCGACTACCATCTCGGGCTCGAAGCGCGCGACGTGCCACAAGACTTTGCCTTGCGAGATCAACGCCTCGAATTGCGGATCGCAGGCTGGCGAGACGACGCTGACCCTGCATCCTGCCACCAGCAATTGACGCGTCTTGCGCATTGCGACGGCGCCGCCTCCGACTACGAGGGCCGGAGAATCGTTAAGCGCGAGAAAGATTGGGAACCAGTCCATTGATATATTTGCTGATATATTTGCGCGCTAATTTTTTGCTTAGACCACCAGCTTCACAGCCACGACCAGCAGCACGACCGCGATCGCGCGTCTCAGCGTCGTTTCAGGCAACAGACCCGCCATCTGCGTGCCGACGTAAATTCCCGGCAGCGTCCCAAGGAGCAGTTGGCCAAGCATCGCGAAATCGGCCCTAGCGACGAGCATGTGTCCCAGGCCGGTAGCCAGAGCCAGAACCACGCCGTGGGCAAGATCGGTCCCAACCAGATCGCGGGTCTTGATCGATGGGAACAACAAGAGCAGGACGGTGACACCGAGCGCTCCAGCGCCCACCGACGAGAGACTGACCAGTGCTCCGATCACAATCCCGGCGGCGATGGGCATGAAGCGCCGCACCGATCCGTCGGGCGAGTCGGACGTGTTTCGCGCGATCAGGCCGCGCAACTGCTCGCGGAATAAAATGACCCCGGCACTGGCGGTAAGGGCGATGCTCAGTGCGACGTTGGCTACCGTGTCAAAGTCGCGCGGGCCGCGTCCCAGGAGCCACAGTACCCCCAGCGCCACAGCCGCCGCGGGCAGGCTTCCCGCCAGCATCCGGCCCGCCAGGCGCCATTGGACCTGCCCCTGACGAGCGTAAATCCATAAGGCGCCGGCCCTGGTCACGGCGGTATATAAGAGGTCGGTGCCGACCGCCACGCCAGGCGCCACGTGCATCCCAAGTATCAGTATTGGCGCCATCAGAGAGCCGCCGCCCACCCCGGTCATGGCGACCAGGGCGGCGACAACAAAGCCCAGCAGGGTGAAGCTGAAGTTCACGGTTGGCTAGAGCGTGGTGAATAAGTGATAAAATTAGTCATCTTTCTCATTTATTAGTTCCGAGCATAGGCTGCGGCAGGCATCTGGTCAAGCGTCAGAGGTAACCGCGAGGTACAGTTGGACGTATCCGCATTTTTCGGCGGTGCGAGGCATCGCTGTGCGCGGCCACTTATCACCGAGAGCGTAAACGCGATGGCCGACGTGCCGCGAAAGAGGGGACCGGCCAAGGCACTCTGATCTGCGATGCTCCCCCTTTGCGCGCGAACTTGGAGCGCTTCGACTTCCGAATGGAAAATGTTTCTCTGAGGCTCGTCTCGAGAGCCGGATAGACGCTCAGAAATCTTTCCCGCCATTCAAAGACGACACTAGCGTCGCGGAGCGATCAATAATGGCGGAGCGAGGCCGGTCGCGAGCACGGCGGGATTGACCTCCGCAGCTTGAGCAAGGCATATAGTATCGCCGCCTGCGGTTCGGGGTTTGAGTGCCGAACGAGAACCGCTTCAAGTGCGACGCCCGCGAGCGGTAAGTAAAACCGTTCACTGCCATGAGTGTTGCCGCTTAGATCTGATTCGTCCGGTGCAAGCAAGAGCGATGGCAAAACATCCGAGCCACCCTCCGGACGAGCCTTCCGCTGACGCAAAATCGGGGGTCAATAAAAGGCCTGTTCACCCCGAGCAAACGGGAGGGGATTCACGCGAGCAACTGGATTCACGCGAACAACTGATCGTCGAACTGCGTGAGGCGGTTCGCGCGCGTGACGACTTTCTCGCCGTGGTGGCGCACGAACTGCGCAATCCTTTGACTCCGATTCTGCTTTGCGTGCAGCTCATCTGCGAGGCCGAGCAATCCCAAGATAAGGTCAAGCGCAGCGCCGAACTGGACCGGCTCGAGCGGCTCATCAAACACTTCGCCGCACGCACCACGATGCTTCTGGAAGTCGCGCAGCTAAGCTCAAATCAGTTCCATTTCAAACCTTCGGAGTTGAATCTGTCCGAAGTGATACAAGGCATCGTGAACGAGTACATGCCGATGATTGTTCGGAGTGGCTCTGAACTGACTACCAATATTCAAAGTAGGGTGATCGCGCATCTTGATGAGCTCGCGATTTCGGGAGTCGTGGAGAATCTACTATCCAATGCGATCAAGTATGGCGCTCACAAACCAATAGACGTGACGTTGACCTCCGCCGATGGTTTGGCCCACTTGATCGTTCGAGATAACGGGATTGGCATCGATGGCAAAGATCAGGACCGCATATTCGAGCGGTTCGAACGAGTCGTGGGCGGCGAAGCGCCGCAGAGCGGCTTTGGGATTGGCCTCTGGCTCGTACGCAACCTGGTGGAATCAATGGGCGGCTCGATAACCGTGCTCGGCAAACCGGGCCAAGGCTCGCGCTTTACGGTATCGCTGCCACTTAAACCTCGGGAGAATCGATGAGTAGCAAGAATTATCATCAGCTCACGCGGGAAGCCTCGGGCGTAAAAGGCCTCGACGAGATTCTCCAAGGCGGCTTCTTTGGCGGTGGCCTGTACATCATCGAAGGTCCACCCGGCGTTGGCAAAACCATTCTCGGGAATCAAATTTGCTTCAACCGCGCGTCATCTGGAAAAAAAGTCCTCTATGTAACCTTGATTGCGGAAACCGTCGCTCGAATGCTGCTCAACATAAAAAGTCTGACCTTCTTCAAGGAAGACGAGGTCGGCAACGCCATCGTCTATGTTAGTGGCTTCAGCGCTTTGAAGGAAAAAGGCCTCAACGGCCTGCTCCAACTGCTGCGCAAGGAGGTTGCCGCGCGTAAAGCGACCACGCTGGTCGTCGACGGTTTCGCGTCGGCTTCCGACCATGCGCGGTCCCACGAAGAACTGAAACTCTTCGTGCAGCAGTTGCAAACTCAGGCCGACGCGGCGGATTGCACGGTTTTTCTACTCACCAATCCGACTGAGCATACGCCCTCCTCCGAGGAAACCATGGTGGACGGCATCATCAATCTCAAAACCACCATCAACGAATGGCGCTCAGCGCGTGAGTTGTGCGTGCGAAAGTTTCGCGGCAGCAATTATCTTCAGGGCGTTCATTCCTACGACATCAATGAAGACGGCTTCACTGTTTATCCGCGGCTCGAAACGCTTATCAGCCCCAGCACCGACGTCAACGGCGAACTGCGGAGAGTTTCGTCAGGGAATTCCCGTCTCGATGAAATGCTGGGGGGCGGCTTCCCCGCGCGCTCATCCACGATGCTGATCGGGCCTTCCGGCACTGGCAAAACCACCTTAGGCCTGCAGTTTCTTTCGCTCTCCACCGCCGATGAACCGGGGCTTCTGCTCGGCTTTTACGAAACGCCAGCGCGCATCTACATGAAGGCTAAAGCGATCTGCCCGTCGATGATAGAACAGCTCGACGCGGGCAACGTGCAAATACTATGGCAGGCGCCGACCGATCAATTTCTGGACGAACTTGCCGACCGGATGCTTCGCGATATTAAACGCAGAAAGGTCAAACGGCTACTGATCGACGGTCTCGGGGGCTTCAAGAAAGCGCTCCGCTCGAGACCGATCGAGCCCTTCTTTTCGGCTCTGGTCCATGAATTGCGTGCGCAGGGGGTCACCACGATCTGCACCGCGGAAGTGATGGAGATCGTGGGGCCGACCATCACCGTGCCCCTGCAAGGCCTGTCCGACGTGACCGACAACCATATTGTTTTCCGCTTCGTCGAGTCGGGCGCCAGTCTGTACCGGATCGTGTCGGTCCTGAAAGTCCGCGACAGCGCTTTTGATTCCGATTTGCGCCAACTTTCCTTCTCTGGTGACGGTATCGAGCTGGCCGAAAACTCCGCGAGCGCGAAAGCGATCCTTCCTCGCTTATCTCCAAAAAACGAGCCCAAACTGACTCAAGAATAAGAGACGATTTGGGCGTATGGCGAAGAGCAAGGCCGGTCCGGCGAAGAAAACAATTCTGATCGTCGACGACGAATTCGGAATTCTCGAGGTTCTCGAATCGATCCTTAGCGATGCCGGTTTCACGGTCATAAGCGCGATCAATGGACAGGAGGCGCTGACCCGCTTGCAAAAGACCGTACCGGATCTCGTTATCCTCGATTTTATGATGCCGCTGCTGGACGGCGCAGGCGTTATCAAGGCCATGCGCGGTGACAAAAGACTTCGCGCCGTCCCCGTGCTTCTCGCCAGCGCACTACCCGAAAAGACGATCAGCGAGCGTTGCAATGGTTACAACGTTTTCCTGCGTAAGCCTTACAAGACCGAACAATTGATGGAAGAAATTTCTCGCTTGCTTGACGGGCCCCCGCCCCATCAACCGCATCGTAAATCCTGAACGACGTTATTCCGTCGGGCTTACAGATTGGGATCGGGCGGGCATCGCCTGCTATCGCCCGTCTTGCAAACACCCTATATTTTTATCCTTAGTAAACACGGCCTTTGACCTGGCCGGATGGTTGGATGCCGATGACCGTCCCCCGGAACTTTCAGGCTGTAGCAGGAATTGACCCGGATGGTGTATTCACGCCGTACTTTGCTCGCCCTTGTGCCGCTGATAGCCCTGTTGATACTGGCCGTCTCGTTTTCCGCCGCCAGCGCTTCGCTGGGCGGGCTGAACTCGCGCCTCAATGGGCTGGAGTCGCGCGTCAATGAGGCGCTATCCGACCCGGCCACTGCGAGTTCGGTCATTACGCAGCTCGACGAGGCGGAGGGCGAATTCGAGGAGGCCGCCAACAGCCGCAACAGCCGCAGCGAGCTTATCGAGACGTATCTACAGCTCGAATCGATGCTTAACCGTCTCTACCAGGCCTACCAGCACAAAAAGGACGCCTGTATCGCGCAGATCGACGCAGGCGGCAATTGCGACTACGACCAGCCCGAACAGCTCGCGCTGCGCGCGCTTTATCCGCTTTCGTGGCTGCACTATCGGGGCGCCCTGCTCTACAGCGGCGATCCCTCGCTGGCGCGCCGGCTGCTCAACCAGGCGATCGACGGCTTCACTTCGAGCACGCTGGTGATTTTCTCGCCCGAGCTTATTCGCGAGAACCTGCTGGGGCGGGCGCTCTGCGAGCGCGAGCTGGGCAAGTACGACCGCCAGGAATACAACCACGCGATCACCGACTTTAAACGCATTATGCGCGACGGCCCCGAGACCCGGCAGTACCGGCCAGCGCAGCAAGGCCTCGCGGCGACTTACGCCGCGATGGGCCAGGCGGGGCAGGCCGCGAAGCTCTCGGGTGAGGCGGCCGAGGGCGCGAGCGGCCAGACGCGCCAAGGGCTCGAGCTGTTACGGCTGCGCGAGTTGTTCGAGGCCGAGAAGGCGGCGACCGACCCAGCCAAGCGCGCGAGCTTCCATCGCGAAGCCGTCGAGTACATCAAGGCCCGCCAGGATGACAAGAACGAATGGGCGATCGCGCTCTCGGCGATCACGCAATACGTGCCCGACCCGGTGGCCGAGTTCGGCGATTCCACCGACCCGTTCGAGAAATGGCTCCTGGCGAGCGTGCTTTACTTCAAGCATCAGCCGCTTCCAGCGGCGAAATATTTCACTGAGGCGGCCGACACCGGACATTACCCGAAGGCCTACAAGTACGCGGCCGACATCTACTATTCGCTGGGCCGGATCGATCTGGTCGAGAAGCTGGTCGACCAGGTCGCCAAGCAGCCGGGCAATCCCGACGCGCAGTGGGCCTCCTACATGCGCTTCAAGCTGCCGCGCCTGCAGTGGGAGCACAGCGGCAAAAGCAACGCGGCGCTCGAGAAGCAGTGGGTGGCCGCCGCCGAGGACTACCTAAAGGCGTATCCGCGCGGGCAGTACTCTTTTGAACCGCGCTTCAGAATCGCCGAGCGGCTGCAGAAGCGGGGTGAGTACGCCGAAGCGATCAAGCAGTATCAGCAGGTCTCAGGCAATCCCTCGTATGACTTCACCGCGGTCTTCAATGCCGCCGAGTGCAATTACCTGATGGTCGCCAATGCCGAGAAGGCGCAGGACGCCGCTGGCAAGAACGCCAAGCCCTCGCCCGCGCTGACCGCGATGCGCGCCGAGGCGATCAAGGGGTTGCGCGACGCGATCAACCGCGAGCCGCAGGCCGAGCGCGCCGCGCCGATACAGCGCCGCTTCTTCCACGACGCGCGCGGCCGCGCTATCTACATGCTCGCGAGCCTGCAGGAGCACGAGGGTATCGCGGTCAACAACCGCGAGATCGCCGCACTGCTCGCCGGCTACGAGAGCGAATACCCCGCGATGAGCGATCACTTCAGCGAAGTCTTCGAATGGCGGCTGAAGGCGCAGGCCGCGGTCGGGCAATGGGACGCGATCGCGCGCGACGTTGCGGCGCTGGTAAAGCGAAACCAGGGCAATCCCGCGCATAGCGACTTCATCAAGGAGATCGGCGCGGACTTCTGGCGCGGCGCGCTCGCGGCCCAGGCCCGTGGAGATCAGAAAGCCTATCTCGCCCAGGCCCAGCTGACGGCGCTCGATTACGGCTACTTCGAGGACATGGTCAAGGCGGGCAAGATTCCCGCCAAGAATCTTACCGGCACGCTATCGATTCTCGGGCAAGCCTACGCCGTCCTTGGCCAGAGCGACAAGGCCGAGGCGACGTTCGCCGAGGTGGTCAAGGCCGACGCGGCTTCGCCCGACGCCAACGCGGGCCTCGCGCGGATCGCGCAATCGCGCAAGGATTACAAGAATGCGCTCGACTTTTGGTCGCGCGTCGAGGCGACCGCGGCGCAATCGGACAGCCTCTGGTACCAGGCCAAGTACAACGTGGCGCAGATTCTCGCGGTCGAAGGCAATGTCTCCGGCGCGTGCAACAAGCTCGCCGTCACCCGCAGCGAGCATCCGAGCCTCGGCAGCCCGCAGATGAAAGCGCAGTGGCTCGATCTGCAGAACAAGATTTGCCTCAAGCAGTCGGCGGCACAGTAGGCTAACAATGCTGACGCGAATTCATCACGTGGGCGTGGTCGTGCCGAGCCTCGAAGAAGGGCTCAGGTTCTGGCGCGATACGCTCGGGATGCGGCTCACCAAGAGCGCCACGATTGAGGAGCAGGGCGTGCGCGCGGCGCTGCTCGAGGTCGGCGGCAGCGAGGTAGAACTGCTGGAACCTCTCGGCCCCGAGGGCGGCGTGGGCAAGTTCCTCGCGCGGCGGGGAGGCGGATTGCATCACGTATGCTTCGAAACCGACGACGTCGGGCGCGAGCTCGCCGATGCGAAAGCCAAGGGCATCCAGTTAATCGACCAGGCCCCGCGCCACGGTCTGGCCGGGATGATCTGCTTTCTCCATCCCAAGGCGACCCGCGGCGTGCTGGTCGAGTACGCTCAGCCATTCGACGACGAATCGCACGGGGCGAATAAACCTGACAAGTGATGAACGCCGATGCCGATTTACGAATATCATTGCGCTGATTGCGACCGCTCGTTCGAGAGCTTCGTCCGCCCCGGCGGGCGGGAGACCCAATGCCCGGCCTGTCAGGGCGAAAATATCGCGCGCGAGCTTTCGGTCTTCGCCTCGGCGCGGGGCGCGGGCGCGGCCGGTCCGATGAATGGCGGCGGCAGTGGCGGGGGCGCGATGGGTGGGGGCGGATGCTGCGGTGGCGGCTGCGGCTGCCGCTGAATAGCGCGCCTCGCAGCGGAGCACGTGAACGAGAAACCCTCACCCACACCTGCCCACATACGAAGAGGGTGTCGATAAAAGGGAGAAAAAGATCCATCGCTTCGCGAGGATCCTTCGCTGACGCTCAAGATGACAGCAAGGGGAGCTTTTGTTGTCATCCTGAACGAAGGCTGCCGGAGTGAAGGATCAACGCGGAGCGATTTTTTTTGTGTTTATCGACAACTCCCATAACGTGGGCGAGCGCTCAGAAAAACAATGGTGTGCCTGGCGGGCGAGCGCTAGCCGGACCGGGTGAAGCTGCGCATCAGCGCTGTGTACAGTTCCAGCGGGATGGAACTGCGCAGGAACGCCGCGCACAACCCGAACAGCGCGCCAAACAGGCTGCCGTTGACCCGGATCCATTCCAGATGCGTGCGAGTCTTGGATTCTATCTGAACCCGGATTTCCTCGTCGGTCTTGCGGCTTAGGTTTTCCACCACCAGCCGCGCGATCTCGCCGCGCAAATTGCCAATCGACATATTCAGCACCTCTTCCACCCAACGCAGCACATGTTCGCGCTCGGTGCTGTCAGCGGTCTGAAGCCGGATGCCCAGGCGATGAATCTCGCCCTCGAGATAATTCAGGAAATCCGGATCGTGGCTGAACCTGGCGACCAGCTCCGGAAGGTTGTGGGCGAATTCCCGGAGCTTGCCTTCGAAATTCACGAGGAGGCGCTCCACGACCCTGAGCAGCGGTCCGATCCCGAGCAGCTTTCGCAGCTCCACCACGATGCGGTCTATTACTTCGGGCCGCTTGAGCCAGTCCGCGAGACGCAGCGCCTGTTCTTCGATAAACGTTAGATCGGCATCGCGCAACGAAACCTGCTCGAGCCATCGTCCGACCTTGGTAACCAGATCGTATTCGGTGAGCTTGCGATGAATCATTTCGGGCGTGAGCCATTCGTTTTCAACCGTGGTCCCGATGCCCTTGATGATGCGCTCGCGGTTTCGCGGCAGCACGCCAGAATTCGGCAAGTACCACTTGCGCTCGAAGAGCATCTTGAGCGCGATGTAATCGCAGAGCCCGCCCACCAGCGAGGCCTCGCCCGCCATGCGAATCACTTCGCCGGCGTGCGCGTTGAAATGTAAGTAGACAATCCATCCGGCCGCGTACAGCAGAACGGAAACGATCAATGCGACATCACCCTTTCGCAAAACCAACCTCACTTTCTTTGTTCGCGTAACGTCGAAAAAAACCGCGGCCAATGCGGCGCCGGCTCTCGTCTTGCCCAAAACAATTTGCAAAACAGTTGAGAAGCGAATCAGGACATCAATTCTGCTCGCGGCCCGCGAACTCGCGCCTGGCCGATTCCATCAGCGCCGGCTCCGCGAGCAAATCGTACGCCGTCAGCGCCATCGCCTTCGCCACCCGGATCATCGCCTCGTAGGCGCGCGGCGTGTCGGTATGCTTCGCGAAACGTTCCTCGTGGCAGTTGCCGGCGCCTGGATCGGCGATGCGGAAGATCGGATGAATCGCCGGAAGGGCGTGGCTCACGTCACCCATGTCGGTCGAGCCCGTTGGCAGGTCGGGCGGCGCGTCGGGCGCCATGACGCCGAGCGTCTCGCAATGATGCGCGTAGCGATGAGCCATCGCGACGTTGTTGATCATGTTCTTGTAGCCACCGAGGATTGCGTGCGTGAGCCTGGTTCCGGTGGCCGCGGCGGCCGCCTCGGCGCATCGCAGCACGCGGTCGGCGATCTCGTGCGTGTAGCTGGTCGTGTGAGCGCGGCACAAAAACTCGCACTCGGCCTTTTCGGGGATGATATTCACCGCCTGACCGCCGTCGGTGATGATGCCGTGGATGCGTGAGCCGTCGCGAAAATGGAGCCGCGCGGCGTCGACGCTCTGGAAGGTCTGGATCACCGCCGCGAGCGCGCTCGCGCCCGCCCATGGCGCCGCCGCCGCATGCGAGGCGTGCCCATGGAACGTGAGGCGCAGGTGGCGCGTGGCGAGCGTCGGGAAGGTGGCATACTCGCCGTCGACCGGATGCGCCATCATCGCGACGTCGACGCCTTTGAGCGCGCCCTTTTCCAGCATGATGATCTTGCCGCCGCCGCCTTCCTCGGCTGGCGTGCCCAGGATCACGACGCGGCCGGGCAGTTGCGCGCGGATTGCGGCGAGGCCGGCGAAGGCCGAGAGCGCGGCGGTGCAAATGAGGTTATGGCCGCAGGAGTGGCCGTTGGGCAACGCGTCGTACTCGGCGAGGATCGCGACGGTCGGGCCCGATCGATCGGACTTGCCGGTCTCGGCGCGAAAGGCGGTCTCCAACCCCGCCACGCCGCGTTCGACCTCGACTCCGATTTCAGTGAGCGCGCCGGTTAGCAGCCCGGCCGCAAAACGTTCCTCGAACTTCAGTTCGGGACGGGCATGAATCTGGCGGCCAAGTCCGATCGCCTGGCCCTTGAAGCGATCGATCGAACGGCAGATCTCATCATGGATAGCCATCAGGGAAACTCCTTGCACTCCTCAGCGCGCGCGATTGGCGGAAACTCTGTCACGGATGCGTTCGAGCATGCTACCAGAGCGCGCGTGCCGCGGTCAGCCGCGGCTATTCGATGCGTCGAAACGTTTGGCCAACTCCGACGTGTAGGTTCTGCCCACCACGCCGGCATTGCTTTGAAGCCACGAGCTGAGCGCGGTGGGGCAGGTCGGCGGACCGTTGGAGACCAGCAGACTCGCCATCAGGCCGTCGATTTCATCGCGCGTCAGCGTAACGTCGCCGAGCGCGTAACCGATGAAACGCGAGAAGAGCAGCGCTACGCCCGGCGGGACGGGAACAATCAGCGCGGAGCGGCCGAGCGCGCGGGCAAGCGTCCGCACAAAATCCCGGAAGGTATAAATCTCCGGTCCGACGGCGTCGACGATGCGGTTGTCGGTCTCGGGCGCTCTACTTACCGCGAGCGCGGCGAGGTCTCCGACGAACACCGGCTGCACGCGGTAATCGCCCCGGCCCGGGATGGCGAAGAGCGGGAAGCGGCGCAAGAGCCACGCGATATTGTTAACCAGGACGTCTTCGACACCGAAAATCAGCGTCGGCCGCAGGATCAAATACGACAGTTCCGACTGCGCGATCTCGCGCTCGACGATTCCTTTGCCGCGAAAATAGGGCAGTGGCGAATCCTCGGCTGCGCCGGTGATGCTGATATGGACGATCCTACGAACGCCGGCCTTCCGGGCCGCGCGCAATAGCGTGCGCGTGTTCTCGACCGCGGTCTCGAAGGTCGCGCCGCGATACGGGAAACGAATCCAGTAGGTGTTGTAAAGCGTGCTCGCGCCGTCGAGGCTCCTGGCGAGGCTGTCCGGCGAGCCGAAGTCCATCGGCGCGATCTCGAGCCGCTCGCCGAAGGGGTTGGGCTGGGAGGGATGCGCGGTCAGGGTCCTGACGCGCGCGCCGCGCTCCAAGAGCGCGCGGGCGATATAGCGGCCGGTGTAACCGAGCGCGCCGGTGACGACGCTGAGCTCGCCGGAGGTTGCCATGCGTGCGAAAGCGCGGCGCTCAGTGCCGCGGCGACTGCTCGGGCGCGACGACCACCGCGACCGCGCATCCAGCGCGGCGCAGAATCTGGTCCACCCGGCCGCCGAAGTACAAGCGCTCCTCGGCCGAACGGAACAGCGCGCCGATCATGAGCAGGTCGAATGCGCCCTCCTTGATCGTGCGCAGGATGACGCTTTCGGCGTTGACGCCGGTTTCGATCCGGGTCGCGATCTTCAGTTCGAGCTGTTCGGCGAGTTCGCGAATTTCGCCGACGGCTTCCTCGCCCTCGCCGTCCGCCGCCGCGCCGCTGGTGAGCGTGCGCCAGTCCAGGATCGAGCGCTGACGGACGTAGAGCGCGGTGGTTTCGGCGCCGGCCGCGTGTGCGTAGAGCATCCCGACCGCCGCGCCCAGCCGTGCGAAGGACGCTCCGCTCACGGGCACCAGCAGCTTGCGCATCGGCATCGCGGCGCCGGCGTTGCTCGCGATCACGACCGGCGCACGGACGGCGCCGAGCAGGCCGCGCAATACCTCACCGCCGAGGACCGCGTGGCCGTGAAGCTGCGAGGCGCCGGCAAAGATGGCGTCGTAGCCGCGTTCGCTCTCCTGCACAATCGCCTCGATGATCGACTCGCCGCTGCCGGTGCGCTGGTAGACGTTGGCGGCGCCGGCGGCCGTGGCGATCTCCTTGAGGCGCGCGAATTGCGCGTCGAATGCGGCTGCGGCGTCGCTTCCTCCGTTGGAATCGCCGGCCGCGGCGTGGAACACCGTGATACTCGCGTCGGAGGATTTGCCCAAGGTGGCGGCGAGGTGGGTCGCCAGCTCCGCATGCGGACCGCCGCCGCTCAGCACCAGCAGCTTGGCGCCCGCGGTGCTCAAAGGCAGGCGGGCCAGGATACGGTCGCGCTCGGCGCGTTCGGCGTCGCCCGGACGCCGGCTCACTCCGCTTAGCGCCCAGGTGAGCAAGGGCGGCGTCATTACCGAGGTGATGACCGCGACCGCGACGATCACGGTGTACATCGCGGGCGTGAGCACGCCGAGGCTGAGCCCCAACAGGGCCAGGATGATTTCCATCCCGCCGCGCGCGTTCATCCCGAAGGCCACCGCCAAAGCCTCGCGGAATTCGAGCCCTCCGAGCTTCCCGCCTAAAAGCGCGCCCGCAATTTTAGCCGTGCACGCGACCCCGAGCACGATCAATGGTACGTAGGGACTCCTGAGCGCCGAAAGATTGGCCTGCAAACCCGAGTAGGCGAAGAACACCGGCGCCATCAGGCCCATCGTGACCGCTTCCATCTCGGTGCGGTCGCGGGCGCGCACGCGCGGCGCGCGGCTCAGCATCAGCCCCGCGACGAATGCGCCGAACACCGCGTGCAAACCGATCGCCTGAGTCACGATCGCGCAGGCGAAGGCGACCAGCACCATCGCGCTGAACTTTCCATGCTCGGCGGCGCCGCGATCGTCAACCCATCGCATCAGCCACGTGACCAGCCGCACGCCGACGAAGTAGCAGAACGCCATGAAGGCGCCGGCCTCGGCGAGCAGCAGGCCGATCGAGGCGAGGGAGAGCGCGCGGCCGCTCGCCAATCCCGCGACCAGCGACAGCAGGAGCCATCCCGTGGTGTCGTCGATCAACCCGGCGGCCAGGATCAGCATTCCCAACTCACGGCGCATCAGGCCGAGCTCGATCAGGATTTTCGCGATCACCGGAACCGCCGAGATTGCGATCGCCACACCCATGAAGAGTGTGAAGATGAGCCGCTGGTCCGGCGCGGCGAGATATTGCGCGGGCAGCGCCAGGCCCAGGATCATTCCCGCACCGAACGGAATCACCATCCCGCACACCGACACGCAGGCGGCGGCGCGTCCCTGGCCGCTGAGGATATCGAGGTCGGTTTCGAGTCCGATATAGAGCAGGAGCAGGATCGCGCCGGTCCAAGCAAAGGCCTCGAGCAGATGGCGCGACATCGGATCGCCGCCAAAGCACGCGGCGAACAGGCCAGGCGCAAGGTTGCCGAGCACCGAGGGGCCGACAATCACGCCGGCGAGCAATTCGCCGATGACCGGGGCTTGCCCCAGACGTTTCATCAGGTCGCCCAGCGTGCGGCTGACGAGCAGCAGCAGGGTAAGCTCGACCAGGAAGCGAAGAATCTGCGCTTCGCTCAAATGCGACAAGCGTTTGCTCCAAGGGAGAAGCGCGCATCCGGCCCGCGATTCGCGAATCAATGTTGGCGATCACAGCAGCGATAGCGATCACGCTAACGACGGGATGCTGGTGGGTCAACGTAGTATTTGATCGCGGTGTGAAATCGTGCGCGCTGCGAGACGTTCACGAGAGATTCGCAGAGAGACTCGCGGAGAAATACGCATGGCCGCGAATCGCGCGAGGACTGCGCCGAAAAAAACGCAGCCGCCTCTGTCGGGGCGGCTGCGAGTGCATTGAACCGGCGAGCTTAACGCTTACGGCCGGATCCGGGTGACCGGCTGGTCGGCTATCTCCGAGGGCTTCTCGCCCATGGCCTCGCGATGCTGCTTGTAGTCGTTCATCGCGGTCATGATTCCGGCGACCGACTTGTTGAACAGCAACTCGCGCTGTCCGGCGGCCCATCGCTGCGAGTATTCGATTTCGGCCACCGTGCCCTGGAACTGCGGCATCACGTAGCGCGCGAACAACTCGTACGAGCGCAGCGTCTTCTCGCGCGAGGCCCATTCGTGGGCGAGTCCGAGCAGCCCGCCGAAGCCGCCGCTGGCTTCCTGGACTTCGCGGATGCGCTTGATCGCGTCGTCGGGGGTGCCGACGATCGCGCCGCCCCGCCCAACCATCCGATCGACGGTCATCTCCTCGCGCGGCTGGCCCGGATATTCCTCGAACTGGATCTTCGCGCCCAACGTGTCGATGAAATAATCCTGAATCCAGGAATTGCCGCCCTCGCGGATGTCCTCGAGCGCCTCCTTTTTGGAGTCCGCCAGATGGATCGGCATCACCATCCGCCAGTTGGCGCGGCTGACCGTCTTGCCATGCTCGGCGGCGGTCTCCTCCGCCACCGCCCATCGCTTGGGCAGCCCCTCGAGGCCGCCGGCGGCGAACGCCGCGACCGACAGCACGCCGCATCCAAGCTCGCCCGCCGCGACCATCCCCGAGGGCGAGATCGTATTGGCGACGAAAATCGGCATGTGCGGCTGCTGATAGGGTTTGACCTGGAGATGGGCGTCGTTGAGGCGGAAGAAGGAGCCGTCGAGCGTGATCCCGCCCTCCTCGGTGAAGAGCCGCATTATCGCCTTGACGCCCTCGACCATCTGGCGGCGCTGCTGAGTCGTGTCGATTCCCAGCATGTGCGCGTCGGCCGCGAGCGCGCCCGGACCGCATCCGAGCATCACGCGTCCGCGCGTCAGATGGTCGAGCAGGGCGTAGCGGTTCGCGATATTGAACGGGTTATGGTACGGGACGCTGACCACGCCCGAGCCGAGCATGATGCGGCGCGTGCGTCCGGCGGCGGCGGCGATGAAAATGTCGGGCGACGAAATGATTTCCCATCCGGAGGAATGATGCTCGCCGATGAAAACCTCGTCGTAGCCGGTGCGGTCGAGCCATTCGATGAGTTCGAGGTCGCGCTCGAAACAAAGCGTGGGGTTTTCGCCCGTGCGATGGAATGGCGCCATGAAAATGCCGAATTTCACAGGGATGTTTCTCCGTTTGCCGATATCGGCTGGTTCCGGCCATTATTCCTCTTTCGCTGTCCGTAGTCGATGCCAAAAACCCTCGTTGATTCGAGGCTCCGTGGAGCGGTGTGGCAGCGGAATTCGTATCCGAATCGATCATTCAAGATCGGCTGCGCGTCGTATCATAGGCAGGCAGCCCGTCAGCAACGTGCAACCAAGCAATCTTGTGGCCGACCCATACATGATGAGTCGGCGGAAAGGCTTCTGGGTTGTCGAGGCTGCAAGTCATTACGTCTATTTGACCGAGTTCCCCATCGTTGCGGTACGTGAGGGGCGACCCGCAGCGGTCGCAAAAGCTGCGAGTTACCGCTGACGAGGACCGGAAGTCCGCCGGTTTGCCTCGCGTGAATAGGAATTGATCGACATGGAATGTAAGAAACGGGAGCACTGGAGCTGAGGCCGCTTTGCGGCAAGTTCGGCAGTGACACACTCCGCTTACGAGCGGAGCGCCATCTATTCGATACCTCACCGCCCCACAGAGGCATCCTCCTTCCAAAGTGTGACTCATAAACAGCCTCCGCGACGATTTGGAACCTGAGTAACTGGACTGCGTCCGAGCCGCAATACCCCCCGCAACGCCCGGCACGGATGGCGATGCCGGTCGGGCTACTTGAACGAGCCCGGCGCGAAGGGCTACAAACCGTTCTGTACGAAATGCGAACGGCCAAACGAGCCGCAGGTCCGGTTCTGCAAGCGCCGCGGCGCGCCATGCGCGCCACGGCGGCGCGCGGCGTTCATCTTCGCGGCGGCGCGTGCGCTGCTGGAGCGGCCGTAACCGGCCGCTCCAGCAGCGCACGTTATGGTGCCCGCGCGGGGCGAACGAGCGCAGCAGGGGGCGGCGCGCCGCCGCCTGCTGCGCCGTAGTGGCAGGCGGTGGGTGGGCAAGCGCGCGCGTCGCGCGCTTGCCCACCCACGGCCGCGACGGTTAGCATCCACCTTCCGCGAGGACATCATTCCCGCGCACCAAAGGGAGGCTTCGATGGCGTCGCTGAAAACCGTCGGCGTGCTGCTCTTCGAGGGCTTCGAATTGCTCGACGTCTTCGGCCCGCTGGAAGCGTGGGGGATGCACGCCGAGATCGCCGGCGCATGCACTATCGTCACGGCCGCCGAAAAGGTCGGCGCGGTTAAAAGCGCGCAGGGACCGCGTGCGATGGCCGACTACTCACTCGCCGATTGTCCGCGGATAGACGTCATGCTGGTGCCGGGCGGTATCGGCACGCGGCGCGAGGTCCAAAACGCTCCCCTGCTGGATTGGTTGAGGCAGCGCGCAGCGCAAGCGGAGATCGTGAGCTCCGTATGCACCGGCGCGGCGCTGCTGGCGCGCGCCGGATTGCTCGACGGACGCCGCGCGACCTCCAACAAGCTCTCGTTCAAATGGGTGACCGAACAGGGCCCGGCTGTCGAGTGGATAAGGCAAGCGCGATGGGTCGAGGACGGCAAGTTCGCAACTTCATCGGGCGTCTCGGCCGGAATCGACATGACGCTCGCGCTGATCGCGAGGCTCGCGGGCGCCGAAAGCGCCGAGCAAATAGCAATCCGGATGGAATACGAATGGCATCGCGATCCGTCGTGGGACCCGTTCGCGAAAATCCACGGATTGGTCTAGCGAACTGATTAACTCCGGTTGAAGAACTCCGCCGCCGCCCGGGCGACCATTTCCGGCTGCTCCATCGGCAGGAAGTGGCTCGCGTCCGGAATTGTGACCACGGTACCGTTCACCAGTTGCGCCGCGATCTTGTCGGCGATTTTAATTCCTGTCGAGTCGCTTTTTTCACCAAACATCAGCAGCAACGGCGAGCGGCTCTTGAGCATCAGCGCGAGGCCGGGGAATTCTCGCGCGTGCGAATAGAACTCCGCTTCGATTTCGGGCGGGCATTTCAGTTCCACTCCACCCTGCGGCGCGGGCCGCGTGCCGAACTCGCAGTAGTCGCGCAGCATGTCGCGCCGCCAGGTGTTGAATGGCGGCTTGTGCACGAGGTTGCGAAACATCGCCTCCGCGCTTTCGAACCATCGCTTGCGCTTGCGCGTGCGTTCGTAGAGCGAGTCCTGCGCAGACTCCGGAACTTCATCGTCGAATACCACCGGCTCGACCAGCACGGCGCGCGAGATTAGCGCCGGCTCCGCGCCCGCGAGCGAGCCGATCGCGGTAGCCCCGGCCGAATGACCCAGGCCGCGCGCGCCCTCGAGCTTCGTCGCGACGATGAACGCCTTCAGATCGGCGGTCGTGCTCGCCCAACTGTAATCGCCGTCGGCCGGGCGCGAACTGTCGCCGTGGCCGCGCTGATCGTAGCTGTAGACATGGCCCATCGATCGCAACGCCAGCGCGATCGGCCGGTAGACCCGTCCCAGGAATCCGGTCGCGTGCAGAATCACGATCGGCGGCCCTTCGCCGCCCCAATCCTGGCAGCTCAGACGGATCCCGTTCACCTCCAGAAAAAAACTTCTCGCCTCGTCGTGCTGTCTCTTTTCCATGCATGCGCAATATAAGCGGTCCAACGTTGCGATGGAAAGCGCTCTCCGCGTGGAGCGTGCGCGGCGCCGCAGTTTGAATAGCCGCGCTTGGACGGGGCCGCGTTGCGCGCTCCGATTGTTTACGATTAGCTCATCGGGATGGATCGTCTCGTCGCACGCGGCAAATTCCTGTTCGAGGGGGAGCGCAAATTCTATGCACGCGGCGTTTCCTACGGACCGTTCGCGCCCAACTCGCGCGGCGAGCGTTACCCGGAACCCGAGCGCGCCGGGCAGGATTTCACGCTGATCCGCGAGCTGGGCGCAAATGTCGTGCGCACCTACGTGCCGCCGCCGCCGTGGATGTTCGAGCTGGCCGCGAAGCACGAGCTGCGGTTGATGGTCGGGATGCCGTGGCCGTTTCACATGGCTTTTCTCGACTCGCGCCAGATGTCCGCCAGCATCCGCGCCACCATCCGCGACTCGGTCAACGAGATGCGCCGGTTCGCCGACGTGATCTTCGCTTTCAGCCTCGGCAACGAAATCCGCTCCGACATCGTGCGCTGGCACGGCGCGCGCGCGGTAAGCCGCTTCATGGGCGACCTTTACGATCTTGGTAAAAGTATCGCGCCCGATTCGCTCTTCACCTACTCGAACTATCCGTCGTCCGAATATCTCGATCTCAGCTTCCTCGATTTCATCTGCTTCAACGTCTATCTGCATCGCGAACCCGACTTCCGCCGCTACCTGACGCATCTGATGGCGGCGACGGGCGAGCGCCCGCTGGTGCTCAGCGAAACCGGGATGGACACCATCCGCGAGGGCGAGGAGCCTCAGGCCGAACTCCTCGCGTGGCAAGCGCGCGCGGCCTTCGAGCTCGGGCTCTCGGGCTTTATCGTGTTCGCCTTCACGGACGAATGGCATACCGGGGGCGCCGAGATCACTGACTGGGCCTTTGGCCTGGTGACGCGCGAACGCATCCGCAAGCGAGCCTTCGACTCGGTCGGCGAGGTATTTAGACGCCCGATACCGCCGCCGCTGAAGGAGCATCCTAAGGCGTCGATCGTGGTGCCTGCGTATAACGCGGCAACGACGCTCGGCGAGTGCCTCGACTCGCTCGCCCATCTAAATTACCCGGACTACGAAACTATCGTGGTCGACGACGGCTCCAGCGACACGACCGGCGAGATCGCGACGCGCGCCGGCGTGCGCCTGCTGCGTATGGCGCATCGCGGACTCGCGGCCGCGCGCAACAGCGGAATCGAGGCCGCTGCGGGAAGCTGCGTCGCTTTCATCGACGCCGACGCGCGCGCCGATCGCGATTGGCTCTACCACCTGGTAGAAACCCTCACCCGCCGCGGCGCGGCGGCCGCCGGCGGTCCGAATTTCGCGCCGCCGCCCGCCTCGGCGCTCGCGGCTGCGATCGCCGCCGCGCCGGGACAACCGCGCGAAGTTCGCGCCGGCGACGACACACTCGAGCAAGTGTGCGGATGCAACATGATCGTCGACAAAGCCGCCGCACAGGCGGCCGGCGGCTTCGATCCGATGTTCACCGCCGCCGGCGACGACGTTGATTTCTCGTGGCGGCTTAACGAGCGCAAACTCACGATCGCAAGCGCTCCCGCCGCGGTCGTGATTCATCGCCGCCGCCCAACGCTCGCCGCGTATGTCGAACAACAACGCGGTTACGGCCGCGGCGAGGGGTTGCTCTTTCGCAAGTATCCGCTGAAGGCCGACGGCGCCGGCGCGATGTATGGCGGCGCCTCGTGGCTTGGCGGCCTGTTTGGCGGCGCGCGAATTTACTACGGCGCCTTCGGCCGCGGGCTCTTCCAGAGCGTTTATCCGAACGCCGATACTTCGCCGCTTTTGCAATTGCCGCTCACGATACCGTGGGTCGCGATCGCGATCGTCATGATCGTGGCCGGCCTGGCGAGCGCGCCGATTGCTTGGCTGGGATGGGCGGCGATCGTGCTGACGCTCGCGAGCGCGATCCGTATCGCCGCGCTGCGCGCGCCGTCGGACGGCGCGCGGATGACGCTGGCGGCGCGCGCGATGCTCGCGCTCGCCGCGCTGGCGGGAGCGCTCGCCCGCAGCGCGGCGCGTGAGCGCGTCAAATGGAGTTCCGCGCCGCCGCCCGGCCCCGCCGACGACGAGGCTGCTACCGTGCGCGCACGCGGCCGCGTGCTGGTTACGCTGGCGGAGCCTCTCGGCCCCGGCGGCATCGAGCCATTGCTGGATGCGATGCGTGCGGCGCTGGTCCGCCACGGCCTCGCCGCCGCCGCGGGCGATCGGTACGAAACATACGACCTCGTGATCGTGATTCCGCCCGCGATGCGCGTGCATCTCAACGGCCTGGAGCTGGAAGATGGCCGCGTCGCCCTCTCATGGCGCGCCGCGCCCGCGGGACGGCGAATCGCGGTGGTCGCGGCGGCAATCGTCGTGATGATGCTCGCCACCGGCTTCTCCGGCATCGCCGCGATCGCCGCGGCCGCGATCGTGGGAGTATGCGCCGCGGCTCTCGCCGTGTTGCACCTAAGCCGCTTGCCCGCCGCGCTCAAGACCGCCGCCGCGGATGCGATCGCCGCGCTCGGCGCGCGCGCCCACGTGGAGGAAGAAGCCGCCTGATGAGCACGCTCGGGCTCATCGGCGTGGTGCTGCGCCGCACGCGGCCGCATCTCGGGCGCCTCGCACTGGCGATAGTATGCGTGATACTCGCCGCGGCGTTGGAAGTGCTCAAGCCATGGCCCCTCAAGATCGTGATCGACAATGTATTACGCGGCCTACCGCTAAGCACGGCGTGGCCGGCGCGCGCGGTCCGGCTTTCCCCCCCGCACCTGCTGATCGCCGCCTGCATCGGACTGGTCGTCCTCTACGTGGTGCTCGGCCTGATCAACGTCTTCAACAATTACATTTCGATTTCGATCGGCCAGCGGATGGTCAACGATCTACGCGCGGAAATGTTCGACCATCTGCAGCGCCTCTCGCTCTCGTTCCATCGCGGCCGCCCGATCGGCGATCTGATGGTGCGGATCACCTACGACACTTTTTCGGTCCAGACGATCGCGATGAACGGGCTGTTCCCGCTGCTCTCCTCGGTCGTGATGCTGGCGGAGATGTTCGTGGTAATGATGCGGATCGACCCGGAGCTGACGATCGTAGCGCTGGCGGTCGTGCCGTTTCTGGCCGCGCTGATCGCCACCGCGAGCAAGCCTATCGACCGCATCGCCGCCGCCGCCCGCGTCAAGGAGAGCCGCCTCTACACGGTGGCCCATCGCTCGCTCGCCGCGATCCACGTGGTCCAGGCCTTCACTCGCGAGGCCGAGTCCTACCGCGAGTTCGTCGAATCGAGCAGCGAGAGCCTCGGCGAAACGCTGCGGCTGTACACCTTACAAACCGCTTACGCCGGCGCGGTGAACGTGCTGATCGCGATCGGCACCGCGGTGGTGATCTACCTCGGCGCGCTGCACGCGTTGAGCGGCCGGCTTACGATCGGCGACCTGATCGTGTTCGCCACCTACCTCGCCTCGCTCTACGCGCCGATCAACCAGATGTTCCAGACCTATGGGATGGTGCAGGGGGCGATGGCAGGATTGCGGCGATGCCTTGAATTGCTCGAGATCGAACCGGAGGTGAAGGACCGGCCCGGAGCGCGGGCGCTCGGACGCGCGCGCGGCGAGATAGAGTTCGCGAATGTCGCATTCGGCTACGCGCCCGGCCATCCGGTGCTCAAGGGCGTGAGCTTTCGCGCCGGGCGCGGCGAGACGGTCGCGATAGTCGGGCCGAGCGGCGCGGGCAAGACCACGATGGCGAGCCTGCTGGTGCGCTTCTATGAACCGCAGCAGGGCGCGATCAACATCGACGGACACAACGCGCTGGAATTCACGTTGGAGTCGCTGCGGCACAACGTCGCGATGGTGCTTCAGCCGCCGCTGGTGCTGTACGACACGATGCGCGCGAATATTGCGCTGGGCCGCCCCGGCGCGAGCCAGCGCGAGATCGAACGCGCCGCCTCGGCCGCCCGCCTCGACCCGGTGATCGCGCGCCTGCCGGCCGGACTCGACGAGGTCGTCGGCCAGGGCGGGCACAGTCTTTCCGAGGGCGAGGCGCAACGCGTGACGATCGCGCGGGCGCTCCTGCGCGACGCGCCGGTGCTGGTGATGGACGAGCCGACCAGCGCGCTGGATGCGGAGACCGAGTCGTTGGTGCTGGCCGCGGTGCGCGAAGCGATGCGCGGGCGCACCACGCTGGTGATCGCGCATCGGCTCTCCACGATTCAGAACGCCGATCGCATCCTGGTGCTGCGCGACGGTGAAATCGCCGAACAGGGCACCTTCGCTGAATTGCTTTCGCGCGGCGGCTTCTTCAGCTACCTCTACAATCTCCAGTCGTGGGGGCGCGAAGCAGCCGGCTAGACGGCGCGGTAACGGCGGCACGGTAACGATCGAATCGCGATGAAACCAATCACCATCGGACTCACGGGCGGAATCGGCTCGGGCAAGAGCACGGCGGCAAAAATTCTGGCCGAGCTCGGCGCGCCCGCAATCGACGCCGACAAGGTCGGCCACGAGATCTACCAGCCGGGCGCTCCCGCGTATCGGGAACTGATCGACGCTTTCGGCGAAGGCATCCTCGCTCCCGACCACACGATCGACCGCCGCAAGCTCGGACCGATCGTGTTCGCCGATCCCGCGGCGCTGAAAAGGCTCAATGCGATCGTGCATCCGAAGATGTTCGCGCGCATGGGCGAGATGGTCGCCGCGATGCGCCGCGGCGGCGAGACGCGGCCAATCGTTATCGAGGCGGCGATCCTGATCGAGGCCAACTGGCAGCCGCTGTTCGACGAAATCTGGCTGGTCACCGCCGCGCGCGAACGCGTGATCGAACGGGTGGAGCGCGATCGCGGGCTCAAGCCCGAACAGACCGAGGCGCGCATCCGAGCGCAGCTCTCCGACGAGGAGCGGCGCAAGTACGCAACGTCGGTGATTCGCAACGACGGCACGCTCGAAGAACTGCGCGCCGCGGTGACACGCCTATGGCAGGACGCGCTCGCCCGCGCCGCCTGAGAGGATAGCTATGAAAATTCTGATCATGGGAGCGGGCGGGGTCGGGCTGTTCTATGGCGCGCGTCTGCAGCGTGCCGGCGAGGACGTGTACTACTGCGCGCGCGGCGAAAACCTGCGCGTGCTGCGCGAGCACGGGCTCGAAGTGAAAAGCTTCCAGGGCGATTTCAGCTTGCAGGTCAAGGCGACCGACGACCCGCGCGAGTTCGCGCCCTACGAGCTAATCCTGTTCTGCGTCAAGTCTTACGACACGATCGCCACGGCGCGCCTGCTCGACGGATGCCTCGGCGAGGGCGGCGCCGTGATGACGATCCAGAACGGGGTCGAGAATGAAGCGGCGCTCTGCACGGTGCTGCCGCGCGAATCGGTGATGGGCGGCAACGCGCGCGTGGGCGCCGAGCTCACCGCGCCCGGCAAGCTGCTCCATACCGCGTCGGGCATAATCGAATTCGGCGAGCTCGACGGTCGCGACACGCCGCGCGCGCAGCGGATAGCCGAAGCTTTCAAGCGCGCCGGAGTTTTCGGCCAGTTCACGCGCGATCTCAAGAGCGTGCGCTGGAAAAAATTAATGGGCAACAACGGCACCAACACAGTGAGTGCGCTCGCGCGCTGCACGCTGGGCGAGATGTTCGCCGACCCTGAGAGCGACGCGCTGGTGCATCGATTGATCAACGAGACAGCGATGGTCGGTCGCGCGGAGGGGGCGAAAATTTCCGACGAGGACGTCGAGGCGCTCTACAACGTCGCCCGCGGCTTCTCCAACGCGGGCGCGATCAAGACTTCGACGCTGCAGGACCTCGAGCGCGGCAAGCGCCTGGAGTACGACGCGATAAGCGGCGCCGTGGTGCGCGCCGCGCGCCGCCACGGGCTTAGCGTGCCGGCCACCGAGACCGTGCACGCGCTGCTGAAGCTGCTCGACGCGCATCGCGGCTGAGCGCCCGCGAGGGTGTCCGACGAACTGCCGTACAGCAGATCCCAGCGCCTGAGACTCGAATTCGATCGTGCGAAAGCCGTGAACTCAATCCCGTTTCGCAGGAGGAGCGCCGTGTTTAAGGTATTTGGCTTTCTCACCAAGAGAGAAGGCATCGAGATGCAAGATTTTATCGAATACTACGAAAATAAACACGTCCCGTTGATCTGCAGCTTGGCGCCCGCTCCCATCGTTTACAAACGCAGATACCTTGTGCGGGGCGAGGAATTGACTAAGGAAGGCGGCGCGGTCGACTTCGACGTCATGACAGAACTGGGATTTCCCGACCGGGCCGCGTTTCTCGCCTGGATGGCCCGGCTCTCGGGACCAGGCATCGGCGACCAGGTTGCTGCGGACGAGGCCAAGTTTCTCACTCGGTCGCGGACCAGGGCCTACGTCGTCGACGAACACGTGACGTCCGGTTGAGTTGCGCGGCAAGTGGCCGCGTTTATGTTCGCGGTCCGCACCGGACATGCGGCGCCGCCGCTTCCTCCTAGCGTTTCTCGTACTGCTTGGGGCCGAACAGCGTCTGCCACGACTCCTTGTCGGGCGGCCCGTGATGCAGATGCTCGGCCATCACCGCGCATCCCTTCTGCACTGCGGGGCGCTTTTCGAGCTCGTCGTACCATCGCTTGAGATGCGGGAAATTCTCGAGTTCCTGCCCCTGCCATTTATGCGGCCGCAGCCATGGATAGGTCGCGATATCGGCGATCGAGTAATCGCCGGCGAGGTATGGCACCTCGGCCAGACGCTTGTCGATCACGTTGTAGATGCGCTTGGCCTCATTGGTGTAGCGATCGATCGCGTACTGGATCTGCTCGGGCGCGTAGCGGCGAAAGTGATGCGCCTGGCCGAGCATCGGACCGACGCTCGCCATCTGGAACATCAGCCACTCGAGCACGTTGTAGCGCCCGCGCGGTTCCTTGGGCATCAGCTTCCCGCTCTTCTCGGCGAGATAGATCAGGATCGCGCCCGACTCGAAGAGCGAGATCGGTTTGCCGCCCGGCCCGTCGGAATCGACCATCGCGGGAATCTTGTTGTTCGGGCTCACCTTGAGGAATTCGGGCTTGAACTGATCGCCCTTGCCGATGTTGATCGGGATCACGTTGTAGGGCATCCCCAACTCCTCCAGCGCGATCGTGACCTTGTAGCCGTTGGGGGTCATCCAGAAATAAACGTCGATCATGGGATCTCCTTCATACTTCGGCGGGGGCGCGGCATGATGCGCGCGCTATTTGACTTTGCGCCATCGCGGACGCGCCGTGCAAGCGTGCACGGTCAGGCCGGCGCGACCTCGGCGCCCGACTTGCGCACGCCCATCAGGTAGGCCTCGATAAACGGATCGATCGCGCCATCGAGCACGGCGTCGGTGTTGCCGATCTCGATACCGGTGCGATGGTCCTTCACCATGCGGTACGGCTGCAGGACGTAGGAGCGGATCTGGCTGCCCCAGGTGATGTCCTTTTTTTCCTTGCTGAACTGCTCGAACTGCTCGCGCTTCTTGCGCTCCTCGAGCTCGAACAGCCGCGCGCGCAGAATCTTCATCGCCATCGCGCGGTTCTTGTGCTGCGAGCGCTCGTTCTGGCAGCTCACCACGATCCCGCTCGGAAAATGCGTCATCCGCACCGCCGAATCGGTCTTGTTGACGTGCTGACCGCCGGCGCCGCTCGCGCGGAAAGTATCGACGCGCAGATCGGCCGGATTGATTATCACCTCGACCTTGTCGTCGATCGCCGGAAAGACGAACACGGAGGCGAACGAGGTATGGCGGCGCGCGTTGGCGTCAAACGGCGAGATGCGCACCAGGCGATGGATCCCGGCCTCGGCCTTGAGGTAGCCGTAAGCGTAGTCGCCCTCGACGGTGAAAGTAGCGCTCTTGATTCCGCCGCCGTCGCCCGGCTGCAAATCGGCAAGGTCGCTCTTGTAGCCGCGCCGCTCGGCCCATCGCAGGTACAGCCTGAGCAGCATCTCGGCCCAGTCCTGCGCCTCCAGTCCGCCGGCACCCGGATGGATCGAGACGATCGCCCCGAGCCGGTCGTACTCGCCGCCGAGCATCACCTGCAATTCCTGGCGCTCGATTTCGCCGCGCGCCTTGTTAAGGGCCGTTTCGGTTTCGCGCGCCGCTTCCGAGTTGTCGCTGCCTTCCTCCTCGGCCATCGAGAGGAACAGGCGCGCCTCATCGATCGCCGCGCGCAGCCGCTCGAAGCCGGCGAGCTGTTCGTTGATGCGGTCGTTTTCCTTGAGCGTGGCCTGGGCGGTATCGGGCCGATCCCAGAAGCCGGGCTTGCCGGTTTCTATAAGCAGTTCTTCGTGGCGGACTTTGAGACGAGCGACGTCAAAGACGCCTCCCGAGCTTATCGGTGCGGGTTTCGAAATCGGCTACCTGATCGCGCATTTCGCTGAGTTCCATGAATTCGTTGCACTCCGTGCAGGGACATTCACCCACTGCTTCGATCATTCTGTCAGATACGGGCCTGCAGCTTAATGACCTCGAAACGGGCGCGCCCTTGTGGTGCGACGTCAACTGCTACCGTTGCGATTGAGCGTTCCGGCAATCGGCGACGATGTCGTTTGTGTTTCGCGGCGGCGCAGGATCGCGAGCAGCACCCCGACGAGCGTTAGCACGAAGCAAATCTCCGAGAACAGATCGCCCACTATCGTGTAGACCGTGCGCCGCGGACGCCAGCTCACATCCTCGATCTCGGTACCCCGCTTGAAAAGCGGCGTGCTCGCCGTGATTCGGCCGTCGGCTTCGATCACCGCGCTTATCCCGGTGTTGGCCGCCCGCACGATCGGGACCTTGGTCTCCACCGCGCGCATCGCCGTCATCGCGAGCAACTGGTACGGCGCCGAACTCTTGCCGTACCATGCGTCGTTGGTGATGTTGACCAGGACGTCGGCGCCGCGCTTGACCGCGCGCCGGGTGAGATCGGGAAAGATGCTCTCGTAGCAAATCAGCACGCCGACCTGCGCGCCCTTGACCGGGAACAGCGTCTGTTCGGTCCCCGCAATCATGTCGCCGAAGCCGTGCACGATGCGGTTGACGAGCAAGCCCAGCAGCGGACGCATCGGCACGTACTCCCCGAACGGCACCAGCTGGATCTTGTCGTAATAGTCGACCACCTTACCCGTACTCGAAACCAGGTAGGCGCGGTTGTAGGCGCCGATTTCGCCATCGGCGGCGACGCCGAGCGCCGGCGCGCCGAACAGAATCGGAACGCCAGTGTCAGCCGCGAGCTTGAGCAGGCGGTCGCGGTAGACCGCGTCGCCGGCGAAACGCGGCGGATAGAGCGCGGTGGGCTGGAAGAGAAACGCTGCCGCTGCTTCCGGCCATATCACCAGGTCAACGTGATGGCGCGCGGCCTGCTGCGTCTGGTCGACGTAAACGTTGAAGCTGGTGTCGAGAAAAGCCGGGTCCCACTTGATGCTCTGCGGGATGTTGCCCTGCACCATCGCGACCCGCATCTTGCCGGCCGGCGGCTGCGATTCGAGCGCGTTCATCCGGATGCTCCCGAAAACCAGCACCGCCAGCATCAAGGCCGTCAGCGTGCCGAGGCTCCAGGTCTGAACGCGGCGCGAATGACGCCCGAACAGCACGACGAAGACCACAGCATTAAAGAACACGATCAGCGCCGAGACGCCGTACACGCCGGTTACCTCGGCGAACTGGATCAGTTCGAGGTTGCGATAGGCCGTGTAGCCGAGCAGGTTCCATGGAAATCCGATCGGAAAAAAGCTGCGCAGCCATTCCACCGCCGGCCACGCGATCGGCAAGGTAACGAAGATCGGGAGTCCGAGCCGCAGGGTCGCGAACTGCGCAGCCCAAATCGCAAAGCCTGCAAACAGCGCCATGATCCCGGCCAGCAGCAGCAGCGGGCCGGACGCGAGGATCGGGATTGACGCCGGCGAAGTGATGCAGCGTGAACTCGATCCAGTAAAGCGACACCACGTAACACGCCAAACCTTGAAGCCACGCGTAGCCGAACACGTGTCCCATGCTCTCGCCCTCGATCGCCTGGAGCAGCGGAACGAAGGCGACCCACGCGAGCAGGTTGATGTCGAACTTGGGAAACGCAACGCCCAGCGCGACGCCGCTGATGGCGCATAGCGCGAGACGGGTTGTGAAGTTGAGCGGGCCGTTCAAGACGTCCCAAACAGCTCTTGAAGCGGTATCACTCCGGCGCATGGCGGCTGGCCCTGAAAACGATCGTAGATTTCGTCGGCGTCGCGCCAGTTCTCGACCAACGCAACGGCGCGCCCAGCCGGCAAGGCGAGGTCGCCCGCAAGCCGCCACTCGCGTTCATAGCTCCAATCGATCGGTGCATCCCGCTCCAATTCAAGGGCGACCACACGCCATCGCTCGCCCGGCGCGAGCAAACTTTCAGCCTCGCGCGACGGCAAATAGATGACCGGCCGCGCTCCCGCCCGGAAAGCATAGCGTTTCTCGATCGCGATCCCGAAGGGCTCATAGCGGCGCCGGTTGCGCCGGTCAAGCAGCACGCGCAAATCGCGGATCGGCACGTCGAACAGGCATACGACGGCGCGACCCTCGCGCACCATCCGGGTCGAGCCGCGGATGACGCCATCGCGCAGGATGGTGACGAGGTTGTCGAGCGCGGACGACGTTTTTCCGGCGCGGGTGAAATGCGTGAGCATCGCGACCGACGGCATTTTCACTCCCTGCGCGGTCATCGCTCTGAGTCCTCACGCTGCGTCGCGCGCGAGGGAACCGGCGCCGTGGCGCCGGTTCCCTTGCGCGCCCGTTTGCGCGGCTGGCGGCGGCTTCCGCCGCCGCCAGCCGCGCGTCTGAGCGCCGCGGCCAGTTCGCGCTCGCGCGCGAACATCCGCCGCGCCTCGGCCGGCGAGCGTTCGTGGTCGTAGCCCAGCAGATGCAGCAGCCCGTGCACGAGCAGCGTGCGCATTCGCGCCGCCGGCGCGACGCCAAGGCGTCGCGCCTGGCGGCGCGCCGTGTCCACAGAAATCACGACGTCGCCGAGCGCCGTCCCCGCAGCCGGCAAAAGCGTGCCGGCTTGTGTCGGCGGCGGGAGCAGTCCGACCGGCAGTGGTGACGGCAGCGGCGCGGGCGGAGCCCCGCGCCGCCGCCGCGCGGCTGCGAAGGCCGGATCAGCGCCGCGCGGCAAAGCCGCGCGGCGCTGATCCGCTTCCTCGAGCTGCGAGAACGACAGCACGTCGGTAGGCCGATCCTTGCCGCGAAACTCCCGGTTAAGCGCGCCCACGAAGACGTCGTCGGCGATCACAATCGACAGCTCGCACGCCGCAACGCCAACGAGCGCCATCAGGCGGCGCGCATCGGCGCGCATTCGCGCCGCGTACGGCCGCGCACGGCCGGTCTCGCATCGAAGCGCGACCGCCACCGCCTATTCCTTCGCGGGTTTGATTCCGTTGTCGGGCAGGGCTTCGAGCCGGCCCTCGGAGGCCGCCTCGTAAGCTGTGATCACCGCCTGCACCAGGCGATGGCGGACGACGTCGCGCTCGTCGAAGTAGACGAACGAGATTCCGGGCGTACGGGCGAGCACGGTGCGCGCCTCTTTCAGCCCCGACAGCTTGCCGCTCGGCAGATCGATTTGCGTGATGTCGCCCGTGATCACCGCCTTGGAACTGTAGCCGAGGCGGGTGAGGAACATCTTCATCTGTTCGGAGGTCGTGTTCTGCGCCTCGTCGAGGATGATAAACGAGTCGTTCAGCGTGCGCCCTCGCATGAAGGCGAGCGGCGCGACCTCGATCGTGCCGCGCTCGAGCATCCGGCGCGCGCGGTCGAAATCGACCATGTCGTGCAGCGCGTCATAGAGCGGCCGCAAGTACGGATTGACCTTCTCGGCCAGGTCGCCGGGCAAAAAACCGAGCCGCTCGCCCGCCTCGACCGCCGGCCGGCACAGCACCATCCGCGTGACCTGGTTTTTCATCAGCGCTGCCAGCGCCATCGCCATCGCCAGGTAGGTCTTGCCGGTGCCGGCGGGTCCGATACCGAAGACGATGTCGTGGGAGCGGATCGCGTCGATATAACGCTTCTGGTTGACGCTCTTGGGTGCGATCACGCGCTTGTGCGCGGAGATATAGATGGTGTCGAGGAAGATGTCCTTGAGGTCGACGTTGCCATCGGCGCGCAGGATACGCACCGAGTATTCGACGTCGCTCGGGTAGATCGGATGGCCCTGCTTGACGATCTCGTAGAGTTCGCTCAGCACCTTGCCGGCCAGCGCCTGGTCGGGATGGGCTCCCGAGATACGCAGCGTGCTGCCGTTGACGCCGATCCGCACGCCGAGCGCCTGCTCGATCACGTGGACGTGGGCGTCGTGCTGGCCGAGAAGATCGGTAAAGAACCGATGGTCGTCGAAGTGGAGTTCGAGAGAATCTTCGGTGGCTGGCTGAGAAATGGTTTTGCTAAGCCTCGTGCCGTCTATTCGCGAGGTCGAGCGCCCGAGAACTGGGGCAGTTCTTCCGCCGCGTTGCGAAGGATCGTAGCTCTTTTTGCGTTCACTTTTAAAGCCCGGCTTTGTGACGCGCAAATTAAGCGTGCGGCTTAGGGCAAATTACAAACAGGTCGCGCGACAACTTACGCGACCAGCGCCAACAAGTTATGCGACCAGCGCCACAAGTTACGCGACCAGCGAGATGATTCGTTCCAGCGCCTCGTCGAGACGCGAGGCGTCGCGTCCTCCGGCTTGAGCGAAGTCCGGCCGTCCGCCGCCGGTGCCGCCGACGATCGGGGCAATCTGTTTCACGATATCGCCTGCCTTGATTCGACCGGTCAGATCGGGCGTGACCGCGACCAGGATTGCCACCTTGCCGTCCACCACCGAGCCGATCGCGACGACCGCAGAGCCGTATTTTTGGCGCATCCGATCGGCCATCTCGCGCAGCGCGCGCGGGTCGACGCCTTCGACGCGCCGCGTGACGACTTTCACGCCGCCCGCCTCGCGAACCTTATCGGCATCGGCGCTGCCCGCCGCGCCGTCGCCCGCGACCAGTTTCTGCTCTAGCGCGCGGAGCTTTTTCTCAAGCTCCTTCTCGCGCGCGAGGAGGCGCTCGAGCCGCTCGACCGCCGCGTCGTCGCGGGCCCCCAGATGGCCACCGATCGTTTCCAGAATTCGCTCGCGGCGGCGAATCGCCTCCAGCGCGCCCTGCCCCGTCGCCGCTTCGATCCGCCGCACGCCGGCGGCGACGCCTGTTTCGGCCTCGAACTTGAAAATCCCGATATCGCCCGTGCGAGCGACGTGCGTGCCGCCGCACAACTCGACCGAAAAATCGCCCATCCGCACCACGCGTACGACGTCGCCGTACTTGTCGCCGAAAAAGGCGAGCGCGCCGGCCTTGATAGCGTCGTCGTAGGCCATCTCTTCGGTCGCGACCTCCGCGTTTTCGCGGATACGCGCGTTGATCTCCTCTTCGATCGTCGCCAGGTCGCCTTCGCCGACCGGGCCGGCGTGCGCGAAATCGAAGCGCAGGCGATCGGGCGCGACCAGCGAGCCCGCCTGATGAACTCCGGTGCCGAGCACGTCGCGCAGCGCGTAGTGCAGGATGTGAGTGGCGGAGTGATTGAGCATCGCGGCGTCGCGGCGCGTCCGATCGACGCTTAGCTTGACGCGACGGCCGCGCTCGAAATCGCCCGGCTCGCCGCGCAGCAGCCGTCCGACATGGAGGATCGAGCCGTCGGCCTTGCGCGTGTCGACGATCTCGAGGATTGCGCCGGAGGCCGATTCGATCACGCCGCGGTCGCCGATCTGGCCGCCGCCTTCGGGATAGAAGGGCGTTTCGGCAGTTACCAGGAGGACGCGGCTGTCGCCGTCGCGATGAGCCGCTAGCACTTCGGACTCGGTGTCGTAGCGATGATGTCCGACGAAGCGCGAAGCCGTACCCGCACCGAGTTTTATTTCTGGGGCGATCGCATCGTCCTTACGCGCGGCGCGTCCGCGCTCGCGCTGCTCTTCCATCAGGCGGTTGAATTCCGCGGCGTCGACCTCGATTCCGTCGCTGCGCAGAACGTCCTGCGTCAGATCGAGCGGAAAGCCGTACGTGTCGTAGAGCTTGAAAGCGACTTCGCCGGAAAGCGTACGGCCATTCGATTGCCTGAGCCGCGCGCGCTCGCTCTCGATGAGTTCGAGTCCACGGTCGAGCGTTTCGCCGAAGCGCTCCTCTTCCTGGGTTACAACGTTCTGCGATGCGGGCGCGCTTCGCTGTCGCAGTTCGTCGTACGCACCTGCCCATCGCCTCAGCGAACGCCATCGCACACTTGCGCGAGAAACGGACGCTGGATTCCGAGGTAGCGTCCATGTCGGGCGGCGCGGCGAATGATCAGGCGTCAAGAACATACTCTCGGTCTGTGTTTCCCGGGGTCGAGTCCTTCGGCAATCAGGAATGCTGATCGCACGAGCGTGGTCGGCTATGGCGCGAAATGAAATGTCCGCTTCGGACGCTTCGCCGTAGTGCGAGCGTCTGGTCGGTGCCAAACTACCTGCATCCGCTTTCTCGATGCCTCTTCAATCGATTCGATGCTTCGCAAAAATGTCGATGTCGTAGTTGCCGAGCGGCGGGTTGGCGTTGGTCTCCAGGGTCTGCAATACCGACGCGACGCGCTCCAGGCCGGTGCCCGTGTCGACGTGTTTCATCGGCAGCGGCGTAAGCTTCCTGGTCGCGTCGCGGTTGAACTGGATAAACACGAGATTCGCCAGTTCGATAAACCGCGAGCAGCCCTCGACGTTGACTGCGCACTCCTCGCTCGAATCGGCATGACCGCTCCGGTTGCAGGCCGCCGGTCCGCGATCGATATGAATCTCCGAGCACGGCCCGCAGGGCCCGGTCTCGCCCATCTCCCAGAAATTGTCTTTCTCGCCGCAGCGCAGAACGCGTTCGCGCGGCAGGTATCCGAGTTCGAGCCATGCCTGCTCGGCCTCGTCGTCGTCCTTGTACACCGTCGCCCAGAGACGGTCGGCGGGGATGCCCCAGACTTCGTTGATCAGCTTCCAGTGGAATTCGATCGCCTCTTTTTTGTAGTAATCGCCGAACGACCAGTTGCCGAGCATCTCGAAGAACGTGTGATGGTACGAATCGCGCCCGACAGCTTCGAGGTCGTTGTGCTTGCCGGAAATCCTGAGGCACTTCTGGCAATCTGCCACGCGTGGCTGCTGCGGCTTGCGTATACCGAGAAAATAATCCTTGAACGGGACCATCCCGGCGTTGGTGAACAGCAGGGTCGGGTCGCCCTTGGGCACCAGCGGCGCCGAGGGCACGATCTGATGGCCGCGTTCCTTGAAAAAGTCGAGGAACGATTGACGGATTTTATCTGTGGTCCAGCGCATGTGGGATTTATTCTAACGCAGACGGGCACATGAACTGTAGGGGCCGCTCAAGAGCTGCGCTGCCCGGTCCTGTCCGGAAAAAACAAGGGCCGTTCTCGAACGGCCCTACATGAACGATGCTACGCGGGTAGGACTTCGGCTTCGACGACGGCTAGCGCGGGCGGGCCAATTCTTCAAGTTCGCGTAGCGCGCGCTGCAAGATCTCGCGCACCCGCTCGATGCGCCGTTCGCTCGCGCGCTCTCCCGCCACGGCGCGGAACGCCGCCTTGACCAGTCGTTCCGCCGGGCCTCTGATCTCGGACGCGTCAGGATCGAAAGCGCTGCGCCAATCCTCCCATCGCCGGGCGCGCCGCCAGATCTCCCGGACGGCCTCGTCCCGCTCCTCGAGTTCTCGCCGCCCTTCGTCCGTCAGCCGGTAGACTTTCTTGCCATCGCGCAATTCGGAAGTGATCAGGCCTTCGTCCTCTAGCTGCTGCAGCGTGGGGTACACGGTGCCCGCACTGGCTCGGTAAACTCCGCCCGAGCGCTCCTCGAGCTGCTTCATCAGCTCATAGCCGTGCACGGGCGCCTCCGTCAGCAAGGAAAGTAGCGCGAGTCTGACCTCGCCGGGACCAAAAAATCTGCCCGACCGGGCGATCATCCCGAAGCCATGCCAACCGGGGCGCGCGAACCGCGAGTATCCGCAACTCATCATGGTGAGTCCTCCAAAGTCACTTAGGAGATATATCGTACGATATATCAGACGGGGCTATACATCGCAATCATGGCCATGCGCCCAGCTGCTGCGACGGAAAGCTGTGGACTGAGAGTAGGGGACAAAAAGGGCCGGCGGAGAATCCGCCGGCCGTGAGGGCTCGCTACGCGGCGACCTTGGTTGTTCCCTGGAAAGCCGGACGCTCGGGATCGCAGATGAAGCGAATCCGGGGCAACGCGATGTCGGCCACCGCGTAGCTCATCGAGATCGGATTGCGCACTTTTAGATGGCCGCCGGTATCGCCCCACGCGGCGCTGTCGAGCGTGCGCAGCAGCGGACGGCCGCGCTCAGCGCGCGAGAACACGAAGTCCGGATCGACCTGGACCAGCACAAGCTGGCCGTCCTCCCTGTTGCGTGCGAGGTGCATGCTCGCGATGTACTGGATGTCGTTGCCGGAGATCATGTCGCGGTCGAGCATATCCATTTCCAGGATCGTGCGGCCCTCGGCGACGACGCGGCCGATAACGCGGTCGTGGCGCACGGTAAGCTTGATCTCGCCCGGCACGGTCGGATAGCCCCAGCGCTCGGCGAGTTCGCGGCGCGCGTCGCCGCTGTCGCAAAAACTTCGCAGCACGAAATCGCGCGGGCGCACGCCGGCCCGGCCGGCGATTTTGACCTCGCCCAGCGAAAACGCGCCGACCGGACTTTCGGGGCATACGATCACCGTGAAGGTCGCATAGGCCGGAATCGCCGGATGCATCGTGCGCGGCAGCAGGTAGTCGCCGAGGTCGTCATCGATCTCGTGGTTGAAGTTGAGGATCTGCGCCTGCTTGAGCGTCCACGGCTCGGTTTTGTAGCCGAGGATTTCGCGCGCGCCCTTCTCGGCGAAGGCCTTGGCGTCGAGTTTTCCCAACCGCGGCGGCATCAGCGGCCTCCCGCGGCGGCGACGCTCTGATTCTCGTCGCGAAAATGCGGCATCACGTGTCTCGCGAAAGTGCGCAGGCTCTCGAGCACGTCTTTTTGCGGAATCGTCTCGAGCGCGTTGAGCAGAAAATTGATCCGATCGACGCCGGCCGATTCCCAGTTCTTGCACGCGCGCAGCACGCGCTCCGGATCGCCGATCGCGATACCCTCGGGCACGCCGTGATCGTCGCCGGGGCCCGCGGCCTCCTGGCGCAGCGTCGGCAGCAGGCCGAGCGAGGGATACGACTTGGTCGGATAAGCCTCGCGGCAGGCGAGCAGTTGCGCGGCGAGAAAATTGAACGTGCCGAGCAGCCGCCGGCCGTTCTTCACCCCCTTCTCGGTCTCCTCATGGCAATACAGAAAATTGACGGTGCTCACTTTTTCGTTGATGAACTCGCCGACCGGCTCACAATTGCGGATGATACGGCGATAGTTCTTCACCTTCTCCGCCTGCTCCTTGAACGAGCCGAACGTCAGCCCCAGGCTGCCCATCCCGCGCTCGGCCGCGTCGATCTCGGTGCCCGGACTGGTGACCGCGACCCACAGCGGCGGATGCGGTTTCTGGTAGGGCTTTGGCAGGATGGTCCGCACCGGCATCGACCACGAGCGCCCCTCGTAACCGAAGCGTTCCTGCGTCCACATCTTCGGCAGACAGTGCACGAATTCGTCCCAGGTCTTCTTGGTCTCGTCGGGATTGGCGTTGAAGCCGCCGAGCTCGGTCCAGGTGGCCGAGCGGCCGGTGCCGACTTCGAGCCGCCCGCCCGAAATGATGTCCATCGTGGCCGTGCGCTCGGCGATTTTGATCGGATGATTGAACTGCGGAACGCAGACGATGATGCCGTGGCCGACGCGGATGTTCTTGGTCTTCATCGCGCAGGCGGTGAGGAAAATCTCCGGCGCCGAGCAGTGCGAGTACTCCTCGAGAAAATGATGCTCGACCGCCCACACCTGGTCGAAGCCGAGTTCGTCGGCCAGCACGACCTGCTCAAGGCAATTGTCGTAGACTCGCTTTTCGGTTTCGCGGTCCCACGGTCGCGGCACGGAGATTTCGTAGAAGATGCCGAACTTCATCGCTTCACCTCACGCTTGTGGTTCGCTCGAGCGCTGACGCCGTGCGCAGGGAAGTCCGATCGCAGTGAAGAAGGGTCAACTGAAAGTTCCTCCCGCCGATCTCGCCGCGCCCGCCGCCCAAAAACGGCGCCGCCGCGTGCAAGCCGGACCACCTTACGCTCCTTTTGGAGGCTTATCACGATTCGGGTCGCTCGGCCAAAGCTGTGCAATCGACCAAAGCGCTGTGTTGCAAAGCTATCTTGTAAAGCTGTCATGTAAAGCTATTTTGGCGACCGCGCGATTGAAGGAACGCCGAAAATGAGGGAAGCCAATAGCATGCAAATCACGCTCCGCCGCCAGCCGCGAACCGAATCGATCATTCTCCCCCTTCTCCCGCTGCTTGCGGTGATCCTGCCTGCCGTCATCATAGAGTTCTCTATAGAGTTCGCGGCATTCCCCGCGTATGCGGCCGAACCGTTTCACTATCCGGCCGTGCTGCGGAGCGGAAAAAAGATTGGCGACCTGGTGCCTGGGCTCAGCGCGCTCCCCGATGTGGTCAAGATGTTCCCGGCCGCGCCGCAGGACTACCCCGGCAATCCGCGGCCGCCGGCTGGCTTTCCGGAGGTCAAGATCGGCAAGGTGCAGCCCGAGCCGGCCACGGTCTACAATCCGCCCGAGACCAGCTACGCGCTGTTCTTCGACGACAACGACAAGCTGGTGATTATCGAGGACGCACACTCGCCGCTCGCGGGCCTCGGCCCGGAGGCCGTGCATCAGCGCTATCCCAAGCTCAAGGGCACCGGGCACGACGAACGGGTGATCGAGCTTCAAGGCCAAATCGAACCGTGCATCGTGATGATGGTGCTGTTCAGCGCGCAGACGCGGAAAGTAACCAAGGTCGCGTACGCTTTCACCTGTCCGACCAGCGGTTCCCAAAGCACTCGGCGCGACGAAATTCCTACCTACTGACTGGCAACGGCTGCCTGGCTGCGCCGCTGCTAGGCGAGCGCGACTCGGACTCGGCGCTCGGGATCGGGACTGATGCCGGCGATGCGGTACGCCGGATGGTCGGGCAGCAGGCGGCGATGGCCGGTGCCGAACAGGTTCTCGCGCAGCGTGTTACCGTCGTAACCCGTGCGCATGCGGCCGCGGCGCTGCAACTCGGGCACCACCAGTTCGATAAACTCGGTGAAGCTGCCGGGCTGATATATCGGCACCAGGTTGATGCCGTCGATTCCGGTCTCGTCGACCCAGCGCTCGAGTTCGTCGGCGACGCGTGCGGGCTCGCCAACGACGAGCGGTATCAGGCTCGCGAGCTTCATCTCCTCGCGTGCCTCGGCCAGCGTAAGCGGTGAGCGTTCCGGATGCACCGCCGAGAACCAACGTGCGGCCGACTTGATTCCCTCCGAAGGAAAACGATCGAGCACGTCCTCGTCGCGGAATTGCGCGAGGTCCACTCCCGTCCATCCGCCGAACAGCGCGAACGCGCCCTCGGGACTGGCATATGAGCGCAGGCGCTGCTCCTTAAGCCGCGCCTCCTCGTCCGTCTCGGCGACGATGACCGCCAGCGCCAGCACCAGCTTGACGTGCCCCGGGTCGCGCCCCTGCTCGCGGATGGCGGCGCGGATGCGCGCCACTCGCGCGCGCGTGACGTCGATCGTCGGATAGACCACGAACAGCGCCTCGCCGTGGCGCGCGCCGAACGCGATACCGCGGCTCGATTGGCCGGCCTGCAGCAGGAGCGGCGTGCGCTGCGGCGACGGCTCGCACATGTGCGGCCCCTCGACCTCGAAGTACTTGCCCTTGTGATGGATCGGATGAACGCGGGCCGGGTCGGTATGCATGTCGCGGGCGGAGTCGCGCACCACCGCGTCCTCCTCCCAACTCGCCTCCCAGAGCTTGTACGCGACCTCCATGTATTCCTCTGCGCGCTCGTAACGCTGGTCGTGCGGGAGCATCTCGCCCAGGCCATTGCGGCAGGCGCTGTCGAGATACGAGGTCACGATATTCCATCCGACGCGGCCGCCGGTGAAATGGTCGAGCGAGGAAAACAGCTTGGCGGTGTGGAACGGCGGATAGTAGGTCGTGCTGTAAGTCGAGATGAAGCCGAGATGGCGCGTCGCCTGCGCCATCGCGGGAAACAGCATCGTCGGATCGTTGCCGGGAAACTGCACGGCGTGGCGAATCCCGGCCTCGGCGCTGCCCTTGTAGACGTCGTAGGCGCCGTGGACGTCGGCGAAGAAAATCGAATCGAAGCATCCGGCTTCAAGCGTGCGCGCGAGGTCGACCCAGAAACGGGTCGAGGTATATTGCTGCGAGGTCCGGTCGCGCGGGTTACGGAACTGCCCGAACGATTGCAGCGCCGCCGCACACTGGCTGAACGCGTTGAGATGGATAATTTTACTCATAAAAAAGCTGCTTCACTCCTCTACCGGAGTATGAGTCCTTATCCGTCGGCGCACCGGTTGAGCCGCGCTCCTTTGAGCTCTTCCCGCACGGCTCGCCGCACTGCCGCCTCGATCCCCCCGCGTCGGATGTGCTCGCGCAGCGCGTCGTTGATAAGAGTCTGATAGCTGCCGCCGCCCATCTCATGAACGCGCTTGCGGAAGTGATCGAGAACTCTGTTGTCCAGCCGGATGGTAATCCTGGTCTTGCCCAGCTCGAGAGGTACGACCGGACCACGCCGACCCTTGCTGAAATCGTATTCGCGCTTCATAAGCCCTGCTTTTCGTACTGCGCGCGTTCACGCCGGGTGGCTCGCCGCGCGGAAATGATTCTTATGCGTTCGCCACGGACAGTGTAAACCACGACCAACTCCCGGCCGAGCGCGTCCGTACCGATGGTGGCGTAACGTTCTTCATCCGGGTCCTCATCGACGACAGTGACAGCGCGAACATCCTCGAAAACTGTCGTGGCGTCAGCGAAGTCGACCCGGTGTCTGCGAAAATTCGTCCGCGCTTTGCGCTCGTCCCACTCAAACCCCGCCGAGCGCCCTCGCATATGCACAAACGTACATGACGAACGGCGGTACGTCCACAGGGAGCCTCAGAAACAGCCGGGTTTGTATGCCGAAAAGGTTCGCGTTACGATCCGGCCTGTCGGTGATCAGCGGAACTATGCGGTCGTCGCAGGGCGGCTTTCCGCGTGAGGAAAGTCTTGGATGGAACGCGTCGACGAAATTTTGCAATTCTGGTTCGGTGACGGCTCCGACCCGGAGCACGAGCGGCGATGGTTCGTGCAGGACGCCGGCTTTGACCAAGCCTGTAGAACCGGCTTTCTCGCCGATCATGAACGGGCGGCCGGCGGCGAACTCGATAGCTGGAAGGATGAGCCGTCAAGCGCGCTGGCGCTGATCCTGCTGCTCGACCAGTTTCCGCGCAACATCTTCCGCGACACGCCGCGCGCATTCGCGACCGATCCCAAGGCGCTCGCGACAGCGAAGGAGGCGATCGCACGCGGCTTCGACCTCGCACTGCCGCCGGCGCGCCGGGCGTTCATCTATCTCCCGTTCCAGCACAGCGAGAACCTCGACGACCAGCACGAATCGGTCAGGCTCTTTCGCAAGCTCGCCGCGGAGCATCCCGAGACCGCCGGATACGTCAAATACGCTGAGCATCACCTGGAAGTGATCCGCCAGTTCGGCCGCTTCCCGCATCGCAATGCAGTGCTCGGCCGCGTATCGACGCCCGAAGAAGCCGCTTTCCGCTCAAACTGAGAGCTTCACGGAATTCGAGTTGGCTTGCGCTCTCCTGCGACGGAGAGCGAAAGCGACAAAAGCCGGCTTCCAGGGCACTGCCGCTTTCACCTCGAAAGCTTCATCACTGACAGGCGGGCAGCGTGAAAATGTTGGTGTCCAGGGTGACCGCGCCCGTGGCAACGACGGCGGCGGCCAGCGCTCTGCCGTTTAGTATGTCGCCGCTCGTCACCGTGATTGACGTATCAGCCAGGATGGTTCCCTGGAACGTGGTGTTGGTTCCAATCGTCGCTGAACTACCCACCTGCCAAAAGACGTTGGAGGCCTGGGCGCCGTTCGCCAGGATAACATTGCCGACGGTGGCGGTGGTAACGAGGGTGGACCCTATCTGGAAGATCCAGACCGCGTTCGCGTCACCTTGAGCGTCCAGGGTGAGATTACCCGACGCTATCGTAGCCGCGGCAGCGGCCGTATAGACGCCCGGGGAGAGAATTTGTCCGCCCAGATCGGCAATGATAGGGGTTCCTGCCGGCACCGCGACGGCCGCGGCGTACGCGGTCGCCAAAGAGGCGTTGGCCGCGAGCGCGGGAGGATTGCCGATTTGAATCGTCCCGTTGATGGTTCCCGGCGGAAATCCCGTCACCGAGATGCCGGGATTCAATCCAATATCCCCATTGACGATAGTCGCTCCTGCGTTGGTGACCGTGGCTTGAGCCAGGACCGCGAAATTAGTGGCCGCCCCAAGGTCTATCGGCCCCTGACCCGCGGCCGAACCGGTGACGAAGCTCGATACAAAGTTACTCGCCAGCGCATTGCCTGCCAGGTCCTTGGCGCCGGTCGTAATGGTGGCGGTAAATGTCGTGCCGCCTGCCAGTGCACTTGCCGGAGTGAAGGTCGCAATTCGGCTCGCCACATCATAAGAGACTTTTCCTGCCACGGGAGTCGTGCCGGGCCCGGTCAGCCCAAATGTCACTGTGGTGATGGTTGAAGGATCCATCGCCTTGCTGAACGTTGCGTTGGCCGCGGCGCTAAGGGACACACTGCTGACGCCATCGGCAGGGGTCGTGGAAATCACTGTGGGTGCGGTGCTGTCCGGGGTCGCGCCGGTGGTAAAGGTCCAGCTAAACGCGTTTCCCAGCGCATTTCCTGCGAGGTCCTGGACCCCCGACGCGATCGTCGCCGTGTACGCGGTGTTGACGGCGAGAGCGCTGTTCGGCGTAAACGTCGCCGTTGTACCGATGGTGGAATAGGTAACCGTGCCTGATACCGGCGTGATCCCGGGCCCGGTCAAAATAAAAGTCGCCCCGGTAAGGGTGGACGAGTCCATCCCTTCACTGAAGGTCGCAGTTATTTTCTGATTGGTGCTCACGGTCATGGCGAGGTCGGCAGGGTTGGTGGAGGTCACCCTCGGGTCGGTCGTGTCAACGCCCGCACCGGTCGTGAAGTTCCACACGAAGTCAGCCGCCAGCGGAGCGCCCCCCAGACTCTTGGCCCCCGTCATAATCGTCGCAGTGAATTCGGTGCTCGCTGCGAAAGTGCCTATTGGCGCAAAGATCGCGATGCCGTTGGCCGCATCGTAACTAACGTTCCCTGTTACGGGAGTCAGGCCAGGCCCTATCACCGTAAAGGTTGATCCGGTGATGGTTGCGGGGTCCATCGCTTCACTGAAGGTCGCCGTTACCTCCTGATTGATAGGCATCCCCTGTCCCCCGCAGCCTGAGATAGGGGGACCGACCGAGACCACCGTGGGCGGCGTCGGTGTCGGGGTTGGTGTTGGGGTCGGCGTCGGCGTTGGCGTTGGCGTCGGTGTCGGCGTCGGCGTCGGTGTCGGTGTCGGCGTCGGCGTCGGTGTCGGCGTCGGGGTCGGCGTTGGCGTCGGCGTTGGCGTCGGGCGTTGGCGTCGGCGTTGGCGTCGGTGTTGGCGTCGGAGTCGGCGTCGGCGTCGGTGTCGGCGTCGGCGTTGGCGTCGGTGTCGGCGTCGGCGTCGGCGTTCGGCGTCGGCGTCGGCGTGGCGGTCGGTGTTGGCGTTGGCGTCGGTGCCGGCGTCGGCGTGGCGGTCGGGGTCGGCGTCGGGGTTGGCACTCGGGGTTGGAGTCGGCGTGACGGTCGGCGTCGGGGTGGCGTCGGCGTGGCGGTCGGTGTCGGCGTCGGCGTCGGGGGTGGCGTCGGAGCCGGCGTGGGCGTTGGCGTCGGGCTGGCTGTTGGTGTAGCGGTCGGTATGGCGGTCGGGGTGGCGGAGGCGGTTGGGCGTGGTTGAGGAAGCGCTCTGCCCGTATTGTCGCATCCTGCCATCGAGCCCACAAAGCTTACCACCAGTAGCGCGATGAGCCACGTCTTCCCAAGTTGGCAGTTGCGCATCGGCGTGCTCGGCATCCCAATTCGCGGCGTGGCAATTCCTGTCTTTGTCATCGCGTGCTGGAGGTTGGCTACTTCACGGTGCGATAGCATCTCTTCTGTCACCGCCGCTGGCCCGCACTGACTATTGATGCGAACGCTCCGCCCGGATGAGCGCGCCGACAGATCGTGCGCGCACCTCTCGCATGCCTGCCATAACGTCCGAGCACGTTACGTACCCGACATATGAGGTTTCTATAAGACGGAGTTGCTCAGCGAAGATGATGTCGACTGACGAGCGACGAGACACGACCCGCCGGGGAGCGGCAATATATTGCCGCTGAAGCGGCCAAGCGCGCGTTTGCTCGAGTCGCCACGGTCCATTTTTCTATATTTCTCGTTTCTTTACTAAGTCGGCGTACTCGTCTCTGCGCTGGGGTGCTCATATCGATATACAGTGGATATTCCACTTGATATCTACCCTTCAGTTCCCTGTCGTGTCGGTGCATGAATTCGCAACGTCAATCACGCTGGTGAGCGGCACGGTACTGAACGGTAGGGCGCTGGCGGGAGCTGCCGACGTTGCTGGCGCGGTCACGATGGACGGCAATACGGTCGTGCGACCTGCACCATAGAGACGGAAGTACCCGGCGCGAGCGCGGAGCGGTGCCATAACGGCTCAGCTCCGCGTCTCTCATCGTCCGCGTACTGGGCCGCGTCCCGACTCCCGAAGAGACGGAGTTCCTCTCTCGATCAACTTGACCGCGATTCCGAGCCCCACCTATAGTGAGTGTTCGAGGTTGCGGGCTGCTCGCCGAGCGATCGCACCGCCGCGACTTGACTTCGTTCTGTCCTTTAGCCGATTTGCCTTAAGCCGTTTCGCTGACCATGACGAACGGCATCCGCATGGAGTATAAGTGGTCTTGAATGATTCATCAGAGGTATGCCCGACATGACCCAGATTGAAGCCGCGCGCAAAGGGATCGTCACCCCGCAGATGATCGAGGTCGCCGAGGACGAGGGCCTCGCCCCCGAAGAAATCCGCGGACTCGTCGCCAGCGGCGAGGCGGTCATTCCGCACAACATCCATCACGACTTCCGCGCGATCGGAATCGGCAAACGGCTGCGCACCAAGGTCAATGCCAATATCGGCGCCTCGAACTTCCATCAACTGCTCGACGAAGAGGTCGAGAAGCTTTACACCGCGGTGCGCTTTGGCGCGGATTCGGTGATGGATCTCTCGACCGGCACCGACCTCGACAAGATTCGCGCCGAGCTGCTCTCGCGATGCACGGTCATCCTGGGCACGGTGCCGATTTACCAGGTCGCCTCCGATCATTCGATCATGGAGCTGGAGCGCGAGTTTTTTCTCGAAGTGATCGAGCGCCAGGCACGCCAGGGCGTCGACTACATGACACTGCATTGCGGGGTGACGCGCGAGAGCGTCGCGCGCCTGCGCCAGCATCAGCGGATCGAGGGTATCGTCTCGCGCGGCGGCGCGCTGCTCGCGGCCTGGATGGAGCGTACGGGGCGCGAGAACCCGCTCTACGAGCATTTCGACGAGGTCTGCGCGATCTTGCGCGAGCATGACGTAACGATTTCGCTCGGCGACGGGTTGCGCCCGGGCGCCACCGGCGACGCCACCGATCGCGGCCAGATAGCCGAGTTGCTGGTGCTGGGCGAATTGACCGAGCGCGCGCGCAACCCCGGCGTGCAGGTGATGATCGAGGGCCCGGGCCACGTGCCGCTCGACCAGATCGAGGCTAACGTGCGGCTCGAAAAACGCATCTGCGGCGGCGCACCGTTCTACGTGCTCGGCCCGCTGACCTGCGACGTCGCCCCGGGCTACGACCACATCACCGGCGCGATCGGCGGCGCAATCGCCTCCGCCGCCGGCACCGACTTCCTGTGCTATGTCACTCCGGCCGAGCATCTGCGCTTGCCCGATATCGACGATGTGCGCGAGGGCGTGATCGCGACGCGAATCGCCGCGCACTCGGGCGACCTGGTCAAAGGCGTGCGCGCGGCCAAAGTCTGGACGACCAGATGTCGCGCTATCGCAAGGCGCTTAACTGGGAGGGCATGTACGCGATGGCGATGGACCCGGACAAGGCGCGCCGCTACAAGGAAGAGAGCGAGGCCGCAGGCTCCAACGTCTGCAGCATGTGCGGATCGTTGTGCTCGGTGAATATCGACAACGCCGCGATCAAGTTCGCCGCGCGCCGCGCGCTGGG